>JAAVCM010000009.1 GCA_014802345.1 Bacteroides sp.
CTGACTGGGAACGGTTCTCAATTGACGACCTTCTTGATAATCTGACACTCTACTGGATGACCAACTGCGCCCAATCATCCATAAGACAATATTATGGCAATTCCTACACTCTCCCTCCGATGGGTAAAGTGACCGTTCCAACCGCTATCGCACGGTTTTCGAAAGATATTTTNCCTGTACCTANGCNGTGGATTGAGCGCAATTACCCCCTTGTCCAGTTCTCGGAGATGCCNTACGGCGGACATTTNACCGCCATGGAAGCCCCCGAACCNTTNGCCCTCGCACTGAGGGAATTTATCTCAATNCTATAACCCAAAATTTGGGATTNTCGCTTTAAGGGGCGGGATTTTCATGATGGCATACCACACGGGTCGGCGAANAAANCCTGATATGGCAGCCGTGAACGTACAGAACCGCATTGCGCAGGCTCAGGGACTGTTACCGGCAGAAGTCGTCCAATCATCAGGTGTGAACGTACGCAAAAGCCGATACAGTATGGCAAACGGAGATATGTTCCTCGGCACAATCGCACTACTGATTATTACCCCCGCACTTTTTGTCAAAGCCAAATATACAAGAAAGAGGAAAAACTGATTTTAAATCGTTATATTATCATTATGGAAGAAATCAGAATAGACGTGACAAAACAGACCGAGGAAGAATTGACTCTCGCCAATGAACATAATCAACTTGTTTTCAAGTTTAACCACACGATGCCGGGAACTGCTGAGTACTCTGAGCTTATGCACAGGATATTTCCTTCGATGGGGGAGGGCAGCCGTGTCGGAACGCCCTTAACGGCTGTCAGACCCCACATGGTCAGCATAGGTAAAAACGTTGTGGTCATGCCCGGATGCCTGATGATGTCGGCAGGAGGTATCACCATAGATGACGGCGCGATGATAGCGGCTAACGTTCAGCTTATCTCCAACAATCACGACCTCTACGAGCGTCAGGTCATAACCTGTAAGCCCGTCCATATCGGCAAGAACGCATGGATAGGTGCGGGAGCTACCATATTGCCCGGCGTGACAGTCGGAGATAATGCCGTGGTTGGAGCTGCAAGTGTAGTCACGAAAGACGTTGCCCCAAACACCATAGTAGCAGGAAATCCCGCCAAATTCATCAAGGCTATCCCTCCTAAACCGGACTGTGCCGAAAGAAATGATGAAGATGATATGATTCAACTCGGCCTCGACAGTTGCGGAGACTGAGAATCATCTTAGGGTGCATATTTTTGTCCATCGCCCGACTAACATCGGACGTGCGCACGCTAAAATTGATTCCGTTTCCTCCGATATATTTCTAAAAAATGGTTTATGACCATTTCGTAGTTACTATAACGTTGTTACCTGAATAACCCTTCCTTTTAACTTATTTTAATAGTTGTTTTTTGTCATTAACTACACAAATGTCGTAATTTTGTGTATTATTTAGAAGTAAATAGCCGTTTATTTGTGGAGATAGTTTGCTATGTTATTATTTTTTTATTAAATCTCTAAAATAAACGATGATGATTTAGCAGTAAGTTTGTCATCAAACTTTCGTATATATCCATGAATAAACTGCAACTTACTTTATGGAAATAAATGACTTACTACCTCTTATCCGTTGTTAATTATACTTAGANATAATAACCTTAATAAACCATTCCGCAGTCGTATGACAGCCAAAATATCACCTATGAATACTACGATGAAATCTACACTATGCTTACTCAGTGCTACGCTGCTTTTGGCTGCCTGTTCTGAAGATGATGTTGCCCATATCAGTGATCGTGAGAGTCATCCCATAATATTCCGCACATCGCTTCCCGCCNTCNCAAGCCGGGCTCAGATTATCACACAAGATAATCTTCCTCACTTCTGTGTCACAGCATTTAATCCTGCCGACCCTGACCTTGTGACTCCTGCGGGTCTGATGAACGAGTATATCAACCAAGAGCGTATCATTAATGACACCGGTCTTGAATTGCTTACCTCAGAAAATTGTCTGTGGCCCGCTCCCGGCAAAGACGGCAATCTGGCGTTTTTCGCATTTTACCCNGACCTGACCGATGGTGCCAATTTGGTTAATGCGACAACTCTTAACGGCGGTGATCTCGCCATTGATTACAAACTGACTGATTTCCGTGTGGCTGCCGACATAGCTGACCAGCAGGACTTCATCACCGCATATACCACCGGATCTATGGAAAAAAATCTGTTTGCAGGCATTACTCTCAACTTCGAGCATAAACTCAGTCGCGTCGAGCTGCAAGCATGGGGAGCTAACAAAAGCTGCGACATAGAGATTGCCGGTGTACGTCTGGGTGGCGTCGGTGTCGAAGGTACATTTGATTTTCAGGCCATCGAGGGTGGGGGAGATTGGGNCGGAGATCTTGGCAAAGGCATAGTTGAGTACATTTACCGGAAAGGGGACCAAATCGTTTCGCTCGACAGAACCGCCGGTTCACCCCTCACTGCCGACGCAGCGGTATCCATAATGGGTAGCAAGGTCGGCAATGACGACAACTGTGCTATGCTTCTGCCCGCGACATATAGCGGATGGGACTTTCTCGGTGATGGTCAGAATCAAAAAAATCAAATGTACATCAGTGTGCTTCTTAGAGTAGTTGATGCAACTCCTACAGACGGTTACGGTCAGCAGCAATATCCTTTCACGCACGATGTCGACAATACTCCGAAAGTATATTTCGCTGTCGATAAGGCGACCGGGAAAACTGTCAGCTCCCGCCTGTACAAAAATGACAACGCCTACTTCACTGACGNAGCCTTCAAATCGCCCTACACATTGACTGCCGATGAAGATGTGAAAGAGTTCGGATGGGCTGCGCTCCCCGTAACAGGCGAATGGGAGTCGGGTTGCGTCTATACTTACACGCTTGATTATACCTCAGGTGTCGGTCTTCATGACCCCGAGAGTCCTGATGCCGGCAAGCCCATCATAAGTGACAAGGTTGGCGTTTCAGTCAGCGTAAAACCATGGCAGACAAAACCGTCTTCGGGTGTTGTCGTTCCCGGTTCATAATCTATCCTGTTGTATTCATGAATAAGAAAGAACTTTCATATATCGCAATTCTGGCTCTGTCCGCTGGGTTGATGTCGTCATGCAGTCAGGAAGATATGACTGGCAGCCGGCAGGCAGTTGAAGACATCATCTCTTTTCAGGTGTCGTTGCCCGGTGTCAACAGCCGCTCGGCAGATAAGGATATGCTTGGGGCTCTCGCCTCCGGATTTGACGTTACAGCTTTCTGTCCTGAAGATGAATCCCGTATCTCTGCCGACGGAACTCTGGAAGAATATTTCAGTGAGCAAAGAGTGACACAAGACGGTGACGGCAAATTCCGCTCTGATTTATGCCGCTGGCCCGGCAATAAAGATGAGAAACAAGGAAGCCTGAAATTCTTTGCGTTCTATCCCTCGCGCAGTGACCTGCGCCAGAGTGTCGATGAAGATGAGACATCCGCTCGTTTCGCGCTTACCAATCATTCGTCGGCATCAACCTTTGACTACCGTCTTGAAAATTTCAAAATCAACAGAGACATAGCCCGCCATGTTGATTTTGTGGTTGCCTCAGCCGACGGTACGAAGACTGAAAATCTCTATTCCGGCATTAATCTTGACTTCCAGCACCAGATGACTCGTGTGGGTCTCCGCGCATGGGGAACCAACGCCTCCTACAACGTCGAAATTGCCGGTGTGAGAATTGGCCGTCCTGTTACAGAAGGCACTTTCAACTTCGCTGCCGTGCCTGACGCTCCCGAGGAAGGCGATAACAGCGTCGGCGGTTGGATTCTCGATGAATCACCTGTGAGAGACTGCGTTGAATATATCTTCCGTGAATCAGGCGACGTGGTTATCCCGATTGACGGAGGCAGTAACAACTCAGAGAATACAGCTTCATCCATAATGGGCAACGGCGGCTGGTCTATGGTGATTCCCTACACTCACGATGCATGGAATCATCATGATGACGCACCAAACACCCGGCAGGGAATGTATTTCAGCGTTCTGCTACGCGTCACCGATAAATCCGGCATTCGGCTCTATCCTTATCCCGGCTATTCTGATCTTGATGACTCTGACGAACAAAAGATGACGGTGATATATCTGGCGGTTGAAAAATCAACCGGCAGTGTCATGAAACGTCTTTACAAAAGCGGCAACCGCTATTTTACTGCCACTGATTTTACTGCCGCCTCTGAGTATAATCTACCTGCGACTCAGGAAATCCGTGAGTATGGCTGGGCGGCTCTGCCTATCGCAACAGAATGGAAAGCGGGATATGAATACACCTACCTGCTCGATTATTCCAAGGGCGTAGGGCTCCACGATCCGGACGATCCTGATCCCGGAGCACCGATTCTGAATGAAGTCGCAGTTTCTACAACAGTAAAAGAGTGGAACAGTCCTGTCGGCGAGCATAAGGTCATAGACCTGACCGTTATAGATAATTCTACCATAAATATCGGTAAATAATTGTACCGCTATGATCGACAATCTTAAATACTTTNCATGCTGCGCTTACGCGCTTGCTGCCATGATGGTTTCATGCTCGTCAGCAGACTCCGAGCCNCAGTGTGCCGGATCTGAGGAGCTGGTATTTGTCACGGCCGAACCTTCTCGCGCAGCAGTGACAACAACTGCCAATCTCACCGCAAAGCCTTTCACGGTCTATGGTGACGTATGTCTCGCAACCGGCGAGGGCANTCTCACCGAACTTATGAACGGNCGTCAGGCTACATTCACCTCCGGGAAGTGGAATTATGGNACCACTCTTTACTGGTTTCCGAATCACATCCACTCTTTCGTNGCCCTTCANCCGATTGAGGCTATAAATAAAANCCGGACAGTTACGGATGTCAACTACGATGATGGACGGCTGAGCTTCANTTATACNCATCCCNCTGATTATAAAAATGCCTCCGACCTTCTGATTGCCACCCATCGTCGCCGGTATGATCAGGAATTGGGTAAGACCGTAGATCCAGTATCATTTACGTTCGAACATATTCTTTCCGTGCTTGATATTCGTATCATGTATAACGAAGAATTAGCTTATACTAACCAGAATAACCGTATTGAGATTACTGAAATCGTTCTTGACGGCATCAACGTTTCCGGNTCATACGAGGTGCGNCCCGATGATCTCAATGAGACCAATGCCCGNAGTGGCACCGATACTCACGTTGAGAGGAGCGGCTGGAGCAACCTTAAATCCGGAAGTCGTACTTTCCGGGGAGACACCTATAAAGATTGGAGCGCGGGACATGCTAATCAGTACGATACGAAATCCAGAGTATTTAAACCTGTATTCGAAAATAATGATGCCATTACAGTCTTACCTAAGGAAGCNGGCGATGTGACACTCACCATGAAGTTCAGGCTATACGTTAACATTACCTATGCTGCTGACCATACGCTCTCTACNGTGCTTAAAGATGTGGAATGGAAAGCCGGNCAGAAGATTACTTACAATCTGCAAGTAAGTGTCGGAGAAATTTTGCAAGGCGGTTGTACGTTTGAGGACTGGAACGCTATCACCGGGCTTACAGAAACTATCACCGATGCATCCGGCGACCATGATGCCGGAAAAGGTAATCTCGACCGGGAGGATTGGTATAATTTTAATAATGGCTGGTAAANGGCAAGTCNGGAAATGNGTCGTGNCAGATTCAGATTTGCTATAAGCTTACTTAATTAAAAAATTATTATGCTTTCAATTAACAAACAGCATATCATACGCTTTCGCCAAATGTTCGTCTCGTTGATGCTCTCGTCGCTGGTGGTTTCATGTAGCGACGACCTTGTGTCATCCCCGGCGGATGTGTGCGAAGGTGTCGAGCGCATCGTCTCGCTCAATCTTCAATCCGAAGGTTTCAGTGGAGACGACTCTTGCGCCTCGCGTGCAATCGGTGATGGTTTAGTTGACGAGAACACCATCAAAGACTACTGGCTGATTGAATATGACCAAAACGGTAACCGAATAGGCTTCCCTCGCTATTACGAATATNGCGAAACAAACGTCCGTATCATCGTTCCGACAGATCCCTCCCACACATACCGTGGAGTTATTCTTGTCAATACCCATAATCAGGATCTCTTCGATCAGGAGAACGATATGTCAATGTCGGAAGATCGTNTNAAAACCATGTATGACGAAATCCGACAGGAAGAAGAGATATACACCACTTTGGTCGGTANCGATGGCACAACCTCCCACTATCTCCCCATGAGCTGTGTGTTTGATATACCTGCTCCCAAAAACGAAGAGATTCCGGAGTTTGATTGCAAACTGCGCCGCAACGTAGCCAAAGTAGTTATGCGCATTAAGACCAAGGANGTAAAGATTAACAATGTCCTTTGGCGCAATGTCCCCGAAAAACGTTACACGGCCGAACAGTTGCTCAGTTTTCGCGGATCTGATGCTGCCTCGTTTGAAGAATCATATCGCAATGCAATGGAGCCGGACGTCAAGGTTCTTGACTGGGATCAGCAAGATGTAACCGATGATCAGAACAAACTTGCCNCCGGCGNCGNCTATCTTGAATTTATCTATTATCTCCCGCGCAGTTGCTGGGGTAAGGCCGGCAANGCTACTCANGCNAAGGATAAGAATCGCGCCGCGCCCGATAAAGCGACTTATTATGAGATTCACGCCACGAATACAAAGGCTACCGGCTCAGGAGAGCTTCGCTACCGCATATATCCCGGCACAGATGCCATCCGCGATTTCAATATTATCGCCAACTGCTGTTATANTGTGACCCCTGTTTTAGANGCCTCNGCTATNGTCAATGACAGCCGCGTGGAGGACATGAACAGAATCCGTCTTGCTGAATCTAATTCGTATATAATCAANCACTTGANTCCCGTCACTTACGAGATTCCAATATCACGTATCAACGAATTTTGGTCAAACGAGNCTCCATACCCGGCAACGGCTGACAATGTTCTTAAAGATACCGACGAGTGGATAGCGGAAGTAATCTGGCAGGATCAACCTGCGCCAATGATACAATTCTCCTCGGCTGACTCTGACACGGGAATGTCATCATANANCGGTGTTGGGTCAACATCGTTCTATGTTCGACCTGTTGTTAATTCCGTCGCAGGCAATGTTGTTATCGGTGTGAGAAGAAAGGAAGCCACAGACCCTGCTCGTGACAAACGGTTATATCTCTGGAGCTGGCATCTTTGGCTTACTGACTATAACCCTGATGAGTGGAGTCATGCTTGGGAAGAGGGTAAATATGCATATACTGTTCCCGGCGGTGAAGTACACCGTTATGAATCAAGTTATTGGCAGACAACGTTCCATAATAAGTACATGATGGACCGTAACTTGGGTGCATTGACCTCCGAACCCGGATCAGATAACGCAAATCTGATAAACACTTTCGGCATGTATTATCAGTATGGTCGTCATGCACCGTTGCCATACCCCCAGCTAAGGAACGTATATGACGTGGATGGCAATGTTATAACTGCTTTTGCTTATAATAGTTCTAACTATAATATGTTGCGCCAGTTGTTTGCCAATTCGCATGCCGAAGCTGTTACAAAACCGCACACCTATTTCTATTGTTCCAANAAGAAGGTTCCACCGCTCAACTACAATTTACGCCGTTGGCTTGGTAATGACGCACTCACACTATCCAATCCCTACGAAAGAAATGTGTGGGATAACCCCGACTGGTACTCTGATACGAAGAGTATCTTCGATCCCTGTCCTCCCGGATGGGAAGTACCTGACTATGGTGTTTATGAAGGTTTCGCATCCTACGAGGTGAGTTACAGAGATAACAGTAATGTCGTGAAAAGTTATTTCAAGACAAATTCTGTAGAAAAGAACAATACTGGAACAGGAACAAACGATCACAGTTCCGTAAAGGGTTATCACTTATATCTTAATCCCGAAGATACAAGTAAAGGAACAGCGTGGTTTCCCCTTGCAGGATGTAAAAACTCAACAAATGCCAGTTTTTACGAAGGTCCCACAGCCACCCATAACAGAGGCCCTGAAGGAATGAACTGGATGAGTGTACCTATCAATTCTGACTACTGCAACCGCATGGATATGACAAGAGCCGGCATACAGCTCACACCGAGTTTTGACCGAGGTAGCCGCAGTGCTGCNTGCGCNGTCCGTTGCATACGTCAGTAGCCTTCTTACTTTANTCCCTAAAAAGACCGATCATGAACATATATAAGCGATTAAGAATACTANTNCCGGCTCTGTCATTACTCGCTGTTTCATGCAGCGATAGCATGACTGATGCAGGTGATATTTCGATTGATAACNCCGATTCAGGCACTGAGCGCACTATCTCGCTGCAACTTTCGGTCAGCGATGGTTTTGAAGGCGATCAATCCGTCAGCCGTGCATTTGGCGATAATGACGTTGATGAAAATACCATNAAAGATTTCTGGTTCATAGAGTATAATGAGCAGGGCAGNCGTATAGGTTGGCCTAAATATTATGANCTCGAAAGCCAGACTCAACTAAATGAACTTCAAGTGATCGTGCCTAANCGCCCGGATGTGTATTACAGCGGTCTGATCATNGCCAACACCCATGACCCTTTGCTGCTTGACAGAAATGATAAACAAAAACTTGATACATGTAACTATATCAAATCCTTCAGCACAGCCTTCAATATAAATATTGATGGTCCCAATAGCTGCATAACAACCGGGCCTGATGGCAAGCATTACCTGCCTATGAGCGGATCGTTTGATATACACAAGAATGCAGGTGATACGATCAATGAGGTCAGTTGCCGACTCCGACGCAACGTCGTAAAAGTAGTTTTGCAGATTGAAGTTCCATCGGCCGAAGTCAAGCTGATCAACGGTCTTTGGCGCAATGTGCCGGACGGAATATGTTTTCTCGAACACTTCAATCATCCTGATTATTACACTACGAAGGATAACGAGGCAGCTTACAAGTCTGTTTACTCCTCCTACGAGAGTTTTTATAAGAAGGCCTTGGGGGATGATGTAAAAATCCCCGAAGTNACAGTNAAAAACTGGGCTGAAGACAAATTGGATCATATAGGAGGCACTCCTGTNAGTCTGGTCTATTACCTCCCGCGCAATGTGAGCGGCATACACGGTAGTGCCACTGACGAGCGTGACAAAAACCGTGCGGCCACAAATCTTAAAGCCACATTTTTTGAGATTAATGCCNCCGCAGGTAACTATCAGCTCCGTTATCGCCTATATCCAGGCAAAGANAAATTCTCNGACTTCAATCTCCTGCCGAATTANTGCTACACGATGCCGATTATAGTCAGAGCTCCGGGTAATCCGGACACCGACTCCCGAGTGACAAACATGAATAAAGTGCGACTCGATGAATCAAACTCCTACATTATCAATCCGGTGATNAGAAGCACATACGCTGTTCCTATTTCACGAATCAATTACTTNTGGCAAAATGAAGAAGGTCAGGCGTCTTCTCAGATTATCAATGAGTCGGACGAATGGATTGCCGAGGTTATATGGCAAGATCAGCCGCNGCAACTCATCAGCTTCTATTCCTANGACAACGAGCCAATTTCCGGTAATTTCGAGGGTAAAGGTGATGCAGCTTTCTATTTCCGTCCAATGGAAAATGCTAAGGGCAATGTTGTGATTGGCGTACGCAAAAAAATACCTGCCACCTCTGNTTCACACTANGGAGAATATCTGTGGAGCTGGCATCTATGGCTCACTNACTATGAGCCCGACGATAATATCTCGTCATGGGAGGATGATAAATATGTCTATCCNGTAACCGGGGGNGCTATCCATCGTTACGAGTCAGGTTTCTGGGATAAGTCTTATCTTAATAAGTATATCATGGATCGTAATCTGGGAGCCTACACTGCCGTTCCGTCAACCGACGATACGGAAAACGCCCGTTCTTTTGGTCTGTACTATCAATTCGGNCGNTTCTCACCTATGCCTTACGCCGATGCAGATGTCTACGATATGTATGGAAAGGTCATATCTGATTTCAAAAATAACGGTGGNATCAATATGAAAATTCAGGTACTTGCATCAGGNATTCCTGAAGCAGTCACCAAACCNTATACGTTTTTTACATCTGCGGCCACAGGTACCGACCAAAAGTGGCTGGCAAATAATAACTATAACAAGAACTCATGGAATAATCCCTCATGGCACACCTCCGGCACGAAAAGCCTTTTTGATCCCTGTCCTCCGGGGTGGTGTCTNCCNGGAGATGCTGTGTGGGAAAACTTCCGATCTTACGATGTTACACAGAGCGGTACAGGCACTACACGATTCAAGGCTATAGCTGACGAGGCCTATCCTTTTAATACTTATCACGGGTATTATTTCTACCTTAATCCGAATAAGCCTGATGCCGGCAAGACATGGTATCCTGCGGCCGGTAAAAGATCCCGCTCAACCGGCGGTATGATTGATGTCGGCGATAAGGGTGTCTATTGGATGACTATGCCGGCAAGTACAAATTTCGGACAATGTATGGATATGAACAATGTTGGTATCCAACTTACAGCAAACTATACTGATCACGGCGAACGAAGTGCAGGATCCTCGGTAAGATGTATTCGTCAATAAAAATTGTCCNCTGGATGAAATCAGGCNTAGGAGTAATTGGGGTGGCATTTACAATTCTGTTAGCCTCATGTTCANGCAAAAACAACAACAATGCTGNCACTCAAAGCGAGACGAGCGAAGAACTTTCTCCGCTCGCCTCGTTTTGCCGNAGNATAGATTATTCGGACACAGNCTCGCTACGCGANGAACGCNTCATGACNCGNCNAATGATTGACATTGTAAAACTTATGCCTTANACCGACAGNCNAACCACGAGTCAGGAACTGAATTTGTTTTTCAATCGNATAAGCTCCGTNCCNCGAAGNGTCGCTATTGTCGATAGTCTTGGNGATCTCTACCTCAATAATCCGGCGTCGCCTGTGAGGGACAANGAACTCTATATCCGTTTCCTCCGCGCAATGCTCTCAGCCGATTCTATTGCTGATTTCGTAAGGCTTAGAAGCGAGGAAAATCTTCGTATCGCAANTCTNAATCGGGAAGGTACAATTGCCAATAACATTTCTATCCTNGACCGCAACGGCGTACTCCGGGATNTACATTCAATCAAGGCATCTCATATTCTTCTTGTCTTCTATGATCCGGAGTGTCCCCATTGCAGTGAAATTTTGGCAGAGGTTGCAGCCAGCGAAAAGATAAANGGGTTAATCCAAAAAGGCNNANTTGTGATTGTCGCTGTCTATGCCGAAGGNAAACGCTCAGTCTGGGAACNGTCGAAAGCCGATATGCCTGACAATTGGATAGTAGGCTATGANATGAGCGGCGTGCTTGACCNCGATCTCTANACTCTCCCCGCAATGCCTGTGATGTACNTCCTCGACAGCGACCACCGTGTCCTCCTTAAAGACCCCGAATTNTCCTNCGTGCTACAAAATCTCTNACTCCAACAAAATGTTTCTTACGAGAGAAATGANTATCTTTGCAGTGTCCTGGAAGGAGTCGCCGAGAGTTCTTGCAGCCCTCAAATGGACATTTTTAATATGAATAAATGGATAATCCTGATTTTTGCAGGATGTATGGAAGTCGCCTTTACTTACTGTTTGGGCAAAACAAAATCGGCAGTTGGTCATNAACGGGTCGGTTGGTGGATTGGATTTTTAGCTGCATTGGCTTTAAGTATGTATCTGATGGCGAAAGCATCGGAAAAACTTCCTATAGGAACAGTTTATCCTGTATGGACCGGTATCGGTGCAGTGGGAGCAGTTCTTGTTGGAATCCTATTCTTCCATGAACCTGCGACATTTTGGCGAATTTTCTTTATTNTCACCCTTATAGGGTCAATAATCGGATTAAAAATTTTAGGATGATGAAACATAAAATGCGACGGTTTAAGCAGGANCTCTCNTTGGATGAAACTAAGGCAATTCTAAGGTCTGGCAGAGAATGTGTAATAGCTGTTTGTGACGAAGATAATGTACCTTATGCGGTTCCTATAAACTATGTTTACGATGGAACCCATATCTATCTTCATTCTGCAAAAAGTGGGCATAAAATAGATGCCCTGAAACATAATCCCAANATATCNCTTTGTGTAATTGAAAAGGGCGAAATCGTCCCTCAAGAGTTTACNACATATTTCCGTTCCGTTATCGTTTTTGGCACAGTAAGTTTCATAGAAGACGAAGNAGAAAAGATAGAGGCCTTAAAGAAACTTGCNGCGAAGTATAGTAAGGGAATTAACCCNGATAATGAAATAAACAAGTTTCTAAAAGCGGTAGAAATCATAGAAATTACAATTCTGAACATGACNGGGAAAGAGGCGATTGAATTGACACGCTAAATCATAAGTAAAATNGATATAATAAAGATTCATGTTTTACATTGCGGGCAAGTGAAAACTACCCGCTGGCTGCNATTCAACAAAGATNAGGTGTCAATGGCAAAGGTTNCCGGACTGTTTGTCCCCGAAAAAGATTGGGAATGGCTTCNGGTANCGTGCTACTATATCGAACATCCAAAGGGAAAAATACTTGTGGATACTGCGTGGAGCCGCCGCATGAGTCCCGACGGAGTAGGGGACAAAAACTCTCAGATTCAGGAACTCGGTTACTTCCTGTATAGAATCAATCAGGGATACACCCCGAAAGGAGAGACGGTAGATGAGCAGTTAAAGGCTATGGGTGTGAATACATCCGACCTTGACTATGTATTCTCATGTAGTTGAAATTGCCCTTTAATAGGCACTGCGTGGAATAACGTCATTCCCGGCTCTCACGAGTTAGGGATGACGTCCCTGATGGCTAAAATTTTATTGGACGATACGAAATATGCCTCGCCGTGAGTCCGTATAGGTGCATGTTTTCAAATTTTTATTAACTTTGAGCATCGTTTTGTCCAATATGAAGAAAGAAGAAATATTACAACATACTTACGCACAACTTCATGAATGCGGATATATTTGCCGGATTGTTAAACCTGGCATTGTACCGCGTAATAGAGTGCGTTATACGCATAGGGACGACTATTATATATTGGGCTTTATTGTCAACGGAGAAGTTGATTGTATTATTGATTTTCAGAATTATTCTGTATCTAAAAACTCTATAATTATGCTTTCTCCGGGACAGGTTCATCAGTATATTATTGAGAGGGATTTATATGCACTCATGTTGGCATTCAACCCGATATTGCTTGATGATAAAATCCATTATCAACTGGAACAATCCTCCATCTTTCATTCTCCGGTTTATAGAGCTGAAGAATGTACGGATTTATGTACGATGTTCGAATTGCTTTCACGGCAGAATAATATATCGGCAGGCAGATACTTAGCCAAAGCAATAATCTCTGTTATGGCAGATAGGATTATTCAGCAGTGCTGTAAAATGAACCAAGTATCTTCCCGCAGAATTGACCTGTTGCTAAATTTCAGGAAACTGCTAAATGAAAATATAACAGAAGAGAGACGTCCGGGTTTCTATGCCGATAAGTTGAATATATCGCCCATATATCTCAATGAGATAGTAAGGGATATGACCGGGCAGAGCTCAAGTCAATATATCAAAAATGAAATAGTGCTTTTAGCAAAGAGGGAATTATTTCATACGTCAGATAGCGTTAAGGAAATAGCATATAGGCTGGGGTTTACCGACAATGCTTATTTTACCCGTCTTTTTACTGAGATGGCAGGTATTTCTCCCAATAAATTCAGGGATAACATTGATTAGTCCAATTAATACCATATTCGTTACAATGATTAGCTATTCGATTTTTGAGAACTTTGCAATAAAAAAAAGACTATGTTATTCTCAAAATTGAAGAAACGTATGGCAACGCCATTCATTGCCATAAATCCACGCAATTGCATCGCTTGTTGGGACTGTATACCGTCTTGTCCTAAACACGTACTTGGAAAAGTCTCCCTTCCTTTTCACAAGCACATTCGTATAGTTGACGCTGATGCTTGTATTGGTTGCGGTAAATGTATTAGGAGCTGCTCCAACGGAGTATTCATGTCCTTGAAATAATATGAAGAAGATTCCTAATGATTATCCTATCATATTGTAAAACGATTAAACTTCTTCAAAATCAAGAAGTAGATTGTGTTCTTTTAGCTCCTTTCTTTGATATTATTCCACTTTTTTACCAAGTTCAGGATGATGTCTGCAAGCATTTGTTCACGTTTTGTATAAATGTGTCCGGTTCCTTCAACAAAGATTACCTCGTTTTCATCCTTACGCTTCATGTGGGAATTAATGAGTTCTATGAATGCTTTCGGTTCTCCGTATGAGAAGCGGTCGTAGGAGCCGATTATCAGTGCGCCGCTCTGTCTGATTCGTTCAACCTCTGAGAAATCATCATTTTCATCAGAATGGACATTATCAAGAGGATTCCTCCACAACCATTGATTGTGAAAATTCTACACCTTTCTGACACTCGAACAGGAAGTCCTTGATTTTGAGACCGGAACTTCTTTATTTTTTGGCTCGTCAAATTCTATGCTTGAATTTTAACACCCAACTATCATTGTTTTAACAAATACACCGGAATTGCGGCTTGGGCCATATTTTTCTTTTTGATGCTTTTAGTAGTACAAAGGTTGTTTATGGATGTCTCCGGGTAGCCCCAGACAACAGGATATGGGTAAATATAAGCAACAAAACGAAAAATCAACAATTATTAAAATGCTGATTCTTCGTCCGTTAATTTCTTTTAGCGTCTTTTGTCTACCGCTATTTGTACCTCGGAGGGGAATCGAACCCCTATCTGAAAATTAGGAATTTCCCATTCTATCCGTTGAACTACCAAGGCTGATTAGGGCTATTGTTGTGCAAAGGTAAGAATTTATTTGATGAATTCAAAGGATTGTGGTCTATTGTGCGAATTTAATTGTGAATCTTGTCAGGTGGTCAGCGGGAGAGGTGACAAGGGAGAATTTGCAGCCGTGTTTGTGAAGCACTTCACTAATGAAAAGTAGACCTATGCCATGACCGTTGACTTTTGTTGAAAAGAAGGGACTGAACAACATCCGTGCGTTTTCCTCTGATATTCCGGGACCATTGTCAGTGACAGTCAGGGTGGGGGGATTGGAGATAGTGGTGACGGATATATTTCCGCCCGAGCCGATACTTTCGGCTGAATTCTTGATTATATTGATCATCACCTGTTCCATAAGCACGGGGTCGAAAGAGAGGAAAAGGGGATTCTCGCAGAAATTGAATGACAGATTGATGTCACGGCCGTGACAGAGGCTTTCAAGCATGACGCGCCACTGTCCGACTGTCGCATTGAGGTCAAGGCGACGCAGGTTGACTTCCGGTATCTTCACAACATCAGCGTATGCCGTGATGAACCGGCTCATTGCCTGACAACGACCTTCACACACGTTGATTACCTCAAGAATATCGGCATTTTCTTCCGGATTTTCTTCAAGTATCGTCCCTGCGGTGGTCAGCATTGAGTTTATTCCCGCCATTGTGTTGTTGACTTCGTGGGCTATGACGCGGATGACCTTTTCATAGCTTTTCTTTTCCGCCTTCATCACCTCATCCGTAAGTTTTTCAATAAGAATGAATGGATGGGCAAATCCCTGATTCATGAACGAGAGGCGTGAACAGCGATATATCATCGAGTCATTCAACCTGACGGTCTCGGTTGTGTCCATTTTCAGTGCCGAGAGTGTACGTCCGAGCTGCGAATCGATTTTGCTCAGCGAAAGTCCTCTCAGACTCTCTGCTTCCCCATATTCGAGGAAGACAGAGGCTGAGGGGTTGGCACTCCCAATTCTGTCACCGTCATCGAGAATGATGATACCCATGGGTGATACACCGATAAGCAAATCAAGGAAATGATTCTGTTCGCGCAGACGCAGACGCTCGTTTTTAAGAGAGGTCATCATGCGGTTGAACATATCTATTATCCTGTCGGCTTCTGTCTGGTGGACATGGGTCAGACGGCTGCTGAAATCCTGCGCACGGAGCAGATCAAGACCGTTGGTGATACTTCTGAAAGGTTTTATAACCTTGCTGTAAAACACAATAAGCAGGAAGACCGCCAGTCCACATGAAATTCTGACGAGCCATGTGACGGTCATATCCCCGTCCGTAGGGAGCAGGAATGTGGTCAGCAGAGATATGACCAGCATCAAAGCAATAATCAGGAATATCCAGAGAATCCTCATAGGTTTATGCCATACTTTTCAATTCTGCGGTAAAGTGCCTGCCTGCTGATGCCAAGCAGTGATGCCGCACGCGTGAGGTTGCCACCCGACTGTGCGATAGCTGTTTCGATGGACTCCTTTTCCTTTGATTCGAGAGTAGAGGAAGCACTCATCCGTACCGTAATCGGAGCGCCGGTGTACTGAGCCTGAAAATCGCGTAGGTCAAGCGTGCTTTCAGGAGAGACAAGCAGGGTGCGCTCGACAAAGTTTTTCAATTCACGGATATTACCGGGATAGGGAAGCGACATCAGATAGTTCATCGCAGCGGGTGTTATCTCCGGACGCTGACTGCCCGTGATGCTGCAATGACGATCCACTATATGGTCGACGAGCAGAGGGATGTCCTCCTTACGTTCACGGAGGGGCGGAAGCGTGACGGTGATGAGGTTGATACGGTAGAAAAGGTCTTCACGGAAGGTGTGGGCATTGACCATGGACGGAAGGTCGGCATTTGTCGCGCAGACCACTCTCACGTCAGTGCGCCGCGGACGGCTGTCGCCAAGCATCTCGTATGTATGCTCCTGAAGTACACGCAGGAGTTTAACCTGACAATTAAAATCCAGTTCGCCGATTTCGTCAAGGAATATGGTTCCGCCGTCGGCCATCGCAAAACGCCCTTCGCGGTCGGCTACCGCACCGGTAAATGCCCCTTTCTTATGGCCGAACATTTCACTTTCAAATAGTGATGACGATATTCCTCCGAGATTCACCTTGACCATCGGACCGCCACGACGGTGACTGTTACGGTGAATGGCTTCGGCGATTAGTTCCTTGCCTGTGCCGTTTTCACCCATGATGAGGACAGGTGCATCTGTCGCTGCAATGCGCTCTATCGTGGTAAGTATGTTGAGCAGTGCAGGGGAACGGCCGATGATGAATGAGCGGTCAAACTTGGCTTTTTTCTCCTCGCGCTCTACCTCCGGTTGGTTGAGTTCGAGCGCGACATTGACACGTTGGAGCAACGAGGCGTTGTCCCACGGTTTTGTTATGAAATCAAAGGCTCCCGCGTGGATTCCTTCGACCGCGAGGGGGATACTGCCCCACGCGGTCATAAGTATGACCGGAAGCTGTGGGTGGAAGACCTTGATCTGTTTCAGGAGGGTCAGACCTTCGTCGCCGGTGGTTGCACGCGAGAAATTCATGTCAAGCAACACAAGGCGTGGAGTGGCAGAGCGTATGAAGTCAATGGCCTCCTTTGGATTGGAAGCCATAGCGACATCATAGCCGTTGCGTGTGAGCAGCAGGCGCAATGACAATCTTATGCCTGCGTCATCATCTACAATTAGAATCATGATGCAAATTTAATTAATATTTCAGTGACGTAATAATGAGTGATGTAAAAAATGATAATGGAAATTTAATTAATATTTTTTGTAATGTAATATCGCCTATTGCCTGACTATGGCATCAATGTCGGCATCAATTCCCCGGTTTGTCGTGAAATCCCACAGGGCCACACTGCGGAGCTGATAGTAGTAGTTCCAGTAAAGATAGAGCTGATTGATGTATGCCTGACGACTTTCATCCTTGCTCATCTGAGAATCGTTGAGGTCAAGCGTAGAGATTTTACCTATGAGGAAGGTTTCGACATTCGTGTCGTAGCGGCGCTGTGCGATTGTGTCGGCGCGGAGGGCTATTTCAAGCTGCTGCTGCTGATTGTTGAAACGCTCAACGAGAATGAAAATATCCTGATCGAACTCCATCTGCTCCTTGCGCAGACGGCTCCTGACCACATCGCGGTTGCTCTCGCTCACCTTCACCTGTCCCCTGCGTTTGCCCCAGTCGAGGATAGGTACCTTAAAGCCCATCTCCACTATCTGATTGTCTTTAAGACGGTCGTAGGCGGCTCCCATCTTATCGGCAGTGCCGGTATAGCCTATCTGTGCGTAGAGAGTAATCTGGCGTTGGTTTCCTTTGGCTCGGGCTACTTCATAATCCGCTTCAAGCTGACGTCGGCGGATGTTCTTGGCAAAACTATTGTTAACGTGTGCCTTTTCAAGAACATCGTTGTATGTGACTATCGCATGGGGGATTTCTGCCGGAACTGTCGGTTGCAGCTCCACGTCCGATTCTATGTCGAGGAAGGAACGAAGCTGAAACATGGCCGATTTGTAATCACTCTCGGAGTCAGTCAGGCTTGACCGTGCGTTGAGCAGATTGAGTTCAAGCTGGAGGAGATCATTTTTGCTTATCTGTCCCATCTCGCGCTTTGCCTTCGCAACCTCATAGAGCTTCTCGGCATTGGCAAGGTTCTGATCGGCTATACTTACGTTTTCTTTTGCGAGAAGGAGTGAGAAATAGTAGCGGATGGCTGTCATTGCCACTTCCTCTGTCGCGCTCATGAACTTGGCTTTCGCCTCGGCATAGCGCACAGGTTCGATGCGACGGTTCCACTTTATGGTGTTCACCCCGAATATAGGTTGGGAAAGAGTGAGGGCGACAGGAACCGACATGAAACGGCTATATTTCGTTCCGTCGAGCTGTTTGAGGAAGTCGAGCGAAGTGTTGAGCGAGAGCGTACCGCCCGTCAGCCATATATTCTGGTCAATGGAAAGTTCGCCCGACATCTGAAGGTTATTGTTGCGGACGAAGGTATAGGAACCGTCTTCGAGCTGATAGGCACTGTAACTTTTACGATAGGAAGGTAGAGTTGCGTTGAAATTGATTTCTGGAAGGAGATCGGCCCGGTAAGTGCGATAGGTCCAGTAGGATGTGCGGAGTTCGTTGAGCGCGACGGCGGCATCGACGCTTTTGGTTCGAGCCATGATGATGGCATCGTCAAGGGTGATTACGCGTACGGCATCTTCGGCAGCGCCCGCAGTCACGGAGACTGCGAGCGTGGCGAGAAGCATCAATTGTCTTATAATCTTCATAAAGTTGGGCGGTTTGGATTGTTTATTCCCCCATGAGGGCTTTTGCGGGAGCGATGTGCATTGCGCGGTTTGCCGGGAGGAGTGTGCCAAATAAAATCATGAGAGCCATGAAGCACCATGAAATTGCGACACAGGCAATGAAGCGCGACGCGACGAAATAGCCTCCCTGATAGAAGGTGTTCAGTTCGTAGTGTGCGAGGAGATAGTCAAAAGCTATTGCAAATGGCGTGATGAGGAGCAGAAGCAGTTCTCCTTCACCTATGACACGTTTGAAAATATCAATGCGGTTCGCGCCGTTAGCCTTGCGGATAGCTATCTCGGAGATACGCTGCCTCGTCCGGAACCAGAATGTACCGAGCAGACCGAGGAAAATATTGAGGGCGAGAAATGCACTTCCTGTGAAGTACATACGCATATCGGCTACATAGTCGCGCTGATGTATTTCACGTATATCGTCAAAAGACTGTATAGATGCAATGTAGTAATTTCCGACACGGAAATGAGAGTCAGCATCCTTCATGAGCTTCTCGATGAAATCCTTGTCCATATTATCCTTTACGCGCACGACCAGTTCGTTCATCCAGTTATAGCCTTCCTGTCCGACTCCTGCCATAATTGATGCACTCCATTGGAGACTTGAATAGTCGTCGTAGCGTATGGGCTTATAGGCAGCACGCAGAGTGAGGGTGTCACTACTGAAGTTGTTTGCAAATCTTTTTCCGATGAAATCCTTCATGTGCTCAATGCCGTAGCGACGTTTGAATATATTGTCGGTAATCAAAAAACCATCTTCTTTAAGCAGTTCGCTCAATCGTTCAGGTGATTCACCGTTAGCGCCATACACACGGAACACGCGGGGATAATCGTGGGTGACAAGACGGCGGACGACATAGCCGGCACCTTGTGTGTTGAAGGTGTCACACTCCATGTAGACGCCGGAGTTGGAACTGTTGTAGGGATAGGAGTTCTGACCCATTGCGACAGCTTCGATTTCGGGACGCTGTGCAAGCCGATCCATCAGAGTACTGAGATCGGCATTTTTCTCATCGTCGGAGCGGTCCGGAATGAATTCCGGACTTTGCTCGTTCAGCAGACTGTAATGTATAAGGTAACAGTGTTCGGTGTCAAATCCTTTCGGCTCGTTTATGATTGATATTTTGGTGTAGAGATAGTCTGTTATGTACCACATCACCACACTCACGATAAGCAGCTCTATGGAAATCCATACGTTTGACTGCCACTCGTTGCGTATCTGTCGTAGGAGTTTGCGTTTCATTGGATTGGGTGAAATTATATGTTGGAATTATCTTTTTCCGGCGAGGGCGTTGACGATATCGACTCTTGAAGCATTCAACGAAGGGATGCCCGCACTCAGCAGATTCAGGAAGAAGCAGAAGAGCATCGCCCAGAGGAATGTGGACCAATGGAAAAGTACTTTTAATGATAGGCCGCTTGCAGTGGCGGATGCTCCGTAGCCGGGTGTGAAGATGGAGCCTCCCCACACGAGGGCGAATATGATGCTCATACCGAGTCCTATAAGACCTGCGATGATTGTTATGGCAAGATTTTCAATGAATATGTCTGTCACGATGTTTGAGCGTTTTGCTCCGAATGCCCTGCGGACACCGATTTCCTCACGCCGACGTTGGAGACGGCTCTGGGTCATGCTGCTCAGGTTAACGGCGGGAACAATCAGTAGTATAAGGTAAATGATGAATTTTCTGCGGCGGACACTATCCATATCCGGGTCTGCATTTGCCCAAGGTGTAGAGGCTGATACCTCCTGAGTATAGGGGCGGCCACGCAAGAGAAATTCCCAACCGCTGATTTTTGCTTCGTCGCCGAACTTTTTGAAAAGCATGTTGTATTCCTCACGTATGGTGGGAAAATCTGCCGGGTCTTTTGCGAGTATGATTGCACTGAGACCACCCATATATTCGCTCCATGAGAAGGTGGCGGAATTGGTGGTCGTGAACGGGACCCACAGTTCGGCGTAGGCCTGTTGAGCAAGATTGCTGACATCCTTGACAACGCCACAGACTTTGTAGGGGGCATGGTTGATGGTGAATTCCCTTCCGATGACATCGGTCGAGCCGAACAGACGGCGGGCGACCGATTCATTGATGACAGCGACTGTGATTGCTGAATCGAAGTCGGATTTGGTGAATGGTTTGCCGTTGATAAACGTAAAGTCCATCACTTTCCAGAAACCATCGTCGACACCGCGGCACTCTGCCCCGAAAGCAGGCTTCCCCGGAACAGCAAGCGATGCCATTGATTGATTGTAATCAAAGGCAGTGACTGCTTCAGGTGTTTTCATTTCATAGATTGTGGCTTTGACCATATTGTAGCCCATTGCACCATTACCACTGTCGTTTTCGCCCCAATCCTTATTGCGGATTGATGCAAATTTCTGTACGAGCCAGCGGTCGCGGTTGCTTTCTGGGGCAAACGGAGCCGTGGCTACTTCATTCATCATGACTACAATCATAATGAGGAATATGGCGAGGGCAGTGCCGGCGACGGTAACCGTGCTGACGACAGGTTGCTGCCTGATGGATGCCCACGCCTGTTTCAGATAATTGATTTTCATTGTAAGAGAAATATTCGTTTCGTTTAACGATTTTGGGAGTGACAGAGGAATCATTGTACCTGACGGCCGTCGAAGAAACGGATGATGCGGTCAGTGAGCTTTGCCTGTTCCTCATTGTGTGTAACCATCATTATGGTTCGGCCGTCGTCCTTATTGAGCGAGTGGAGGAGTTCCATGACCTCGGCACCCATCTTGGAGTCAAGGTTGCCGGTCGGTTCGTCGGCAAGGATTATCTCGGGATTGCCTACGATGGCGCGTGCGATTGCGACGCGCTGACACTGTCCGCCGGAAAGTTGCGATGGCATGTGGCGCATACGGTGGCTCAGCCCTACGCGGTCAAGCACCTCGCGCACTCTTTTGGAGCGTTCCGACGCACTCATAGAGCGGTAAATCAGGGGGAGTTCCACGTTGTCGATGACGTTGAGCGAATTGATAAGATGGAAGCTCTGGAAGACGAATCCGAGCTTGGCGTTGCGGAAAGCGGCGAGCTTGCTGTCGCTCATTTTCCCAAGGGCAGTGCCGTCAATGCTTACAGTTCCGCTTGTCGGGGTGTCGAGAAGTCCGACGATGTTGAGGAGGGTTGATTTTCCGCAGCCGGAGGGTCCCATGACGCTGACAAATTCACCCTTTTCGATGGCGATATTTACATTTTCGAGCGCGAGGGTCTCGATTTCGTCAGTCCTGTAAATTTTGTTGATTCCTTCAAGTTTGATGATTGACATAAGAATTGTTTTTTTGTTTGATTATTTTATTGAATTTATGGTATATTGAAAAGAGTTATTCATCTCGCAGAGCATCCACCGGATTGATGTTTGCGATTTTTCTTGCCGGGATATAGATGCCCGCTATTGTGCAGAATAGCATGAGGACAAGGATAATCAGCGAGATGACGGCGAAGTGGAAGTTGAAGTCGTCCGTCCACATGGGAACCATTCTCTGAAGTGTCAGCGTCGAGTTTTCCGACCACCCGCCGACTATATGCGCAAGCCCTTCGTCCTTGATATAAAGCCAATAGATGAAGCAACCCAAGAGCCATGCGACGGTTGTGAACAATACACCTTCGCCTATCATTTCACGGAGTATGAATCCGCGTGAGGCTCCGAAAGTGCGCATCACGCCTGTCTCTTCGGATCTCTTGCGAGTCTGGAGATAGAAGGTTCCGAACATACAGAGGAGTATGTTCACGAGAAAGAATACAGTGATGGATGCTTGGATGAAACTTTGGTTCGTCATGTCGTGCGACATTTTTTTCTTCCTGTCGCGGTAGCTGATGAGCGAGTGAGTGTAGAGTGGACCGGACTTTATATCGGTAGCGAGTACCGGACCATAATCCTCGATAAACTTGTCGACATCGACACCGGATTTGAGTCGCAGGACACCTTCAATCTCCTCCATGTTCTTTCGGTTGCCTATATTCTTGATTTTTCGGGTATTATATACTATGGGGGTTATCCCGAAATCCGGACGATATACGCAGTCGCTAACAACACCGACTATACGGCTAAGTTTCACATCCTTATCTCCTGAATATTTTTCTTCAAGGTTGTGACCGACGGCGGACTCTTCTCCGAAAAGGTAGCGACCGACGCTTTCGGATACGATAAGGTCTCTTCCGGCCATCTGAGGTTCTTCAAAAATGCTTCCGTCGGAGCTGTAAGCATCCCTGATTCCGAATGTCTTGAAGAAGTCCGTATTAGGCCAGAAATGGACTTTATAGTATATCCCTTGAAAACGTTCATCGTCAGCCGGGATGGAATTGATGGAGACAGAACCTTGCATAAAGGAAGAGCTGTTGACAAAAGTCGCTGCTTCAACACGGTTGTCGGAGCGTACGCGGTCAAGTATGCGGTTGATGTGAACAAAAAGCTCATCGGCACTTTCTCCTTCATCATTTTCATCGCTACTGTCAAAAGGATACGAAGTGATTGTGAAACTTGCGAGACGGTCAAGGTCATAGCCCGGAGAAATTGAAAGCTTATAGGTATTTACGATAAAATCATCGAGCATTGCCCATCCGATAAGTGCTACAAGACACATTTCGATAAAGATCCAGCAGTAGCGGCCTCGATGTGCAAGTATATTTTTATATATAAGTTTTAACATAACTGAAATTAGCGTTTTGAGTTAATGGATGAAATAATCGGGCGGTGCAGCGAGAGGCGTACGGGAATATATGCGGAAAGCATATTGAGAATAAGACAGATGATGATTGTGGCAAGGAATATCACAGGTGAAAACATCATCTCGGCACTTAATCCGACAGGTGCGTCCTGACATTCCCATGTCGGAATGAGGAGCTGGAGGAGCAGCGTGCGGCAGGTGAGCACTACCACCCATGCGATGACAAGTCCTATGAATCCGCCTACGAGGGTCAGCACGAAATTTTCAATCATCACCTGACCGGTGAGCTGATTGCGTGTAGCTCCGAAACTACGGCGGATGCCGATTTCGGCAAGGCGGCGGTCCATCTGTCCGCTGATCATACCGCTTATATTGATAGCAGGAATTATCAGCAGGACAGCAAGAATCAGGAGTAGGGGACGGATGAGAGGCCAAAGGCTTAGATCATCACCGTTAGAGGAGTGGGCGAGCACTCTCAGGGTGTGGCTTACCGGCGCGCTGCGGAGATCGATGACCCATCCGGCAGTATCGGCTGCATTTATACGGTTAACCTTGTCATGCAGCTCTGCACGGAATCTTTCAGCCTGAACATTGTCCTTGAACTTGATAGGAATGGAATACTCGCCGAGATAGCGGAATGGGTCGTTATTAAGCAGATTGTCGTCAGGAGAGGTAAAGACAGTGTAAGGTACGAATAGGTTTGCGTATGACATATAGGCGATGGGATTGCTGTCGCGGACGACGCCAATGACCTTGTATTTCTTGTTGGTAGCCGAGATTTCTTTATTGATCGACTGCTCCGCACCACCGAACAGACGGTTGGCAAGAGAGGCATCTATTACGGCAACTTTCATCGATGCTTCCGTCTCGGCTTTGTTAAACGGACGGCCTGCGATGAATTCGTATGGATAAATCTTGAAGAATTCCGGATCGGCCGTGCGACCGATTGCTCTGAAATCTCCGCTGTTGTCGTTGGGGTGAATAAGTGATGTGAAGTCGTTGGTCAGTGTGACGTGTTCGATATTTTCGGAATCCTTGATGAACTGATGGAAAAATGGGAGTCCGAGTGAACCCATTCCCATACTGTTTGTTTTTCCGTTCTGTATGGTGATGTTACTTATATAGGATGTTGTGACGCGGTTATATTCCGGGTAGATAGGGGCAAGATGTACATAATAGATGATTGCGAAAACCATGGTGAAGCCTACCGCAAAAGCCACACCGCCGATGTAGAGCGACGTGAATGTCGGGTTGGCCCGGGATTCGACCCAAAGCTGACGGAGTGATGATTTGAGTTGCATTGTGTTGGGTGGGATTGTTTGTGATGAGGATGATTAAGGAGAAGGAGATGATGAGAGAAGTTATTTGACCTTGATGGTCGACGAATTGTTGAAACGTTTCATGTCGTTGATTACTACCCGGTCGCCCGCTTCAAGTCCGTTGACGACTTCGACATACTCAAAATTGCAGTCGCCGAGGCATACAGTGCGGCGCACCAGTTCGTCGTCACCGTTGAAGACAAAAAGTTCGTATGTGCCGGGACCCGTGTAGAATGAACCGTTCTTTATACGCTTCACATCCTCCATAACGTCACACATGATATAGACATCGGTTTTCAGACCTGAGCGCAGACGGCTGTTTGACTCGTCGTCGAGACGGACTGAGAAGGAAATCACACCATTGCGCGAAAGGGGGGTTACATTGCTGACGACACCCGGCATACGTTCACGGCCTATGCGTACCATGGCCTTGGAACCTACACGGATGCGGTCGCCATAGGAATCGGCAAGCTCACCGTCGACCTTAAAGTTGCTGAGATCGGAAATTATAGCTATCTTTTCGCCTTCGGAAATTTTCTGTCCTATCTGGTCGTTGATATATGTCAGTGTTGCACGGCGTGGTGCGCGTACCTGAGCATCGTTGAGTGTCCGGCTCATCTCACCGAGATTCTTGTTTGCGATATTGATGTCAAGGTTCTTGACATTCAGCCCTGCGTCGGTGACCTTATGCTCGTTGGCAAGCTGCTGACGCATCTGTTCGAGTTCAAGTTTACCTGTATTGTAGGCAAGTTCGGCCTGACGCACGCGGTCGCCTGTTCCCGAGCCGAGGCTATCGAGATAACGCTCGTTGCGGAGTTCGACTTCAAGACGGTTGACGGTCATTTCCTTGACTTTTACCTGCATTGTGAGGTCGGATATGCGGGTGTCGTTACCGACTTTCTGCTGTTCAAGTTCGTAGCGTTTCATTTCAATCTGGTCTTTCAGCTTATTCAGTTCCGTCTCCGTACTTTGGAGGTCAAGCCTTAGCAGAGGGGTACCGACATCAACGCTGTCGCCTGCCTTACAGTAGACTTCGACAATACGGGTATTGATAGGGGAGTTGATGATTTCCTCAAAGGCGGGAACTACACTGCCCGAACCGGTGACGGTGGTTTCGATAGTGCCGTTGTCGACGGTGGCCACAAGCAGGTCGTTATGACTGATGCTTGTGCGCATTGACATCATCAGTATGACGATGACGATGATGATGACTCCCGTACCTATTATGTAGGGAAGAATTTTCTTACGCATTGCTTTCTTTCGCTCGGTGGAGGTCAGTTCTCTATCCATTGGTAGATGGTGTAAAAGATTTATGATTGTTTTTTTGTTCGTTTTGTCAGTAGATATAGCATTAATCGTGCCAAAAGTACAAAATGCTGGTAATCAGAGTGATGGTAATTTGACGACTGTCCGTAATCGGACACTTTTGTCCGATTGTAACACGTCGAAGCGTACAGTAGTCATGGAAAAAACGACAGATTCAAACTATTTATGTTGTTCAGGTATTATATATAATATATAATCTCACGTTTCGACTATGGCCACTTCACGTCCTATAACATTTGACCGGGTCATGCGCTATCTCTTTGCCGCTGCAATAATAGCCGGGATAGTATGGCTTGTGAATACTCTGCGCAATGTTCTGCTGCCGTTTTTCCTCGCGTGCCTGATTTCCTACATATTACAGCCCCTTGTGGAATTCAGTCTGAAAAAGTTGCATCTGCGCTGGCGTATAGTGGCGATATTCTTCACTCTTATTTCTGTCGCTGCCATCCTGTTCGGATTGGCCTATATTTTCGTACCGTCGATAATGAAGGAGATTCATGAGATGGGGCTGATGATAAACGATTATTCCCGACGCGGTGACCCGATGCCACTTGTCCCGAAAGAGATTCATGACTATCTCGTGAACTATTTCAATGATGATATGATGGCTAAACTGCTTGAAAATCAAAAATTCGAGGCTCTGTTGTCAAAAGGGACTTCATTTATATCCGCGTCGATAAGTTTTCTGCTTCACACACTTGAATGGTTCCTGACATTTATATATGTCATTTTTATTCTTTTGGACTATAAGGAAATAATGCGTGGATTCGGGATGATGATTCCTCCGAAATACCGTAAAATCGCCTTCAAGATAGGTGACGACATTAAGAATAGCATGAACCGTTATTTCCGAGGACAGGCTGTGTTGGCTCTGTGTGCGGCGGTGTTCTACTGCATAGGTTTTTCCATCGTCGGTATTCCACTCTCGATTGTGCTTGGTATCACCGTGGGTGTGCTTTACATGATACCATATTTCCAATATATCACCATCCTTCCTGTGGCATTTGTCTGTCTTGTTTCATCAATGGGTGGAGAGTTCACATTCTGGACCGAATTCGGTAAATGCCTGCTGGTCTATGCTGTCAGCCAGACAATCTGTGATTACATCCTGACTCCGAAAATCATGGGTAAGGCGATGGGACTTAACCCGGCTATTATTCTGCTCTCGCTTTCCGTCTGGGGTACGCTGCTCGGACTTATCGGAATGATTATTGCCCTCCCGCTCACTACTCTGCTGATTTCCTATTATCAGGAATATGTCATTGACCGTGGTGCAATCTCCGTACAGAAAAAGTCTCCCGGCAGTGCCACAGAAGATGTGGGTGGCACCACCGGGAAAGAATAAATAAAATCTGCTCTACGACTTATTTCCCTGTCCCGAAACGCGAGGTGTCAATATCAATAGAGGAGTCCTTAGGTTTGAAACCGTTGAATCTCCATGTCAATGTGAGGCTGAATGAGCGGCTCATGTCGTGGATTTTCATACGGTAGTCCTGAGTAAGATGTCTGATTGTCATGGTCGGCGACCAACTGTTGAATATATCGTCGCATTTCAGGGTCAGTTCTGCATCGCGGCGTGGAAGTGTCCATTTCAATCCCGCATCAATGCGCCATAGTTCCGACATATCAGCGGGCCCTTGAAGACTGGATGTCAGACAGGCAGCGTCAACAGTCAGGAAAAATGGTAATTTATCGGAAAAACGTACGGTGTTGGATAGGGACATGAATGTAATGAACTTCTTTCGGTCAAAGGAAATGTCGTGGAAATGACGGGATTTTACATGATTGAGAAATCCTTGGAGAGTGAACGTTGAGTTAAGGGTATTTCCTGCCGAAAAGGGTGCGTGGATGTTGAATCCGATTTTGTAGTTGTAGTCAAAATTGACTGTCTGGAAAATCAATTGAAGCTCATCGGGCTTCTGGTAGGGGAGTTGGACAGAATAACCGTCCTTATAGTTACAGAAGAGAGTTGCGACATATTTTTGACGAAGTATATAGTTGAGTTGTCCTCCATAGTTGATATACGGCCGCAGGGTGGGGTTGCCCATCACAATGCTGTAATTGTCGAGATAGCTCTGTCCACCATGCACATCCCAATAGGATGGATATACACGGTCGGACGTGAAATTAAGTTGAAATATACTTTTAGGAGTGCGGTAGTAGGTCATACCGAACTGCGGGATGAGATTCCAATTATGCTGATGGTCATAGTTGTAGTATTCCCCAGCGACTGATGCGGTGAGTGAGAGTCCGCAGTCGAAGCGGGTCTCTGTCCCGACATAAATATTTGCAGTATGCTCGTTGATTTTGGTGTTGAATCCATCCCGGTCGGGAATGGTATAGCCCTGACGACTGCGGTCATTGGCATAACGGTAGTCAGCACCGTAGTTGAATTCCCAGTTTCCGAATTTACGGGTACGGTCGATGTAGAGATGCCAGCGGTTGATGCGTTGCCTGTTTATTGCGTCAACGGTTGTTTCATCGAGGTTATGGTCATAGAGTTGCTGATGTGAGGTTTGGTTATAGTGCGTGAAGTCGAGACGGAATTCCCAAGAATCGCTTTTGTAAGCGGCGCTTATGTCGTGGAACTGCGACGGATGCTCGTTACTACCTTTGTTCGTGAACTCTCCGAGATTTCCTGTTGTATGATTGACCGAATGGATATTTCCGGTAATGTGGGTATTGTAGACAAGTTGCAGAGTCGCGTTACGGGGGAGCTTGTAGGTGATGCCCCCATGTAGCAGATTTTTCAGACTGCGCGATGTCCGGCGATTTTGCTCCGAAATGTTGTGAGTGATACCTTCGATGGTATGGCGAGAGATAAAATCTTCATGATTCCAATTTTTATTGGCTGAAAGATTATAGTTCAAATTGAAAGTGAAACGTCCTGTGGCATATAAGGCAGATGCTCCTGCTGTGTAGGATGAATAATGGGAATTTTCATAACCGCCCTGTAACTGACCTTGCAGACCATCAAGTATGGATGGTGTTTTTAAGATAAGGTTGACGGAGGCTCCTTTAACATGATATTTTGCAGGGGTTGCATACATTATTTCGGCATTTTTCAGTCTTTCGACAGGGATGGACCGCAGAAGTTGATATAGAGTTTCAACCGGCATGGTCTGGACCTCGCCGTTAATCAGGATTGTGATTCCTTCTGCTCCTGCCAGTATGAACTGGTCGTCCTGACGTGTGATGCCCGGAAGATAGGGGAGAGCTTCGAGTAGATTGCTGACCGGCTTATCGCGCACGATTGCCGGGAGGTCTACTGTCAATGTGCTTCCTGAGGCTTTTATCTGCGGCTTTTCAGCCTTCACCACGACCTCGTCGAGCTGATGGTTTTTGACGGTCGTTGTATCTGGAGCGACAGTGATAGCATGAATTACTGACGGACAGAAGGCAGCGAGAATGATAAATAAATGTTTCATCTGTGATGGCTTTTGAATTGTCGGATGATGGATGCTTATGGTTCTGCAAAATTATGATTCAGTCTACATTCTGACCCTAATACACTCTTGTTTAGACTTATTTAGTCTTAATTTTACGCCGTGTGGGAATAAAAAATGGAGTAAAGTCACTATTTTTGTCGCAATGAAAAGATTTAAGCTCCATACTTCAATAATTATAGTGGCTGCCATCGTAGTATTTGCGCTAAATTGCTACTATCTCGCTACGCTCTATCTTTCCATCTCCGAAGATGTGAATCGTGAGGTGCTTTCAGCGATGGTCGACACGGATATTGACGATCTTTGGGAACGCGCCACTGAATGCAGTCGGCTGCACGATGGAGAGCGTACTATTTCGGGACGACTCAATCTCGGAAGTGACACAGTCGTTATGAGTGTTACGGAGGAGGAAGGAAAGGAGCGGATTGTCAATCATCTCAGATTTATGAAGACAGAATCGTTCGGCAATCAGATGATGGCTGAAATGAGCGAACAGATGCACGGTCAGATGGATTCGATACTTCCTATTAATCTGAGGAAAACCGACAGTATATTCCGCTACCATCTTGCAGAGCGTGGACTGAGGCCTGAATTTGTGGCGGTTGAACTGGTTGATTCGGCAGGGAAGACGATTATTGAAAATCATCGAATAACCGACACTGAAAATTTCGACGTGTTTGAACTTCCATACGGTCCGGGGGGAAGATACTTTTACAGAGCTTACGTCACTCCGCTTGTCAGGCATATACTCAAACAAATGTCAGGTGTCATCTTGACGACATTGCTTATGATTGTCATATTTATCGTCGGTTTCCGTTATCTTCTTGTCACCGTTGCCAAACTCAGAACCATCGAGGAGATGAAAGATGATTTTACGGGAAATATGACCCATGAACTGAAAACGCCCATAGCAATCGCATATTCCGCCAATGATGCTCTGCTGAACTTTGATTACGCCAATGACCCCGGGAAAAAGGAGGCTTATCTGAAAATAGCCCTGAAGCAGCTTGACAAATTGAGCGAGCTTGTAGAGTCAATATTGGCGGTCAGTATGGAGCGACGGAATATGAAACTTTCGGTCAGACGTATGGATATTCTTCCAATTATCCGGGAGGTTGCAGAGGTGCAGCAGATGCGTGGTGAGAAAGAAATACGGATAAGGGTCGAGACGTCTGAGAAGGAAATAATCGCGGAAGTTGATAAAAGCCATCTGACTAACGTGCTGAATAATCTGGTGGACAATGCAATCAAGTATTCAGGTGATGAAGTGGAGATTGTTATCTCGTGTGATCGTGGGCGCATTGTCGTTTCGGATAATGGCATCGGTATTCCGTCAAAGAATCTTCCGTATATATTTGATAAATTTTACAGAGTACCTCACGGCAACCGTCAGGATATCCGTGGTTATGGTATCGGTCTGTATTATGTCAGGCAGACTATTGAACAGATGGGCGGGACTATAAGTGTGGAAAGTACGTCCGGGAAAGGTTCACGTTTTACAATAACACTAAATTAAGATGGAATATAGAGTATTGCTTGTAGAAGATGAAAAGGACTTGGCTATGATAATAGCTGACATACTGAAAACGCAGGGCTATGATGTGGCTGTCGGTAAGGATGGTCAGGACGGTCTTGAGAAATTTGCTTCTTTTCGTCCGGATATAGTAGTTGCTGACGTGATGATGCCACGCCTCGACGGATTTGAAATGGGACGTAGAATCCGACGAGTGTCTCCTAACGTTCCAATCCTGTTCCTGACGGCAAAAAATACAATTGATGATATTGAGAAGGGTTTTGAAATCGGTGGCAACGACTATCTGAAAAAGCCCTTTGAGTTTCGGGAATTATTGATACGCATAAAATCCCTCCTGCGTTACCACCATCCCGACGGAAAGGAGGAACCGCGGCTCAGGATTGGGCATTTTATTTTTGACATCTCCACACAACAGCTCGACATTGACGGACAATGTACGGAGCTTTCCAACCTTGAAGCAAGGGTACTTGAAAAGCTGGCGCGGAATATCGGAAAAACAGTGGATGCGTCGGAGCTTATGGTTAGTGTGTGGGGACATGATGAACTGAGCAACCGTAATTCGCTCCACAACTATATCCATAAACTCCGTCGTGTCCTCCGCCGTGACCCATCCATATCCATCATAAATCAGCGTGGATTCGGCTATATGCTGAGAGTTATGGGTGGGCATGACCGATAAACCCGGGCTTATTCTATGCTACTTCAATATTCCGGAGGAGGGTAGTGCCTTTCGGGATATATCGTCTCCCTGCCTGATCTTTTTGCCAAAGCCAAATGTATAGGTTGCTGATAAACTGACAAAGGCGTGACTTGAAGTATTGCTGATATATCTGTTTACCGAATAATTGTCAGTGTTCATTACTTGATATGAAGCTCGCCAGTTCCATCGTTGAAGGTTCTGTGCGGTAATACTTATATTCCAGAAGGAATTGCTCCATCCGCACTGAATAATGAAATTACCCTTGTTTTTTATCCATGTGCCTGAACCGGGTTCGTAACCGACGTTAGCCTTTTGCGATTGGTAGGCAATCGCAAAATTGAAAGAGCCGGAATAATACAAGGTCTGAATATAGTAACTGATGAAGGATCGGTTGAAGTCATAGGGCATACCGTTATGAACGAACAGTTGCTCAATCCGGCCTGATATATGAAGTCGATGATCAAATTGATTTGTGGAAGCACTAATCCCATAGTTATAATGACCGAATGATCCTATGGGTTGCTGAATTGTTCTTATGATACCTTCCGGAGTAGCCTTGTAGACGAAAGCCTCACGGTTTCCGACAAACCATGTGTTGAAAAAGACAGACATATTGAATTTCTTTGATGGGACATAAATATAGTTTAGACCGGCATCATAACTTTGATATGATTTCAGGAAGGGATTTCCGGTGTGCCATAACACAGGTGACACCTGAATTATATTCTCACTTTTATAGTTGGAGGACGGAGGCCAGACTGAATAATGAAAAATCAGATTGAAAGAGTTTCGCTTATTGGGGGTATACTTGAACGAAGCATCCATGAAAGGGAAATTGGAATTTGTCTGCTTTGTATTTAAGCGGGTAGAGAACCAGTTCCAACCAAATCCAAATGATGCAGAAATATTCTTGTCTTTGAAACTGTATGAACCACCGATTTGTCCGAACCATGTCGCTGAATTATCAAGTGCGTTAATTGAACCATGATAGTTGGTTCGGTTATGTTCATACAGGCCATGGAGATGTGTATGCACGGAGTGTCCACCCGAAAAAGATTGATTGTAATTTAGTTCGATATTTGCGTTATGCGTATTATCGTTCGCCTCATTATAGATAGAGGAGATTCCGGTTTCGTTATAATCGGATTTCTGATTGGTATGGGAGTAGGAATAGGATAAGTCTGCCGAAAGTGAGTTATCATGATTGAGACTTAAAAAATAATATCCGTTGTAGCTGAGATTTTTTGCTTGCGATTCTGCCTGCGATTCATANTCTGACCGACTGATAATATCATCGGTATATCTTACGAAGCCTGTGTTGTGGTCATGAGGTGTTGCGTCAATACCAAATGCAATATGATTGTTGGTTGTCAGATGTNCACCGGAGTACAAAGCTCTGAAACTTGTCTCAGCATTGTATTTCCTGTATTCCGATGATTCGTTGGTAGATTCTCGCTGAAAACTTTTTACACCGCCGTTATCATCAGGGAGACGGAGGAATTCAGTCTGGTCAGTACTAAAATGGTTATTGTTCAGATAGGAACCATAGGCCATTATATCGTATGTCATTTTATTTCTTGCCAAACGGGTATTGGACTGGAGAAATCCGGAATTTGCGATGAATTTCTCGGTGGCAAGTGTCTTTACATAGCCTCCATACTTGTATCTGACCATTCGGAAATTAATGACGTCCTTATTTCCCATAAATCTCGGATCGGTAGGATANTCGAAAAATTCAATACTTATGACATCTGACGTCCTCATCATCCGTAAGTCGTCTGGTGTGGNAGGGATATAGTCGATATATATCGCTACCGGTTGACCTGAAACGGTNGTAACGGTAGAAGAACCTAACTTAGCATCAAGGTGGGGTATTGCCATTCTGACCAATAGGTCTGTGGCAGTCTGCGATGCATTCTTCTGTTTTTGAGTCGGGCGATAAATACTCTTGTCNGNCATCAATATNGCATTGTCTGCTTCCACATTNACAGGTCGTAGACGTATGGGTAATTCTGCCATTACGACAGTACCTATTGCAAAAGATTCACTTCTTTTGTATGTGGGTTTATAGCCGAGACAAGTTAATTTGGCTATTATNCCTTTATGGTCACACGGGATTGAGAAATATCCGCAATCGTCAGTTATTCCATAAGTAAGTACGGTGGAGTCGTTGGGTTCAAGCAACATTACNGTTGCTGCCGTAATTGGTTTGCCGTCGTTCCCGATTGCCTGTCCCGTATAGGTGAATTTGCCATGCTGAAAAGCCTCGATATAGTANTTGCGGTCTTTTCTGATGACGGAGACTGGGTTTAATCCGATGNTCTGACGCAAGGCTTCGTAAGGGTCNTCNCTACCTACTTCCGCTGATGTTCTGTATTTGTCGAGTTCCTTGTAAATGAAGGAGATATTAATTTCCGGATGATCCCTGCTGATGCGGACAATCGCATCGGAAATAGGGGTATTGCTGAATGAATATAAGTATTCGTATGCGCCGGCTGAAATGAAGGTCATCACTGCCGTTATTATGGTCAGGAGTATTTTCATGTCTAGTCAATGTAAAGAGTATTGTNGTTACGTCTGATGTTGATTTGCTCGAAAGTGTTGAGCTGANCTAAGATATCATCGAGAGGTAGGGTNGTGTCGAGCTTATAATAAAGATGAAGGTCTGCCACTTCACGATTGTTGAATCTAACCTCGACTCNATAAATAGAGGCTATNGTTGTCATGATAGATTCGAGAGGTGCGTTTTCAAACATTACAGACGTGGAAACGGCTGTAAGGGTGTCNGCCGGAGTAGCAGAGGTNTCAGAAGGCTCTGTNTGAGCCGTCGTGATGATTTCGGNGGGATTGGTATCCNCCAGAGGTTCGGNGNCGCGGTTAATTACTGATACGGTGACAGNAATCCCGGCACCAACTGCGAGGATGGATGTGCAGATTATTGCAGCGATTGATGCAGNGCGNTTTCCAAANAACAGGAAGCGNNGGGGNGGAANTATGTNATATTTCCGCGTGAAATCATTCCACTCGGCATCTACATCAATATTCATTTTATNGGCTTCAATGGCGGAATCTGTCAGGCAGAGAAGACGATAAAATTCTCTCGTTTCGGGGTCAGAGAGGATTTTAGCTAACTGCTCCGAAGTATAGTTTTCGGGATGCTCTATTAAGTCAAANACGAGGTCGTATTTCGGATCTTGCTTATCCATTTTTATTGAGTTTTTGACGGATGATTGTTAGTGCATGACTGAGATGACGNTAGACNGCACTTTCGCTGATNCCCATTGTTGCTGCAACANGGGTAAAGGGCAANCCTTCGGAGAAGCGGAGTTTGATGACTCGGCGTGCTTGTGGAGAAATATCTGATTTTATAAGATTGTAGACCTGTGNAATCGTTTCATCATCCGGCCAATCCTCGGCATCATACTCTTCNTTGTCGAGNAAATAACGGTTGACTATGCGCTCATGGATTTCGCAGTTTCGGATATGATTGAGACAGCGATTTCTGACCGATCTGATAAGATAGATACCTGACACAAGTATGTCTGGATTGCTGTCGAGTAGAGAAGCAAATACATCGTGGACTATGTCACGCGCAAGATCATCATCNTGGAGAAGAGCTACGGCGACCCGGCACATCTGNGAGTAGTGTGATTTGAAAAGCTGCTCTATGTCGTTTTTGTTTGCCATACATTATAAAAGACACACAACGTACTTAAAACTCAACCCTCGGAGAGGAGAATTTTTAGAAAAATATTATCCGAATTGTGAAGTTACTTAAAAAGGATAAATAGGGGAAATTACAAATGGAATTTTTTAATTTTCGCAGTCTGGGTTGTATCCAGAAAAATTGTGGTTAAAATTTACGGAATCAGTTGTTGGAAATATTATGTCGGGTAGCGGGGTATAGGAATCGGGGTCAATCAAGGGGACGAAGGAAGTGAACATCCGGTTTATAAAATTTGTTTTAAATATTAAAATATTAATAACAAATGACTTCTGAATCAACTACTAACCCGATATCAACAGGCTTGTCGCCGGCTCCGAAACACTATGGTATATTTGTCACCTTCATTGCAATCATCGGGGCTTTTTCCTCACTGGTAAACGATATGTATCTCCCTACGATTCCTTCAATGATGAAGGAATTTCACACCACACCATCAATGACTCAGATGGGTATATCGATGGCAATGGCAGGTATGGGATTAGGCTCGGTNCTGTGGGGTTCNGCCAGTGACCGCTATGGTCGTAAACCGATACTTATTATATCATTGATTTTATTTGTATTGGCCACAGGGCTGTCGCTTTTTGCTCACAACATCACGTTCTTTATTGTCTGNCGTCTGTTTCAGGGACTTGGTGCAGGAGGGGCGATGGTNCTTTCNACATCTATTCCTGCTGATGTNTATATGGGACGTCAACTTGCCAAACTNATGGCGATAGTGGGGGCTATCAATGGAGTGGCTCCTGCGCTCGGTCCTGTACTTGGCGGACTGATGGCCGACTGGGTCGGTTGGCGCGGCATNTTTGTCGTACTTCTTGTGATTGGTGTAGGCATGACTTTNTGGACTACACGTTATCANGAGACNNTGCCTCCGCANCGGCGNCTACAAGTNAGAGACTTTGATAGCTACCTNAAAGCCTACCGTTCACTGTTTACTAACGGTCGTTTTATGACTTATGTCACAATTAAGGCNGTGGCCATCGGTCTGCTTTATGCCTATATTGCNTCGGCTCCNTTNCTTATTCAGACTCACTANGGATTCAGNGCGATGACATTCGGNCTNATTTTCGGTGGCAATGCACTNGCGATAAGTATAGGTTCGTCATTGGTTTTGAAATTCAAAGTCATGAAGCAGGGGATGGTTGTCGGATGTATTGGTATGTTTNTTTTTGCAGTNGCAGAGGCTGTCGTGATGTGGAATGAAGCATCNTTCTTGCTCTATGAACTTTGTGCAGTCCCGATGCTTATGTTNTCAGGTATGATATTTTCAAGTGCCAATACACTCTCAATGGAGGTTGGNCGTGATGAAGCCGGNACAGCATCGGCGATACTNAGTGTNGTGAAATACGCATTTGCAGCCGTGGTTTCGCCGTTAGTCGGCCTCGGGAATATGTTCCATTCGGCTGCTATCGCCTTCGTAGCGGTTACGTCGATAGCATTAGTCCTTGCATGGAAAGCAAGTCGTCTGACATCCCTCGCCGACATGGAACGAACAAAGTAAATAGTTGGATTGAATCCTTTCCTGTCATAAGTCCCCTCAGGAAATTTAAAAACAATAGAAAGCCGCCGGAAATATCATCCGACGGCCTTTTTACATTATATTCGACATACTTTTAATATTCTTTGTGAACGAAGAATATTGCTGGTGAATGGATATTGTCTGAAAGGCTTAGAAAAGTTGTCTGAAACCTGTCTGAATCAAAAAATAAAAGTCTAATAATCAAATGATTATTAGACTTTTAGCGGAGAGAGAGGGATTCGAACCCCCGGAGGTGTGACCCTCAACGGTTTTCAAGACCGCCGCAATCGACCACTCTGCCATCTCTCCAATATGTCATTCAGAGGTTCAGTCAATGATTTCGCTTAATCATCTTATNAACTGATTTCCTTTTGACGTGTGCAAAGTTAGGACGTTTTTTTGAATTGTGCAAATTATTTTGAGATTTTTTTGATAAATATTTTAAAGATAAATCTATTTTGTTNTATAATACAGTGGTTATTAATTCACTATGGATATGATGTCATTTATTCGGATTAGAAAAATTTATGATGGAGGGTGCTATTCTTCTTCCGGAGGGAAGAGTTTGTCCACTCTGTCGAGATGGTAGTCTTTTGTCAGGAGTGCGATAAATTTAGAAATCTGTGCGATTGCGTTCTGTGTCTCAGGGGTGATTTCCTTGCTTTGCAGGCGAAGCATGAGCATACCATAGAGTGCATTGAAGCAAGTCTCAATTTCTCCTGTGGGATTTTCGCCGGCTTTTGCACGGAGTTCAACAATGTAGGGGAGGGTCTTATAAAATTCGGCTGTATATTCCGGGAAACGCGGGTCTTTCAGAAGGGCAAGATGAAGATCAGTCAATTGGATTATAACATTTTTATTGAGCTGAAGATGGCCGCTTTTCTCCACGTTCTCACGACGCATCATATCGATAAGTGATTCATACCATTCGACCATTTCTTTTTCCTGAGCNGGTTCGAGGTTGAATTTATCAATGACATTAGCCTTTATGCGATCTATGTCGAGGCCATTAGCACGGATTATATCTTCAATCTGCCACATATACAGCAGATATTCTGCAATATTTTCTTTGTGTTTTTGTGATGCGATATACATTTTGATGATTATAAATTTTGATGTTACTACAAATGTAACACATTCCGATAGAAATTGGTGCATGATTGCATCAATATTTGTAATTTTGTATGAAATTTAATCCTTCATTGAATCATGCTTACGACCGATAAACTTTCATGTAATATTCTTGCAGATCTCCTTGTGGCTCACGGTGTGCATCAGGTTGTTCTGTCCCCGGGGAGTCGTAATACACCATTGGTTATCGCTATATCCAGACATGAAGGGCTGACAGACCATGTCGTGATAGATGAAAGATCCGCAGCATTCATAGCCTTAGGCATGGCTATTCAGACAGGAGAACCGGTTGCGATAGTATGTACGAGCGGTACAGCACTCCTCAACTATGCTCCGGCGGTGGCAGAAGCATTCTATCGTCGGATACCGTTGGTTGTGATTTCCGCGGACCGTCCACAGGAATGGATTGATCAGGATGATTCCCAGACCATCTGGCAGCAAGATGCACTCGCCCCATACGTCAAGCGTAGTTGTGATCTCCCGTCGTATACGGACTTTCCCAACGGTAAGTGGATATGCAACCGGCTAATAAATGATATTCTGATTGAGGCGGTCGATGGCCGTAAGGGACCGGTGCATATAAATGTGCGTCTTGATGCACCATTAAATAAATTGGTTGATGTTGTGCCTGACAGCAGTCGTATTATACGGATGATTTCACCACGGCCGGAGTTGCCTACGGCGGAGGCAAGAAGGATAGGCGAGAGGATAGCATCTCCTAAAAAGGTTCTTATCATTGTCGGATTTCATGAACCGGACGAGAAACTAAACCGAGCGCTTACGAAACTCGCACGAGTATCAAATGTAGCAGTGATGATTGAGAGTATCGCTAATCTACACTCCCCATTGTTCGTCAGCCGTATTGATTCGACACTATGTCGGATGGACTCCACCCAGCGTGAAGCTATGGCGCCTGATGTTGTGATAACCGCAGGGGGAGCTCTTGTCTCGCGCTTCGTGAAGGATTGGTTGCGTTCTCTTGATAAAGTGGAACACTGGCACATAGGGCTTTCACACACAACAGTCGATTGTTTCCGGCATCTCACGTTACGGATAGAGATGCCACCGGCTATTTTTTTCCGGCAGCTTGCGTCGGCAATGCAGATTTTCAAAACACCCTCTGATTATGGGGCGTTATGGCGAAGCCTATCCTACAAGGCTATAAAGGTACATGAAAAATATGTGGAATCCAGTCCGTGGTCCGATCTTCGTGCATTTGCACAGATAATCCCGGCGATACCTCCAAAATGGAATCTTCATTTATCAAACGGTACGCCTATACGTTACGCCCAGCTTATGGACTGCAATCACATTCACCGTTGTGAATGTAACCGTGGTGTTAGCGGTATTGACGGATGCAGTTCTACCGCCCTCGGTGCATCAGTCATGTATAATGGAACTACGTTGTTAATAACCGGCGACATGAGCTGTCAATATGATTTGGCAGCTCTGTCATCAGCCCTTGTTACTCCGAGATTCAAAATCATAGTGATGTGTAATGGTGGTGGCGGCATATTCCGTTTCATATCCTCAACATCCAATCTTCCTGAACTTGAACGCTATTTCGCAGTGGGAACTAAACTTCCATTGCGTCAGCTTTCGGATGGTTATGGCTTCGCTTATTTTGAAGCATATAATTTGGAAGAACTTCTTCGTTCATTTGACGATTTCGCTTCTGTTGCTGACCGACCGGCTATTCTCGCTGTTTTTACTCCCGCCGAATTGTCGGCTGAAGTCTTGAAGCGATATTTTCAGCAGCAATGAGCGATTCCGGTTTTCCAATGTCGATCCAATTATATTGTTTTTCCGGCATGAATCCACGGATAATTAATTCGGCACATTTTTCAATGTAGAAAGGTGTCATCGAGAACTTTTCACCGTGTTTAAGCCCATAGGCAGCCAAATTTTTGAAAATGTCAGGGCTGATTATATGCACTCCTCCGAAGGCTAATCTGGTTGCGGTAACGGTTATGTCGTCAGCCCACGGCGAACGGACTTCATCGGTCGTAATGTTTTTCCATCCAACCATACGCATTTTGTCATCAAAAAGAAGATACCGCGAAGTGGGTCTGTCCGCCACGAGTAAGGTAGCCTGAGATGCTGAAGCCTCATGTCGACACATCATTTCATTGAGGTCAAAATCGGTAAGAATATCAGCATTATGAACCAAAATCGGTTCTTCTCCTTCAAGTAAATTTCTTGCTTGAAGGAGTCCACCTCCGGTATCGAGCAATTTGTCCCGCTCGTCGCTTACCGCAATGTGAATTCCGAAATATGAATTGGCTGAAAGATAGTCAATGATGTCTGTCGCATGATGGTGAACATTGACGACTATTTCTTTTATTCCAGCATCTTTCAGCTTCAATATGACACGTTTAAGCATAGGTTCACCTCCGACCTCCACGAGGGCTTTCGGTTTACATTGCGTTATAGCGCCAAGACGAGTACCGAGTCCGGCTGCAAAAATCATAGCTTTCATAGTGTTCGGTCTATCTTCTGTTCGCGGTGAATAAGATGCACTTTGACATGGGGATATTTTTCCTTGATATGCTCTGCCATTTTCTGAGCTCCATAAACGCTTCGATGCTGCCCGCCGGTACACCCGAAACTGACCATGAGCGATGAAAATCCACGGCGGTCATAACACTCCACCGAAGGGTCGACAAGGCTGAAACAACTATCAAGGAATCTTGTAATCTCGCCCTTATGTTCAAGAAATTCAATCACCGGACTGTCAAGCCCCGTGATATGCTTGTATTCCTCATATCGCCCTGGATTCTCCATCCCACGGCAGTCGAAAACAAATCCACCTCCGTTTCCTGACGGATCTTCGGGCAGTCCTTTTTTATATGAAAAACTTGTCACGGTGACTGTAAGGGAACTTTCCCGATATTTGGAGTCGCTTATGTCCGGCTGTTCTTTTTCCAGCATCCGGCCAAGAACCTCTGTGAGATAGGGATAGTTTTCAAAGGGTGTGTCCAGCAATTTCCTTAGATTTTCAAGAGCAAGAGGAATACTCTTTAAGAAATGAGGTTTACGCTCTAATTTCCCACGGAATCCATAGGCACCCAGAACTTGAAGATTGCGCAAGAGTGCGAATTGTCTGAGTCGATTTCTGAATTCAACCGTATCAATTAGTGTGTATCTTGATGCGCTTTCGATATATGTGTCGATGAGTGTGTCGCGTACTTCCGCCGGGAATTCTGCACGCGCCTGTGTTATGAACGACACAAGATCATATTCAGCAGGGCCGCGACGTCCCCCTTGAAAATCTATAAAATAAGGTTCACCATCCTTTATCATCACGTTCCTTGACTGGAAGTCACGATACATGAAAGTACCCTCAGGATTAACTGAAAGATTTGTGGCCAAAAGCTGAAAATCTTTTTCAAGTATTCCTTCAAGATAAGGAATACCGGTGGTGTTGAGAAAACAATATTTGAAATAGTTCAGATCCCAAAGTATGGCCTGTCTATCGAAATCACTGACAGGATAACACTGATTGAAGTCCAACCCATCAGCACCCTTGTACTGAAAATCCGGGAGAACGGAGACTGTTTTCTTCAGAAGTTCCAAGGATCCCCGGCAGTCAAACAATTGAATGTCGCCAAGGTCTTCTTGGAGATATGTCATTCCGTCGTCGGAGACTGCTACAATTTCCGGTACAGGTAGACCTTTGGAATAAAAATGTTTGTCCAGATATATGAAGGATTTATTTTCATCGAAGGAACACCCATTTACGCCCACCACAGTCCGGGGACCTGTCAACCTGAAATATCGGCGGTTGCTGCCAGCCGGTGTCAAGGGAGTTATTGAAGATGGAGCGACTCCAAATCTCTTTTTGTATAAATCAGTCAGCATTGCGGCTTATTTGAATCAAGTTTTTTATTTCGGCAACAAAATTACTCAAAATCTCGGCTTGCACTTTGCTTATCACCGATGGTTTTGTGTATTTTTTGGAAAATATGTAACTTTGAAAGCGAGTTTGATGGTTATATATCGAACGCGCTCTAAAATTCTTAGTGTTTACACGACATGATTGAACTGACAAAGAATATTTTTCGAACGATAAAGGCGCTTGATGAGCGAAAGACTCGACGAAAAGAAAATATGTTTAAGGCAGAGGGTACTAAATGTGTCATTGATACGCTCGGTCACTTTAAACTGCGGACATTGTTTGCTACATATAGCTGGATAGAGGAATATAATGACAGAATAGCCCCATACATTGATTGCCTTGTAAAAGTGTCCCGTAATGATATTTCCCGAATGTCAAGCCTTTCAACTCCGGCAGAAGTGATAGCCGTCTATGAACTTCCTGACCATCAGGCTGATTTTCGAAAACTGTCAGACCGTCTGATTCTTGCTCTTGACACCATTCAGGATCCCGGAAATCTTGGAACCATAATCCGTGTGGCTGATTGGTTTGGAATACATGACATACTTTGTTCCAATGAGACTGCTGATTGTTTTGCACCCAAAGTGATACAGTCGACAATGGGGTCGATTTCCAGAGTCAGACTTTATTATGGTTCACTTCCTGAAATGATTACCTCCATCAAGCCAAAGGCTGTCTACGGGACATTTCTTGATGGTAATAATATTGCAGATATGAAATTGGGTAGCGAAGGGATAATTATTATAGGTAATGAGGGGAGGGGGATTTCCCCATCTGTCGAAGCATTGGTTACGGAACGTCTGTTCATTCCCTCATATCCGCCCGGTCAGGAAACGGGCGAATCACTCAACGCTGCGATAGCTACTGCCATCACAATAGCAAAATTCCGTGGCATCTGACCACTGAAACTATATTTAAATCGAAATTACGATGAAAACGACTAAGACTGCATGGTTCTGCACGAGTTGTGGCGCGCAGGCTCCTAAATGGCAGGGTAGGTGTCCNGCCTGTGGAGAGTGGAANACNATGGTGGAGGAGAAGATTGTCTCTGACAAGAAATCCAAAACTCTCGCTCCATCGGGNNATCACCAGAGACGTAGCCGACCGCAGTTAATACATGAAATCGAACTTGAAGAAGAACCGCGCATCAAGATGCCAAGTGCTGAACTTAACAGGGTGCTTGGCGGAGGTATGGTGGCGGGGAGTCTCGTACTGATAGGAGGAGAACCGGGCATAGGTAAATCAACGCTTGTGCTTCAAAATATCCTCTCGATACGTTCTCGTCGTATTCTCTATGTCAGCGGAGAGGAAAGTGCCCGTCAATTGAAAATGCGAGCTGATCGTATCGGTCGTCCGAATGACAATGTCTATATTGTGTGCGAGACCTCACTCCAGAATATCCATGATCACATTGAAGAGGTTGATCCGGGACTTGTGGTCATAGACTCCATACAGACGATTGCTTCCGATGATATTGAATCGGTAGCCGGGAGCATCTCGCAGGTGCGTGAATGTGCCGCGCAACTTTTGAAATATGCAAAGGAAACAGGTGTTCCGGTCATACTTATAGGACATATAAATAAGGAAGGTAGTATTGCCGGACCAAAAGTACTTGAACACATAGTGGATGCAGTCCTTCAATTTGAAGGTGACCGTCAAGGTATATACAGAATTCTGAGATCAATTAAAAACCGATTTGGTTCGACGGCGGAACTTGGGATCTACGAAATGTGTCAGCGTGGTTTGCGTGAGGTATCAAATCCGTCCGAAATGTTTCTGTCGCAAAGTAGTGATGATCTCTCGGGNATTTCAATCGGTGTGACTATGGAGGGAATCCGCGCTTTTATGATTGAAGTGCAGGCTTTGGTCAGCACAGCGGCCTATGGTACACCGCAGCGTTCTGTGACCGGTTTTGACTCAAAGAGAATGAATATGCTACTGGCGGTACTTGAAAAGCGGGTCGGATTCAAATTAGCCGCCAAAGATGTATTCCTTAATATCGCAGGTGGATTGAAGGTTAATGATCCGGCTCTTGATCTCGCTGTCATCTGTGCAATTTTGTCGTCCAATGTGGACATTACCATACCTAAGCGTGTATGTATGGCCGGAGAGGTCGGCCTGTCGGGAGAGGTACGCCCTGTTACACGCATCGAGCAGCGTATTCGTGAAGCTGAGAAACTCGGTATGGAGACAATAATCATCCCGCGTCATAATCTGAAAGGTGTAGATGTGTCAGGATTGAAAATAAAGATCATAGAAGTGGCAAAAGTGGAGGAGGCTTTCCGCACACTTTTCGCTTAAAGTTTGTTTCTATAATATAGACAACTATTTATCTATGATTAATTATGAAATTTAATGCACACATATTATTGGCAGCGTTTGTCGCCTCAGGGCTTTCCAGTGTATCTGCACAGGATGTGGAACGCATAAAGTATGGAGATTTTTCCCATTGGGTCACCCGTAATTTGAAAGAGTCATCCGTCATAGGCGGTAAAGACAAGACAATCTATGAAATCGGACCAACAACCACGATAAACGGTAATAAGGCATATTCAAATCTCGGTGGCTCCCCATGGGCTACCAGCAATGTTTATGCAAAAGTGTCGGGGGTCGTCAAGACATCCAACGCTGTCTATCCGCATGAACGTTCCGCCGGGAATAAATGTGCTAAACTCTGTACGCAGATTGAGACAGTAAAAGTGCTTGGTCTGGTAAATATGAANGTTATGGTGGCCGGATCGATGTTTCTCGGAGAGATGCTTGAACCGATAACCTCCACTAAAAATCCGTATACTAAAATGGAGATGGGAGTGCCGTTTAACAAAAGGCCCTCTGCATTGGTATTCGATTACAAGGTCGATATGCCGGATGTCGACTACCGTATAAAATCGTCAGGTTTCGGTTCAAAAAAGAAACTACCGGGACGAGATCAGGCTGTCGTTTTTGTCTATCTCCAGCGTAGNTGGGAAGATGCCGAAGGAAATATTCATGCGAAACGAGTAGGCACGGGAGGGGAGCATTTTTCATCTTCCACCGAGTGGATCAATGGTTCGAAGCTCCCTATAATATATGGTGATGCTACGGCCAAAGGTCCAATTCCTGCATATCTGAAATTNCGTGGAAAAGATAACTGTTATTATGCAAAAAACTCAAAGGGTAGGATGGTGCCTGTGATTGAGGAAGGATGGGATGCTCCTGATGCTGTTCCTACTCATGCGGTTGTGATGTTTTCAGCAGGAAACGGTGATCCGTACATTGGGACTGAGGGTCTGACCCTGTATGTCGATAATGTAGGTTTCACGTACTGACCTTTCGGTCAATCATGTTTTAAGCAATGGGAATTTTTAATTTTAAGCAATTCAGNATTGACGACAGCCATTCGGCCATGAAGGTGGGAACGGATGCCGTCTTGCTGGGAGCATGGGCAGACCTTACAGGCTTTAAGACTATTNTCGATGCCGGATGTGGNTCCGGAGTGATAGCTCTTATGGCTGCACAGCGTTCAGAAGAAAATCCGGTTCACATTATAGGCATTGATATAAGTGCCGATGCCTGTGAGGATGCCATACATAATGTGGAGGCTTCGCCGTGGAAAGATAGGGTAGAGGTGATGGAATCAGACATAACCCATGTTTTCCCGGAAGTAATTCATCCCTTGATGATTATCTCCAACCCTCCGTTTTTNAATGAATCTCTGCGCTCTCCGAATTCTATGCGGGCATTAGCCCGTCATGGAGAGGATTTTGGTGTAGAGAGTCTTCTCAAACTTGCATCCGTTCATTTCTCTTTTCAAGAAGATTCACTTGCATTTATCGCACCGACTTCGCGTACCGATGAAATAGAATTTATGCTANGTCTCCATCGTCTTGCGCCACGACGTATCTGCAAGGTTTATTCTAAGGAGGGGAAAGAATCTAAGCGTACGCTNTGGCAAGTTGGACGTGACGGCTGCGAAACAGTGCCGTTATGTCGGGAGGAGCTTTACATACATTCGTNTGACAATAAATTTACATTGCAGTATCAAACGCTCACTTCTCCGTTTTATCTTGACAGAGATTAATCGGAAGGCATGGTCGTTTTCAGATAAAGATATTAATTAAGTTATAGCCAATCATTATTTATGACTTTTGCAAATCTTCGTTTTACGCCCGGTCAACGGATACTCATCCTGATAGTGGCACTTNGCGTTTTCACTGTATTCGGTTCGGCAATCATCTCCATGTTCATGCATAATGGACTTACCACGACATCCATACGCATATCAACCGTAATTCAGGATTGTGTGATTTTCATTCTTCCTGCTATCGTCAGCGCACTTCTTATCAGTCCTTATCCGGCTCGTTTTCTCGGTATTGATAAGGTTTTTGACATCCGTATGCTAATATTGGCTCTGATGGCAATGATAGTGTCTATCCCCGCAATGAATTCCCTCGTGGCTTTTAACGAAAGTCTGACACTGCCTGACTCTCTTTCGGGAATTGAGAATCTTATGCGTAATGCGGAAGAACAGGCTCAGGAATCTGTGAAAATTTTACTTGGCCGACATTCCATAGGTTCCCTGATTGTAAACATACTTATTGTCGGAGTCCTTGCAGGATTGAGTGAGGAGATTTTTTTCCGTGGCGCCCTTCAACGTATTCTTTTAAGCGGACGGATGAATGTGCATCTTGCAATCTGGCTGACGGCTTTTATATTCAGTGCTTTTCATCTGCAATTTTTTGGCTTTTTACCCAGATTGCTTTTGGGTGCGTATTTCGGTTATCTGTTCTATTGGTCTCGTTCGCTTTGGTTAGCAGTGATTATGCACACGTTCAATAATTCCATTGTTGTGTACTCAATGTGGAAAGCTAATGGGGTAGAGGTAACATCGGAAAATGAATCAATCAATAATCTTGGTGTAGGGTCCCCGGTACTTATCATCGCTTCAATCATTCTTAGTGTGGTTTTTCTGCGACAGTTGTATAATGTATCAAGACATTATGTGCTTGACGATCCGGATTACGGAAAATTGTCGGAGGAAAGAAAAGAATGATGAATTTTTAATAAATATTAAAATAACTAATACGTTTTGGTTTATATCGAAATAATTCCTAATTTTGGCGAAGATTATTTGAGAATAGACATTTTTAACCTAACTTGCGTAGGAAAATAATTTTACTCGTCGGTTGCGGCCATAAAGTCGCTACCGACGAAAATTTTTGTTTAAAAGCTAATCATTATATATGGCAAGAAAAAAGAAAGAATTACCGCTATTGAGCGGTGTTGAAATACTCGATGTCGCCGCCGAGGGCAACTCTTTGGCACGAGTGGACGACATGGTGGTTTTCATACCGTTTGGTGCTCCCGGCGATATCGCCGATGTCAAGATAGACAAGAAGAAACGCAATTATGCGGAAGGTCATATTGAACGTCTGATTACTCCGTCAGATATACGTGTGAAACCACGATGTGAGCATTTCACTGTCTGTGGAGGTTGTCGTTGGCAGCATTTACCTTATGAATTTCAGTTGAGATGTAAGCAGAAGCAGGTGGAGGACGCGTTGCAACGCATAGCTAAAATTCCCTTTCCATCCGTGACTCCGATTCTGGGTTCGGAGAATATATGGGAATACCGAAATAAGATGGAGTACACCTTTTCCAATAAAAAGTGGCTTACTTTTGATCAGCTACGTTCAGGTGAGGATTTTCCTGAACGCAGAGCTGCCGGTTTCCATATTTCAGGTGCATTCGATAAGGTACTTGATATAAACAGTTGCCATCTTCAGGATCATTTAGGAGACCGTCTGCGTCTGTTCATCAAGAATTTCGGTATGGAACATGATTACAGCTTTTATGACCTGCGTGAGCAACACGGTTTCCTACGCACGCTTATGATCCGTATTGCTTCCACCGGCGAGGTCATGGCTGTGATGGTCTTTGGAGAGGATGACGAAGAAAAAATTTCAACACTGCTTAACGCGGTATCCGAAAATTTTCCGGAAATTACATCACTTCTTTATGTCGTGAATACAAAGGTCAATGATACAATTGCCGATCAGGAAATAAAACTGTTCAAAGGACGCGAATACATTGAGGAGGAGATGGAAGGTTTGAAATTTAGGGTAGGGCCTAAGTCTTTCTATCAGACCAATTCACGTCAGGCATATAGGCTTTACAGTGTTGCGCGTGATTTTGCGCGTCTGACTGGTGATGAGCTTGTCTATGACCTATATACCGGAACAGGAACTATTGCTTGTTTCATAGCACCGAAAACGCGCCATGTAATAGGTATAGAGTATGTCCCGGAAGCCATTGAAGATGCAAAAGTCAATGCCGCAGTCAATAATCTTGACAATACGGAATTTTATGCCGGTGACATGAAAAATGTGCTCACCGCTGACTTCATAGCCTTGCATGGACGTCCGGATGTAATGATTGTCGATCCTCCTCGTGCCGGAATGCATGAAGATGTAGTGAAGGTAATTCTTGAAGCAGCTCCAAAACGGATTGTATATGTAAGTTGTAATCCTGCGACGCAGGCTCGTGATCTTGCATTACTGCACGAAAAATATGACATTGAAGCCGTACAGCCGGTGGATATGTTCCCGCATACCCAACACGTTGAAAACGTTGTAGCTCTTACGCTCCGTGCCGAGTAAAGCATACATTTTTTAATATAAATAAAGGTGTTGATTTATGTTAAATCCCTGTAAAATAGGTATATACTAATCAACACCTTTATTTGTTTAATAAAAAAAGCGTCCGCTGCATCGCGCAGCATGACGCCCGAAATTATAATCATCAATTCTAATTATCGGTATTCGTTTTCTCAAACTCATTCTGATTTCCGGGATGGAATTGTGTCAAATCCTCCCAAATTCAGATTGATAACTGCTTTAATTGATAAGGATAGGAAAATTAGCGGTAAAATTTAAATCAGAAATGGATAAGAATGGTTTTGTTAGAGTTGTTGAAAACTTCAATAGTTTTGACTAATTTTTTAAGTGGGGATTAATTTCAGCAGAGAGAAATTATTTCGAAGGAGAGAGAATCGTGTGTGTTATCACAGTATGGACAATGAAGCAAACGAATTTGTTTATGGAAAATATCTTTTCTATATAAGGTGGGGATTATGTAGTTTTCATTAAATTATTAATATGGTGTGTATTTTTCTTATTTGCAGTGCAAAATTACACAGAAACTTTCATACGTCCAAATGACTTAACTCTTATTGGCTAAATGTTTAGATGGTTTAACTGATAAAATAATATTTGGTCTGATTTTATAGTATAATTAAGTAAAAAACATTTAAAGTAATGCTGGATACTGTAATCTAAATTCCAGTATTAAATTTATAGGGGTAGGAAAATCCGAATGAAATATTGCTATATAATACCTATATAATAAAAGTCCCATAATCGTGATTATGTTAAATAGCATCGCGGGTAGTTTTGGCCATCCCCACTTCTCGCCCTTACCACTATGTTGGATATACTCAGATTTTAGAGAATAAAATAAATCACGGATTTCGGATGTATTNCTACAATCCNAAATCCGTGATTTATTTTTAATTTNTATTCCAATATTCAAATCTCCTTAGTCTTTGACTGAGAATCCTGCTGCAAATACTGCCTCACGGATNTTTTCAGGAATAAAATTACCTTCGACTACCANTGTCCCTGCTTTATGGTCCACTGATATGTTTTCAATCCCATCAATAACTGCTACTGCATTGCGTACCGCTCCTGCNCAGTGCGCACATTCCATTCCTTCAATATTAAATGTCTGTTTCATATCTTTATTAGTTTCTGAGTTAATCAAATTACTATGTCCTCGATGAGAGATTGCCGTTCTGATTGCCGTATAAACCAAGAGTCCTATCAGGATTACGCTGCATAAAGTCTCGAATAAGCCGAATTCTTTGTGACAAGCGGCCGTATAGTTAGTTATNGCAGGCATAAACCATTCATGCGGAAGCAGATAGTCTATCATAAGACCGAAAATCAGGGATGTCAGAATGACGGAGCCTGCATAGATTAATGTGCTGCGTCGGCCGATTGATTTATTTAAAATCATCATTGACGCGAAATTAGCTGCAGGACCGGCCATCAGCAATACAAAACCCACTCCGGGTGTCAAACCTTTGGCTATCAATGATAAAGCAATTGGAATTGAACCTGTTGCACATACATACATCGGTACTGAGACAGCTACCATAAGCAGCATTGCAAGCAAGGGATAGTCAGCCAGTCCAAGGAAAAGTTCATCAGGAACGAGAACTGTTATCAATGCTGCGATAACAAGACCGATGACAAGCCATTTTCCGACATTACCTACCATATCTACCAGACCATAGCGGAGGGCTTCAATACATTTCTGTCCGAAAGAAGANGATACCTCTCCCCTATTTTCTTGTGTACAAAACTGAGTGTCAGTAAATTCTGCAATAGTTNCTTCCTTTCCTGTCCTTGANAATCTATCAACTCCTATACCTCCGAGCATTGCACCGACCAATGCACCGACTGGGCGCAGGATAGCAAACGGAAGNCCGAGGAGAGAATATGTGGCTGTGATGCTGTCCACGCCTGTCTGCGGAGTGGCGATAAGGAATGAGGTGACAGCACCTTTTGATGCNCCTTGTCGACGTAGGGATACCGCGGTCGGAAGTACGCCGCATGAACAGAGTGGCANCGGTATTCCAAGAAGAGCAGCTTTAATCACAGGCTTTACACCACCACCTGCAAGATGGCGNGACATCATCTGTGGCTTTACGAAGACGTGGAGAAATCCTGCAATCAAGAAGCCCAGCAATATATAGGGCGACATCTCGTTTATAATCGAGAAAAGTGAATGAAAGAAGTGTGTAANGTTCATTTTTGCATTATTTTTATGCAAAGTTACATCACTACACAGTTATCTACGTTACATAATTGCGGGAATAGTTTGTACAATTCCTATTTTATGGATAAATTTAGTTAGGACACAGCAGCAGAGTTCAAATGTTGTTCAGATCTTTACGTTCACGGGGGCCACGCAGATACTCTGTCGGTGTCATACCGGTAACTGATTTAAACTGACGNGAGAGATGGGCTACGCTTGAATAGTCTACCATATCGGCAATTTCCGAAAGCGTATATTGATCATGTTGAAGCAGTTCCTTGACACGTTCTATTTTCTGTGCGATATGATATTTTTCCAAAGTTCTGCCTTCGCGTTGTGAGAATATACGGCTCACGGTGTCATAGCTTACATTNAGATTACGCTCAATGCACTCCGAAAGATTATGAGAGTGGCCTCCACCCTCTTCTTCACGGATATGGCGCATGATAAGATGCTTGGCCTTTTCAATCAGTTGCGTTTCAGGGTCGGTCAATAGTTCAAATCCCTGCTCATTAAGTGCTTCTTCAAGTTCTTTGCGTCGCTCGTCTGAAAGAGCCTCAGATATGGCGGCTTTGCCGAGCTCAACATTGATTTCGCTGAAACCCATCTCTCCGAGTAAGCGTCTGACAGCCTGTTTGCAGTGCTGACACACCATATTTTTAATAAGCAGTTCAGTCATGTTGAATTACACCTTAATTTATATCGTCATCATTATGATAGCTAATCTCAATCACCTCACACGTTTCGGGTGTGACCCGAAATCTTTCAGTNGTCCGCAGACCTATGACCCATAGGATTTCGTCATTTCGTGTCAGCAGTCTGACCTCGCGCTTCTCGATTAATGAATATTTGGCATCAGACAGAATATCGCTGACCAGACGGCTGCCATGTTTCATCCCGAACGGAATCATACGGTCGCCTTTATTCCATCCACGGAGTTCAAACCGAGGATGTCCGTCAAGTATACNNCTGTCAAGATAGATGGCATCTTTTTTTAGACATCTTTTTTTTCGCATCTCAATGAAATCATCGGTTTTAATTCTTTTAGTGGAAAATGGCGATGAAAAGATGTCAGCATTTTTGATGTCACTTCTATTGTCAATTTCACAGACAGGTATCAATTTGCCACGATTGAGCAGATAGCTTTTTTTTACGCCCTTGAACGTCCGCCCTGAGGTTCGTAGGATCTCCTTGTCGGTCATGGATGATAGAATATTATCCACTTGACTCATATTTATTCCATCCATTGACAGAAGTTCAAACAGCACCATTCTCGCATTTTTTTCAGTTGCNAGGAGTTGATTCAGATTTATTGTACCGTTCTGTTCCTTATACTTGGATTTAAGTTCATCTATATGATCGGTATACAGACCATAGTTGTCTCGTAGATATGAAACGCTGTTAACGATGCCGTCCAATGCTCCCGGGAAAGCCTTTTCCAGTTCCGGTAGAATACGATTACGCAATAGGTTACGTTTGTAGTCATCCAGGAGATTGGTCGAATCCGTGACATAATTAAGTCCCCTTTCGGAAAGATAGGTAGTGATATCCTGACGTGTGACATCAAGNAGTGGCCTTACGACATCAGATGTCTTTGGCAGCATACCTTTAAGTCCGGTCAGTCCACTGCCCCNAAACAGATTGAGGAAGAAGGTTTCAACATTATCCTCTCTGTGATGTCCGACGGCAATCACACTGCCAATCCCTTTTTCTATCAGTTTTCTCCACCATTCATATCTGAGTGTACGGCAAGCCATTTCCACTGATTCTCCGGTNAGATTCCGCTGGGCTTCCACATCGAAATCAATGGTCAGCAATTGAATCCCAAGTTTGTTNCACAATTCCCGACAGAAGCCCTCGTCACGCATACTTTCGTCTCCACGAAGGTGAAAATTGCAATGGGCAGCTACACACTTGTAGCGGAGTTGATGCAGTACGTCGAGCAGGGCCACTGAATCTGCTCCCCCACTCANGCCTACCACTACCCTATCATCTTCGGTCAAAAGATGATGTCGGAGAATGAAATTCTTGATTCGGGTACTGAATGACTCTGACATGANAAAAAGGAGTTACAGAATATGCAGACAAATCGGATCCTCGATTTGTCTGCAAATATAATAAAAATTCCGTTATTTCCGGTTGGGGCTTACGTTCTTTGAAAATTCCTTACAGACGGCCAATCTCGTCGTCGCGAACAGATTTACCGCGATATTTCTTTTTGGCTGCCTTGAATTGATAGCGCAGGGAGAGTTCCAAATATTGTGAGGCTCCTTTAATATATTGTTTATGGTAGACATCGTTGGTATGGGTTTCCAGTTTCTGTCTCCATGTCCCGAATATGTCATTCGCTTGCAGTGTTAACGTCAAGTTACCTATATTTTTGCTGAGTATGCAACTTCCTTGCCATGTCGGACGGCAGTATTGTACTTCCACATTTCCTGTACCGAATAAAGTAAAGGACAGATAGGAATATATATTCCACGGAAGGTCAAACCTGTTTCGCCAGCTTAGCCGGTAGAGAGGTTTGCGGTAATTGCGTTCTGGATTGCCGTAACTCAGATTTTGCATATAAAGAATGGCTTGAAATGTAGGATGCCATGATTTTACGTTGAGATTCTGTACGGCTACAATTTGCAGTGAATTGTAATTCGGGAGATTTACATAGCCCTGAATATTACATCCCAAAGAGGAATCGTGAGTATAGATCCATCCTATTTTATCNTGGTTTCTTGACAGGTTTGCTTGCAGAATAAAATTTCTATAATAGAAATTCAGACCTAATTCATCGACGCGCACTGGTTGCAGTTCCGGATTTCCTACGCTCCATAGTGTCGGGGTGACATAGACATAATTACGTTCAAGGGACAAGTAATTCGGACGGTAGATATTCTGTNTGTAATATGCCGACAAACGAACGCTCCCACCACTATAATTTAAGCCTATGTTAGGAAGACAATTTATATAATTCCTTGAAAGTTCGGGATCTCTTACGTCGTTGTGGTCATACTTTGTATGTGTCACTTCATAGCGCCCGCCGCCATACAAAATCCATCTATCCGAGATGTGCCAGTCTACGGAACTGAATACGGACCAGAGAGTCTGTGTGACATCATCAGAACCGGGTGAAAACGGATTGTCTTCTTCGGGTGAGTTACTTTTGAAATTCTGATTGTTTATTGTTCTGATCATGTCTGTGCCGACAGATATCTCAACAGCATCAAAACTCTTGGTGAGTTCTATTTTTCCGGCAAGGAGACGGTAAAAACTCTGATTTTTATTCATGATTTCACGCTGTGATTCCTCTTCATTTGTTGATGAATCCGAGCTTCCGCGACCGATTATATAATCCCCGTCAATTCTCAGTTTGATTCCTGACGGCAGACTGAAATCGCCGTAGATATTTACATAGTGGCGGTAATTTTGCGACGAGAGTTTTGTGAGCGACGAAATAGTGTTGGTCTGCTCTCCGTTGTNGAAAATTGTATGTGCGTCGCTGTCGAAAATTCCGGATGGCTGACGTGAGAATGTATATTTGATACCCGCTGNATTTTTACCGGACTGATAGTCTGTACCGGCACCGAGAGTGAATTTTTTGGTGTTATTTTTTGCTGAGGTTTTCGTGTCNGAATAAACATTGGTGTTATTCATGTCAAATCGGTCTTGGTATCGGCGTGACTGCTTGAAACGGTCATCAGAAAATGATACGTCACCAAAAACTGTCCATCCTTTTTCGGTATGTNTTCCTCCGCTTAATGCTGCCGATTCCGACCATGCTTCTGACGCACTTACGCTTGCCTGTGCTGACCCGAATACCCCTGACTGACGGTTTTTCGTGCGGATTAATATGACGGCTGTGACATTTGCGCCATACTTTGCAGAAGGATTGGTGATGATTTCGACAGATTCAATGTCGTGCGAGGTCAGCAGTTGAAGTTCGGTTTGGTTTTGCATTTCCCGGCCGTTGATGTAGATGGCAGGATTTCCTTTGCCTATCACAGAAATTGAACCTTCGCTGCCGTCAATCAAAGGCATCTGTTTTATGGCCTCCACCGCACTTCCTATTTCCGAAAGAGGGTTTCCGATCATAGAGATTTTTAAGCCTCGCGGTGTGGAACGGACATATTTGCGTTGCGCGCTGACGACGACTTCATCGAGCGTGTGATGCGACTGTGCGAGTGAGTCAGGATTTACCTCTGCAAGCGTTCCGGATGTAGCGGAAGCGAGAAGGATTGACAGAAAGATTGATAGTTTCTTCATTGTTTTACTCGTTTTGATTTGTGGAGCAAAAGTAGAGCGAAACTTCTGACTGTCAGTGAGCAACCTTGTGACAATTAATCCGTGTCACGAATTTGTCACGATAAATCGGGACTAATGAAACAGAAATCCGAACATATTGGTCGACATTTTCTGTTTGATTCGGCTTTTTCGGCGTCGCAGTGCATCGTCGCTTGCACTCAGAAATGCCGAGATACATTCTTTTGAAAGCCCGGCGTATGACAGGATGCAGTAAAGGCCGTCGTCAGCCGTCATTGACGGAAAGAGCTGTCGAAGTGACGAACACGAATCGGCAAACTGACCGATGACCGTATCAGCGATTTCACGGAGTTGCTTANGATCAATATCGTCTGCATTGCGTTCGAGAGACAGGCGTTGCACCAGTGAGTATGATGGAAGTGTTTTGAGAAATTCGAGGTTTAGTCTGAATTTCTCCATGATTGAATACTCCTTTTCCTCAGTGTNGTCATGATGTTTGGTATCATCATCTGCATCTGCCTCACTCCTGACTGCAAGCTCGGTCAATNTTACGTTGAGGGATGCTATTTCTTTGACGAGTTTCAGTTGATGAGCTTTATACCGCCGGTTTTTATGAAGAAAAAATATGATTAACAAAAGAACGATGGCCACNCCCGCACTAATAATGGCTATCATGTGACGCATCTGCTGTTCGTGGTGTATACGTGCCGACAATTCCCTTTCGATTCTCGCGGCTGACTCTGAGATTTCGAGCGAATGAATCGAATCCAGGTATATGTCAAATCTGTCATGAAATTCAAGGGATGTTTTGTAGTTTCCCTCCTGACGTGAGTATTTCGAGAGAAGCTCATACAGGGTTTTCTTTCCGTCGAGTGATAGCTCTCCATTAGATATCCGATTTAGATTTTCNATTGCCTCGCCAGTTTGTCCGGTCTCACTTAGAAGCATTGAACGCATGATCAACAAGTCNATATAGAGATTACGGTTATCCCCTATTTCAGAACTTACGGTGTCAAGTATGGCTCTGGCTTCCGTGTAGTTTCCTCTGATTATGGCAGCTTTCCCAAGAAACAATCTCGCGCGGTTTTCCAATTCTGTCATGCTGTCCCGGCGGCTCACGTCTCGACACTCCGCAAGCAAAATCGAGGCCGAATCTATGTCAGAAATCGTCAGCACATAGTTCCATATTCTATGCGCCAGTTTTCCCGGTTCGTCAGATTTACGCGAAAGTTCGAGGACTGCTTTCATATAGGGTTGTGCCTGTTTCCTTTTGTAAGTTTCATAATAAATATGTCCGAGAAGTGAATAGACTTTAATACGGATTTCATCGGGCGTTTCGTCATTGAGTTTAGATTGGGCTTCGAGAGCAGTTTCAAGAGCCTTGTCGTAGTTTCCGGCATCAATGAATGATTCTGATTGCCTGATACGGTTCTCTATCGTTGAGTTGTCGCATGACACAAGACTGATTACTGCCGTAAGCAGAGCAATCAGCACTCCCGGAGAGAATATGAATCGTAGATGAGGATTCTTCATTATTTGTCCTTGCGAGAAGATGTGTTTGTCCGAACAAATTTAATGATTTTAGCTNGAAACATCTTCTGAAAATATGAAAAATCGGATCGTTTATTTTGAAAATTCAATATAGATGTTAATCAGATTTAGCCAGTATCTCTACTTACATACCGTTATCGGTCAGGATATAGCCACGTTTTTTGATAGAACTGATGGTCANTGACGGATCGGCAAGTAGGCGGCGGAGATATGTAATCTGGACGTTCAGGGCAAGTGAATTGGCATAGCTTGCGTCACCCCATATTTTTTCAAGGATGATGTCGCGCTCTACCGTTCTACCGATATTCTCGGCAAGAAGCAGCAATAGTTCGCTCTGTCTTACCGATAACGACCGGCTCTCACCATTGTAGGTCACAGTCGATAGGTTCGGACGGAATATGGTTGCTCCTATATGATATTCGTTGTCGGCATTGACGATACGGCTTTCGAACCGCTCATGGATTTTTGCAATTAGCTCTTCGGGNTAAAAAGGTTTCGGTATGTAGTCGTTACCTCTTAAAGAAAAACCATGCAGACGATCCACCTTTTCAGTGCGGTCTGTAAGAAAAAATATAATGACTCTCTTATCCATACNCCTGATTTTCNGNGCGAGTTCAAATCCATCCATTTCGGGCATATTGATGTCGAGAAGTATAAGGTCGGGATGTGTTTCACTGTAAAGTTCAAGCCCTACGCGGCCGTTGTTGGCGTATGTCACTTCGTAGCCCTCCGCTTCTATGAAACGTTTGAGAAGCATTGAATTTTTGAGATCATCATCGACAAGGAGTATTTTAATGCCAGTTTTCATTGTGGTAATGTTATGATGAAGGTTGTGCCGACACCTATCTGACTTTCAACAGAGATTGTTCCGCCGTGGGCATCTGTGAGCAGTTTGACGTATGCAAGTCCGAGTCCCATCCCCGGAAGTCCGGTGTCCGAAGCATTGTTTCCACGATAGAATCGGTCAAAAATCTTTTGGCGGTCCGTTGCGGCGATACCGATTCCGTTATCACTGACACGGATTTCCACACCATTGGCTGATGNNACATAAATGACAGTTACCTCTACATTCTGACCGGAATATTTCAGGGAATTTTCAAAGAGGTTGTTAAGGATATTCAAAATATGGACACGGTCGGCAATCAATTGCACGTCAGTCGGCGACATGTCCGATATTTTCACTTGTTTCCCATTTGGTATTGAAATTCTCCCGGTTACTTCACTGACAAGTTGATTGAGTGAGAAACACGATGTGTTGAGTGGAATTTGTGTCGCATTATTGAACGTTATGTCCCTAAGTTTTGAGAAATAGGCTGAAAGATTGTTGAGTGCCTCGCGCGATTCGGCGATGAGTTCTCTTTTGGTTGTTGGTTCGGAAATCATCTTTTCATTTTCTATGCCCGACACACACATTTTTAATGTTGAAATAGGTCGTTTCAGTTCGTGAATCATAGATGTGACAAAATTGTTTCTCATCTGGTCGAGACGATTCTGTTTCAGTATTGTCGAGAATTGCCACGCAAGACAAATTATAAGCAGTATAGAGANGGTAAGTGCGACAACNAGTGTGTCGAACATCTTCATAAGCACTGCGGAAACCGGAATAATNCAGCGGATGACAACCATTTTATTTTCAAATTCCGAATAAGTTACCGAAAGTCCGATTTCAGGATTGAAAAGTGAATGATGACGCGTGAGTATAGGANTCCACGCGATTGTATCTGACGTAATCAGTGATATTTTNGTGTNGTATCCTCCTTTGTGNAGTACTGAATCCAATCCTTTGATTGTAAANGGATTTCGNAACTCAATTTCAAGATGCTTGGATGCAATCCAGATNTTTTCATCGTTGGGAGGATTTTTNATCTCATATACTTTTGTATCTGAATCTACCTCTCCTGAAANTATCTTTTCTTGTATGATTTTTGAAGCGGCCANTTTCTCGTCGGCAGTTAGCTGATGGTCTTGTGGGAGTCCGAGCAATTCCTGAGCCTTGTAATGGGTTGTAATGGTTTTCANGGATACAGTCTTGTCTATGCCAGTGGTATCGTTGGCAGTCATATTAAGTTTGAAGGATGATGTCTGGAGGANATCCTGTTTATCTTCCGTGGCCGCAGTCCGTCTTTGTGAGTTATATTTATCAATGAGTGTAAGCAGATCGTTCTGTNTCTGCTCTTCATACTCTGCCAAAGAAAATTCGTAGCGTGAATATAGCCAATAGACNTGCATTCCTAAAAAAGCAAGTATAGCGAAAATAGTGACTATATATAGGGCCTTTATACGTCGTTCCATGAAACAAAGATAGTGAAGTAGNATGATATTATTTGTATNTNGGGTCTGTTTTTTGTTCAGGAGTAATAATTTAGTAATAATTCCATAATGTTTGANTAAGGATTATTTTCCTCTTCCGACNTGTTTTTGATGTTACTTTGCAGACACAAAATTTCAATAACCGNAAAGATATGAGAAAAACAACANTTATCGCTTCGCTTCTTGTAGCNNTCTTNCCATCTATTATCAGTGCAGCTATCACCCGTAGACAGATTAATATTTTCAGNCCCCATGTTCCCGAAACCGAACAGATTGCAAGGGAAAAAATGGAGATTGTGTATGACTACACCTACTGTTTCGATACTCTTTCGAGAGCCGAGAGCTATACGTCAGACAGAATGTTNCTGCAGATTTCCTCTGACGGAATATCAAAATTTTCAAGCCATAGGAATCTNACGGTAGATTCATTATTGCGTTCCATGACACAGGAGCAGATTGCTGAGGCNGCAATGTCAGGNCAACTACGGAATGGAGAATTTATGACAATCTATAAAAATTATNCGAAGGGAAAAATTACCCATATTGAAAAAATCTGTATGGATTGGTTCAGTTATGAGGAAGATATACCTGAATTTGAATGGGAATTGACGGACAGCGTGAAAACCATACTCNGNTATGAATGTATGGGNGCAAAATGTAATTTCCGTGGACGCGAATGGACTGTTTTCTTCTCGTCGGAAATACCAATCATGGAAGGTCCGTGGAAATTTTGCGGTCTTCCGGGACTGATAATGGAAGCTACTGACTGTCGTGGTGACTATTCCTTCCGCTGNATCGGTCTGGACTCAAAATCAACNCGCCCTATTACACTCTATAAGGTTCCGTTCAATAAAACCCATCGTAGGAAATTTTATGAAACNAAACATCTGTTCGANATAAATCCNTATTCCTATTATCAGACCACGACAGGAGGAAAGATTTCAGTCAGTGATGATGCCGGAAATCCTCTCCCCGGTGCATACGACCCTATCGAGATTCCATACGATTATATNGAACAAGACTGGCGTAAGAAATAAACTATGATGAAGTACTTCATATTTTCACTCCGAAATAGNCTTTTCATATCAATGATGTTTCTTGGTGTAGCCGTCGCATCGGCGGCTATGCCGGAACTTCAAGGATGTATCATTGATATTGAAAGCGNAGAACCGTTGGCCGGAGCTATCGTACAGGGTCTTAATTCAACATCGCGTCCGCTTACATTTACATCTTCAGANTCCGAAGGTCGTTTNGNGCTGAAAATTAAAAAAGGTGTTGTGTCTATTCTTATACGTTGTCTCGGATATGAGAATATAGTCCTTGATCCGGAATCTGATTTTTCCATTGTAAGGTTATCTCCGTCNTCAACGCAGTTACGCGATGTAATAGTAAAAGCTCCGGATATATATGCCAAAGGGGATACACTGGTGTTTAATGTTGATCGCTATACACGTCCGGGTGACGATGCTATAATTGATATNATCAAGCGTCTGCCCGGNATCAAAGTTGAAGATGACGGCACTATAAAATATCAGGGAAAACCAATCAATAAATTCTATATAGACGGTAATGATTTTATNGGTGGCAATTATGGNCTCGCAACTGAGAATATTTCCCACAANGATGTTAAGTCAGTAGAAGTGATGGAAAATCATCAGGCGATAAANGCTCTCGAGGGGATTGAATTTCCTGAGGAGGCAGGCATAAATCTTAAACTCAAAGAAGATGCNCGCAGTCGTTGGGTAGGACTGTTGCAGGGTGGCAGCGGTGCTACTCCTCTGCTTTACGATGCCACACTCTATGCCATGCGAATAGCTCCGAAGATTCAGAATATATGCACCTTTAAAACGGGAAACACNGGTTGGAATCCCGCTTTNCAAATGACAGACCATAGTTATGACGATCTGTCTTTACTTTCTGCGAAAAATAGATGGCCTGAGTANATATCCGCAGACATCATAAATTCACCGCTCGCTGAGATCCGTACACGCGACAATAATTCATGGCTTGCGGCCTCGGTTGCGTCATGGAGTGTAGGAGATATTTCAATGCGGTTGAAGCTCAACTATCTCACCGANCGATTAAAATTTCACNGGGATATAAAGACGGATTATTTCAGCACGGAAATTCCCGAATTCATTGAGAATAATACCCTATCTTCGAAAACAGATGATTTTTCTATTGAATTTCATACGAAGATAAACCGACACAACTACTATCTGAGCAANCGTTTTACACTCAAAGGTATATGGGATAGCGGTCACTCCTCAGTCAGTGGTTCGCTCGACATATCTCAGCGNATCTGGCNNCGTAAACTGTCTGTCAATAATGGTCTCAGNATTATACGGCGAAATGACNGAGGANTTATATCCATTACTTCACNCANNAGCCTTTTCCATNCGCCTGACCATCTTGCGGTAATCGGTGCTATGATTGCTGATCAGTCCATTGCTACTACTGATTTTCGAAGCCTGACAAAAGGAGAGAAAGGTTGGTTTTTCGGCAGATGGAAAGCCTATGTTATTTCCGNGGTAGATATAAATTATCGGATNTTCCGTCCCCGATTGTCNGGNANGGANCAATATGACAATTCAGAAAAATATAAAAANTTTCTGTCGACGTTGAGTTTGGAGCCGCGCCTTGATTATGACCGTGGAATCTGGCGNCTGTCATTGTCATTGCCTGTCAAGTGGCAACATTACTCCATTAACGGAAATCANGATTTCGTNGAATTNTCTCCGTCCGTATCAGCCTATCGTCAGCTTACGGCAAAATCTGATATTTCNGCCTCAATAAATTATCGTCTNANCCCTCCTGCNCCCCATGTCTTTATTGATGCCCCGATACTTANGGATTACAGAAATNTTNTTATTNCCCGCGCAGTGANANCTCATNCACGNGCCCAAGGAGTAANCCTCACATATCGTTACCGTAATCCCCTCAGATCCTTTTTCGCTAATATATCTGTCAGTCTCAATCGTAGTGAGTCACCTTTGATGNCGGATAATATATTTGAAGATGCCATTATCATTTCAACATTTTTACGACACCTATCCACTGGGAATTTATGGTCGTTTAACAGTGGAATCAGCAAGGGATTCTGTCACGGACGTATCGTCGTTGGTACAGATGTCACATTCAATGATAATTCCGCAACTTCAATGCGTAACTCTGAAGCATATCCTTATCATCAGCAACTTCTGGATATAANGCCNTATTTCAAAGGGTCGCTTACAAAATGGTTGTCGGTTAACTATAATTTGCNCTATAATTATTCAGGTTTAAAAATTACTGATAGTGAAAACTCCGGCTTTCATTCCTTTGTCCAGACATTCANGACCACCCTTACTCCACACGANAGGATTAACCTTACATTAGGAATGGAACACTATATGACACGGTTCGTTGAAGGAGGTAGTGCGCGTCTTTTGCTTATGGATACGTCAGTCTCATGGCAATTCAATAGACGCCTTCGTTTTACCCTGACTGCGCGTAACCTGTCGGACAGTAAATTCTATAATTACTCTACTTACGGAACTCTCTCCAATTCCGAATATTCCTTCCGACTTCGCCCGCGCAACATTCTCCTAACAATACAATACAGAATTTAACGAATGTCACAAAACAATACAGCCGCGCATAAATTGATTATTTATCAGAATATGCGCGGCTGAATTGTTTTCATAGGAGAATCTTTAATCTTCAATAGCTAAAAATACGCCATCGAGATCAAAGACGTATGTATCCGGGCTTGAAATATTAAGTTCTACTTCGTAGACTTTTCCACGATTGAGTTCTATTGATTCGACAGCACCGGTCAGACCATCCTTTTCAAGACGCTCGTATGCTTTGCGGGGCATTACTTCCTTTACAACCGCTACGGGAAGGAGCGTATTGTCAGGAGCATCTATTTCTGTAAGTTCACCTTTGGTATTGAATTCAAGATCAATGCCATTATTGAGTTCTACTTCATATTTCCCTTTGGCGAAATATTTCTCACAGGCACGGAGTCCGACTCCCTTGAAATGTTTCTCAATGAAAGCCTGTGCCTTCTTTGGTAACTGAGAGTAGTTTGCTGATCCGGACAGGACGATACCGGGAGCTGTCCCTGTACTTATGGGTGACTGTGCTACTGCATCAGCAGCTCCAAAAAGAATGGCCAGCGATGCAAGTCCGGATATAAGACGTGTGAATTTCATAACTATAAAATTTTTATTATCTTTGCGTTCATATTGGAAAAACATCCCCCGATACAAAAAGTTCGGCTGTTATCCAGCAAGTTAACTAATATAAACATATCCCAAAGATTGGGTTTAAGTATTGTCGGAATTTTCGTAATTTTGCAATATGATTTATCCAGAAAGAATTGAAGAAAAGATAGGTTTCAGTAATGTGCGCGTTGAGATTTCTTCGCGTTGTCACTGCGAAGGAGCCCGTGAGCGGTGTGCCGACATGACCTTTATGGCAGACTACTCGGCTATAAAGAGTGCATTGATAGCTGTCAGTGAGATGCTTGCTGCCAATCATAGCGACGAGGCCGTTCCTCTTGAAGGTGTCAATGACATTGATCGCAATCTTGCTGTAATAAAGATTCCCGGTACTTTCCTTGAAATAAAGGACCTTGTAAAGGTGCGCAGAATGCTCGATTGCTTTAATGCGGTAGCATCGTTTTTCAGCCGACACAGAACTGACGGACGGACTCCCTACCCTGTCCTGACAGATATATCCGAGGAACTGTCATATATACCGCCGTCACTCGGACTACTTATAGACCGTGCAGTGGATGTCACTTCCGGATTGGTCAAGGACAATGCTTCTCCCGTATTGGCGGACATTCGCTCTCGTCTGCGCGGAATGTCTGGGCGCGTCAATTCCATCCTTCGTCGTGTCCTCTCCTCCGCCATCTCACAAGGTTGGCTGGAACCGGATACGACCCCTGCTGTCCGTGACGGTCGTCTTGTCATACCTGTACCTCCTATGAATAAACGTAAGATTCAGGGTATAGTACATGACGAGTCTGCTTCCGGAAAAACAATCTTCATAGAGCCGGCGGAAGTAGTCGAGGCCAATAATCTTACGCGTGAGCTTCAGCTTGAAGAGCATCGTGAAATAATCCGTATCCTCACGTCCATAGCCGATCAGCTACGTCCGCATATACCGGAAATGCTGACGGCAGCCGGTATCATTTATCATCTTGATTTCATAAATGCCAAGGCTCTCTACGCCGATGCTGTCGGCGGAACTATGCCTACCATTCACGATGGTGAGGAGATGGAATGGTATCATGCCTGTCATCCCGTCTTGAAACTCTCGCTTGAACGGCAGAACCGCGAGATTGTCCCGATTGACATCCGTCTTGATTCTTCGCAGCGCATTCTCGTCATCTCAGGCCCTAATGCCGGAGGTAAATCTGTCTGCCTGAAAACAGTCGGTACGCTCCAATATATGTTCCAGTGCGGCATCCTGCCTCCGGTTTATGACAACTCACATTTCGGAGTCTTCAAGGATATGTTTGTCGACATCGGTGACGATCAGTCATTTGAGGATGATCTCTCTACCTACAGCAGTCATCTTCGCAGCATGAAATTTATGCTGCAGCGCGGACGAAAAGGTTCGTTATTCCTTATTGACGAAATGGGGTCAGGTACAGAGCCGCAAATCGGTGGCGCACTTGCCCGCGCTATTCTCGAGCAAATGAATGTAAAGGAGATGTGGGGGATTGTCACAACCCACTATCAGATTCTCAAACAATTTGCCGAAGACACACCCGGATTGATTAATGGCTCCATGCTTTATGACCGTCATCTGATGCAACCGATGTTCAAACTTTCGATAGGCAATCCCGGGTCATCCTTTGCAGTAGAGATAGCGCGTAAAATCGGTCTTCCATCTGAAATCATATCGGCAGCCGAGGAGATTGTCGGTAAGGAATACATGAATCTTGACAACTATCTTCTCGACATAACGCGTGATAAACGTTATTGGGAGAACAAGCGCACTGCTATCCGCCAGAAGGAAAAGAAACTCGAACAGATGCTGGCTCAGTATACCGAGGATGCCGAACAACTTCGCAGCAAACGACGCGATATAATCGAGGAAGCCCGTGTCGAGGCTCGGAAAATACTTGACTCGTCGAATGCAGTCATTGAGCGTACTATTGCTGATATAAAGGAGGCAAATGCCGAACGTGAGCGCACGCTTGAAGCCCGCCGCAAACTCAAAGAGGAACGTCAGGCACTTGAAAAGGAACAGAAGTCCCATTCGGATAAGGGCGGAATCCTCTCCAAAGCACCAAAGAAGAAAAAGAACAAGGGGATGGCTCAATCTTCTGTCCCGGCAGCACCGAAGGCTGCAATTACTCCGGGTGTCAATGTCAAACTTGATGGCGCAGGAACTATCGGTACAGTCCTTGAAGTTTCAGGTAAAAATGCTATCGTTGCCTTTGGCAATATCAAAACGAATGTCAAGACAGATCGTCTTACAATTACAAATGCCCAACCTAAATCGGCAGCTAAATCCAGCGTCTCGATGCAGACCATTGATTCGGGTTATGAACGACAGTTGAACTTCAAACAGGAGATTGACCTACGCGGAATGCGTGCTGATGAAGCTATTCAGGCTGTCACTTATTTTATTGACGATGCCATCCGTTTCAGCATAGCACGTGTGCGCATACTCCATGGCACCGGTACCGGCGCACTCCGTCAGGCTGTCAGACAACTCCTGTCCACCACTCCCGGCATCGAGTCCTACCACGACGAAGATGTTCGTTTTGGAGGAGCAGGCATAACAGTCGTCAATCTCAAATAGCATTCCAATTATATGTTATGACAGGTAAAGTATTCACTAAACAATAAACTATCATTAACTTTTCGTTTGTCGTTTGAAATTTAGTTTGTAAATTTGTCGTCATAAGAACCCCCAAGTGTAAAATCATCAAATTTTAATTCACGATATGGCAACCAAACCCTTCAAATATCAGCCGATGTTTCCCCTCGGGCCTGATACGACCGAATACTATAAGCTCACTTCCGACTATGTAAAAGTTGAGAACTGGGGCGGTCATGAATTTCTCGTAGTTGATCCTGAAGCGCTTACCATACTTGCGCGCGCCTGTACACACGACAATGCTTTTATGCTTCGCCGTGAACACAACGAGATGGTGGCTAAGATTCTTTCTGATCCCGAAGCCTCCGAAAACGATAAGTTTGTGGCTCTCACCATGCTTCGTAATGCAGAGGTTGCAGCCAAAGGTGCTCTCCCCTTCTGTCAGGATACAGGTACGGCAATTGTCCATGGAGAGAAGGGCCAGAATGTCTACACCGGATGTGATGACGAGGAAAAGATCAGCAAGGGTGTCTATCTGACATATACAACCGACAATCTCCGTTATTCGCAGAATGCGCCCCTCACCATGTATGATGAGGTAAATACCGGTTGCAACCTTCCGGCTCAGATTGACATCCACGCCACAGAGGGCGATGAATATAAATTCCTTTTCGTTGCAAAGGGTGGCGGTTCTGCCAACAAGACCTATCTCTATCAGGAGACCAAGGCCATCCTTAATCCTAAGACTCTTGTCCCCTTCCTTGTTGAGAAGATGAAGAGCCTCGGCACGGCTGCTTGTCCCCCCTATCACATCGCTTTCGTAATCGGTGGCACTTCGGCTGAGAAGAATCTTGAGACTGTAAAGAAGGCATCTGTCAAATATTACGATAATCTGCCCGACCATGGCAATGAACTTGGGCATGCATTCCGCGACAGAGAACTTGAAGCTGAACTCAAGAAGCAGGCTGAATGTCTTGGACTCGGCGCACAGTTCGGAGGTAAATATTTCGCTCACGACATCCGTGTGATCCGCCTTCCCCGTCACGGTGCTTCTTGTCCCGTNGGTCTTGGCGTTTCATGTTCGGCAGACCGTAACATCAAGGCCAAGATTAACCGTGAAGGACTCTGGATTGAGAAACTCGACAGCAATCCCGGTGAACTGATACCGGAGGAGTACCGNAAGCAAGGAGAAGGNGACGTNGTCAAGATAGACCTTAACCGTCCGATGTCCGAGATTCTTGCAGAACTCACGAAATATCCCGTCGCTACACGTCTGTCTCTCAATGGTACAATCATTGTCGGCCGTGACATCGCCCATGCGAAGATCAAGGAGCGTCTTGACAAGGGTGAACCTATGCCCCAGTATCTGAAAGATCATCCTATCTACTATGCCGGTCCTGCAAAAACTCCGGAAGGTATGCCTTCAGGTTCATTCGGCCCGACTACTGCCGGACGTATGGACTCGTATGTCAACCAGTTCCAGGATGCGGGTGGCTCAATGGTGATGATTGCCAAGGGTAACCGCAGCAAGCAGGTNACTGATGCCTGTCATAAGCATGGTGGATTCTATCTTGGTTCAATCGGTGGTCCCGCAGCTATCCTNGCACAGAACAGCATCAAGAAAGTCGAACTTCTCGAGTATCCTGAACTCGGTATGGAGGCTATNTGGAAAATTGAGGTAGAGGATTTCCCNGCATTTATTCTTGTTGACGACAAGGGTAATGATTTCTTCACTGAAATATCAAACCGCTGTTCAGGCTGTCCCATCGTTGACGACAAGCATTAAAAGGAATTCCATGATTTAATCNTACATAGGACTGACGGCCGGAATTTNACTNANAAAGAGGTTCTATTCCGGCCGATTAGTCTTGTTTTCAGATTTTTCCTACATTNCGGTTTGGCTCCCAATATCTATGACATACGCCGTCGAGGTATAATAGGCTTTCTGCTGCTATCGGTAGTGGTGGTGAGTGTNTTTCTGTTTTATTCCGATTCGCTTGTCAAGGATCTATCCGAACAGGAACGCGAGAGNATGCAGATATGGGCAGATGCCACGCGCGAACTTGTCAATCCCATAGATCCGAATGCCGTGTCAGGTTCAAATGTNGACTTTCTTCTTTCAATCATTGAACGAAANCGGACAATACCTGTACTGCTTACTGATGATGGAGGNGAGATTATCATGCAGCGAAATTTCAATCTNCCTGANTCGGATTCNTTGGGNNTGTTCTCGCTTAGTCCTGTCAATCGGGAATATCTCGTAAANAAGCTCGGANAACTCCGTCAATCCCCTAATGTTATTGAAATTGANATGGGGGATGCCGGTAAACAATGGCTGTATTATGAGGATTCAAAAGTTCTGAAAAGNCTGAGTTTCTANCCTTATGTCCAACTACTTGTCCTTCTTGCTTTCGTTCTGATTGTCTACTATGCCGTTTCATCAACCAAACGTGCGGAGCAGAACAANGTATGGGNCGGACTATCAAAAGAGACTGCCCATCAGCTTGGCACCCCGATTTCATCNCTTATGGCATGGATGGAACTTCTTGAGGATGANGGTGTCAGTCCGGAGACNGTGGCNGAAATGAATAAGGATGTCAAACGTCTGTCGACAATAGCATCCCGTTTCTCCAAAATCGGTTCGCGGCCGTCAATGGANCCATTCGATATAAATGAGATTGTAAGTCACGCCACCGATTATATGTCGACGCGTATTTCGCGGCGAATCACTTTGACAGTCACGCCTTGGGATGAACCTTTGATTGGCACACTCTCTCCCCCTCTTACAGAATGGGTCATGGAGAATCTTATTAAAAATGCCGTCGATGCAATGGAGGGAAGTGGAAGNATAACCATCACTATNCGGCCTGAAAAAAACAAAGCGGTTATCGAAATTTCAGATACAGGNAAAGGTATAGCACGCAAAAATCAAAAGGCAATCTTCAATCCGGGTTTCACGACAAAGAGCCGTGGATGGGGACTTGGNCTGACATTGACCAAGCGTATNATCGAGGATTATCATGGAGGATTGATATATGTAAAGAAATCTGAACTTGGAGTCGGTACNACCTTTGCAATTGAACTTCCTCTTGCTCAATCATGAGTTTTTNTACCCCGTTTATTCATCAAACCTCATAACACGGATATCTAAATGACAACCTTGCGCCAACTTCTGGATTCCTCACGCAAAAAACTGACTCCACGTTACGGTGACAGTGAAGCTAATTGGCTTGTGCGAATAATAATGGAACACGTCAAAGGCTGGAATCAAGTTGAATTACTAATTCGTGCTGATAAAGAAGTGTCCGATTTTACAGTCGNTCGTGTCAATGAAGCAGTCGACAGACTGCTTACAGGTGAGCCTATACANTATATTTATGGTGATACCTATTGGTATGGGATGACATTTAAAGTAAATCCAGATGTGCTGATACCGCGCCCGGAGACAGAAGAACTTGTCGACNTAATCGTAAAAAATAATCNGGAGACAGATCTGAGTGTGCTTGATGTATGTACGGGGAGTGGNTGTATTGCTATTGCTCTTGCAAAGACACTGAAATTTCCTACTGTCACTGCGATTGATATTTCCGAANCTGCACTTGATGTGGCACAGTCCAATTCCGCACTTTTGAAAGTCAANGTAGACTTTTTTAAAGCCGATGCCNTAAACCTTGGTGATTTCAAAAAGAAATATGATATTATTGTATCCAATCCTCCTTACGTCATGGAAAGTGAAAAGAAGGATATGGACAGTAATGTTCTNGANCATGAACCACATATNGCACTTTTTGTTCCTGATTCCGATCCGTTGAAATTTTATAAGGCAATAGCTTCCTATGCCTTGGATGCACTTACGGATAACGGACATCTCTATTTCGAGCTGAATCCCCTTACGGCAAATGAACTGACTGAATGGATGAAAANTCATGGATGGAACGACGTACAGATTCTTCCNGATATGCACTCGAAACTTAGATTTATGGTTGCTAAAAAATAGATGGTATNTTACAAATGCTAAAACGAAGTACCCCGCTTACATACGAAAATGCCTTGTCTCGAGCAGCCGGACTATGTGCAAAATGTGAACAGTGTTCGCCTGATATTCTCAAAAAATTGAATGGCTGGGGATTGACTGCTTCGGATGCTGNAAGGGTAATCCGAAGACTTGAAGAATTGAATTTTCTTGATGATGTGCGTTTTGCCAAGGCATACGCACATGACAAATTGCATTTCAGCGGTTGGGGACGGCGTAAGATTCAGCAGGGTTTGTGGCTTAAACGGCTGCCAAACTCTGTNGTNGAGCAGGCCTTTGAAGATTTTGATGAGGAAGATGAGGTTCTCGCGTATAGTGAAATTGCAAAAAANGTTATAAANACTAAAATCAGGCAGCTTAAAGAATGNCCGCTAAGTCGTGAGTCAAAATTGAAAGTTGTAAAATTTGCCATGGGNCGTGGTTTTGAGTATCCATTGGTAGTCAGTATAATGCGTGAATTACAGAAATCGGATGAGAAGTGATTCAAAGGCTTAGAAGTAGTGTGAGNTCATGGAGTGAAGCACTCCTTAACCTGATATTTCCAAATGTATGCACCGTGTGTCATCGCACTCTTGTCAAAGGTGAAGAGGTGATGTGCCTCAAATGTATGATCGACCTCCCATATACCCATCTTCATCGGCTGCAACCAAATGTAATCCATGAACGTCTGTTCTCAATCGGTCATCCGGTTGAAAGAGCGACGTCTTACTTCTATTATTTCAGGGAGAATNCGTATTCGCGTNTGATTCACGANACCAAATATAATGGTCGCCCAANNGTAGGCTATAAATTGGCTGCCACACACGCGGCCGAACTTCTGCAAAGCGGTTTCTTTGACGGTATTGATGCNATCGTACCTGTACCACTTCATTATTTCAAGCGTCTTTCGAGAGGTTACAATCAAGCGGAAGAAATNGCCTTGGGATTAAGTTCTATNACAGACATTCCNGTNATAGATGCGTTGTCAGCTTCGTTTCATACAACGCAAACCCGTAAAACCGCCCACGAGCGTCTGATAAATGCCAGAAATGTATATAAAGTCAAAGATTCATCTATTGATAATCTCCATATTCTGCTTGTTGACGATGTNATAACGACCGGAGCAACCATTCTGAGTTGCATTGAATCCNTAAAAAAAGTGTGTCCTTCGACTCGTGTAAGTATATATTCGCTTGCAATAACTCAACTTATCTGAAACTTATTTGTGGCTGATTGCGTTTCTATAATAGATAGGTAGTATTCCCNTCGGGGGCGCCTGTCCTTANGGTCAAATTCAAGACCGAGCGGCACTATTTGTTTATGTATCAAATTTTCACTCATGTTTCATCACATCAACTATTTATTTATACTTGCACTTCTTTCGTCCTTTCCTCTCAGAGCAGAGGAANGGACGACGGATAGCTTTGCATCTGTGGATTCCGTTACACACTCTGGNGATNATGGTAAGAAAATGGGGGTAGTATCTAAGGTGGTTGAATATTTCCATCAGTCGAATAAAAAANCTATCACCAGCCGACCNGATTTCTCCTTACTTGGTGGTCCGTTTTACACCAGTGAAAAGGGGTTCGGTCTCGGACTCGTNATCGCAGGTGATTATTCAACCTGTCCTTCAGATTCTACTTTGCCTGTATCCAATATTTCNCTGACTGGGAGTGTAGCAACCAAGAAATATTATTCTATCGGTATTGAAGGAACACACGTTTTTCCTAACGANACGCGCCGAATCAATTATATGATTGATTTCGTTTCGTTCGGTACTTATTTCTGGGGTATCGGATANAACTGGGGAAANAATGATGCAAATAAAACAAAGTATAGTCTGTTNGATATAACCTTTTCCGCAGACTATGANTGGAGACTTGCCAACAACATATTTGTCGGTCCTGTATTGGAATTAAGCTACACGAATGCACACAGTATTTCGGATTATACTCCGTGGGAAGGACANCCACGTCGCTANTGGACAATGTCGGCNGGTATCATGGTTCAATCTGATACGCGTGATAATCTTACTGCNCCGAAACAAGGGCATCTCTTTGAATTTGTGCAGCGTTTTTCTCCCCGNTTTCTCGGAAATGGCGATCATTCCTTTTCCGGGACAGAATTAGGTTATAANCTNTATACAGGCTTATGGAAAGGAGCGGTTCTTGCATCGCGTATTCACGGACGCTGGACTTACGGCCATACTCCTTGGGGTAANCTCCCGAGTCTTGACGGGGATGCCATAAGAGCATATTATCGAGGNCGCTATCGTGACAAATGTGAGACAGATCTTTATTTTGAACTTCGTCAACACGTTTGGCGACGCTCCGGAGTTGCAATCTGGGGAGGAGTTGGGACGATATATGATAAATTTTCCGACATTTGTTTTAAGAGGTTTCTCCNGGAAGCCGGAATAGGTTATCGTTGGGAATTCAAAAAGAATACTAATGTCCGTCTCGATATTGGTTTCGGNAAACATTCCTCAGGTTTCCTTTTCGGTATCAACGAAGCCTTTTGACAACGGATANATTCAATTAATNACTCCTTGNGATTTTATGTGAGAGAATAACAAGGAAAATTTCATCAATCCATTAAATTAGGTTCGTTATGTTTAAGAATATTGTCTACTACTTCTTTTTGTTTTCGTTATTGATCCCGAATATTCTTCTGTCGATAACCGAACCACTGACTCCACTTGGGGCCTTGACAAATGTTGTNTTGCCGGGTGGAATTATCTATCTGCTTCTCAGTCTGTCGCCACGTCTTGGCCGTAGTATATGGTTGATGTTTCCCNTGATATTTTTCGCTGCCTTCCAGATTGTCCTCCTTGACCTTTATGGCAGGAGTGTCATTGCGGTGGATATGTTTTTGAATCTNGTCACTACAAATTCCTCGGAGGTNGGCGAACTGCTGGGTAATTTGCTTCCGGTCATATCGTTGGTTGTGATACTTTACNTTCCTTCCCTTATAATTGCTTCNATATTCATACATCNAAAGGTCAGATTGTCCCCGGTTTTTTTACAGAAAAATTTCCGGGTAGCTTCTGTAATTAGCCTCGCCGGACTCGGCTTACTGATATGTTCATTTTCTACTCCGGCAACCTATTCTCTTTCCAATGATTTATATCCGGTCAACGTAGGCTATAACATATATCTTGCAATTGACCGAACTGCACGTACCGCAGCTTATCATGAAAGTTCCGCNTCATTCACCTATGGGGCAGAATCCANNCATCCNCANGANCAACGTGANCTTTACCTGCTGGTGGTCGGCGAGACTTCGCGTGCTGATAACTGGCAACTTCTCGGATATAACCGACCGACGACTCCACGTCTGACAGCTCGTCACGATATAATTGCTGCCCCACGGGCATACAGTGAAAGCAACACGACACATAAGAGTGTCCCTATGTTATTGAGTCCTGTTGACGCCACCTCATTTGATTCGGATATATATCGTGTNAAAAGTGTTGTGACAGCATTTAAGGAAGCCGGTTTCTCCACTGCNTTTCTTTCAAACCAACGGTATAACCATTCGTTTATTGACTTTTTTGCTTTTGAAAGCGACACAACCATATTTATCAAGGAACTTGACACTANCGGTAATACGTTTGACGTAAATCAAAAGCCTGATTCCGAANTGCTCCCTGTNATTGATAGGATTATTGCGCAAGGTAACCCNAAACAACTGATAGTCATTCATACATACGGGTCGCATTTCAATTATCTTGANCGTTATAGTGATGAAGATTGTCACTTTACACCTTGCGACTATGATGTGGCTGATGCAAAAAACCGACAGGAACTTATAAATGCCTACGATAATACNATAGTGGCAACTGACCGCTTCCTTTCGGAATGTATCGGCAGATTGGAAAAGATTCCTTATGCAAGTACAGGGCTTCTCTACNCCTCTGATCACGGTGAGGACATTTTTGACAATGGCTCAAGCCATTTCCTCCATGCCTCTCCCCGACCCTCGATNCAGCAGGTTCATGTCCCATTCCTTGTATGGGTTTCAAAATCCTACCGAANAGCATATCCAGAGAATTACTCACGTCTTCATGTCAATATGGAGCGTCTTGTCTCNACTTCTCGTTCATTTACTCCGACCGCTCTNGATATGGCAGGAATAAAAGTAAGCGACGATGCCATGTCTGACACCACCGCTTCACTTCTATCGCCTGTATATAAAGCTCGTAAACCGCTGTATCTTAACGACCATAATACGGCAGTCCGACTAAGAGAAATTCTTTAACCGCAGCGGGAGGAGCCGCACGATGTACAGATGAGNCACCCTTCCTGATAGATAAGTGTTTCCTGTCCACAGTTAGGACATTTCTGTCCACCTGCCGCTGTGCCGGAAGGAATGTACTTTTTCAAGGCACGNTCAACTCCCATTTTCCATGTGTTTATTGATTGCGAGTCAAGTTCGAGNCCNTTGACNAGTTTGATTACCTGATCAATAGGCATCCCGTAGCGCAAAACTCCCGATATGAGTTTTGCATAGTTCCAATATTCAGGATTAAACTTGTCTGAAAGGCCTTCGATGGTAGTCTTGTATCCACGCTTGTTAATGAATTGGAAATCATAGCGCTTGTTNCCCTTATCGTCCGTAGCTTTGATGATTTTTCCCTTTGATACGGATTTTGGGCAGAAAATGCCGTCATCGTCGTCGGCAAGACCTGTAAAGATTTCGTATGGACGACCATTTTTTAGACCGACGAAAGCGATCCATTTCTCNTTATTGTTCTGGAAACGTACAACATCGGCTTCAAGCTCTATGGGACGCTTCACTTTGGGCATAGAGGTCTGAGTAGTGTCAGTGGAAGGTGTCGCAGANGGTTTTACTTCCTTCCCGGNCTCCTCGGGACTTTCCGTCTGAACTCCTTTCTCACGATCCTTTTTCTTGTTCTCGTCGACCGAAACCAGAACACCGGCACGACAACCGTCACGATAAATCGTACACCCCTTGCATCCGGCTTTCCATGCTTCCATGTAGAGACGATCAACCAACTCGACNGGTGTGTCAGCGGGAAGATTGATGGTTACAGAGATGGAATGGTCAACCCACTTTTGGACTGCACCCTGCATTTTGACTTTCTCAAGCCAGTCAATATCATTGGCGGTCGCCTTGTTGTAAGGGGATTGACTGACGAGAGCATCAAGTTCACTTTGGGTGAAATCACGACGCGGTTCAATACCATTGATGCGCATCCATTCCAAAAATTTGGGATGATAGACAATAAATTCCTCAAATGCGTCACCNGACTCATCAACAAAATCAACGTGTACGTCAACATCATTAGCATTGACNTTNCGGCGGCGTTTATAGACAGGCATGAACACTGGTTCGATACCAGAGGATGTNCGTGTCATAAGTGATGTCGTTCCNGTCGGGGCAATTGTCAGACAGGCGATNTTGCGGCGACCATGTTTTTCCATGTCTGCAACAAGTTCCGGAGCGGCCTCANGCAAGCGTGTAACATAGGGNTTCTGGCGTTCACGCTCTGCATTNTAGACTTCAAAAGCTCCACGCTCTTTTGCCATTTGAACAGAAGAAGCGAATGCGGCTAATGCAAGAGCCTGATGGACTTCGACTGATTTTGCAGTAGCCTCCGGCGTTCCGTAGCGTAACCCCAAGGCTGCAATCATATCACCCTCACCTGTTGTCCCAAGACCAGTGCGNCGCCCTTTAAGAGTCTTAGTCTTTATTTTTTGCCAGAGGTTAAGCTCNGTNGCCTTTACCTCCATATTTTCAGGGTCGGATTTAATTTTTTCAATGATGGCATCAATTTTCTCCATTTCGAGATCAATNATGTCATCCATCAGACGCTGAGCCTTGGTGATATGCTCCCTGAAAAGATCAAAGTCAAAATAAGCCTNCGGAGTGAAGGGATTTTTTACATAAGAATAGAGGTTGACTGCAAGCAGACGGCAACTGTCGTAGGGGCAGAGAGGNATTTCTCCACACGGATTTGTTGATACNGTCTGGAAACCGAGGTCAGCATAACAATCAGGCAAAGATTCTCTGAGAATTGTATCCCAGAACAGAACTCCGGGTTCGGCGGATTTCCATGCGTTGTAGACAATTTTNTTCCAGAGNGATTTGGCATCTATTTCCGATTTGATTTCCGGGTTCGGACTGTCAACNGGGAAACAGCACATATAGGGTTTCTCNTCCTCTACTGCACGCATGAACTCGTCGTCTATTTTGACCGAGACATTTGCACCGGTGATTTTTCCCTGTTCAAGTTTAGCATCGATAAAGCGTTCCGAGTCGGGATGCTTTATGGCCACAGTAAGCATCAAGGCNCCNCGGCGTCCATCCTGTGCCACCTCTCGCGTAGAGTTGGAGTAGCGCTCCATGAATGGNACAAGTCCGGTTGAAGTCAGGGCTGAATTTTTTACAGGTGTACCCTTCGGACGGAGGTCACTCATGTCATGCCCTACTCCGCCGCGACGTTTCATCAGTTGNACTTGTTCCTCGTCAATTTTTATGATGCTTCCGTAGGAGTCGGGATGTCCGTCAAGTCCGATGACGAAACAGTTGGAAAGTGATCCTGTCTGAAAATTGTTGCCNATGCCGGCCATCGGGCTCCCTTGGGGAACAATATACTTGAAATCATCAAGAAGATTGTAAATCTCCTCTTCCGACATTGGATTAGGATACGCAGACTCCACTCTGGCAAGTTCAGAAGCAAGACGGTGGTGCATATCGGAGGGAGTCAGTTCGTAGATATTACCGTCGGAATCTTTCAGGGCATATTTGCTTACCCAGACTCTGGCAGCGAGTTCATCGCCGCCGAAATACTTGACAGAAGCCTCGTATGCTTCCTCAAACGTATATTTGGTTCTTTCCATTGCAGTAGGGTTGGTATTCTCGTTTTTTGCGGATGCAAAGTTGGGTAAATATTTCCTATCTTGCAAAAATTTCAGTCCTAAGTTATCTACAATCCCATAATAAAATCGTAACTTGCACTCCCCTTTCGGAATATTCCGCATAGGGAAAAACAGTCCCTAAATTTCAAAATCATTTTTACGATGAATACACCCGCTTATTTCGCCAACAGGCGTACAATCCGCAAATATGATCAGGANCGTCCGGTGGACATTGAATTAATCAATAGGATGCTTGATGAAGCNGCCCNCAGTGCCAATACCGGCAATATGCAGACNTATTCGGTTGTTGTGACTACTGATCCGGATGAAATTGCAAAACTTGCACCGGCTCATTTCAATCAACCCGCAATCAAGGGNGCAAAAGCTGTGCTTACCTTCTGTCTGGATTTCAATCGTTTCAACCGCTGGTGTCGCATTAATAACACNGATCCCGGACTNAATAATCTTCAAGGATTCACATGGGGTGTAATTGACACGTCAATTTTCGCACAGCAGTTTGTGACNATAGCTGAAATAAACGGTCTTGGTACCTGCTATCTTGGCACCACTACCTACAATGCCGAACCTATTGCCGAGGTACTTGGACTTCCTTCGGATGTCGTCCCGGTGNTTACCGTGACGGTCGGCTATCCNGCCGAGTCGCCTGAACTTCAGGAGCGTCTTCCGATTNATGCAATAGTCCATCACGGACAATATAAGAATCCGACCGATGANGAGCTTCGTGAAATATATGCCGAAAAAGAAGCTCTTCCTTCTTCAAAGCAGTTTGTCAAGGAAAACAATAAAGAGAATCTTGCTCAGGTATTCGCGGAAGTACGCTATCCGCGCTCAGCCAACGAGCAGTTTTCACGCGTATATAAAGAGTTCCTGAAAAATCAAGGNATAGCATTGTAATCTCCATTAAGACAGAAAAGNGNGGCTTGTTTTATTGACAAGCCCCNCTTTCGTAGATACCATATTTATTATTTATTTNAGTATATTTTTTAATGATTCTGCCACAATGGATGCGTTCANTCTTGCTCCNAGGAGNGATGAATGGGTATGGTCACGTTTGAAATGAGCATTNACTTTAATCAGACCNTCTTCATCCGCGATGTGTTGAAGTTGCTCTCCGGCAAGAGTATTCAGGTCAATGNACATAACGTCCATGTCTTTTGCTACCTCTTTGGTCCANGCACCAAAGCTGTTTGCATTGCTTTCTATTAGCCCATTGTCGAATTTATTGCGGGGTGTATGGGTTATTATGATGGGGATAGCACCTTTTTCCCGAGCATCCATTATGAATTTGCGGAGNTACCAGCCGTATGTATAGACGACTTTATACTGGCCGTTACTTTTCATCTTGAATACTTTACTTTCCGGCCCCGAACCGCGTAGTTCTGCACGCTCTTTTCCACTATCAATTGNCCCTGCGTCATTGTGGCCGAATTGAATAAGGACTATATCCCCCGGTTGAAGTGCGTTATATACTTTGTCCCAACGTCCTTCGTCAAGAAATGTCCTTGCACTTCGNCCGGGCATTGCATGGTTTTCNACGGANACAAGGTTNCTGTCAAGATATTCATGTAGGANACTGCCCCAGCCCCACATCGAATCATCGGAACTATCTTCATTTTTGACCGTACTGTCACCGATGGTAAAGACAATGGGACGTTGGCCTTTGCGAGAACTTCCGGTAGTCGTGTCTGCTATTGCCGGTTTCAGGTATTTGGTCAAAGGGAGGTTCTTTGCGGTGCGCAGTCCTTCAACGGCCGACTCCNCATTTACGCGTGCGCCGAACTCGCTTGTATGGATACGGTCAAGGTAAAACATGGTCTTTACTTTATCCTTACCGAAGCGNTCAAATTTCTGCGCGGTGATCTCATTGAGGTCTATGAAGGGAACTTTTGCCTGTCGTGCGACCTGCTTTGCCCAAAGTCCGAATGTNTCATTCACACGCTCAATAACCGTACTGTCAGAGTCTGTCCATGCGTTGCGCGGTGTTAACGACATAAGGATGGGATTTGCTCCGCGTGCCTTGACCTCGTTGATAAAACGACGCATATATTCTCCATAAGTATAGACTATCTTTCTTTCTCCGGTTTCCTTAATGGTGACATGAAGTGTGTCACGACCTATTCCGGGGATTGAAGCACGTGCGCGACCACTGTCGTATGGGCCATTGTCATTATGGCCGAGTTCAATGATAACCCAGTCTCCTTTTCGGATACCGGAAAGGACATCCGGCCAAAGTNGTTCATAGAATGTACGGCTGCTTGTGCCACCGAGTGCGTGATTCTCAACAGTTATCTTATCCGGGTCAAAATATTCGTGAAGAAAGCATCCCCATCCCCATTGNCCATTATTACCGTTACCGAGAGTGCCCGTCCGCATGGTTGAATTACCGACAAGAAATAAAACCGGGTTATCNCCTTGGCGCGATGAACCGGCAACAGGACGCGCATAACGCACTTTGTTAAGACTGTCGAGGGTCAGGTCAACAACTTGATTCCGNTCTTCCATCGGACCGGCTACTTTTTTTAGTTGTGCAGATATGTCTGCAGGAGATGAAAATATGGCCGCACTTATGGCGGCCATTATGATTGAACGAGATTTTTTATTCATGTTGTNTCAGATTGNTGTATTGAGGTTTACTCATAACGTTGGAGTCTTGCGANTGCAAGATGGTANCGATAATGTGCTTCAAGAAAATCACGGCGTGCGGCGAGGAAATAATTAAGTTCCTGCATATAGGTCAGAAAATTAATCTGGCCTACATCAAGAGCCTTCCGTAGGAGTTCGAAAGTAGAGTCATCGCTCATGACTCCACGATATTCACGGAGCAGTTCACGGAGTTCGACAGCAGTCTCATAGTCCGCCTGCATCTCAGAGTAAATCTTGATTACAGCCATCTCCTCGNCGAGATTCTGTGAGGCCAGACGCATTGATGCCGCCTTGACTTTCGAGCGTCCTGTGAGGAAAGGGAGGGTAANGGATACCGAAAATCCATTAAAGTTGTCGCCCATCTCCCATTCATGGAGGTAGGCTACGGAAAACCCGGGAAGAAGAGAGCGTTTCTCAACTTTTACCAGTGCCTTCTGAGCTTCTATGCTTNCACGNGAGGCNGCTACGGATGGATCTTTCATACGGATACTCTCACGTTCTGGTATAAGTGAANACAGATCGGCATGAGGATAGTTGAGGCCGACACGAGCAATAAGCTCTTTGACTTCCTTACCTCCATTGAGATCACGCAGAGTTGCGGCAATCACACTTGAATCCGCTTTNAAGGTTTTGAGCTCTCTCACGGCATTGATATGNTCGACGACAGCCTTGTTGTANTCAAGTCGTGTTTCGTTGCCCTCTTCCGAAGCCTTCTTGTAGTACTCGGACATGACCGCAAGTCCGTCGCAAATTTTACTGGTGGTCGCAATCTGCTGTCGGATATTGATCATATCTATCAAGGCTACACGTACATCACGTCTGAGGTCCAGAACTCCGGATTCACGTAGATACTGCATAGCTGATTCCGATTTTTTTACTGCCTGACTTCGTGCGGCATACACTCCGGGCCAATCAAAAGATTGTGAAAGTGAGAAATTACGTTTGTCTCCTATGCCCTTTGCTCCAAAAAGATTCTCATAAGAAAATTCTGGAGCTTCAAGAGTGTTTTCAGCCTTCATTTCTGCAATGGATGCCTCGTCGACAGCTACTGCATTTTTCAGACTGAGATTGTTTGAGACNATGGTCGATAGGACATCGTCAAAATCTGAAGCGNAACTAATTGACGGAGAGAAGCAAAGAAGAAGGATGCTTAGTTTTCTGAGCATATAAGTGGATTTTCGTGAATTACAATTCTAATTTATTTATAAGNCTTCGTGACGGTTTATATAACGATAGACAAGCGGCACGATAAATACGTTGAGGACTGTTGAGGTAAGGAGTCCGCCAAGTATGACTATTGCAAGTGGGGACTGAATCTCATTTCCCGGCTGATCTCCATTAACTGCAAGTGGAATCAGAGCAAGAGCAGAACTCAGGGCGGTCATAAGAATTGGATTTAGNCGGTCAGTCGAGCCGAGCATGATCCGCTCTTTCAGACCGACCCCTTCGGAACGCAGTTGATCGTAACGTGACATAAGTAGCATACCGTTGCGTGTCGTTATGCCGAGAAGCGAGATAAAGCCGATGATTGCAGGTATATTAAGTTCACCNCCGGTAATGCGCAGGAGTATGACACCGCCGATGATTGCGAGAGGCATATTGAGCAGAATCACGAGCGACTGATTGACGCTNTGGTATTGNCCNTAAAGAAGAAGGAAAATTATGATGAGTGCCACGAGAGATACAAGAGCGAGGGTAGCCGAAGCCTTTGCCTCGTTTTCAAACTGCCCTCCGTAGTTTATGAAATAACCCTCCGGAAGTGTGATTTCCGAATCAATCACACTTTGTATGTCATTGACAGCACCTCGCAAATCGCGTTCAGACACATTGGCTGAAATTACAAGACGACGGCTGACNTTCTCTCGGTTGATTGTATTCGGACCTGTCGTGGATACAATCTCAGCTACTTCACTGAGGGGTACTTTGCCCTTCTGCGTATCAATCATTAGGTCACGGATACCCTCGATNTTACTTCTGCTGTCAGGAGCCATGCGCAGTGTCAGGTCGTAAGGGAATCCATTTTCATATACCTGTGAAACTTTTTCACCTGCGAGAGCGACGTTTATGAAGTCTGCAAACTCACCCNTAGTGACACCGTAATAAGCAAGCATATCGCGCTTAGGACGTATGTCAAGCTGGGGACGCTCGACCTGCTGTTCAATATTGACATCGACCANACCGGGAACCTCGGAGATACTTTGTTTTATACGCTTACCGATGTTGTAGAGCTTTGTGAGGTCATCTCCGAACAATTTGACAGCNATTTGCGCTTCTGTGCCGGAGAGCATGGCATCAATACGGTGGGAAATCGGTTGGCCGATTTCGACATTCACACCCGGAAGATGAGAAAGTTTATGACGAAGATCGGNCAGAAGTTCGTTGCGTGAACGGCCATGATCAAGTTTATAAGGAGCTTCGATTTCGGATACATTCACACCTAATGAATGTTCGTCGAGTTCTGCGCGNCCGGTCTTGCGGGCTGTGAGAGCGATTTCAGGCATGGAAAGGANTATCTTTTCAGCCTCTCGCCCGAGACGGTCGCTTTCTTCAAGAGAGATGCCGGGCAAAGTACTTACATTAATTGTAAGAGAACCTTCATTGAATGACGGAAGGAAGCTGCGGCCAAGTGTAAAGAATATACCGATAGCTACTGCGAAAAGCAAGGCGGTCCCAATAAATATCGGTCGTGCATTGTTCATGGCTGCACCAAGAGCCTTATCGTAAGCCATNCGCAGCATNCGGGCAAACTTAGGTTCTTTGTCGAGGGTNGCCATTGCTTTTTTGCTNCCGAGAAGATAGGAACAGAGGACAGGGGTCACGGTCAATGCGACGATGGTTGATGCGACAAGGGCAACAATGAAAGAAATACCTAAGGGTTTGAGCATTTTACCTTCCATCCCGTCAAGGAAGAATAATGGGAGGAAACTTGCCATGATTATGAGCGAGGAGTTGAANATGGGCAAACGAACTTCCCGGGATGCATCATAAACTATGGAGATTATTGACTCCCCTGTCGTGTGGCGTTCACGAAGACGTTTATAGACATTTTCGACATCGACAATGGCATCNTCGACAAGCGAACCAATTGCTATGGCAATACCGCCAAGGCTCATTGTGTTGACCGTCAANCCGAGAAAGTGAAGGACAAGGATNGTAACGATGATTGATAGCGGCAGAGCAACCAGTGATATGATGGTNGTCCTNAGATTCATCAGGAAAAAGAACAGAACCACAATTACAAATAATGCACCGATAAAAAGTGACTCTTGCAGATTCCCGATGGATGTTTCTATAAAATCTGCCTGACGNAAAATATCAGTATTGATTGTGACATCTCCCGGAATGGTTTTCTTGATTTGTGCGAGACTCTTTTCAATCTCGTTTGTAAGGTTTATAGTGCCGACCGCCGGCTGTTTGGTNACGGTTACAAGGACTGCCGGACAAGCANTGACAGAAGCTGTACCNAGACGCGGTTCGGCTGCACCTACTTTGAGGGTTGCTATGTCCGAGAGGCGTACGACAGAGCCATTCGCAAGTCTGACAAGCGAATTGGCAAGATCCTCAATATTGGCGGTAGAAATGTCNCCTTTGATTATATATTCATTCCCATATTCATANATAACACCGCCGGAGGCATTTACATTCATTTGCTCTACGGCATCGCGTACTTCTTGTAGGCTTACNCCGAAGCTCTGCATCGCCGTGGGATGNAGCTGTATCTGATATTCNCGTGCATCNCCACCNATGACACTTACAGAGGCAACCCCTGAAAGGGAGAGCAGACGCGGACGTATCTGACGGTCTGCTATGGTGCGGAGTTCTTCCTGAGTGGTAAGCGAGTCGGCAGTAAGACCGATGATGAGTATTTCACCGAGTATGGACGACTGTGGACCGAGTGTAGGTTTACCGACGCCGGGAGGAAGATCGCTTTCAATTTCGGCAAGTTTTTCTGTGACAATCTGGCGGGCGAGATATACATCGGTTCCCCAGTCAAATTCTACCCACACTGATGAGAGACCGGGGNCTGAGGCCGAGCGGACACGACGGACACCANTCGCACCATTNACGGCAGTTTCAACCGGATAGGTGATGACTTTTTCTATTTCCTCCGGAGCCATGCCCGGAGCCTCAGTCATTACTACTACCGTCGGAGCATTGAGATCCGGGAAGATNTCGACTTCGGTACGGAGAAGCACAATCATTCCGTAGATCAGCAGTACAATGGACATCACAATGACAGCAATCCTGTTGTCAAGCGAGAATTTTATGATTCTGTTGAGCATCNTTGATTTGGANAGGATTGATTAATTAATGATGATGTGANTGACCTTCGGGAACCACGGTTGATGTTTCGGCAAGGCGCACAAAGGTAGTGCCGGAGGCTACCACAGAATCACCCTCCGAAATGCCGTCGAGTATCTCGATACGGAAACCATCNTTGNGCCCCACCCTTACCGGCGATTTCTCGTAGGCATGGTCATCCTCCTTGATGTAGACAAACATTTCGCCCTGCTGCTCGGAAATAGCCGAAAGTGGAACAGATATAGCATCATTACGCTCTGATCCAATAAGGATAACTTCAACAGGAGTTCCCGGGACGACATCGCCATGACTGTCAAAAGAGAAATANACCGGGAGATAGCCCGGGGTTGCATCTCCGGCCGATGGTGACGATGACAGGAGTTTCCCTCCCCGGTCTGAAAGATTTATTGTGCTTTTTCCGGATACTGACGGCAATATNTTAGCCGATGTGATCCGTGAAAGNAAGTCGACGTAACGAGCAGGNAGCATGGCTTTAAGGGTCAGACGCTGACTACGGGCGACAGTCGCTATCGGCTGTCCGGCTTCAACGTATGCTCCNTCATTGACAAGAAGCTCGGAAACGACTCCGGCAATCGAAGCGACAGCGCGTCCTGATGCTGCTGCGGGNCTATATGCGTTTTTGGCTTCCTCATAGGCACGGAGAGCTTCATTATNATCTTTTTTTGTTATCAATCCATCTTTCAGCAACGGTGTCACACGGTCAAGTTCTCTCTTTGCAGCATCAAGTGTTGCCTTGGCCACTTTATCGGTGTTTCCACCTGAAATGTNTGTCGCTGAGATGGAGCCAATGATTTCACCTGCCTTCACTGTTTTNCCCGGTTCAATTCCTNAGGCTAATCGGANAATACCGGACGTCGGAGCAGTAACTACACTGCGGTCTGTTGCAGCCGGAAGAATCTCCCCTGTCACCTTGACTGTCTCACTGAAAGGAGCTTTCAGTGCAGCTTCGGCTGAAATTCCGAAACGAGCCGCGTCTTTGGGTGAAATAACGATATCGTCGTGATGATCGTGGTGATGTTCTTCGGATTCTTCTTCNTGCTCATCCTCGTTCTCATGGTCATGCCTACACCCGGAGGCCAACAGCGAAAGCAGCGTGATGGCCGACGGAACAAATACTCTATACGAAAAACTATAACTCATTGTGTTTGGTGGATAATAAAACGGTTAAAAATGTAGCGTGATAAATCAACGCACAAAATTAATCACATATATCCCCCGATGTCTTATATAATTCAGAGGATTTCTTGCAAAATTAACAAACAAATCCGAGGGGGACAAACTTTTTAAAGTTNCGGGGGGATTATTCACCGCTTTTTTATAATTTTGTAGGTCAATTTNAATTTACAGACCCTGTTATGGACAAGAATATAAGACTTGAAGGACTTAANCTTCACTACACAGATTCAGAAAAGGGAGAGAAGACCATCGTACTGATGCACGGATGGGGGTGTAGCCANGCCACACTTGCATCGATTGAACGTACTGCCCTTGCCTGTGGTTATAGGGTTGTAAATGTCGACTTCCCCGGTTTTGGTACTTCCGAAGAACCTGCGGATGTCTGGNGTGTGGAAGAATATACACGCCAGATTGAAGCCCTGATTAAAGAACTGGATGTTAAGTCACCCGTTCTGCTTGGCCATTCTTTCGGTGGGCGCGTGGGAATTCTGTATGCTTCGCGTAATTCNGTTGAAAAATTGATCCTTGTAGACGCGGCGGGGATCAAGCCGACACGTACTTTCAAGTATTACTGGAAGGTTTATACCTTCAAGGCCATGAAACGGCTGATGTATCTTATCTACGGAAAAGAAAAAGCTGAACGTATGCTTGATGCCAAAAGAGCGAAGGCNGGTTCGAGTGACTATGCCNGTGCCTCGCCGATGATGCGTCGGATTCTATCAAAAGTCGTCAATGAAGACCTGACCGACCGGCTTGACAAAATCAAGGCTCCGACATTGCTTGTATGGGGTGAGAATGACACNGCNACTCCTCTTAAAGATGCAAAGAAAATGGAANGCCTGATTCCTGATGCAGGTCTGGTGTCATTTCCCGGTTGTGGCCATTACTCTTTCCTTGACAATCCCGGTCAGTTTGCGGCAGTATTGAGGAGTTTCCTTTAAAATTGATTGGCATACGGTTATCTGAATTACTAATTAAGATTTTAACGAGAATAGAAAGGCAATGTTTGTTTGCAGTATAATAGGAATAGTACTTGCCGCGATTTGTGTGGTGTACGAATTCAGGCGTCAGTTGATGATGCTTCAGCAGAACTCTTATAGAAATGAACGTTACAGACGATGGCTATCCACNTCGCAGGACACCACTTCAACGATGCGCCTGTGTACGGGAGCTGTCGTAATGGCATCACTGTCCACCCTTTCGATACCGTTGGTGTCAATCGGGCTTATGGCTATGATTTCAATTGTAAACATCTTTTCACTTGCCGGCAAGAAATATAAAAAGCCTCTCGTGATGACAAATCGTGCAAAGCGTATCTTTGNAACAATGCTTTTTCTCGCGGCNATTCCGATTGNCGGGGTGATTCTTTTCTGTTTGTCTTTCGAAGGNAATCTGGATCAGGCAGTGGCTACCACGCTACTTGTCTACTGCTTCTCTCCATTGTTTACTCTGGGTGCCAATATGCTCCTCAAGCCTGTGGAAGATCATATAAATAGAAAATATTACAAAGATGCCGAGAGAATTCTTAAATCAATGCCTGACTTAAAGATTATCGGAGTAACGGGCAGCTATGGNAAAACAAGNACTAAACACTATCTCAACCGCATACTTTCAGAAAAATATGANGTGATGATGACACCGGGTAGCTTCAATACGACNTTNGGCGTCATCCGTACAATCCGTGAATATCTCAAACCNTACAATGAAGTGTTTATTGTCGAGATGGGTGCCAAGCAGCCGAACGACATCAAAGAAATCTGCGATTTGGTCCATCCTTCTATTGGCATTGTGACTGCCGTCGGTGAGCAGCATCTGGAATCGTTTAAGACAATAGAGAATGTACAACGCACGAAGTTNGAGCTTGTGGATTCACTTCCGGCTGANGGTCTTGCTGTCGTCAATGACGATTTCCCTTTTGTCGCTAATCGACCGGTGAAAAATGTAGANTGCATACGCTATGCTGTAACTGAAAAGAAATTTGCCGCTTACACAGCCGAAAAGATTTCCTATACACCTCATGGCACTTCATTNACCGTCGTTACTCCTGATGGCGGACAGCTTCCNTTCACGACAAGACTTGTCGGAGAGTGTAATGTCTCGAATCTTTTGGCCGCAATNATCGTCGCACTTCATCTGGAAGTACCGGTTGACAAGATCCGTTATGCCATAGGAAATATCGAACAGGTTGAACATCGGTTGAACATGAAGCNTACTCCCGGTGGNGTGACTATCATAGATGATGCTTTCAACTCAAATCCGACCGGTTCGAAAATGGCTCTTGATGTCNTNAAAATGATGACAGGTGGCCGACGTATCATAGTTACACCCGGNATGATTGAACTTGGAGACCGTCAGGCAGAACTGAATGAAAAATTCGGACGAAATATAGCCGTGTCATCTGANATAGCNNTAATTGTCGGTGAATANAACCGTGAAGCTATCGTTGCCGGTATCGAAAGTGTCGGNGAACGCACAACCANTCTCCATACGGTAGATTCCTTCAACGAAGCACAACAGCTTCTCTCCACAATGTTGAAGCCNGGAGATACGATACTNTATGAAAACGATCTCCCCGACACATTCAAATAAACTGATTTACACGAAAAAAATAGAATTCAACAATTCTTCATATAATTGAATAAAGATGAAAACCAACATCGGAGTCTTCTTTGGAGGACGCTCGACCGAGCATGAGATTTCGGTCATCTCTGCATCGCAGGCTATGCACGCAATCAACCGTGACAAATATGACGTCACACCTATATATATATCCAAACAGGGAAAATTCTATACAGGTGACGCCCTCTTTGATGTGGCGAATTATCGTGATATCCCTNCTCTTCTTGCGCGTTGCGAAGAAGTTTATATACGTCCGGTCTACGGTGATTATAATCTCTATCGGTCAAAGGCTGCCGGACTTTTCGGCAATAAAGGNCCNGTGACTAGCCTTGACGTCGTGATACCTGTGTTGCACGGTTCGAATGTCGAGGACGGTATATTCGAAGGTGTACTTGAAACAATCGGTATTCCCTATGCAGGTTGTAATACGCTTTCAAGCGCCAACGGTATGGATAAAATCACTATGAAGATGATTCTTCGTGAATCGGGTATCCCGGTTATTGACTATGTATGGTTCACGGATAAGGAATGGTTTGCGAAACGCGACGAATTAATCGAGAAGATTGAAACGAAGATTGGCTACCCGNTCATTGTCAAACCTGCNAATCTCGGTTCAAGCGTGGGTATTGGTCGTGCGGCTGACAGAGAGCAACTGATTGAGAAAGTGGACACGGCGCAGAAATATTCTTCCCGAATAATNGTNGAGCACATGGTCGACAATCTGAAAGAAATCAACTGCTCGGTTCTCGGTGATTGCGATGAGTATCAATCATCNGTTCTTGAAGAACCAATCAAGAGCGCAGAGATTCTGTCATACGAAGATAAGTATATGGGAGGCACGAAAGGTGCCAAAGGTATGCAGGCATCTCAAAAGCGTATACCGGCAGATTTGCCGAAAGAGATGACTGAAAGAATCCAGTATCTTGCAGGCGAGACATTCCGTGTACTNGGTTGCCATGGAGTGAGCCGTATTGATTTCATTATTGACGATGACTCGAAGGAAATTTANGTCAATGAAATCAACACCATTCCCGGCTCACTGTCATTCTATCTTTGGGAAGCNACCGGATTGTCCTTCGACAAACTGATGGATAANCTNGTTCAACTCGCTCTCAAACGCAAACGTGAGCAGGGATTGAAAACAGTAAGCTATGACCAGAACATCTTCTCTCTNTCTGGTGGNGTGAAAGGTGGTNTNAAGGGAGCCAAAGCTCCCCGTAATTAGTCAGNATTTTTGAAGTTATGGGAAGCGTAGGTTTCTGGATAGCATACTGCATAGGGTTCGGNGTCTTGGGAGGNGGACTTTACACCTANCTCTCAGGACGTAAGACCAATCGATGGAGNCTTTTTGTCAGAAGTGNATTGATATATACGGCATTTGCCTTGGCATTCGTCTGGCTGCTTTANCGTGTCGCATAGAAACGGTGGGACNCTGACGATNTTGANGTCAATCATGGTGATAAGGTTCTCCACGCATTATGGTCATCGCACGGTAAATCTGTTCGGTAAAAAACAGTCTTACCATCTCATGGGTGAAAGTCATCCGTGAGAGCGAGAGTTTATCATCCGCTTTGTCATAGACCTCCTTGGCGAAACCATAAGGCCCTCCGATGACAAAGACCAGACGCTTTATACCCTGAATCATCCTGCGTTCAATCANCCCTGAAAATTCGCGCGAGGTCAGTTCCTTGCCACGTTCATCAAGTAGAGTGACGATATCGCCCGGTTGGAGAGCTGAAAGTATTGCCTTCCCTTCCTGCTGCTTCTGCNTTTCCGCCGTTATGGTTCTGGATGCCTTGATATCGGGAATAACGTNCATCTCGACACCTATGTAACGATTGGCGCGTTTGAGGAATTCTTCTACGCCACTGGCAACANAGCTTGTTGNCGTCTTTCCGACAGCAATTATTACAATTTTCATCTTATCATTAATTAATAAAATACAAAAAGGATATGAAGACAAAAGATGAACTTATCGACGACCTTCTTACCCTCGCTTTTGCCGAGGATGTCGGTGATGGAGACCATACGACTCTCAGTACGATTCCGGCNGATGAGCGCGGTGTTCAGCGTCTGATCGTNAANGAGGAAGGTATCCTTGCAGGCGTNGAAATAGCCCGCAAGGTGTTTGAGAAATTCGATCCGGAACTTAAAATGACNGTATANATCAATGATGGTACACACGTCAAGCCCGGTGATATAGCTTTTGAAGTAGAAGGAAGTGTGCGTTCGCTCTTGCAGACCGAGCGTGTGATGCTCAATATCATGCAGCGCATGAGNGGAATCGCCACCCAAACCGCAAAATATCAGCANCGTCTTGAAGGGTTGAAGACAAAAGTNCTTGACACCCGAAAGACAACTCCGGGGATGCGTATGCTCGAGAAGGAAGCTGTGCGTATAGGAGGTGGCTGCAACCATCGAATCGGCCTTTTCGATATGATTCTNATAAAGGACAATCATGTTGATTTTGCCGGTGGGATAAAGCAGGCAGTGGATGCTGCGCGTAAATATTGTGCGGAAAAAGGCAAGAATCTTAAAATCGAACTTGAAGTCCGCAATGAGGATGAAATCCGNCAGGCNCTTGAAGCCGGGGTTGACCGNATAATGCTCGACAATTTCACTCCTGAGCGTACCCGTGAAGCTGTAAAACTTATAAACGGTGCGGTTGAAGTGGAATCGTCGGGAGGCATTACACTTGACACTTTGCGCNAATATGGCGAGTGTGGAGTGGATTTCATCTCAGTCGGGGCGCTTACCCATTCGGTCAAAGGTCTTGACATGAGTTTCAAGGCAGTGAAGTAATNAAAGCCTTTACCCTGTGCGNCTATCAGTCGCGGATGACTTTACGCATATCATTTATTTCAAAGCCTGCAAAATCGTTTATGATTTTGTGGGCTTTCCCATTCAGTCTTTCTCGGGAGTTGGTTGTTGCAAGACCAATTACGGTAGCGCCTGAACTCATGCCTGCTTCAAGTCCTTGGATAGAATCTTCGAACACATAGCAGTCTTCAATTGGGACTCCAATCAACTGCGCACCCATCAGATAACCTTCGGGATTCGGTTTGCTGTGTTTGACCATTGAGCCTGTCACAAGAGCTGTCAGCTTGCTCCGAAGTNCAGGATGTGCAGCAAAGAGATAGTTCATTTTGACATCATCGCTGCTGGTGACGATAGCAAACGGGATTTTTTCAGCTTCCAGTTTTTCAATGAACTCCTTTGCGCCGGGAATCCACGGATACTTCATGGCTTTCTCGTATTCATGCAGTTCGTTGACTATCCCCTCCCTTGCATCTTCAGGAAAAGAGAGAAGAATTTCGCCAAGGGTCGTTCCTTTGATATCCGATGCAAATGTAGGGCTTGGTACATTGAAACGTCGACCCATAGGACCCCAGAAATCTGAATATTCACCTTCACTATCCACGAGGACNCCATCAAGGTCAAAAAGGACACCTGTTTTTCTTTCCATATAGTTTATAATATTATGGGTTAGTCTAAAATCCTAAAAAATTATCATCCGGATGGCTGCCGAAGAATGGATTTCGTGTCACAAAGTTACGACAAATTCTCTAAATACCATCCGATTCTTGGTGATATGCAAGATTTATTGTAACTTTGTTGCGAGGAATGACCTTTTGGTTTCTCCTCGGCAACTCACGATTTTACTCCATTCATTGCATATTTCACTTATGGTCGTATTTTTCAAAAAAGGTGCCAACCTTATTTATGCTGTTGAAACAGACCACCAGTTTTCAGACGAAGAAAAAGAAAAACTACGCTGGCTTTTCGACGGAGCTACACCTCTCTCATCAACATCAGTAAAAGGACTATTCGTTGGTCCCCGCAAGGAGATGATAACTCCCTGGAGTACAAACGCAGTGGAAATCACCCAGAACATGGGTCTGGAAGGAATCACGCGCATTGAGGAGTTTCATCGTGCGGTCACAGATGAACCGGTGTTCGACAAGATGCTGTCGCGGCTTTATGAAGGCCTGAACTCAAAAGTGTTCACTACTTCGGCCACGGCTGCTCCGATTGAACATATCGCTGACATCAGTGAGTATAATAAGCGCGAGGGGCTTGCCCTNAGTGCAGAAGAAGAAGNTTATCTCCGCGAACTTGCACAGCGTCTCGGCCGTCCTCTAACCGACAGTGAAGTATTTGGTTTCTCTCAGGTCAACAGTGAGCATTGTCGTCACAAGATATTNAATGGNTCATTCGTTATCGACGGTGAGGAGAAACCGTTATCATTATTTAAACTTATAAAGAAGACCTCACAGGTCAATCCTAATAAGCTGGTTTCTGCCTATAAGGACAACGTAGCATTCGTTGAGGGACCGACAGTGGCACAGTTCTACCCTACCCACCCCGAACGTTCTGACTTTTTCGAGGTGCGTGACCTNCCGACTGTCCTTTCGCTCAAAGCTGAAACGCACAACTTCCCGACAACCGTCGAGCCGTTTAATGGCGCTGCGACCGGTAGTGGTGGTGAAATCCGNGACCGTCTCGGCGGTGGTCGTGCCAGTCTNCCTCTCGCAGGTACTGCNGTCTATATGACTTCCTATCCTCGTCTCGGCAATTATCCGTGGGAGCTTATGATGAACCCNCGCGCATGGCTCTATCAGACTCCTGCCGAAATTCTTATTAAGGCGTCAAACGGAGCTTCTGATTTTGGCAACAAGTTCGGTCAACCTCTCATCTGCGGTTCGCTTCTCACGTTTGAACATGATGAGAACGGAAAGATGTATGCCTATGACAAGGTAATCATGCTTGCCGGTGGTGTCGGTTATGCGGCTGCCAAAGATGCCATNAAGGGTGTTCCCGAGGCAGGTGAAGCTGTCGTAGTTATGGGTGGAGACAACTACCGTATCGGTATGGGCGGAGGNGCCGTGTCGTCCGTCGANACCGGACAGTATGCTTCGGGTATCGAGCTTAATGCCGTTCAGCGTGCCAATCCGGAAATGCAGAAACGTGTGTCAAATGTGATACGCGCACTTGCTGAGAACGATAATAATCCAATCGTGTCAATTCACGACCATGGTGCCGGCGGCCATCTCAATGCTCTTTCTGAACTTGTCGAAGAAACCGGCGGAAAGATTGAAATTGATGCACTTCCTATCGGAGACCATACACTCTCGTCAAAAGAAATTATCGGTAACGANAGTCAGGAACGTATGGGTATGGTTCTGAAGAAGGAGGATATAGACTTCGTCCGTACTATCGCAGACCGTGAGCGGGCTCCAATGTATGTGGTCGGTGAGACTACCGGTGACCATCGATTTGTATTCGAGCAGAAGGATGGTGTGANGCCTATTGATCTTGCCATGAGTGATATGTTTGGATCGTCACCGAAGACAACTCTTGTTGATAATACGATTGANACCAAATATACNGACGGAGAATATAACGAAGATGATATCGAGCGTTACACCGCTTCCGTTCTCAGTCTTGAAGCTGTAGCCTGCAAGGATTGGCTGACTAACAAGGTAGACCGTTCCGTGACNGGTAAGATTGCCCGTCAGCAGTGTCAGGGTGAGATTCAGCTTCCTCTCAGTGACTGTGGTGTGGTTGCACTTGATTACAGTGGTACGAAAGGTATTGCAACGTCAATCGGTCATGCNCCTCAGGTTGCTCTGATAGATTCNGCCAAGGGCTCCGTGGTCGCTGTTGCAGAGGCTCTCACCAATATTGTCACCGCTCCNCTTTCGGATGGTATCAAGGGNCTGTCGCTCAGTGCCAACTGGATGTGGCCCTGTAAGAATCCCGGAGAAGATGCTGCCCTGTANCGTGCAGTCGAGGCTTGCTCGGATTTTGCCTGCAAACTTGGAGTAAATATNCCNACCGGCAAAGACTCACTTTCGATGACCCAAAAATACGGTGATGATAAAGTTTATGCTCCGGGTACAGTCATTATTTCTGCCGCCGGAGAAGTCAGCGATGTCCGTAAGGTNCTTAGTCCTGTCCTCGGGAAACGTGGCTCTATACTATATTATATAGACTTTTCGTCAGATAGTCTCAAACTCGGCGGTTCGGCTCTCGCTCAGACACAGGGAAAACTTGGCTCGGAAGCTCCGACCGTGACTGATCCCGAGGCTTTCGTCAAGACATTTGAGGCNGTTCAGACTCTCGTGAAGCGTGGAAAAATCATGGCTGCACACGATGTATCGGCCGGAGGTCTGATTACGNCCCTTCTTGAAATGACTTTTGCCAATACTGACGGAGGTATTGAGCTTGATACTACNGGATTTGCAGATCTTGGTGAAACAGATCTGATTAAGATTCTATTTGCTGAAAATCCTGCTGTCGTCGCTCAGGTTGAGGCATCGAAGATTGCATCTGTCGATGAAATTCTGACCAAGGCNGNAATCCGCTTCTGCCATATCGGAGCGCCGACNGCTGAACGTACTCTTATAGTAAATCATCACGGAACCCAGCGTCTGCTGGGAATTGATTATCTTCGTGATGTTTGGTTCCATACNAGTTATCTCATGGATGCCATACAGAGTGGAGAGAAATGTGCCCGAAGCCGTTTTGACAATTACAAGAAGCAGCCTATCCGNTATCGTTTCCCGGCCGGATATAACGGCAAACTTGATTCACGCGGTATAACGCTGCGTCGTGATGGTCANGGCGATCGCGTCAAAGCAGCTATTATACGAGAAAAAGGTGTCAACGGTGACCGAGAGATGGCCTATTCTCTTTATCTNGCNGGTTTCGATGTGAAGGACATCCACATGACTGATCTTATGAGCGGTCGTGAGAACCTTGAGGATGTGAACATGATTGTNTTCTGCGGTGGTTTCTCNAATTCCGATGTCCTCGGTTCAGCGAAGGGTTGGGCTTCCGGCTTCCTTTGGAACGAAAATGCCATGCGCGCCCTCAAAAATTTCTATGCCCGTGAGGATACACTCTCTCTGGGTATCTGCAACGGATGTCAGCTTATGATTGAACTTAATCTTATCAATCCCGAACATCCGAAGAAGACAAAAATGCTTCATAACGACAGNCATAAGTTTGAATCTCAATTCCTCGGCGTAACTATTCCTGAGAATAAATCCGTCATGTTCGGTTCACTTTCAGGAAGTAAACTCGGTATCTGGGTGGCACACGGCGAGGGTAAATTCAACCTTCCGATGGCAATGGAAAATTATAATGTCGTGGCTAAGTACAATTATAGTGCTTATCCCGGCAATCCTAACGGATCTCGCGCATCTGTAGCNGGTATNTGTTCGGCAGACGGCCGTCATCTTGCAATGATGCCCCACTTGGAACGTGNAATATTCCCATGGCAGTGTGGCTACTATCCGGCAACCCGTCGAAACGATGAGGTCACNCCATGGATTGATGCGTTTATCAACGCNCGNAAGTGGGTTGAAGAAAAGACTAAATAAAACCTCGTTTCTATAAGTCCAGCATCATATCATCCGGAATCATAGTTCCGTTGATTCCGGATGATTCATAAAAGTGATAATAATTACCAATCTAATAACCCAATTATTTTAACAAACCAATTATGAGTCTCAACATCATCGTACTCGCCAAGCAGGTGCCTGACACCCGCAACGTGGGTAAGGATGCAATGAAGGAGGACGGCACCATCAACCGTGCTGCGTTGCCGGCCATCTTCAATCCAGAGGACCTCAATGCCCTCGAACAAGCTCTCCGTCTCAAGGACAGCCATCCCGGATCAACAGTCACACTTCTCACGATGGGTCTTCCCCGCGCAGCTGAAATCATCCGCGAGGCTATTTATCGTGGGGCAGATGCTGGAATTGTTCTTACAGACCGTACTCTTGGAGGTGCCGATACTCTTGCCACNTCCTATTCTCTTGCCCAAGCCGTGAAGAAATTCGGANANTATGACATAATACTCGGTGGACGTCAGGCTATTGACGGTGATACCGCTCAGGTCGGCCCCCAGATTGCTGAAAAACTCGGTATTCCTCAGATTACTTACGCAGAAGAAATTCTTGATCTTTCCAACGGCTATGTGACCGTTAAGCGTCGTCTNGAAAANGGTGTTGAAACCGTGAAGTCTCCGTTACCATGTGTAGTGACAGTCAACGGTTCAGCTCCNGACTGNCGTCCGCGCAATGCAATGCGTGTACAGAAATATAAATATGCTGCATCTCCGAGCGAAGCTNCAAAGTTNAGCGACGAGCGTAAAGCCCTGCTTGAAAAGCGCCCNTATCTCAATCTTCAGGAATGGAGCGCCGCCTACGTNGATGCCGATCCGACACAGATTGGTCTTCCCGGCTCACCAACTAAGGTGAAGGCAATTGAAAATGTGGTCTTTACAGCAAAAGATTGTCGAGTACTTACTGACAATGATGCTGAAATCGAAGATCTTATCAAGGAACTCATCACTAACCATACTATCGGATAAGCAGCACTATGGACCAGAATAACTTAATAGTATATCTTGAATTTGAGGATGGCCGTGTAGCTGATGTCAGCCTCGAACTTCTGACCAAGGGTCGGGTGCTTGCTTCACGACTCGGTGTGAAACTTGAAGCTGTCGTAATCGGTGACGATCTTAGCGGTGTTGAGGANCAGGTGTTCCCCTATGGTGTNGACAGACTCTACAAGGTATCTGACGAACGTCTCAAACACTATACCTCCAACCCCCACTCTGCCGTACTNATCAATCTATTCCGTGAAATCAAGCCTCAGGCNTGCCTTATGGGAGCAACCTGTATAGGCCGTGACCTCGGTCCCCGCGTAAGCTCATGTCTTCACAGTGGTCTGACGGCAGATTGTACAGCACTTGAAATCGGTGACCATACTGATCCTAAGACAGGTAAGGAATATAAGGACCTGCTTCTTCAGATTCGTCCGGCTTTCGGCGGTAATATCGTGGCTACTATCGTCAACCCCGAGTGTCGTCCTCAGATGGCTACNGTCCGTGAGGGTGTGATGAAGAAAGAAATTTTTGATCCAAATCATAAGGGNGAAGTCATTGAGCTTGATNCGAAAAAATATGTCTCGGATGAAGATTTTGTAGTTGAGATTCTTGACCGTCACATTGAAAAATCTAAAATCAACATAAAGAACTCCCCCATCATCGTAGCNGGTGGTTATGGTGTTGGCTCAAAAGAGAACTTCCAGCTTCTTCACGAACTTGCTGATACGTTAGGNGCTGAGGTCGGTGCATCGCGTGCAGCCGTCGATGCCGGTTTCACTGAACACGCGCGNCAGATCGGTCAGACCGGTGTGACTGTGCGCCCGAAACTCTATATTGCCTGCGGTATTTCCGGTCAGATTCAGCATATCGCCGGTATGCAGGATAGCTCCATCATCATTTCGATCAACAATGATCCCGCTGCTCCTATCAATACAATTGCCGATTATGTAATAACCGGCAATCTTGAAGAGGTAGTTCCAAAGTTGATCAAGTATTACAAGAAAAACTCCAAATAAGCAGAGCAATGGCTAATTTTTATACCGATAATCCCGATCTCAAGCACCATCTGACCCATCCACTGATGGAGAAGATCGTAGCCTTGAAAGAACGTAACTATAGCGATGCCGAGAAGTATGACTATGCCCCACTCGATTATGCCGATGCACAAGACAGCTACGACAAGGTCCTCGAAATCGTAGGTGAAATCTGCGGTGACATCATCGCTCCCAATGCNGAGGATGTTGACCATCAGGGTCCCCATGTTGAAAATGGACGTGTAGTTTATGCCGACAAGACCAAAGAGAATCTTGAAGCGTGCCGTAAAGCCGGTCTTATGGGTATGGCAATGCCTCGTCGTTTCGGNGGNCTCAACTTCCCCATTACACCTTATATCATGGCGGCNGATATTGTCAGCCGTGCNGATACCGGTTTTGAGAATCTTTGGGGTCTGCAGGACTGTGCCGAAACCATNTATGAATTTGCCGACGAGGAACAGAAAGCAAAGTTTATTCCTCGTGTNTGTCAAGGTGAAACAATGTCAATGGACCTTACAGAGCCTGATGCCGGTTCTGACCTCCAGAGTGTGATGCTTAAAGCTACCGAGCAGCCCGATGGNACATGGCGTCTCAATGGTGTGAAGCGTTTCATCACTAATGGTGACAGTGATATCCATCTCGTTCTTGCTCGTTCAGAGGCCGGAACTAAGGATGGTCGAGGTCTCTCGATGTTCATTTATGACAAGCGCGACGGTGGAGTGAATGTNCGCCGCATTGAGAATAAGATGGGTATCAAGGGTTCTCCTACCTGTGAGCTTACNTATAAAGATGCCAAAGCAGTCCTTTGCGGTTCACGCCGTATGGGTCTTATCAAGTATGTCATGGCTCTTATGAATGGCGCTCGTCTCGGCATTGCAGCCCAGAGTGTCGGCGTAAGCGAACTCGCCTATCGTGAGGCTCTTGCTTATGCAAAAGACCGCAAGCAGTTCGGCAANGCTATCATTGAATTCCCGGCTGTCTATGAAATGCTTTCAGTTATGAAGGCTAAACTTGATGCCTCACGTTCGCTTCTTTATGCCTGCGCACGCTATGTCGACATCTATAAAATTTACGATGACATTGCGAAAGAGCGTAGTCTCACCCCTGANGAACGTAAGGAGGCNAAGCATTACAGCCGTCTTGCGGATGCACTCACTCCCCTTGCCAAAGGAATGGGCAGTGAATACTGTAACCANAATGCATACGACTGTATCCAGATTCATGGTGGCTCAGGTTTCATGAAGGATTACGCCTGTGAACGCCTCTANCGTGACGCGCGTATCACTTCAATTTACGAAGGTACTACCCANCTTCAGGTCGTAGCAGCCATACGCCATGTCACTACNGGTACCTATCTGAATCTCATAAAGGAATACGATGCAGAAGAAGTTAAGCCCGAGCTTCAGGAACTGAAAANTCGTCTGCAAGCTATGACTGAACGCTATGCCAAGTCGGTAGAGGCTGTAACATCTNTCGGAGATGCCGCTTATGGTGATTTCATGGCTCGTCGCCTCGTCGAAATGGCAGGTTGTATCGTCATGAGCTATCTCTTGCTTCTTGATGCCAACCGTAATGATGATTTTAAGCGTTCTGCTGAAGTTTACGCAAATCTTGCTCAGGCGGAAATTACAAAACACTCTGACTTCATCGCAAACTTCCAGCCCNCAGAGGTTTCACTCTATAAAGTTGATTAATTTATAGAGGTGGACAACCGATAAAAATATAAATCAGGTTCAATTTTCATAATTGAACCTGATTTATATTTTTAATATATGATGGACANTTTTACATAATGCCGCGTTCACGAAGTTTCTGTTGCCATGCCCAAGCAGAACGCATTGTATCTGCAAGTGTCGAATCGGCTTTCCATCCAAGCACTTCATTTGCGTATGTCGGGTCAGCCCATACCTTTTCGATGTCACCGGCACGACGGCCTACAATCTTGTGAGGCACCTTCACTCCNGTTGCTTCTTCGAAAGTATTGATGAGTTCAAGGACAGAAACTCCATTACCGGTACCGAGATTGAATATTTCAATTTTAGCTTCGCTTTTGTCTTCAAGCATACGTTTTACAGCAAGGACATGAGCCTTTGCAAGGTCTACAACATTGATGTAGTCTCGGATACAAGAGCCATCAGGCGTATTATAATCATCGCCAAACACACTCAGTTCCTTACGGATGCCGATAGCTGTCTGAGTAAGATACGGAATAAGGTTCTGTGGTACACCATTAGGTANCTCGCCTATNTCGGCAGACGGATGTGCGCCGACCGGGTTGAAATAGCGGAGGATGACGCTCTTGAAGGGTGCACCGGCATTGATGACATCAGTAATGATCTCCTCNGAAATCTGCTTTGTATTTCCGTAAGGTGAAGTNGCTTTCTTAATAGGCGATTGTTCTGTCACGGGATTGACATCCGGTTCGCCGTAAACCGTACANGATGAGGAGAACACAATACCTTTTACTCCGTTAGGAGCCATAAGGTCAAGAAGATTGAGCAGAGTGTTAAGATTATTACGATAGTAGAGGATAGGTTTCTGCATACTCTCGCCAACAGCCTTTGAAGCNGCAAAGTTTATAATCCCCTTGATATCNGNGAAATCAGCAAAGAGTTTACGGAGAACCTCGATNTCNGTACAGTCTCCTTCCACAAAGTCAGGACGTATGCCGGTNATACGCTCAATACCATCAAGGACACCACGGTTTGAGTTTGAAAGGTCGTCGATGATTANGACAGAATAGCCGGCCTGCTGAAGCTCGACCACGGTATGTGAACCGATGTAACCGGTACCGCCTGTGACTAAAATTCTTTCCATGTCTGAATATATGATTAGCAGTTATTGTTTCTTGTTGAGTCAGATGATAGACTCCATTTCTGTAAGTGGATGATAAGACCCGATGTGACGTTGTTTCTTTTCCTCGAAAATATCTGAGATNGCAAAGAANATGCCGCTCTCCTCGACATCGCCGAACTCGTCATTTATTGCCGTGCCAAACATTTTCATTGTTGGCGACAGACTCATATAGGAATTTACGAGAGGAGGGATATTGAATCCGAATTCACGGATGGCATGATTCAGAATCTTATAGTCCTCCTTGAAACTCTTGCCGGTGAATAATCGTTCCATTGCTTCACGGTTGGCACTTGTCGAGCAAGCATTGATCGGACGTACTAATGCCTCGTTGTCGGGAAAGTGTTTGTGCAGAAAATATAGAATCATGTCTCGACACTCACGATGATAGTTGGGATACATGGTCATCTTGCCGAAAAGATATTTTATTGTTGGATAGACTACGGTCAGCGCTCCAAGACCGTCCCANAGGTTGTCAAGGGCAAAAATAGCTTTTGCACCTGCACGTGATGACTGATATTCAAGCCTAACGAATGAACGTCCGAGTTCAATAGTGTTAGGGAGATATTCTTTAATGAATTGTTCCGAGAAATCAAACATGTGACTTGTCGCAATTCTCGGACGTCCCGATTCATCCATACGGATGTTATCTCCTATTATGAAACGATATCCTCCGAGAATCAGTTTTGATTCCGGATCCCAAACAATGAGCTGTCGACATGGCGGATCCATAAGATCGAACTGGTCGATGTCACAGCTTTTACCTGTACCACCGCCGGCTGCACGAAAGGCAAGCTCACGCAGACGACCGATCTCACGCATAGTGTTGACACACTCGCGTCCGTCGACAACATAGATTTCATTATGACCTTTATTGGTCTCTCTCAAAAGTCTTTCGCGTGTCAGTTCTGCTTCGATGAGCGCACTGTCAATAGGTTCAATTATCTTTTCAGTCATGAATCATGAATTCAGTTTCATTATACTTTAAGGTATGGCTGCCGTTTCAATGCTCTGCCGGGAGATGATAGACAGCTTCGCGTAAAGAGTCAGCCTGATTTTGGGCGTCCTTACCTCCGCGCAGACTTTCCCAAGCTATTGGTTTTCCGATGTGGATCTCAAATGTCTTTCCTGCACTCTTGAAGACCTCGGCCGGTAGTCTTACCATCTCGATGTTGAATTTCAAACCGAGGCGAGTCCTTAGACGTGCAAATTTATAAAAAAACGAGGAATTCTTACCACCAAAATGTAATGGAATTACATCTCGATGTGAAGATATGGCTTTATTCACTACCATTTTGTTCCAATTCAAATCAGCAATAGTTCCGTCTGCATTTTGACGAGATACCAGTCCGGCAGGAAACATAATCATCGGTGAGTCGCTCTCGAATGCTTCATCAAGTCGTTGGGCTGCCTCGCGGGATTGTTTGCCATGCTTGTTGACACCAAGGAAAATCGGACGTAGCGGTTCGACGAATGTTAGGAGGTCATTGACAACTAATTTTATATCTTTCCTTCCACCATACTGTTCCGAGACTATAGATGCAAGCACCATTCCATCCAGTCCGCCGAGGGGATGATTTGAAACAATAATCACACGGGGATTATTTCTGGGTAGAGAGCCGTTGATGTGATAGCTTGCCCCGAGTTCATCGATGACACCACGACAAAAGTCCACTCCGCTTTTTGAGGCATTATCCAAGAGAAGTTTGTTTAACTCATCCTGACATATAAATTTTTCCAATGCCCTGATTGCGAAGCCGGGAATGAATTTATAGTAAGCAGAAGCCCTCTTCCGTAATACTTCACCTACATCTATTCGCATCACTTTATGCTCATTCTCCATCCGCAATTCCTATTTTGTCGAATGATTGCCACAGGTTATCAGTTGGTAGTGGAGCCGTCACGTCGATTTCCTTACCTGAAACCGGATGGATAAAACGGATACGCCGTGCTATCAGTGATATCGAGCCATCAGGATTGCTACGCTTGTCACCATATTTCAAATCCCCCTTGATAGGACAACCAATAGCTGAAAGCTGCACCCGGATCTGGTGTTTACGTCCGGTTTCGAGCCGGACCTCTATCAGATTATAGCGGTCGGAACTTCCAAGTAGACGGTAAGTCAGCACGGCACGTTTTGCTCCCTTGCGTTCGTTCAANNAAGCGTAACTTTTATTGTTCTTTTCAGTTGTCGTNATGTAGTGTTCAAGTCTGCCCTCNGGTGGGTTCGGAATATTACGGCTCAATGCCCAGTANGTTTTCTCAACTTCTCCGTTACGGAACATATCGTTCAGACGACTCAGTGCTTTTGATGTCTTTGCAAAAACTACAAGTCCACCGACCGGACGGTCAAGACGATGGACAACGCCACAGAACACATTGCCCGGTTTATTATATTTTTCTTTCAGCCACTGCCTGACGGTTTCGACCAATGGCTCATCGCCGGTCTTGTCACCCTGCACTATCTCACCGGGTGCTTTATTTATTATAATAAGGTGGTTGTCCTCGTAGACTACTTCCATAAGAGTTTTATGTTGGGATTATTTTACGCAAAGTTAGCCGATTTGGAAGAAAATTGAAAATAATAGAGTAAATTTGTATGAGAAACAGTCTACATTCATAATACCCTACTACAAAATGCTTGAATACATCAAAGGTATAGCCACGGAAATCACGCCGACCTATGTCGTCATCGAAACCAATTCAATCGGTTATTTCATCAATATATCCATAGTGACTTTCGAGGAAATCCAACGTTCAAAAGGTGAATTGAAAATTTTGCTTCACGAAGTCATCCGAGAGGACGCACATCTGCTCTACGGATTCATCAGACNGGAAGAACGTGAATTGTTCCGATTACTTATAGGGGTTTCAGGTGTAGGCCCCGGTACAGCAATGCTTATCCTTTCGTCCATTCCGGTCAACGATCTTCAAGCTGTAATTACTTCCGGGGACCATTCAAGACTTAAAAATGTGAAAGGAATCGGAGTAAAAACCGCCCAACGTATAATAGTTGACCTGAAAGATAAAATAAAACCTACTGATGCAACGTTATCTTTACAACCCGACGNGTCAAACTCCTATACGGAGGTCTATGAGGAAGCACTGGCAGCCTTGACTGCTCTTGGCTTTGTCCGCCAGCAATCACAGAAAGTGCTGAAAAGAATTTTTGATGCAGATCCGGCTGTCAAAGTGGAAGNCGCCATCAAGAAAGCACTCAGCATGATGTAGACCNTTCTTCCAAAAACAGTCTCTGCGTATGGAGTATTTCCGTCAGGTTATGGTTTTAGACGAAAGTGATTCACACCGAGGGAGCCCCCTACTCCACTTTCAGCAGAAGTCATCAATCTTTAGCTTTGAACAGCCCTGAAAAGACGGCGCGACATAATCATAATTTCATCACTTTTCGCCGGCATGGTCACACTGACGGCGACGGGTAGTCTGTTTGTTTTCGCACAGAGTCCGAATCCGCAGTTCATACCTCCTGCTCCGGTTATTCCGGCAATTCCTCAGGGGGTAATACGTCCGGATTCAGTCATCATGCCCTTTCCCGTCAGTCGCCCTATCCCCATGACCTATGAAGAGCTGATGCANCAGGAGCTTGCCGCNGATCTTTCCACACCATCCAACATCATCACTACCGCTGAGTATGACCCGGCTTTGGGTTGCTACATAATCCGNACCAAACTTGGNGATTACGACATCACTACTCCTTTTTATCTCTCTCCGGAACAGTANANTCGCTGGCAGACCCGTAAGCAGATGCAGGAGTATTTCAACCTGCGTAACTCGGAGGCTATTACCAAGCCTGACAAAGAGCCGTTCAACATCTTAGACATGAATTTTGCNCTCGGTCCACTCGAAAAGATTTTCGGTCCGGGAGGTGTGCAGCTCAAGACACAGGGNTCGGTCAATATCGCTATGGGTGTCAAGTCAAATAAGACTGACAATCCGGCACTCTCGCTTGACTCGCGCCGAAAGACGTACTTTGATTTTGATCAGAAGATTCAAGCTACTGTCGCTGCAACTGTCGGTGACCGTATGAAGTTCAATATGACTTATAATACGGATGCTACTTTTGATTTTGATACAAAAAATCTAAAACTGGCATACGAAGGNAANGAGGATGACATCGTAAAGTCAATAGAAGCGGGTAATGTCTCCATGACTACCGGTTCGGGACTCATCAAAGGAAGTACGGCTCTTTTCGGTATCAAGACCAAGCTCCAATTTGGAAAACTTACAGCTACTGCCCTCGTATCGCAGCAGAATTCACAGTCGACATCTGTAAGTTCAAAGGGAGGAGCTCAGACTACTGAATTCTCAATCGAAGCAGATAAATATGATGCAAACCGTCATTTTTTTCTCGGTCATTATTTCCGCGATAACTATGATAATTTTGCTTCAAAACTTCCGTTCGTATCGTCGGGAATAAANATNACACGCATAGAGGTGTGGATCACAAACCGTAATTCNCACTTTGACCAAAGCCGTAACTTTGTGGCTTTCATGGATCTTGGTGAAAGTAATCATCTGGCTAATGATTTTTGGAAGCCTAATTCCGCTTATCAGCAACCATCAAANCTCTCCAACAATCTACTTTCCGTAATCAAGGAAGATTTTCCGGGCGCACGTAATATCAATACTGTCACTCAAGCTCTCGCTCCANTGAATACCTACGGTATTGACGGCGGTATTGATTACGAAAAAGTCGAGTCGGCACGTCTGCTCTCCTCGTCGGAATACACATTGAATTCAACTCTCGGCTACATATCGCTTAAAAGTGCGCTTGCNGCCGACGAGGTGCTTGGTGTGGCATACGAGTATACTTATAATGGTAAGGTNTATCAGGTGGGTGAATTTTCAGCCGATATCACGTCGACTGACCAGTCACTTTATCTGAAACTGTTGAAATCAACGACGGTCGCTCCAAGATTGCCGATGTGGGATCTGATGATGAAGAATGTTTATTCGATTGGTGCATCATCAATCCAGAAACAGAATTTCCGGCTTAATATCAAGTATCTTAGTGATACGACTGGTACGGAAATAAATTATCTGCCCATTCCGTCAATCTCAAATCAGCCGCTNTTACAGGTGATGAATCTNGACAGNATTGACTCTAACGAAGCTTCAAATCCTGATGGATTCTTTGACTTCATTGAGGGTTATACAGTTTTGTCCGGCCAGGGTAAAATTATATTCCCGGTGGTTGANCCGTTCGGTTCGCATCTTGCGAAGAAAATTGGCGACCCTNTGCTTGCCGAACCCTATCTCTATCAGCAACTCTATGATTCGACACAGATTGTAGCCCGACAGTTTGCCGACCGTAACAAATTCGTTATGACCGGACGCTATCAGGGTTCNTCNGGTGGTTCGCAGATTCGATTGAATGCATTCAATGTGCCNCGCGGCTCGGTAGTGGTAACNGCNGGAGGAGTCGTGCTTACGGAGAACAGTGATTATACCGTTGATTACACTATGGGAATCGTGACAATCACTAACCAGAGCATAATAGACTCCGGACAGAATATCACGGTCTCCCTCGAAGACCAATCACAGTTCTCGACTCAGCGCAAGACATTGCTTGGACTTGACTTGAACTATCAGTTCAACAAGGATTTCAATGTCGGTGCTACCCTTATGCACTTTTCTGAAAAGGCTCTTACAGANAAAGTCAATATTGGCGATGAGGTGGTNAACAACACTATCTGGGGACTCAACACCCAGTACAATTCCCGCTTCATGTGGCTGACGAATCTGCTCAACAAAATTCCGACAGTCAATGCCGTTCANCCTTCGACAGTCAGTATTCAAGCTGAGTTTGCCAACCTGATTCCTCACAAACAGAAGAGCGGCAGTAACAAGGGNTCGTCATATATTGATGATTTCGAGAAGGCCCAGTATGGNATCGATCTGCGTTCACCTTATTCNTGGTTCCTNGCCTCNACACCATACGATCCTTCCGGNGATGCTCTTTTCCCCGAAGCGGCTTTGTCCAATGATGTAAGTTATGGAAAGAACCGCGCGCTCCTTAACTGGTATTTCATCGACCGAATGTTCACCGCGCGTAACTCCTCNCTCTGTCCGGGATATATAAAGAGTGATCCGGCTCANCTCAACAATCCATACGTCCGTGAAATCTATACCTATGAAGTNTTNCCNGGTCGTCAGCAGACNTACGGAGAGTCCAACACCATTCAGACATTAAATCTTTCATTCTACCCGACTGAGCGTGGACCTTACAATCTTGACGCAACAGACATTGATGACGAAGGNAATCTCCTATATCCTGAACGCAGATGGGGCGGAATNATGCGTAAGATGGATAATACCAATTTCGATGCCTCAAATATTGANTATGTTCAGTTCTGGATGCTNTCTCCGTTCCTTGATCCGGATAATGACAATCTTTCCGGTGGAGACCTTTATCTCAACTTCGGTGAGATTTCGGANGATATATTGAAAGACGGTCTTAAAAGCTATGAAAACGGTATCCCGGTTGACGGNGATGACCANTTCTTGCAGACTACAACNTGGGGACGCGTATCATCACAGAATTCTCTGACATACGCTTTCGACAACAACACAAACTCACGTCTTCCTCAGGACGTNGGTCTTGACGGACTTATCAATGAGGATGAGTTTGGGTTCCCGACCTACTCCAACTATCTCGATCAGTTGCGATCCAAACTTTCGCCTTCGGCCATACAGCGTATGGAGGCCGATGCTTTCTCTCCTTTCAATGACCCTGCCGGTGACAANTATCATTTCTTTCGTGGATATGATTATGACGAGGAACGTCTTGGGGTGATTGAGCGATATAAGCGCTACAATGGTGTAGAGGGTAACTCGCTTTCNCCGCAGGATGCCCCGGATGCACTATATCANTCTTCACGCTCGCTGCCTGACGTGGAGGATATAAATCAGGACAATACCTTGAATGAGTACGAGCGATATTTCCAGTATAANATTTCGATTCGTCCTGAGGATCTTGTGGTCGGTAAGAATTATATAACTGACAAGCAGGTTTCAATAGTCGCTAACACGGATGGAACTACACGCGAGATGGTGTGGTATCAGTTTAAGGTACCTTTGAGTGACTACCAGAAAGTNGTGGGNAATATTACTGATTTCTCAACNATTCGTTTCGCCCGTATGTTCATGACAGGATTTAAGGCAGTCACCCATCTGCGTTTTGCAACATTCGAGCTTGTGCGTGGCGAGTGGCGTCCTTATATGTTCAACCTCAATACCCGTGGCGAATCTCCNGCCGACGGTGAGCTTGATGTATCTGTTGTCAACATTGAGGAAAACATGAAGCGAACCCCGGTCAACTATGTGTTGCCTCCGGGTGTCACCCGAATTACGGATCCGGGTCAGCAACAGATTGTCCAACTAAATGAACAGTCCATGTCTCTTAAAGTTACCGGATTGCAGGCAGGTGATGCCCGCGGTGTCTATCGTAACACNCAGCTTGATCTCCGNAACTACAAAAAAATGCAGATGTGGATTCATGCAGAAAAACTGATTGACGATTTGACGAATCTGCGTTCTGGTGAAGTTTCTGCATTCATACGTCTCGGATCGGATGTCCGNAATAATTTCTATGAATANGAAATACCTCTTGAACTGACCCCGGCCGGCAGTTANCCGGATGATGCTTCGGGCCGCAATGCAGTGTGGCCGCGTGCCAACTTTATGGATTTTGATCTTCAAAGTCTTGTAANTCTTAAAAAAGAACGTAACCGTGCCAAAAATGANCAGCAGCCCGGTGTGAACTTCACCTCGCTTTTCACCGGACGTGATCCTGAGAATGAGCGTAATCGTATGGCTGTGATGGGTAATCCGTCACTGAGNGACATACGCGTGATGATGGTGGGTATCCGCAATAACTCCTCTACGACAAAAGATGCCGTAGTATGGCTTAATGAACTTAAAGTAACCGATTTCAATAATGAAGGCGGATGGGCAGCGAAGGCCAACATGAATGTCGGTGTCTCAGATATTGCCACGCTAAACGTAGGGGCNCATATAGAGACTGCCGGTTTCGGTTCNGTTGACCAGTCGCTCAATGCGCGCCGCATGGATGACTATCAGCAGTACAATTTTGCCATGCAGGTAGATGCAGGACGTTTCCTACCTGAAAAGGTCAAACTGCGTGCGCCGATTTATTATTCTGTTTCTAAAGAAAAAATCACTCCGAAATATAATCCGCTCGATCAGGATGTCAGGCTGAAAGATGCACTTGATGCCTGCGCNACAGACGCACAGCGAGATTCAATCAATGCGTTTGCNGTCGAGCATAGTANCGTCAAGAGTTTCTCGATTTCAGGCTTGAAATTTGATGTGAAGTCAAAAAATCCAATGCCTTGGGANCCCGCAAACTTCACCTTTAATTTCTCCTTCAACAAGCAGGCAAAGACTGATCCTACAACCGAGTACGAGAACACTAATGATTATCGCGGTTCATTCCANTACAGTTATACCCCCTACGCCAAGGGTCTGCGTCCGTTCAGCTTTATCAAGAGCAAGTCGAAACATCTGAAATTTTTTAAGGAATGGGAACTTAATTATCTTCCGACCAATATCTCATTCCTCACAACNATGTCGCGCTATTACTACGAATTGCAGACACGTTCGGAATCAGATGTGGATTTCCANCTTCCGGTTTCAGTGAGCAAAAATTTCATCTGGGATCGTCAGCTCGCATTGTCATGGAATCTTACNAAGTCGCTTTCTNTCAATTTCAATAGCAATACNTCNGCAAGAATTGAGGAGACAATGGGTGCTGTGAACCGCAAACTGTTTCCGGACAAATATAAGGAATGGAAGGATACGGTCATGCAGAGNATTCTCAGCCTTGGCACTCCTTGGAGCTACAATCAGAGCTTCGTGGTCAATTACCGTGCGCCATTCAACAAAATTCCTGCCGTTGACTGGCTTACTGCCAATGCCTCGTATAATGCCACATATCGCTGGGATCGCGGTGCGGAAGTGGATGGAATCAGCATGGGCAACAGTATCGCAAATCAAGCTACATGGAATGTCGATGGCCGAGTCAATTTTGAGACACTCTATAACAAATGGAGNTACGCGAAAAAGGTCAATCAGCGTTTTCAGACNCGTCGCGGTCAGGTTAAGCCTAAAAAGCCTAAGAAATTTGAGCGTACATACGCACTGCTTCAGGATACAACCCTTAATATCCGTCACAATTTACGCAATACAAAGGTTAAAGTGACGGCNNCCACTGTTGACGGAAAACCGTTCCGGATCACTCACAAGGTTGTTGACGCGAACAATATNAAAATTCTGACACGNGGTGACCAGAATATTAAGTTTACCATTGAGGAAATACTTAAAGAGGACAAGTCAATTTGGAANGAATTGGCNGAGTACAGTACACGCTTNGTCATGTCGCCACGTTCTGCTTCGCTTCGTTTCCGNACGACTCAATCACTTTCACTCCCGCTTTTCCGTCCNGAAATAGGTAATGTGTTCGGACAATCCAANAGCTACGGTCCCATGTCTCCGGGACTCGATTTCGCATTCGGATTTGCCGGAGAAAGCTATATAGACAAAGCTCTGCGTCGCGGATGGCTCATCACTGACGACGGCCAGACTTCACCGGCCATACTGTCGCGTACCAACGAACTCAACATAGAACTCACACTGGAACCGATCCGTGGTCTTAAAATCATGCTGACGACTAACCGTACGGATAACCGCACGCGGTCAACCCAGTTCATGTATGATAATATGCCGACATCNCTCGCCGGTTCATACACCAAGACTCATGTCGCACTCAAAACAGCCCTCAAACACTTCAAGGCTGATAACGGATATGAATCAGATGCTTTCAATCGTTTCCTTGAAAATATACCTATCATGACCCAGCGTGTGCGAAATGAATATANAGGATTACTCTATCCGATGGGTGGCGCAATGGATGGAAATGTCAATGCCGGCAATCCCTTCAATCCTGAGGTCGGAGACGTCAGTCCGACAAGTTCTGANATCCTGATTCCTGCATTCNTTTCAGCCTACACNGGAACNAATCCCAACAAACAGTATCTGACACCATTCCCCTCGTTTGCAAANGCCCTTCCCAACTGGCGTGTCACTTACGACGGTCTCCTCTANATTGGCAACCTTCGAAACATATTCAAATCGTTCACCCTTTCCCACGCCTATCAGTGTACTTACAGCGTAGGTTCCTACTCTTCGTATCTGAACTGGATGAGTGCCAATGACGGTGATCTTGGTTTTACGATTGACGAGCTTACAGGCAATCCCATACCGACCTCTCCTTACAACATATCATCGGTTGCCATCACCGAAAAATTTGCGCCCCTTATTGGCGCTGCGGTTACTATGAAGAATGATCTTTCGGTTTCCGCTGAATACCGTGACTCGCGTACACTGACNCTNAATACGTCGGCAGGCCAGATTGTAGAGGCTAACCAACGAGGTATGACCATTGGTCTTGGCTATAAAATCATAGGGTTTAACACTGTCCTAAAAATGAAAGGCTCCGGCCGTGGAATCTCAAATGANCTTACCCTTAACGCTGATTTCAATTTCTCCGAAACTCAGGCGCTGATAAGAAGGATTGAGACTGCTTATACGCAGGCNACTTCCGGTACGCGAACCGTGACCCTTAACTTTACAGCATCATACGTCATGTCACGTCGTCTTACGCTTGGNGCATTCTTTGANCATCAGGTGAATACTCCTATCGTATCTTCAACATCCTATCCTACTACCAACAGTTCATTCGGATTCAATATAAATCTTTCACTTGCCAGATAAGGTTCAGGTTTCTGAAAAATAATCCCGTAGTAAAANTGNTGTTCAACANGTATAAAATCATATAACTTCATCCATATATTATCCCCNATACCATGCGCCAGATCATCACTCATTTTACCGATGACGATTTGTATAAATTCACNATGTGTTGTGCNGTTATTGACAATTATCCACGCGCACAGGTGAAATATTCGTTCATTGACCGCGATAGCCGTGTATATCCCCATGGCTTTGCAGAAGAATTGAAGAAGCAGCTAAAAGCTCTCGAAAGTGTACGCATAAGCGATGAAGAAATTGCGTTTATGAAACGCCGCTGTCCTTACATACCGTTGTGGTTCTATACCTATCTGAAAGGCTACCGCTACAATCCGGACTGTGTGACCGTCAGTCAGGATTGCGACGGACATTTATCCCTTGAGATTGAAGGACGATGGAGCGATACAATCCTCCTCGAAGTAAAAATTCTGGCGATAATCTCTGAACTTTACTATATCCTCACCGGTGAAGACAGGAAGATGGATATTGATGGTTACTGCAAGGTGTCCTATGACAAGGCTTCCCGTCTGATAGAAGGCGGATGCCGGTTCAGTGAGTTCGGTACTCGACGACGAGCTTCATTTGCCGCACAGAATGCAGTGGTTAGAGCTATGGCTGAATGTGGACGTAATGTCTCAGGTCCCGGCGCATTTGTCGGTACGAGCAATGTTTATTTTGCCATGAAATATGATCTTATTCCTATCGGGACTATGGCTCATGAACTTGTATGTGCGATAGCCGGTATGTATGGTCCGCAAATGGCAAATCATATTGCCATGAAAGCATGGGCGGCGACTTACAGAGGGGCACTCGGAACCTTCCTGTATGATACCTATGGCTGGGATATATTCAGTCTTAATTTTTCGGAAGACTATGCGAATATGTTCAAGGGACTGCGTGTCGACAGTGGTGATAATTTCGAGCAACTTGATAAGATTGTGAACAAGTACCGTTCGCTCGGAATTGATCCTCGTACAAAGCAGGTGGTGTTCAGCAATGCGCTGAATGTAGACAGGGCTCTCGATATCCAACGCTATGCCGAATCCTTGTGTCAACCTTCATTTGGGATTGGTACGCATTTCACCAATGACTTTGCCGGAGTGGAGGCTCTTAATATAGTGATAAAGCTCATTGCAGTAAAAATAACCGAGACATGGACTTTCTACAATGATACTTGCAAACTGAGCGAGGATAAAGGTAAATATACGGGTGACTCTAATGTTGTCCGGAGATTCATGGAAGCTATCCACATGGACTATGGGAAGTGATGGCGGATGGTCAAGAGAGTTGTATATAACCATAGGATTACCCATGCTTTAAAATATGTGCTGAGGTTTTCATAAATCAATCGGAGTATCAGGATGATTTCAAATATCGTAGCCAAAATGGTCCAAAATATGACCATGGCTACGATATTTTTTTATTAACTAACTCAAACAAAGGGAAAAGAGTGATAACTGATGAATATTTATCTTTGTAAAGATTTTTGTATGTAAAAGATTTAAGTTATCATAAGCTCCCTTTCGCTATACAAATAAAAGGAAAAAGTATTTTTTTTGAAAAAAATGATGGAAAAATAAGTAATTTTACAAAATCGATTGTTATATGTATATAGCATCAAGGGAGGATGCGGGGATTGAAAATTTAAACTTTAATTTGTAAAGTTTGAGTTGCAAATCCAAATAATTGAAATAAATTTCATATAAATACAGATTCAAAGACAAAATAGAATCGAGTTGCAATTACAACTTACAAAAGTTTTAGAATTTAATTATCACGATTTGATTACTATGTTTCAATTGCAACTCGTTCTCAAATCGAAGTAGATATTTTGTAGTTATCATTTGCATATAGTAGTAAAACTCTTTTTAGAAACGATAAGTTTGAATTTGCATTTAGAAATAAAATATATGATTCCTAGTCATTAATATATTTTTGCACTTATCGTAATTTATTTATAATCAACAGCTATATGAAATTTATTTAAATATTTTATTAAATCTAATCCAGCTAAATTGCCTCTACTTTACATATTTCGGTGTATTAATTACACTATATAACTTAATCTGCGATTATATCGGCATTTAGATGATTAAAGTTGTTTTTATGCTTTATGTAGTATAAAATCAGCTCCTTCTCCCCTATTCAGATTCTGCATTTGTAAATTGGCGCTTTTTAGTCCTTGTTTGGATATGTAAATATATTAATTACAATTGTGAATAAATATAGTTTAGAATCTAAACTTGCTTTTTTGAAAATATTTAATTACATTTGCAATTGAAATAAAAAACAAAACTTTCAATTGTTTGCATAAATGGATCTCGTTTCAAGACTCAAACGCTATCTCGATTCACGTCAAATAAGCGTCACGCAATTTGCAGATGAATGTGCTATACCTCGGCCGACGGGTAGTCAGCTTTTGGCTGGTCGCAATAAAAAGGTCAGTGATGAAATTATAGGTAAAATCCACGGGGCTTATCCGGAACTGAACATCGTTTGGCTGATGTTTGGTGAAGGAAATATGCTGACCAATGCAAATATTGAGACCTCAGAACCCCAAACGGAGCAAGAGGTTGATAATTACATTGAAAAACCGGCTACTAATCAGCCGATTGACTTTACGATTGACTTCCATGAGAATTTGCATCATGAAACAGAAGAAAAAGGACAAGTCTCTACGTCTGTAAATACATTTACGTTTGCAAGTCCTGCGGAAACGATTTCCGAGGGCCAGAGTGAAGAGATGCCGCAAGAGGAGGAGAAACCTTCCGGCTCCTTCACCGTCACTCCCGGTACTGGTAGGAGGGTAACTGGCATAGTGGTTTACTATGACGATTGCACATACGAATCATTTATTCCCGATCCTAATCACAGCAATCCTTTTATAAGGTAAATCAATAGAGAAGTATATGTATCTCTACTAAAAGACAGATTTATGATGCCCCTTTGGTGGTCTGCAAGATTCTGAGTAATTTTGCAGACCATTTTTTTCATAGCCCAACATTTTTATTGAATTCATAAGATGAGCATATCCATCAACAACCTTAAAGTTGAGTTTAGCGCCAAGTGTCTTTTTGACAATATCTCCTATATAATAAATCCAAAGGATAAGATTGCACTTGTCGGAAAAAACGGAGCCGGCAAATCGACTATGCTTAAAATCATCGCAGGCTTACAGAATCCTACATCGGGAAATGTAGCGATGCCTCGTGACACCACTGTCGGTTATCTGCCCCAGCATATCACTGTCAGCGATACGTCGACAGTGATTGATGAAGTCCGCAGTGCATTCAGTCATGTCGACGAAATGAAGGCTCGGCTTGAAGAACTCAACCATCAGCTTGCGATAAGGACGGACTACGAATCCGATTCATATCAAGAACTGATAGATGCCATGACTTCGCTCAATGACAGGCTCGCTATGGAACAGAGCGATAATTTTGAGGCTGAAATGGAAAAGACCCTCATAGGTCTTGGCTTCCTGCGCTCGGATTTCAACCGTCCTACCTCGGAATTTTCGGGTGGATGGCGTATGCGTATCGAGCTTGCCAAAATACTTCTTCGCCGCCCGGATGTGCTTTTGCTTGATGAGCCGACAAACCATCTTGACATCGAGTCGATACAGTGGCTTGAAAACTTCCTTATCACCAAGGCCAATGCTGTTGTGCTTGTCAGTCACGACCGAGCGTTTATAGATAATGTGACAAACCGTACCATTGAGATTTCACTGGGTAAAATTTACGACTATTCCGTCAACTATTCAAAATACGTTCTTCTGCGGCAGGAGCGTTTGGAGCAGCAGATGAGAGCCTATCAGAATCAGCAGAAAATGATTCAGGAGACCGAAGATTTTATCGAGCGTTTCCGCTATAAGGCTACTAAAAGTGTGCAAGTCCAAAGCCGAATCAAGCAGCTTGCAAAAATTGAACGTATAGAGGTCGATGAAGTTGATACTTCGCATCTGAATCTTAAATTCCCCCCTGCTCCACGTTCCGGTGACTATCCGGTCATAGCGGATAATGTCGGTAAGGCTTACGGCGACCATCAGGTATTTGACCACGCTACGTTCACAATCAAACGAGGTGAGAAGGTGGCCTTCGTCGGTAAGAATGGTGAAGGAAAATCGACGCTTGTAAAATGTATAATGGGTGAAATCCCATTTACCGGAAATCTGAAAATCGGACATAATGTGAAGATCGGTTACTTTGCCCAGAATCAGGCGACCTTACTTGATGAAGATGTCACGGTGTTCGATACCATTGATCGTGTAGCTGTCGGCGATATCCGTACTAAAATTCGGGATATACTTGGGGCTTTCATGTTTGGCGGTGAGGCTTCGGATAAAAAGGTGAAGGTCCTTTCCGGTGGTGAACGCACACGTCTTGCCATGATACGGCTGCTTCTCGAACCTGTCAATCTTCTGATTCTTGATGAGCCTACGAACCATCTCGACATGAAAACCAAGGATATTCTGAAGCAGGCTATAAAGGAATTCAATGGTACAGTCATAGTTGTCAGCCATGACCGCGAGTTTCTGGATGGTCTGGTTGAGAAGGTCTATGAATTTGGGGGCGGAGAAGTCAAGGAATGTCTAGGTGGAATTTACGAGTTTCTTGAGAAAAAGAAGCTCGCCTCGCTTTCTGAACTTGAACGCAACACCATTCGCCCCGTCAATGCAGGTAAGGAAACTGCTGGTAGCAGCGATAATAAAGTTTCGGCATCAATAAAGGGAGAGACAAAACAGACGGCTGCTACATCGGAGCAGCGTCATACACAGCGCAAGTTAAGCTATGCCGAACAGAGGGAACATGATAAACTCGTCAGGAAAGCCCGTAAAAAGGTCGAGGAATCAGAAGCCGAAATCGCACGTCTTGAAAAGGAAATTGCGGATATAGAATCTATAATCGCTGCCGGGAATCCACCGGCGGATATATACGACCGTCATGCGGCTACTACCAAACAACTTGAAAATGCCATGTCGCTATGGGAACTCGCCTCGATGGAGTTTGATGAGATTTCAGAACAATAGAAGAAATCTAAACAGCCATGCGCACACTACTGAATAGTGAACTGCACCCCAAAAGTTGGACACAAAACTTTTGGGGTGCAGTTCAAACTCTTTCAATAACGGATTAATGTTTAACCGTCCAACTTTTGTGGCACTTCATATCTCGTCAGATAAACGTATACCGCCGTCAGTGATTAGTATTTTGCGTTCCCGATAGAGATGCCCTATCGCCTTCTTGAAGTCTTTCTTTGAGCATTGGAATGTTGCACGGATAGTTTCAGGCGTGGCTGAGTCTGATATTGGGAGGAAACCTCCCGGCTGATCTTGTAGACGACTGAGGATTGTATCCATCAAGGAATCGACGCGTCCGTCATGGCTTCCACTCAGAACAAGATCGATTTTTCCGTCGTCCCGGACTTGCTTGACGTATGCCGAAATTATTTTTCCTATTTCAAGAGGTTTGTAGAGCTCATTTTCGTAAACCATACCGTGAAAGAGGTTATCGACAATAGCCTTATAACCGAATTCCGTATGCTTATAGACCAAAGCCTCTACTTTCTGTCCGATTTTATAATTAGGATACTTGTTGCCTAAAAATTTTTCAATTTTAGCCGAGGCAACAACGCGTTTCGTAATATCGTCAAGATAGACATATACCAATACGACCATCCCCCGCGAAAGTTTCATCTTCTGCTCGCTGTAAGGAACAAGAAGTTCTTTGCCGACCAGCCCCCAATCAAGGAAAGCTCCGGTATTGTTGACCTGTGTCACCTGAAGGTAAGCGAAGTCGCCTACAATGGCAAAGGGATGTTCGGTTGTGGCTACCGGCCTGTCTTCCGAATCTTTGTATACAAAGACTTCAAGTTCATTGCCCGGTTGGAGCGGAACTGTTATATAGCGGGCCGGCAAAAGCACTTCGTTTCCGTCGTTGTCGGTAAGATATGCTCCGAAATCAACGTTGCGGGCCACTTTCAGAGAATTGTATTGTCCTATCTTTAACATGATTCACTTAAATTTATGGCAAATTTAACCAAAATCTCATAAATTACATATAATTTTGCATACGCAGTTGGTGACATTGTCGCCTTCTGCTTCAAACCTCTAAATAAGATTAATTGTTTTATAAACGTTTGATATTCTATTTTTGTTAGTTAGATTCAAGTAATTTGTTAACAAAACAGAGTGTCAGCCACCAGAATAAAGTCTCAGCATAATGGAAGAAATACTGAAATATTTTTCCGANCTTACTCCGCAGCAGATAGAGCGTTTTGAGGCTCTCGGCAGACTGTATCCCGAATGGAACGATAAAATCAATGTCATCTCCCGAAAGGATATTGATAATCTCTATGTTCATCATATCCTTCATTCACTTGCNATCTGTAAATTCATAACCCCCNTTGCTGGAACGCAGATGATAGACCTTGGAACCGGAGGTGGTTTCCCCGGTATTCCTCTTGCCATCTTCTGGCCGGAGTGTAAATTCCACTTGATTGACCGTATCGGCAAGAAAATCAAAGTCGCATCGGCAATAGCAGATGCNATCGGTCTGGACAATGTGACTTTCCAACATGGCGATATGGGGGAATGTAAACTGAAAGCNGATTATATCGTTTCGCGTGCTGTCATGCAGCTTGAAGAGCTTGTAAAAATTTCGGCCAGAAACGTAGCNTCTCAGTCGCGCAANAAACTCCCCAACGGGCTTATCTGTCTGAAGGGGGGTGAGCTTGCAAGTGAATTGGGCCGTGTGAAGCGTCCCCTTATTGACGTTCCGCTNAGCGACTATTTCCCGCAGGAATATTTTAAGACTAAAGATTTAATTTATGTGAAGATATGAAAGTAAGCCGTTTCGTATTTAATATGTTTGGGGTCAACACCTATGTCGTATGGGATCCCGAATCGTCGGAAGCCGCCATCATCGATCCCGGTATGATTGATGATCAGGAGAGGCGTGCATTGGATGGATTCATTGAGNGCAGGAAACTTAAAGTCACGCAGCTTATCAATACTCATTCACATCTTGACCATATTTTCGGCAATACATATATTAAAGAGAAATATGGTTTGGAAATTAAGGCTAACCCTGCTGATGCCTTTCTTGCCGAAACCCTACCCNAGCAGGCTTCTCGTTTTGGAATGAGGNTGTCATTGCNTCCNCAGGNTATTGATGTGGAACTCCACGACGGAGATACAATCTTCCTCGGAAAAGAGCGCATGGAGGTTCTCGGTGTTCCCGGTCACTCTCCCGGCGGAATAGCTCTTTACTGTCCGGAATCAAACTTCGTCATTACCGGTGATACTCTATTTCCCGGTTCGATGGGNCGGACAGATCTTCCGGGTGGTGACTATGCTACTCTCGCCGATGCAATCAGACGCAAACTCCTGACCCTTCCCGAATCTACGGTGGTTCTTTCCGGTCATGGGGTNGAGACGACAATCGGTAATGAAAAAAAATCGAANCCCTTCCTAAAATAATTAAGGAAATTTTTCTTTAATCAAATAAAATACCATATATTTGCGCCATAAACGGGCAGTCGGGAGAGCTCTCGCTCATGACTCCTGTAGTCTAACAATCTAAATCAACTTACGTTAACCTTTANATTGCTATGACAAGAGCAAAACTAAAAATCCGTGACCTCACGTTGCGCGACGGCCAACAGTCGCTTTTCGCAACCAGAATGAATCAGGAAACCATCAACCGTCTTCTACCCTTCTATGANGATGCTGATTTCTATATCATGGAAGTCTGGGGTGGTGCGGTTCCTGATTCAGTCATGCGCTATCTTGATGAATCTCCGTGGGAGCGTCTGCGCATATTCTCNAAGGCGATGGATTCAAAAAGCGAACATCCTAAGGCTTTGCTTTCTGCCCTGTCCNGAGGTCGTAATCTTTTCGGATATGTGCCTTATCCTGACTCTGTACTTGAAGGATTCTACAAGGAGGCCATTGACAACGGATTGAATGTGATGCGTATATTTGACGCGCTTAACGATATTGACAATGTCAAGGAATCAATACGTCTGATCAATCAGCTTGGNGGCATAGCCGATGGAGCGGTATGCTATACTGTCGATCCGAAACCTGAGACTCCCGATCAGGAAAGCGGTTTGTTCGGTAAGCTGAAATCAATGTTTACCGGAAAACATGAAGCTGAGAAAATCTTCACTGATGNATATTTTGTCGGAAAGGCACGTCAGATGGAGGCGTTGGGCGCAAAAATTATCACCCTGAAAGATATGGCCGGTCTTGTCAGTCCGATGCGNGCNGCGTCAATCATCTCCGCTCTCAAACGAGAGGTGAAAGTACCGGTTGATTTCCATACGCACTGTACNCCCGGCTACGGACTTGCATCATCACTTATGGCTATTATAAATGGTGTGGATATACTTGATACCAATATCTGGTGGTTCGGTGGAGGTTCNGCNGCTCCGGCCATNGANCTTATATGGTTCTTCTGTCAGCGTATGGGNGTTGAGGTCGAAGTCAATATGGAGGCTGTCGGTCGTATACGNAATGAGCTTCTTGANGCGCGCAAGAGTCTTGCGCAATATGATTTGCACCGTGACGATATGCAGCGTCCCTTTGACCCGCTGAAAGATCAGTTGCCTCCGGAGGTACTTGCGCTTTTCGACAGTGCGATTGAATTTGCAAAGGCTGGCGATGAAGCTGCACTTCTTGACTCCTGCCATAAGATTGAGGCATATTTCGGATTTCCGAAACCTAACGAACTTGTCAAGACTGCTGAGGTNCCGGGAGGAATGTACTCAAATATGGTGGCACAGCTCCGGGAGCTTAAAAGTGAGGATCTGCTCGAAGATGCAATGCGNCTGATTCCGATGGTCAGACGCGATGCCGGTCTTATCCCTCTTGTGACTCCGACCAGTCAGATTGTCGGAAATCAGGCCGTCCTTGTCGCACTTGACCGTAAGAACGGAAAGCCGGATTATACAAATAAATCCAATCANTTCATTTCACTTGTAAAGGGTGAGTACGGTCATACGCCTGTTGCCATTGATCCNGCTTTCCGTGAGAAAATCACCGGTAGCNCNGTGGAAAGTCCGTATGATGTCAGCAAGTATGTCAAACCCGAAAATCCTGAGATTGCAGATCTCGGAGGAAAAAAGCTCGCGTCNAACAATGAAGAATATCTGCTTCTGGAGCTNCTCCCTGCCGTAGCCAAAGGTTTCCTNCGTCGCCGTCGGGACGAAGAGTTCAAGGCTGAGGAAAGCGCGAAAGTTCCTGAGACCGTAGTAGAGGAGAGTGTGATTGAAGAATCTGCGCCTATCACCGGACCGGTNATCTCGGCACCCATGTGCGGACGTATCGTNGATATAAAGGTGAAACCGGGTCAAAAGGTAAAGAAAGGTGANACAGTCATTGTCTACGAGGCCATGAAGATGGAGAATGACGTCGAGTCCGATGTTGACGGAGTGGTCAAGCGCATATTTGTGTCCCTTGACGAGCAGGTCGGCAATGACGCACCTATGATTGAATTTGAAGGATAGANTTTCGACGACAAGTCATATTCGTGATATACCCGAGGATGTTATGGGCATCCTCGGGCATAGTGCTAAATATCAGTATTATCAAATTTTTCTAAACNACTTTTATAAANTATCCAACTATTTATTNAAAAATCATGAAATCAGTAAAAGCACTTCTGATCACATTGGTGATGATTTTTGGTGCATCGGCAATCCCTGCCAGCGCACAGTTTAAGTTCGGCCCCAAAGTCGGTGTTACGGTCAATAATATGCACTTCAACAAAAGTGTCATGGATGCCGACAATCAGACAGGTTGGACTGCCGGTCTTATGGGTGAATTCACTGTCCCCGTCATCGGTATATCGGCTGATATTTCCGCTATGTATGTACGCCGCAACGCAAAGTTCGCTTATGAAAATAACATCTCCAAGGACAACCGCGACTACATCGAAATTCCACTGAACATCAAATACAAGCTGGGGCTTCCTGTCATCAGCAAATTTGTTGTACCTTATCTTGGCTTAGGTCCGAGTGTCTCTTTCCTCACAAGCCGTAGAAACATCGAACAGGCATACAAGAATAAATCTGTTGACTGGGCGCTTAATTTCGGTTTCGGTGTTCAGCTTCTCAGCCACATTGATCTTAATGCCCGCTATGGCCTTGGTCTCACGAAAGCCATCTCCCCCTTCGCAGGTACTGATAAAGCTGGTATAGAGGGTAAGAACCGCTATTGGACAATTACTCTCGGCTATCTGTTCTGAGAAAAANATCTTTCTTCCTGTTGTTCCCGTCCGGCTACCTTCCAGTCTGACGGGATTTTTATTTTTCAAGATGTGGATGGGCTGACATTTGATTATTATAAAAACCAAGCCCGATGAANGNNNNCATTCATCGGGCTTAATATTGCTTGGCTGTTTAGAGAGCTGATTACTTACCAGCGATAGAGTCAGAAACGGTCAGGCGGGCACGGCCTTTTGCGCGGCGGCGTGCGAGGACTTTACGACCATCGGGGGTAGACATACGGGCGCGGAAGCCGTGTTTGTTAACTCTCTTTCTGTTTGAAGGTTGAAATGTTCTTTTCATTGCCGTATATGTTTATTTTTCGATTTTCTACAATTCGGAGTGCAAATTTATGAATAAAAACTTATACGGGCAAATGTTTTTCACATTTTATAACATAATTCTTTANACAATCTCCTCTTTGATGGCATCGCACCATGCTTTTACACGCGATTCAGTGTCATCTGCGTGATTTACATTGTCGATACAGAGTCCGACGATCATNCCGTGGACATCACTTTCTGAATGTTTGTAAGTATAGCCGTCGTTATTGAAAGGNGCNATGAANGTGGCACGAGTGTCATGGAGGCGGTGATAGATCTCCCCTACTGAATTACAGAATGTGTCGGACATGGAGTCGTCGCCACAACCGAATATGGCGACTTCGATACCTTCCAGATTCACAGCTTGGAGTCCGTCAAGGAAGGTGGCCATATCTTCTTGTAAGTCCCCGGNGCCCCATGTGCTTGCTCCGAGGATAAGCACATCGTAATCCCCGACCTTNGATGGTGCTGTAATTGCGACATCATGGANATCTTCGGGATTTACATNAAGCTGGCGNGCGATTGCCTGAGCCACTTCCAAAGTGGTCCCGGTGGTAGAACCGTAGAATATACCTATCTTTTTCATTTTAGTTTATCTAAAAGTTTATTTTGTATGTTTAATTGAATTCGTATGTCTGATAAANAGAANTATCTATGCCTATCAATCAGTCATTCTTACAATAATATTAACATTTTGTCGGGTTTTCGGTTCGTTATACATACTGACAATTTGCGACATTCAGCAAAAAACATTACTTTTGCATACATAATAAATTCTATATTCATAAGTTAATATATAGGAATTCAAGATATAACAGTATTAAGAAACCAATTAAAATTTCATATTTCACTTTAAATTTAGCATGAAAAAGACGTTCATTTCCTGTATGGCNTTACTGGCTTCGCTGAGTCTTTCTGCGCAGTATTCCCATACAATTCAGGCCGAGAAGCTTGATCGTGGAGTTGTAGCTGTCAAGACAGACGGTGGGGTTTTTGTCTCATGGCGTTCATTAATCAGCGATGACAAGTCTACCGCTTTCGATGTCTATCGTGACGGCGTAAAAATCACTGCTTCTCCCATNACGACCAAGACCAACATGACAGATGCTGAAGGTTCTGTCTCGTCGAAGTACACAGTCAAGGCTTTGGTCAATGATCAAGTCACCGAAACTTCGGCNGAGACATCTGTATGGGAGACNCCCTACCTTAGAATCCATCTAAACCGTCCGGAAGGAGGNACGGCNCCTGCGGGCGGAAGCAAAGAACAGCGCGANTATACCTATACTCCGGATGACATCTCGGTTGCTGATGTCGATGGCGACGGTGANTGGGAATTGATAGTTAAATGGTTCCCCACTAATCAGGCTGACAACGGTGATCAGTTCCGCTACACAGGTAATACCATCCTCGACTGCTATAAACTTGACGGNACCCAGCTTTGGCGGATTGATCTTGGACAGAATATNCGTTCCGGCAATCACTATACCCAGTTCATGGTCTATGACTTCGACGGCGACGGNAAGGCGGAGCTTATCTGTAAGACCGCTCCCGGTACCATTGACGGTAAAGGTAACCCCGTCCTTATGGGCGAAGACAAGGTGACCGATGATTACCGTACTTCCAGTGGCAATCTTGCGGGTGTTGTCATTGCAGGTCCGGAATATCTGACTGTATTTAACGGGCAGACCGGTGCTGAAATCAATACTATCCCCTATAATCCTCCCCGCGACATCAAGGCTCACTCCAAGAGCGGTTGGGGTGATGCAAACGGTAANCGATGCGAACGTTATCTGGCCGGTGTCGCATATCTTGACGGAAAGAAGCCAAGTGCTGTTTTCGTGCGTGGCTACTACACCCATTCGTATGTATGGGCTGTTGATTTCGATGGTCAGAAGTTGACTGAGAAATGGCTCCATGTCTCAGATAAGGCCGGNCAAGGTATATATGGCGAGGGTTCTCACTCATTAACCGTCGGAGATGTCGATGGNGATGGATTCGATGAGATAATCATTGGNGCCGGNGCGGTTGACCATGATGGTCAGCTTCTCCACCGTACAGGTGCGGGACACGGCGATGCNCTGCATCTCGGGCAGTTCCTTCCTGACCGNGAGGGTTTGCAGATATTNATGCCTCATGAGGAAAAATCATCAAGCTATAAATGGGACACTACCCTACGCGATGCNCGCACAGGTGAGATTCTTTTTGGAAAGGCTCAGTCGGGCAATGACATTGGTCGAGGTCTGATTGCAAACATTACCTCAAAGCATTCAGGTTACGAGTACTGGGCAGCAAGCGACAATAATNTTTATAATAACGGTGTGGTTGTCGGCTCCAAGCGACCCTCCATCAACTTCCGTGTCTATTGGGATGGTGATCTTCTTGATGAACTTCTTGATGGNACATCTATCACGAAACCTAATGAAGCCCTCAGTTCAATTGCCACCCTTGTGAATTTCTCCAAGTANAGCAATGCGGCATCATGCAATTCAACCAAAGCTACTCCGAACCTTCAGGCAGACCTGTTCGGTGACTGGCGAGAAGAAGTGATTCTCCATGANGGCAGNACCGAGTCTGACCTCATGATTTTCACAACGACNATCCCGACTGACTACAAGGTGACAAGCCTTATGCAGGATCGTCAGTATCGTGTAGCCGTAGCTTGGCAGAATGTAGCCTACAATCAGCCNCCCCATCTCAGTTACAATCTTGAGGAGCGTTTCAACACCCANGGAGCAGTCTCTGTCGTTTCAGGNGCTNTAAGNCAGGTCATCTATGCGGGCGATCCTATTCAGCCAATCAGTTTTAAGGTGCTTCGTGCTACCGGTGCTGTGGTTGAGAATCTGCCGGAAGGTCTGAATTTTGAATTTGATGCCGCCACACTCACCGGCACCATAAGCGGTACGCCTAAGGCTATCGGCGAATACAACTTTACCCTTTCTACAACCGGAGCTGCCGATGATGCAAACGGTTCTGTACAGATCTCCATCAATGTCCGCCAGAATACTTCGGTTGAACTTGTCGGCTANTTCCCCTTCGAGAATGTCGGCGAAACCACTCCCAACCTTATCGGTGGTGAGGCCACAGCTCATAATGGAAAAATCGGTGAGGCTGTCGGAGGAAAGGTCGGCAATGCTCTTAGCCTTGACGGAACCANNCGTTATNNACAGAACGACTATGAACTTATTGATTTCGGCGATAAGTCGTTCACAATTGAGCTCTGGATGAACTCCACCACTACATCCAACTGCTATCTTCTCAATAAGGGAGTCATTTCGCCTTCGGACGGTTCGGGCAACTGGTATGGTATCGAATATAAGGATAACAAGGGAGTCAAAGAACTCCGCTTTGCTGTCGACGACAATATCAACAAGAAGCAGATTGAAGTTACTGGAGCCGAGAAGTATTTCGATGGAGAGTGGCATCATNTCGTTGCTGCACGCGATGCAGTCGCCAAGCGTNTGTTCCTCTATGTCGATGGTGANTTGGTGGCTGAGGATGATGATCCCACAGTCAGCATCAGTTCACCCGGTGAACCCTTGGTGATCGGCGACGTTACCGCCTTTGATAATCCTTACAATGGTCTCATTGACGAACTGTCGATTTATCGCGGANTCATGAGTGCAAGCAAGGTCAAGGAACATTTCGAANCAAGCGGTGCCGAGTATGTGGCATATTTCCCGATGGATGAAATNGGAGAGACNACTCCTAACCTCGCCTTCGGTGAAGCAACGNCCCAGAAGGGTNGCGCTATGTCAGTGGATGGCCTCAAGGCAGGCGCTATCGAGTTTGATAACAGCTACTATTTGACTCAGCCTATCTACGACGCCATCAATATGGGTGAGAAAGATTTCACAATCGAACTCTGGGCCCGCTCTACCGACGATGACGGCTATCTCCTCTGTTTGGGTACACACAACAAGACCAATGTCGAAGGCGGTACCGGTAACTGGATCGGTCTTGAACGCAAGAATGACTATCTCGGCTTCTCGATTGACGACGACGTAAAGAAGGAAGACTGTCAACTTGGTGATGCAAGTGCAGTTTTTGATGGCGAATGGCATCACATCGCTTGTGTGCGTAACTTCGCCGACAAGACTTTGAAACTTTATGTCGATGGTAAGGAAAGTGCCTCCAAAAATAATGTCGCCACAGGTGCTATCAACTTCTCTGGCAGTGAACTTATGTTTATCGGTGGTGACGACGAGTCAGGCAACCGTACTTTCGCCGGTGCAATCGACGAGCTTCTCATCTATCCCAAGACTCTTACTCCCGAACAGATTGAGGAACACTACAATCTACTCCGCCTTTCGGAAATCACCGACATAATAGCAGAGTCGGCCAATGCACGCTACACTGTTGTGGATGCTTTCAGCGGTCGCATTATCCGTACTGCCGTGGGTGTCGACCGAACCGACATTGTGGATTCACTCCAGCAGGGAGTCTATATTCTCGTGGTTGAAGACGGGAAGGATGTCCGTACATTCAAGTTTGTAAAGCGTTAATCTTACCTGCATATCTGTTTCAATACCCTAATTTTCAATGACCGTAGCCATAAGATTGGTTACGGTCATTTTTTTGTGCTTCGGGAGGTTGAATTTGTAAAATAAAATTAGTAATTTTGTTTTCCATTTTTTCATTTGAAAAAGCACACTCTAACCCATTGCTATGTCACCAACATATTCTCCTATTGACGAGTCCTCATACACTGACACGGCTTTTGATCCGGAAGCGATGCTCAATGGCCGTGCCGGAGGTCAGTCGTCCTATGCCGCTAATCCTGTTAATGTAGGTCAGGCGGCTAATCCTACGGCTGCTCCAGCCGCAGTCGAACCTCCTGTGAACTATGGCCCGCAGCCGCGCACGATGCCTGTCAACGGACCGCAGATAAATCCTGCCCCTCCTCAGGCAGCCCCTTCTCCAAGGCCAAGTTCGCAACGCAGCCAGGAGAAGCCCGTCGATACAACTAACGCTTTCGGACGTGCATTGCGGCTTATAGCTGATTCCCGTACTGTAATGTTCCTCGGAATTATTTTCGTGGTTGCTGCGGGATACTCTCTAATCGTCGCCATGTCATATTTCGCGCATATCGGGACAGACCAAAGCGCATTACTTAACGGCGATTTTGATCCGGAAATGATTAAGAATGCGGGAGGCCCGTTCGGAGCATGGCTCGCCCATACGCTGATCTACAATTGGCTTGGAATAGGCTCTTTCATTCTCATATACTATATGGCTGTCTGCGGTATCTCGATGTTAAAAGTTTACCGTACTCCATTCTGGTCACTGACTCTGCGATGTCTACTGACGGCAGTAGCTTTGTCGGTGATCTGTGGCTTTGCTACATACGAACTCGCATCCCCGATTTACTGGGGTGGACGGCACGGTCATCTGCTGAATGAAAAATTAATGATTTTTACAGGATTCTGGGGTGCTCTTGCCGTAAGTGTCATTATGGGTGGTCTGGTGATCATCTTGTATCTGGCGGCTCTGAAGCGTGTGGTCGGTTATGCCGCTGACGGTATCAATAGCTATCGTGCGCGTCAGGCAGAACGTCGGGCCGAAAGGGAACGAATCCGTGAGGCCGAAGAAAATGAACGGCGTGAGCGAGAGGCAGTGGAAGCTGCCCGCCGTGCGGAGGAAGAAGCTGCTCGCCGTGCGGAAGAGGAGCGTATAGCAGCCGAGAAACTGGCGGCAGTCAGAGCAGCCGCAGAAGCCAAAGCTAAGGCGGATGCAAAGGCTGCCGAAGCAAAGGCTATTGCCGAGGCTAAGGCAGCAGAGGAAGCTGAGAAATGTAAGGCGGAAAGCATAATGCAGGAAAGCGTAGAGAAAGTGACTCCGGCCTCGGATTCAGTTTCGCTTTATGATTCGTCCGATAGCCCAGCTATTCCTACTCCTGTTGTGACAGCCAAAGTTCCACCTGTGTCCATAGATTTCAATGAACCTGAGGTAACGGCAGCCGAAGCTATCGACGAGGTGGACAGTCTATTTACAGCTCCTGACGTTGAAACTGATAATGACATTCCGACCGTTGTCCGTGATTTCGATAAGGAGGATTACGGCTATATGAGCGAAGATACTGTGACTGAGAAAGAAGAATCTGTTGAAAATGATTCGACATCAAAAGACGAACTTCCCCCGCTCTTTGAACCGTTAACAAAAGAGCTCGACAGTATGGCTGAACCGGAAATTAAGTCAGAATCAGTTTTCTCCGGTACGGCACCTGTGGCTGCTATGGCAGCTACCGCGACAGTGGCATCCGCGCCTACAGCAGTACGGAACACACCACCCACTGTGGAGGAAGTGCTTGAAATGCCCCTCTTCGATCCCAGAGCTGAACTATCGCACTATAAATTTCCTTCTGTTGAATATCTTCGTCCATCAAAGAACTCAGGTGTAAGTGTCGACGCACAGGAAATGGAGGATAACAAGAAGCGAATCACCGAGACCCTCAATCACTATGGTATTCCCATCTCACAGATTGAGGCTACCGTCGGTCCTACGGTTACTCTTTACGAGATAATCCCTGCGGAAGGTGTCCGTATTGCAAAAATCAAACGTCTGGAAGATGACATCGCGTTGAGCCTTGCGGCGCTTGGTATCCGTATTATCGCTCCTATCCCCGGTAAGGGCACAATCGGTATCGAAGTTCCGAATAAGGATCCGCAGGTTGTGTCGATGCGTTCGATAATCGAATCACCTACCTACGCAAACAGTCACATGGAACTTCCAATGGCTATGGGACGTACTATCAGTAATGACGTGTTCATGGCCGATCTCTGCAAAATGCCTCACCTTCTTGTTGCCGGTGCGACCGGTATGGGTAAGTCGGTAGGTCTGAACACAATCATCGCTTCCCTACTCTACAAGAAGCATCCCTCGGAACTCAAATTCGTGCTTATTGACCCGAAGATGGTTGAGTTCAGCCTCTACGCACGCTTGGAACGCCACTATCTCGCAAAACTACCCGAAGAGGAGGATGCCATCATCACGGACCCAAGCAAGGTCGTAGCAACGCTCAATTCACTCTGTGTAGAGATGGACAACCGCTATGCACTCCTTAAAGAGGCTGCCATGCGCAACATCAAGGAGTATAATGACAAATTCATCCACCGTCAGCTCAATCCTGAGAAGGGACACCGCTACCTCCCCTACATCGTAGTTATCGTCGATGAGTTTGCTGACCTCATAATGACCGCAGGTAAGGAGGTGGAAACCCCTATTGCCCGTATCGCACAGAAAGCGCGTGCGGTCGGTATCCACATGATTCTGGCGACCCAGCGTCCGTCGACCAACGTCATCACCGGTGTCATCAAGGCAAACTTCCCGGGCCGTATTGCCTTCCGAGTATTCCAGATGGTCGACTCCCGTACTATCATCGATCGCCCGGGTGCCAATCAGCTCATTGGACGAGGCGATATGCTTTTCAGTAATAATGGTAAGCTCGATCGCGTGCAATGCGCTTTCATCGACACTCCCGAGGTCAGTGCGATATGCGACAGCATCAGTGCTCAGGTTGGTTATCCGTGCGCATACGAGCTTCCCGAGTATATCGCCGAAGGTGGCGATGGCGGCAAGCTTGCCAGTGTAGGTGACCGAGATCCACTGTTTGACGAGTGCGCGCGCCTTGTGGTTACGACAGACACGGCTTCCACGTCGTCGCTCCAGCGCAGGTATTCCATCGGATATAACCGTGCCGGTAAGATAATGGATCAGATGGAAGCTGCAGGGATCGTAGGCCCCTCTCAGGGAGGTAAGCCACGTCAGGTCCTTGTCGATTCCCTGACACTTGAACGTATACTGGAAAATAACTGATGTCGATTGAAGGAATATCAGTAATTTTAATTTATAAGAAATCCGTTTAGCAAACCCATATAATGAAACTGAAATTTTTCAGATATTTTCTTTTTGTTTTTATCATGCTTTTGACCTGTGGAGTGACAGAGCTTTCTGCTGGTGAGACAGCCGGGTCTATACTTGATAAGGCAGCCACCAAAATCAGATCGGCAAAGTCGATCAGTGCATCCTACACGATTACGGCTGACGGCCACAAGCAGTCCGGCGAAATCGTTGTCGCGGGAAATTGTTTTGCGATTTCCTCTCCGCAGATTTCTTCGTGGTACGACGGTAAGACGCAGTGGACTTACTCCACTCAGACAGGTGAAGTCAATATCACGGATCCAACGACGGAAGAACTGCAGCAGGTGAATCCCTTTGCAATCATCAATTCTTTCCGAAAACTCTATAAAGCGGTTGACCTTAAAGCTCCGGCTACTGAGAAAAAAATCAGGCTCACGGCCTCTAATCCGAAGAATGATATTAAAAGTGTGGTGCTGACCCTTGATGCTAAGACCCTCTACCCTTCACACATTGAACTCGCTTTGACCAATCGACGGACAGTTTCGATTGATGTGACATCCGTTAAAAGTGGAGAACAGCTACCGCAGTCTGAGTTTCGTTTCAATCCCAAGCTATATCCGGGTGTCCCGATAGTGGACCTCAGATAGTGTGCGGAATGAACATTCAGGCTCCTGAATCGGTTATCTGAAATAATATTAATCAATATAAAATCATCAGAAATTATGGCTGAAATTAAAACACGCTGTCTAATTATCGGTTCCGGTCCCTCCGGATATACCGCTGCGATCTACACATCGCGCGCTAATATCTCACCTCTTGTCATTGAAGGTATGCAACCCGGCGGTCAGCTTACAACTACTACGGAGGTTGAGAATTTCCCCGGCCAACCCAACGGTATTACCGGTCCCCAGCTCATGGAGGATATACGCAGTCAGGCTCTGAAATTCGGAGCAGATATTCGTACCGGGCTTGTGACCGAAGTAGACTTCTCGTCGCGCCCGTTCAAAGCCAAAACAAACAATGGTCTTGAAATTGAAGCCGACTCCGTGATTATCTCGACAGGAGCATCTGCCCGTTATCTTGGATTGCCCGACGAACAGAAATACTCGGGTATGGGAGTGTCAGCATGTGCGACCTGTGATGGATTCTTCTATCGTAAAAAACGTGTGGCGGTCGTAGGTGGCGGCGATACGGCTTGTGAGGAGGCCCTATATCTGAGCAATCTTGCTGCAGATGTTTTCCTGATTGTCCGTAAGCCCCACCTCCGTGCTTCAAAAGTAATGCAGGAACGAGTGCTTAACAAGAGCAATATAAAAGTACTTTTCAATACCAATACCATCGGTCTCTATGGAGAGGATTTCCTTGAAGGGGCGCATCTAGTTGAGAATGTCGGTACTTCCAACGAGCAGCATTATGACCTTGCTTTGGACGGTTTCTTCCTTGCAATCGGTCACAATCCGAATACGGAAATATTCCGACAGTACATAGATTGCGATGCAGCCGGATATATAAAAGTGAAAGGTTCCGGAACAAGTACAAATATACCCGGTGTATTTGCCGCAGGCGACGTTGCAGATCCAATCTATCGTCAGGCCATTACTGCCGCCGGAATGGGCTGTAAAGCGGCTCTTGATGTAGAGCGTTTCCTGAATGAACAAGGTCTTTGATTAACTCTAAATAATAGGAAAGCGGGGATGTAGCAGATGAGTTTGCATCCCCGCTTTATTGTGGTAAAACAACCATACATAAATAGTGTTGAAAGAAACCTACTACTAATGGTAAAACAATGATAATACCACATTACTACGCTCATGCAACACTACCAAGATATACCATAACATGTTTACAGATAATACCATAACATTGCGAGCATTAGAGATAATTGACGTAGATACCCTATATAAATGGGAAAATGACCCAAATCTATGGACGGTCGGTGTTACCCTTGCTCCATATTCCAGAAAACAATTGTGGGACTATATCAATAACTATGATGGTGACATATATTCAGCCAAACAACTTCGTTTTATGATAGATCTTAATTCCACAGGGGAAACGATAGGTACCATAGACCTGTATGATTTCGATGCTGCTAATTCACGCTGTGGTATAGGTATACTCATAGCTTCTAAGTACCAACATAATGGATATGGTTTTAGAGCTCTTTTACTTATGGCTGACTATTGTAAAACAATATATTCGCTTCATCAACTTTATGCGATTATTGCTCAAACCAACTCTCCCTCCCGCAATCTATTTGAAAAAGCAGGTTATACCATTTCTGGATACCTTAAATCTTGGATAAGATTGGCAAATCATTACTCAGATGCATATATATATCAAAAATTCCTATAATACCATGATATTAATGGTTTGTGAATTGGTCTATATGGTGCGGTATTGTAACTTATGCCACATAAGTTGATATACCATGGTATTATGGTAAACTAGCATCACTACACCATCTTGTGTTTTTACTATGGTATTGTAGATTGGTAAAATATGGTATCTNNTATNTATCTCCTATATAGGTCTCTGTTAGACTCAATGGTATCANCCTCATAGACGTTGATATGGATTGTATCCGTTGCTATGACACCGTCATTATGATCCAGAAGACGATCCAATCACGGCAGCGTTGACTTGTATATCACCTTCAAGAAAATATACCACTCCCCTCTTGATTCCACAAGATTCAAGGATGATACTACTGACTTCAGACGAAAATTCCAAATAACCGTAACCAANAGTANGGAGTAAATTAGTATCAACAAGTCGTTGCATTACCTCCGGTGTGCCCCGACCACGGTGTGCCCCGACCATATAGTCACTATTAAAATATACTATGATGGAAATTATTTTGANAATACATAATTGTTTTTCTGTCGCCNAGTAATCCGAGTTTAAGGATTGTATAGATCCGGATTAAAAAAATTNGCTATATCACGGGCATTTTCGAGAGCTTTCACTGCNGGACTCTCGGGATTCAAGGCNGTGGCTTTGGCNTAGTCACCAGTGGCTCCAGCCCTGTCGCCAAGACGCCATTTCACCTTACCTCTTGTGAACAATAGGTTATCATCGGGGNCATTTGTTGCAATAAGTCTGTCAAGTTCGGCAAGGGCTTCATGCAGAAGACCTTGNGAAATTAGAGCCTGATAATCTTGTTTAGTTTCCATTAAATTCATATCTTTGAACAAAAGCTGTCCACACAGAGTTAAAATATTATAAAGTTTAATGTAAAGACTGTGACGGAGTCNATTAGTCAAATTATATCTGACTGATTTCGAAATCGTAACTTCGATTGTACAAAGCTAATAAAAAGAATCATCATCCACAATGAAGAAANTCCACTTTTTGCTCACCCTCGTCATTGGGTCTGCATTGAGCGTATCGGCTCTCGATCCTACCGCGACTGACTACTCGTTCATCGAATGTCAAGGCTCCGCAATCCCCTATCCTGAGCGTTCNGCCAAGAATCTTGCCTATCCTGACTCNTTGACTCCNGTCTACCTTAATCATGTCGGACGTCATGGAGCGAGATTCCTTTCTTCGTCCAAATATACAACTTCGCTTTTGCGTACGCTTCATAGGGCAGATAGTCTTNACACTATAACTCCGATGGGGCGTGAGCTTATCCAGATTTGTGACCTTGTCGTGGCAAAAACTGCCGGTCGTTGGGGNGCGCTCGATTCTCTTGGCATGGCCGAACAGCGTGCGATTGCATCGCGGGCTTTCATGGCTTATCCAAATCTNTTTGATAATACAAAAATCAATGCGATTTCATCATACGTTCCAAGATGTGTCATGTCGATGGATGAATTTACCCACCAGTTGACACGTCTTAATAACAAGGTTGAAATCTATATGTCTTCAGGCCGACAGAATTCACCNTTGGTTCGCCCTTGGCAGGACGATGAGTCCTACAAGGAATTCATGGCTGGTGAGGAATGGCATAAGGTATATGAGGACTATCTCAATATTCAGGTACCTGCTTCCGTGGCCGAGCGTGCCTTAGGCAAGAATTATCCTTTCAATGGTGATGAAGCCAAGGATGTCAGTATGGCCATATATAAGGTTCTTGNCGGATGTGGAGCTATGGCTATTGACATTGATCTTCAAAAGTACTTCTCAAAGACTGAAATCAACGCCCTGTGGAGCGTAGAGAATCTCCATCATTATCTCACACATTCTGCCTCGACTTTATCGAGTGCCGCACCTGATTTGGCCACACGGCTACTGGCTGAATTGATAAACACTATGGATGCGGCTGTCTCCGGGAAAAATAATTATAGTGTGATGCTTCGTTTCGGTCATGCCGAAACTATGATGCCGTTGCTAGCACTCATGCACATTCCGGGATGCTATTATATGACAAACTATTTTGATACAGTAGGCTTACATTGGCGCGATTTCTATGTAGTGCCTATGGCNTCAAATCTGCAGATGGTGCTGTTTCGTGCAGAGAGCGGTAAATACTATGTGCGCGTCGATTTGAATGAAATCCCGGTTCCGCTGATTCCGGGTCGTCAGNCTGTCTACATTCCGTGGACCACAGCCCGTGAATATCTCAATCGCTGTCTNCCGTTGCAAGATCAGATATAGTACTCTCGTTAATAAAAAAGACATACGGAGATAAGTGAGGATTCACATTCAACCTCTACTTATCTCCGTATGTCTTTTTTATTAACGAGACTTCATTCTTTTTCCGAGAGTTCGAGCCAGCGGAACTCTTTCTCATCAAGAATTTCTTTCAGGTTATTGTAGCGTTTAGATTTTTCTGCAATGTCAGGAATCTCTTCTCCGGAATTGAACAGGGNCTCTAATTCCGTTTTTTCCTCAGTAAGCTCATCAATCTCTTTTGTCANTGCTTCCAGTTCCTTCCGTTCCTTGAATGNGAGTTTTTGTGGACGTGTGGTTTCCCTGCGTTGTTGTGATGTCTGTGTCTCGGAGGTTTTAGCGTTNTCCTGTGCAACCACCTTTGCCTGCTCTTTTAGATAGTTACGATAATCGGTATAATTACCNGGGAAATCTTTTATCACACCGTTACCTTCCATGACAAAAATATGATCGACTATCGAGTCGAGGAAAAAACGGTCATGAGAGATGACTATGACACATCCNTTAAACTCCCGCAGGTAGTCTTCAAGGATGCCGAGAGTCATAATGTCAAGGTCATTTGTCGGCTCGTCAAGAATCAGGAAGTTCGGTTGTGTTATGAGGACAGCCGCAAGATTGAGCCGTCGCATTTCTCCCCCACTCAAAGTAGAGATGTACTTCTGTTGGTCGGCCGGAGAAAAAAGAAAGCGGTTCAGAAATTGCATCGGTGAGTAGTGTGTAGTACCATTGATGACAATATCTTCCGTCATGTCAGTTATGGCATCAATCACTTTCTTTCCGGGTGGAAGTTGAAGGCCTTCCTGAGAATAGTAGCCGAAGCGTACGGTTTCGCCGACATNCCATTTACCGGAATCNGGCGTGACAAATCCTTGAAGCATTTTGACGAATGTCGATTTTCCGACACCATTCCCACCTATTATGCCAAGTTTTTCGTAGCGGGAAAAAATGTAGTTGAAATCGTCNAGAATTATCTTGTCTCCGAAACGTTTTGATATGCCTTCGGCTTCAAAGATTTTGGAGCCTATGTAGGACGATTTGATTTCTGTCGGATCAATTTGCTTCTCGGAATAATTGGCGCGTGAACGCTCTTTAAGATCATAAAAAGCATTAATGCGGTAACGTGCTTTCCCGGCTCGGGCCTGAGGCTGCCGGCGCATCCATTCCTGCTCCTTTCGTAAGAGATTCTTGACCTTGGCAAGTTCTCCGGTCATGGCCTCTATACGCTCTGCCCTGCGGCGGAGATAAAGGTCAAAGTTTCCCTCGTAGGTGAAAATCTGCTGCATATCTATTTCGATAATTTTATTGCAGACCCTGTCGAGAAAATAACGGTCNTGAGTCACCATCAGAAGTGTGACACGCATTCGGGTGAGATAGTTTTCAAGCCATTCAACCGATGCGAGGTCAAGGTGGTTGGTAGGCTCGTCAAGAATCAGCAGGTCGGGATTTCCAAGCAGAACCTGAGCAAGTGCTATTCGTTTCAANTGTCCTCCTGAAAGATGGTCGACAGTCTGTTCCGGATTGTCTATACCGAGTTGTGATAGCATCTGACGTATGCGGTCCTCATGTCCCCACTCCTCATGTTCCTCCGGTCTGACNGTCGCAAGGAGATTTTCCATAATCGTCCTTCCTTCCTCAAACTCCGGCATNTGAGCGAGGAAACCGACGCGAAGGTCATTTCGGAATATGACATTGCCACTGTCGGGNGATTCCACTCCCGACAGTATTCGAAGCAAGGTCGATTTNCCGGTCCCGTTTTTGGCAATGAGACCGATTTTGTCGCCTTCGTTCACACCGAATGTGACCGAATCAAATAGCAGACGGTCNCCATAACTTTTGGTCAGATTTTCAACTTGCAGATAGGGTTTCATAGGTCAAGGCAGGAGTCCAATGCTTCGGTTATGGCTTTACGATCGAGATTCTGCCCGATGAAAACCAATTTGATCATACGGTCGCCGTAATCTTCGTCCCAGTCGCGCATGATAGTAGGATCCTGCTCCACCAGTTCNCGCANTTCATCCTCAGGNGCTGTTNCAAACCACATTCCGGCTTCACGAAGCTGTTTCTGTTTTCCGGCACTCTCAAAGAGATATGACATGTCCGGATTGTTGCCGAAATAGCAAATACCTTTTGAACGNATGATGCTTTTGGGCCATTTGTTGGCAGCGAAATAGTCAAACTTATTCAGATCAAAACCGGGACGGCGGAAATAGACAAATGAACTGATTCCATATTCTTCTGCCTCTCCTTCTCCGTGATGATGGTGGTGATGATGACATCCGCAAGTGCAATTTTCTCCNTGTTCATGGTCATGATGCTCGTGTCCTTCATGATGATGTTCATCGTCACCGTCTTCATCGTNGTGATGATGGCCTTCGTGATGATGATGGTGATCTTCCGATTCATCATTATGAGCATGATGCTTTTCTTCCTCCTCAATCTGCTCCATTGGCTTTTCAATCTCCTGTACCCATGCTGCGGATGTAGCAACCTTATTGAAATTGAAAAGGTGCGTATTGATGAGATCCTCAATTTTGACATCTGCATAGTCACACTCAATTATTCGCGCACCGGGATTGAGGGCATTAATGATGGTACGGATACGCCCCTTCTCATGNTCGGTCACCTCTGAAACTTTATTGAGGATGACAATGTTGCAAAACTCAATCTGCTGTATGACGAGATTTGCAATNTCCTCCTCNTCATGTTTCTGTGCAGTGAGTATCTCGCCACAGTTAAATTCATCCTGCATACGGAGAGCGTCNACCACCGTCGCTATGCAATCAAGTCGGGGAGTNCCGTGTTNTGTGAAATCAGCTCCCATTTGTGGAATCGAGCAGATGGTCTGAGCTATTGGAGCCGGTTCGCATATTCCGCTTGCTTCGATTACTATATAGTCAAATTTGCCCATTGCCATGATGTCNTCNAGCTGCTTAACAAGATCCATTTTCAGTGTACAGCAGATACATCCNTTCTGGAGAGCAACCAGAGAATCGTCCTTTGTGTCTACAATTCCACCCCGTTGTATGAGGTCGGCATCTATATTGACTTCTCCTATATCGTTGACAATGACTGCGAAACGGATACNACGTTCATTAGTAAGGATGTGATTTACAAGTGTGGTCTTTCCACTACCGAGATAACCGGTCAGAAGGAGCACAGGGATTGAATTTNCCATATTGTGTGTGATAAGTATTTTTTATATTTGAGATGATTCTTTATTTATGAAAATTGAATTTTTGATAGGATGTAAGAGTGATTGCTCTCCTACCATTCCAGCCTGACGGCTGTTCCATCAATATCTANCGGGAGCGGCGGATTTAATTTCGTAAGGCGGATGTAGCCCGAAAGTATAGATGGGAATCTGTTTATTAGTGCAATCCGTATTCGAGCTNNCGCGTGTTCGAGTAAACGGGATGGAATTTCCATCTCTCTTTTAATGATTTCTATNGCCTCNGCATAATTCAGTGTGTCGTTGACATCGTCGGTCTGACACGCCTGTTCAATTGGATAGNTAAGATGAACCGTTAGTTCGAACATATTTCCGTTGATGCGTTCTTCATCGTACACACCATGGCGTGCAAACAGACGCANTCCGTTGATTTCAATAGTGCCTTTCATTTGTTCGGACATACCGTTTAGTTCCACGATAGGTTGGATTCGCGTTTGAAATAACCTTTCATACGATAGTAAAGGTTATATATCGGCTCTATGGACATGAACCACGGAACAGTGAGGAACAACGAACGTGAGCCTAACGAGCGTGATGTCTTTCGCCATGCGAACATAATTACTAAACTTGTACTCAGCCATATCACAACTGAAGCAATCAGAGGAATAAGCGAAGGATAGCCNATTATTGACACTGCGATAGTACAGCCGACAAGGAGCCACCATGCCCATGAGCANGATCCGAAAAATACACGCGACCATGTATTCAAAGACTTAGCTGTATAATTGTAGCGGAGTTTTGAATTACGGTGCGAAAGTTGTGGCCTCGGGTCAAACACCTCCACTATTGAAGCGGTAGAGAGTTCAACCGCAGTATTATGTACATTTGCTACCTCGTTGATAAACACGTCGTCATCNCCATATTTGAGATGAAGAGCNCGTGAAAAACCTTTNTTCTTGAAGAACACTGAGCGGCGGTAAGCAAGATTATAGCAGGTACCTCTGTACGGACGACCTGCAATAGCCCATGAAAGATATTCAATGGCAGTCCGGATTTCATCAAACGCATGAAGACGTTTCCATGGATTTGTNACTCCTTCAGGAATAAGAGGTGTGGCATAGCCGATTACTATTTCTTTTCCTTGCACGAAGTGACGGGTTATTGTTTTGAGCCATGTNCGTGAGGCNATGCGGCAATCTCCGGTTGTCATGACGACTACTTCATATCGGGCNGCCTTTATTCCAAGAGTTACCGCAAGTTTTTTTCGTGAAAGTGACCGAGATTCCAATGGTGTAAAAGTCATGTAAAGATTTGGATAACGGCGTTCAAGTCTTGCAATGACGTCTTTTGTAGAAGAAACGGCTCCATCGTTTACTACGATGACTTCAAATCTTCCCTCATATTCCTGTTCAAGAATCTGCGGGAGGAGTATTTCAAGATTTTCGGCATCATCTTCGGAATAGACAATGANNGATACAGAGGGATAGGCCGATGGTTCAGGCGGGAACGGAGCGGCATCGTCAGCAGCCACTCGGGAACTGACTGAGGCCACATAGCTCCGNAAAACTGTGAGCAGNTAGATGGCNGACAGAAAAATGACAGAGAGAAGAATGATTATGACAGGTGAAAAATCAAATTCAAACATCTTGCAAACAGTCTAATGTGGATTAGTATACATTGGATAACCAAAGATGTCGGTCACCTTCGGCAAATAGAAATGCAAATTTACAAAATCCCCGCAATATTTCCCCCACCCCTGTTAATTAAAATTCAATTTTAAAAAGTAACATCATTTATCTTTGAAAAAAAATTATTTCCCATGACATCTGCTGACATCAATGGGAAATAATTAAGGATTACTTTGGCATGGCTGCGAGNACGACTTCGCCGAGTGTCGGATGGGCGTGGACGGTTGAGGTGATTGCTGTAACTTTCAATCCGGATTGCATTGCNGTGGCNATTTCCTGAATCAAATCAGCAGCATGNGCACCACAGATGTGACAGCCGAGAATCTCGTCGNTATCCGCATCTACAATTACTTTTACAAGACCNTCCGGCTCTCCCATTGCAAGGGCTTTACCGTTGGCACGAAATGTAGCTTTCCCNATTTTTACGTTGCGTCCGAGTTCACTACATTTTTCCTCGGTTAGGCCAACCATCGCACACTCAGGCATTGTGAAGACTGCCGACGGAATTATATCGGTAAGNGCTCTTTGNCCTAATGCCACTTGTCCGTGCATTGTAGCGGCATGGGCCAGCATACATTTTCCGTTGACATCTCCTATGGCGTAGAGCTTAACATCATCCGGCGCTGCTCNGTCTTCAAAAATGACACTCATATCGTCGTTGACGGATATTGCTCCCCTATGTATACGGACACCAANTTCCGCTAATCCATTTGGAATTACCGGGCGACGTCCGACAGCCATAAGAACAGCTTCGGNACTGACAGTCTTTTCCTTACCTTTTACCAGATAATGGACAACCGGACCTTCGGTTATTGACTTTACCTCGGCTCCTGTGACTATGTTAATGCCGCGACGTTTAAGNGACATTCGCAGACGTTTCGCAATTTCTGCATCAAAAGGAGGAAGAATTTCCTTGCAGTATTCAAGNACGGTCACTTCTACTCCGAAAGCTGCGAAGACNGANGCAAATTCCATACCAATCACTCCTCCACCGATTATACAGAGGGATGCCGGAAGATGNTCGGATGAAAGAATNTCATCACTTGTCATAGCCANTTCCTTACCTTCAATCGGAAGTATTGCCGGTTCAGAACCTGTGGCGATGATTATTTGCGGAGCGGTGTATTGCTTTCCATCNACNTCAACGACGCTTGCCGATACGAAGCGTGCCTCTCCGCCGACGAAATTGACATCTTTAAGAAGAGTGCCGACACCCTCTCGGAGCTCGGAAACGATGCGATCNTTGCGTTGCATTACTGCCGGGAAATCAATAACGGCAGTTACAGGCGAAAGTCCGAAACTATCAGCTTCGGAAATTGTCATTGCTACTTCCGCAGAACGGCACAATGCTTTGGTCGGGATACAGCCACGATTAAGACANGTGCCTCCGGGCTGGGCANGTTCAATTAAAGTGACCTTCTTACCNTGGGCAGTGGCCTCGACNGCTGTTTCATAGCCGCCGGGACCTGCCCCGATAATTATTAAATCAGACTTTTCCATATAGTTAAAGTGNGATTGATCAGAGGTCAGCGAATGTCACAACAGGGTTNAGGGCGGCTGCTGTGTCGTCAGGCTTACGGATCGGTGTTTCCAAAGGTGCATTCTTCACTACCTCGGGAGTCTCGGCAGCTTCGCGGGCAATGTCGCGCATNACAGCTATAAATTCATCCAGTGTCTCCTTGCTTTCAGTTTCAGTCGGCTCTATCATGAGGGACTCATGGAAAAGAAGTGGGAAATAAATCGTCGGTGCATGGAATCCATGGTCGAGAAGACGTTTAGCAACATTNAGCGTAGTGACACCGGTGGATTTATCAGCGAGACCATCAAAAACAAATTCATGTTTGCACACCCTGTCAATNGGAAGTGCATAAAGGTCACGAAGTGATTCCTTGATATAGTTGGCATTGAGTGTNGCTAGTGTTCCGGCCATNTTCAGACCGTCTTTTCCGAGTGAAAGAATATAGGCCAGTGCGCGGAGTTCAACAGCAAAATTTCCNAGCCAAGCTGATATGCGACCAAGAGCATTCGGGCCTTTCTCCGTTCCGAAATCCANACTGAAAAGAGGATTATCGGAATCCTCGGCGTGTTTCACTACACGAGGATTCGGGAGGAACTGTTCNAGACCTGCGCGGACACCCACAGGACCTGAACCGGGTCCNCCACCGCCGTGCGGCGTAGAGAAAGTCTTGTGAAGGTTTATATGCATGACATCGAATCCCATATCGCCGGGACGTGCCACGCCNAGGAGCGGATTGAGATTCGCACCATCATAATACATAAGAGCACCACAGGCATGAACCATTTCAGCAATTTCAGGGATATGGTGTTCGAAGATACCGACAGTGTTGGGATTAGTCATCATCACCGCTGCCACAGTGTCGTCCAGAAGAGAGCGTAGAGCATCNACATCTACTGTCCCATCAGGGAGACTTTTGACTTCAANGACTTTGAGTCCGGCTACGGCGGCAGAAGCCGGGTTTGTTCCATGTGCGGAATCCGGAACAATCACTTTGACGCGTTTGGTATCTCCANGGTGTTCGTGATATGCACGGATCACCATCAGACCNGTCAGCTCGCCATGGGCACCCGCGTAAGGATTGAGAGTAAACTCTGCCATACCACCAATCTCGCTCAACATTTTCTGCAATGTGTAGTAGGCTTCAAGCGCACCCTGGACAGTTGCGGAGGGCTGGAATGGATGAAGTGAAGTGAAAGCCGGAAGTGCAGCCATCTCTTCATTTATTTTCGGATTATACTTCATCGTACATGACCCAAGCGGATAAAAACCGGTATCAACGCCGAAATTATTAGTCGACATATTGTTGTAGTGCCTTACGACAGTCAGCTCGTCGACTTCAGGAAGACTGGGAACATTCTCTCGCAAAAGTCCGTTCGGAATAGAGGAGAGTATATCCTTACAATCATTGGATGGCAGGCTATATCCCTGACGTCCNGGGCGTGAAAGTTCGAAAATTACTTTTCCGTAATATTTTTTATTCATAATTCGGGACATCTGATTAGTTGGACATTTCAACAGTATTACCTCCGTTCATGGCTGGAACNGTGGCTTTTGAAAAAGTTTCGGCACGCCATATATAGCGGTCAATTTCCTCTTTGGTGCGCGTTTCAGTAACGCAGACAAGAAGTTCGCTATCCGAAATCATGACACCCGGCAGACAGCCGCACGAATTNCACACNTCTACGAAATCAGCGAGTTTGACTTCTCCCTTGAATTTGACTACAAATTCGTTGAGGAAAGGTTTGTCGGGATANTTGAGTTCAAATGCCCCGGTTTCGACAAGACGCGATGCAAGATAGTGGGCACCTGCGGCAGAGAGTTCGTTNACCTCACGCAGTCCTTTGGCTCCCATAAGTGAAAGATACATTGCNACGTAGAGNGCCATCAGTCCCTGATTTGAGCAGATGTTGGAGGTNGCTTTNTCTCTTCGGATATGTTGTTCACGGGCTTGNAGAGTNAGAACGAACACACGACGACCGTCGGCATCCGTGGTGGCACCTACTATGCGTCCCGGAAGTTTTCTGATGAGTGCTTTCGTACAACAGATATAGCCAAGATATGGACCACCGAAATTCAGCGGCATACCAAGTGACTGAGCTTCACCGGCAGCAATATCAGCCCCCCACTCTCCGGNAGTACGGATGACCCCGAGTGCAGAAGCTGGTGCTGTCATAATCAGGAGGGCTTTGGCAGCATGAACCATATCGGCCACACCGGTATAATCTTCGAGGATTCCGTAGAAATTCGGTGTCGCTACAATCACACCCGCTACGTCACCGGCCGAAAGCATCTCACGCATTTTATTGAGATCNGTGACACCCTCACTCTCGGGAATAGTGTCAACAACGATACCGTGGTAATGAGCGTATGTATCTACGACTTCACGATATATCGGATTCAATGTCGCNGACACCAGCACGCGATTCTTCTTACGGGCATGAGCCACGGCCATCAGCATAGCCTCGGCGACGGCAGTAGTACCGTCGTACATAGAGGCATTGGAGACAGACAGTCCGGTAAGCTGGGTCATCATTGACTGATATTCGAAGATATATTGCAATGTACCCTGCGATATTTCAGGCTGATATGGAGTATAGGCAGTCAGGAATTCCGAGCGCGAAGCCAATGACTGCACTACGGCAGGAGTATAATGGTCATAAAATCCTGCACCNGCGAAACAAGTGAGTGGCTGATTACGGACAGCAAGTTCCTCGAAAAAATCACGGACCTCTTTTTCGCTCATCTGNGGCTGGAGATCATAATCCCGCTTCAGTTTCAGACTTTCGGGGATATCACTGTAAAGCTCGTCAAGGCTTTTCATTCCGCAACGTTCAAGCATTGCAGCAATATCCTCAGAAGTATGTGGAAAATATCTGTGTATCACGTTAGTGAATATATACGTTTGGTAAACTGAANTTTTTCAGAGNAGCAACTTAGTGCTTCTCNGCCTCGCAATGTGCGCGATAAGCCTCCTCGTCCATAAGGGAGTCGAGCTGTGAGAGATCTGAAAGTTCCACTTTCACAATCCAGTTGGCCATTGCATCCTCATTGATGAGACGGGGATTATCGACAAGCGCCTCATTGATTTCAACGACTTCTCCGCTNACAGGTGCAAACAGATCACTGGCAGCCTTTACGCTCTCCACTGCACCGAAATCCTCACCGGCTTCAAGCTCGTCGCCTTCTTCGGGCATATCGACGTAGACCACATTGCCGAGTGCATTCTGCGCGTAATCGCTGATGCCGATGTAACCGATATTTCCGTCAACTGTAACGTATTCGTGGGAGGGAGAATAATATGTTTTACTCATAATTNTTAATTTTAAAAGATTATTGATTGATGATAAATTGGGNGATGCAGGACATAGTGTCATGCACGNGTAGATTTGTTGATTATTTCTTATAGGATTTCTTGTAGAATTTCTTTGCTACAACCTTGGCCGGGAAAGTCTTGCGACGGATACGGATTTTGAGTTCATTATCCTTTACGGCATAAGGAGTCTTGATGAGGGCGGCAGCNATACTCTTGTCGACAGAGATACCGCGATAGCCGGTGGTGACATANCCGATGACTTCATCGTCNGCATTAAGCACNTCATACCCATGGCGCGGTATAGCTCGGTCAAGAAGCTCGAGACCTACGAGTTTTCGCGGAGCTCCTTCCGCTTTCTGATGGGCTATGACCTCACGACCGATAAACTCCGGTTTGTCGAGTTTGACAAACATGGAAAGGCAGGCTTCGACAGGTGTGATGTCGTCANCAAGTTCATCTCCGTAAAGCGGAAGACCGACTTCAAAGCGGAGGGTATCACGGCACCCAAGCCCACAAGGAGCAACTTTGCCGGAAGCGATGAGCTTATCCCACACGTTNCNGATTGTCTCGTGGTCAGAATAGATTTCAAAACCGTCCTCTCCCGTATAACCGGTACGACTGACTATCATGGGCTTACCCTCGTAAGTGAGTTCTTTNAATGTNTAGAAAGCAAGCTCTTTACATGGGATAGAGAGAATGTTTTCAAGCGCGGATTCAGCCTCTGGACCCTGAACGGCGATTTCACCCATCTCATCGCTTACATTTCTGACAGCGACGTCAAATTTACCAGCGTGGCTATTTATCCAGTCAACATCCTTAGCTATATTTGATGCGTTTATGACAAGGAGAAAATCATTTTCACCACGTTTATAGACGAGAAGATCATCAACTACTCCCCCATTGGGATTGAGCATCATGCCGTAGAGGATTCCTCCGGCCGTAAGCCCGGTCACGTCATTTGTGAAGATATAATTGACNAACTTTTCAGCTTCGGGACCGGTCACAAAGACCTCACCCATGTGCGATACATCAAATACTCCACAGGCATTACGGACAGCATTATGCTCCTCGACAATGCCGGAGTACTGAATCGGCATATCGAACCCTCCGAAGGGACTCATCTGGGCNCCGAGTGCGACGTGCTTGTCATACAGACAGGTTTTTCTTAATTCTTCCATTTCAGGATTTATTGGTATTATAAGGTTATAGTATATTGATGGTGATTAAAAAAGAAGATCGACGAAACGATTGANAGTCATACCTGTTATCAGTTTATTGAAATCAATGGTCATTAGGACTGAACTGATGGATTCGCGGTCATACGGAACACCTTTCAGAGCATTCGAAATNACTGATTCCGCATCTGTATTTTCAAGAAAATCTCCGGTCAGCACGACACTTTCAATCAGCCCTTTTGTGANGGTTACGTCAACACCAATCTCCCCTATCCCGACTATATGTTCACGGTGGCTGACTGCCCCACGGGGATTCTTTCCGTCAAGCCATCTGGATTCGTAATATCCTTGCTCAATTGACTCGATATTCTGAATATCNTCNTCAGAAAGAATCATCTTNTTCCCTCCCTTNGGGACTGTGTNAAGGATGTGTTCGATGAANCTGTCAATTGTCATATCAGGAATGTGTTCGCGTATAGTTGTGACACGACTACGGACAGACTCCACNCCATGAGATGCNAGTTTTGACTGNGAGGGACGGAGGGTATTGGNCATNAGTATCGGATCATAGTCAAAAAGCATTGTGCCGTGGACTATGCTTCTGCCGGGTAGATGATAATAAGCATTGCCTGATACCTTGCGNGTACCTATTAATATNTCATTACGGGAATTGTCGGACGCATCCAGTCCAAGCGCTCTTAATGCTGCGGCAACCATGGAAGTNTATTCANTGAAAGTCGAGCGGACATCATCCGATGAAGTGATGTATGATAGCATCACATTATTCATNTCAGCCACAACAGCTCCTCCTCCACTCTTCCTACGGACAACNTCTACTCCATGTTCGCGGCAGAATTCCAGATTGATTTCCTTTTGGAGCAGTTGGTTTCGACCGACAATCACAGAAGGCTTTACCTGCCATGCGAAGAAGAAATCACGGTCGNGATAGCGACGGGCCAAATATTCCTCTTCGGCAAGGTAGAAAGCCAGACGGCGTGGGCGGGAGTCATTGAGTATGACTAAGTCCATGGTGCTTTACAGATTTTCGGTTNATTTTACCCGAAATCATTCGGGACAGTGCAAAATTAATCATTTTTATATATAAAACTAACTGTTTGTGAAAAAAATCTTGATAAAAATACTGATAATCTTTTTAGCGTCATTATACATTAGATTTTTATTTGAAATAGGCCTTTTAAGGTTTTATATCTCTAATCTGACAATAAATCTTCACCTGTCAGCGTTAAGAAGGTAAAGTAAAAACATTACAACCATTCACACATTATAATCAGGTTTTGCCTATGAATAAAAATTTTACTCCTTCATCCACTTTCCCTCGTCCTGTGACTATCCCACAGCCGGCTCCGACAAAGCTNACGATTGAAAAAATACGTCAGTTTGCCCGTGCCTATACATTTGTTTCTGTTGAGATTCCGGCTCTCGGTNGTATCGTGGCAAATTGAAGTTGATTCATCTCNGAAATTTGTTGAACATCATCAGGTCGAAAATTAATATCATTTNCTAAAAATGTCATTTACTCTTATTCTCACTATGGCTATGACAGCCATAGTGATTGTTGTCCTCTATCTTTTTCGTAATGCTCTCCATAAAGCTGAATTGCTTGGTAAGGAGAATGTACAGTTGAGTATGGAGGTCGAAAAAATTAAAGNGGAATCTCAGGCCGCACTCAGCGCGNTCAANGCNAATCTTTCTGATGCCCGTAAAAATCTTGATAATCTTTCTGACCGTCTTANNCNGACTGCCGGACAACTTGCCTCGGCTCGTGANGAAAATTCATCACTTAACANGCGCCTTGAACTTCTCGGTCAGGAAATTGAACGTCGGGAAGAGCAATTTCAAAAGCANGAACGTGAACGTAAAGAACAGGAAGATATTCTTGAGACTCGTTTCAGNAATCTGGCTAATGATATTTTGCGTCAAAACACGGNAGACTTGAAAACTCAGAATGAGGAACGNCTGCGCGAAATCCTNACTCCTCTCAGGACAAACATAGATGAGTTCCGGAAAACTGTCACAGANACCTATAATAATGAGGCACGGGAGCGTTTTTCATTATCTGATCGTATCCGTGAACTTATAGATCTCAATCAGTCTATATCACGTCAGGCCAAAGAACTTTCGGAGGCACTTCGTGGCGACAGCAAAGTCCAAGGAGACTGGGGAGAAATGGTTCTTGAATCAATTCTTGAGAAATCGGGTCTCCAGAAAGATGAGGAGTACTTCACGCAGGCTACTACTGACAGTAACGGAGAAACCCTGCGTAACGAGGATGGCTCACTTCTGCGTCCTGATGTTGTCGTGAAATATCCTGACGGACGTTTTGTCGTCATCGANTCGAAAGTNTCTCTTACAGCATTTGTTGACTATGCNAATGCTGACAATGATGAGGTCAGGGATGGTGCGGCTNTGCGTCATGTGCGCTCGGTTAAAAAGCATATCGATGAACTTGCCCGCAAACGCTATCAGGATTATGTGGGTGATGCCAAACTTGACTTCGTAATGATGTTCATTCCAAATGAACCTGCCTATATCGCCGCCATGCGTCTTGACCCGGGCTTATGGCAGGAGGCGTATGAGCGTCATGTCCTGATTGTGTCTCCTACACATCTCGTATCCGGCCTGAAACTTATTGCACAGTTGTGGAGTCGTGATCGGCAGACTAAGAATGCGATTACGATTGCTGAAGAGGCGGCGAAAATGTATGATAAGTTTGCTGATTTCACAAAGGATATGGAGAAAATTGAAAAAGCTCTCGGTTCGACACGAAAGGCATACGACGACGCTATGACAAAACTGACAACCGGGACAGGAAACCTTATTACCCGTGCCTTGAAACTTCAGGAACTTGGAGTCAAAGCTAATAAACAACTCGCAGCGACAGTAGCAAGAAATAATGCTGAGGGTGTCGAATAGCTGAAATAACAGTAGATAGACTATCCGAAAAAGTTATTACATTTCTTTTTTCTGAAGCATCTTTCTCAATTTGGCAGGAGTGAGATCCTCAGGATATTCCGAAAAATTCAATCTCAAGGAACAGCCTTCACGAAAACGGCTGCATCCGAAGGCTGTACGGCCTTTGAGGATGTGGCCGTTTTTACATAACGGACATTCTATCTGTTCGAATTTACGGATGCGCGGAGCACGTGGTTTGGTCGGTTTGCCTTCCTTAGATTTTGATGTGTCGGATTCGCTTTTATCGGTATGTTTCTTAGGTGAATTATCTACGATGATTTTTGACTTCGAGTTGTCACTAAGAACGCTTATGACAATCTGATCAATCAGAACTTTCAATTCATTGATAAAATCAGCTGCTGAATATTCTCCCCGCTCGATACGACGCAACTTATTTTCCCACAATCCAGTTAGTTTCGCAGATTTGAGTAATTCCTCATTGATGGTTGATATGAGATCAATGCCGGCCTGTGAAGCCATGATTGATTTACGGTTTCGATAGATGTATTTGCGCTTGAACAGGGTCTCGATAATGGCTGCTCGGGTTGACGGACGACCTATGCCGTTCTCTTTCATTGCTTCACGCAATTCTTCATCTTCAACCGTTTTTCCTGCCGATTCCATTGCGCGAAGCAACGTACCTTCGGTATAGTATTTCGGTGGNTGAGTAGTGCGCTTTTGTAANGACGGTTNGTGCGGGCCGCTCTCCCCTATTATAAACTCNGGTAGTATACGGTCATCAGGATTTTCTTCCTCCTTTTCCTCTTCGCCATTGTTTCCTCCACCGGGATTATCATATAGTCTTCTCCATCCGGCATCTTCGATAACTTTTCCTGTTGCCTTGAAGCCTGTCTTATCAACTTCNCCNAGGACGGTTGTACTCAGAAATTTGCAATCAGGATAAAAGGCNGCGATGAAACGCAGTGCAATCAGATGATACAGCTTGCGTTCATNCCCGACGAGGACGGACGGGGATTGTCCTGTCGGAATGATNGCATGGTGATCAGTCACCTTTGAATTATCAAACACCTTTTTGCTTTTGGGTAATTTTGAAGCAAGNACCGGAGCNGTCAGGCTTGAGTAAGGNGTCATGTTTTTCAGAATCCCCGGAACTTTACCGTANATATCTTCTGAAAGATAGGTGGTGTCNACACGCGGATAGGTCGTCACCTTTTTTTCATAAAGTGATTGTATNAGCCGTANCGTTTCATCAGCCGTCCATCCCCATTTCTTGTTGCACTCGACCTGAAGCGATGTAAGNTCAAAAAGTCTTGGGGGGGCTTCTCTACCCTTTTTCTTCTGCACATCCTTTATAACCATCGGAAAGGCTTTNATGGCTTCGAGTACAGACTGCGCATCTTCCGGGGATTTGAATTTGCCACTTGTTGCATTGAACACTGCGCCGCGATACACGGTTTTAAGTTCCCAATAGTCTTCCGGCGTGAAATTCTCAATTTCAAAATGACGCTGGACTATTAGCGCAAGTGTTGGAGTCTGGACACGTCCTATCGACAGNACATTTCCCGGTGAAGAATATTTCAATGAATATAAACGGGTNGCATTCATGCCGAGAATCCAGTCACCTATGGCACGGGATAGACCTGCATGATAAAGATTATTGAAGTCAGACTCAGGAAGCAGGTGGGCAAATCCCTCGCGTATAGCGTCATCTGTCAAAGATGAAATCCAAAGGCGTTTGACTGGACAATGAATCGATGCCTTTTGCATTACCCATCGCTGGATCAGTTCTCCCTCCTGTCCGGCATCACCGCAGTTTATCACCTCGTCTGCTTCGGCTATAAGATGCTCTATCACCTGAAACTGACGCTCAATTCCCTTATCAGGAATTACTTTAATGCCGAAACGATGTGGAATCATCGGCAAAACGCCAAGAGCCCACCGTTTCCAACGTTCCTCGTAATCACCGGGTTCCTTTAATGTACAAAGATGTCCGAAGGTCCATGTAACTTTATACTCTCCTCCCTCATAGTATCCGTCCCGGCGCACATCAGCGCCGAGAATCTGAGCTATATCCTTTGCTACACTCGGTTTCTCGGTAATGCAGAGCTTCATTATTTATGTTTAGTGAAAATCTTTTTAGCCGTAGTGGTCGACTTCCCTCTTGGAGTGGTGAAAATGAACTGTACTCCTGTATCAGGTTTTGTCGCAGGAAAATCAATCTCTATAGGTATCTCCCCTTCATCCTCCCATTGAAAATAGCGACGAAAGTCCACTCCGTCAATGTCATTTGATTTGAGAGCTGTACCTGTACTTATATACTGTACTTCGTCTATTCTGTTTGAAGTATGAGGACGTCCCTGAACACGTCCATAAACCCTTGTGAGATCCTGACGGTAGTCAATACTGTCAACGACAAAGGTCAGTACGTTATCGGATGTACTGCCGTAATCCTTAACTACCTTGGCGGATAAGGACGCGGCGGTAACAGCTACCGAAGTGATTAATGTCAGAATTTTTTTCATGATGAATGGTGATGCAAAGTTAGTGAGAATTATTAATCTAAGCAAATTTGCCAAAAAACTCAGTGAGTTGAAAGATAGTTTTCCAATACACTGACTGATGGATTTACTGCTACAATCTTCCCTTGCGGGTCAATGAGATACGAAGAAAAACCGGAGTCGAGACGATAGTTTTCGGAAAGATTTTTTGCCTTAGCGTCAGTGATATGAAATTGGGTTGAAGTGTCAAGTTTGTCCTTTTTCACTATCTCACGAAAAAGGTCAGGATTCTTGTCGGTATTTACCGACAGTAGCGAGAACGAGTTACCATGATTGGCATGAAGAAATCGGTCATATTCTCCTGCCGCGATACGGGACACTGCATTTGAGGAATCCCAGAAATTGACAAGTACATATTTTCCTCGCAAGTTGTCAAGGGAAATATTCATTGAGTCATTTGCGAGCATTTCCAGTTCAGGAGCTGTATAACCTTCATCGGCTTTGACTACCCTTTCTGAATAAGATGCGATAAGTATCGTCAATACTGCAAATAGTCCTATGTAAGTTAGAGCTTTTTTCATAAAAAACGGGGTTGAACTGTCTTATTGTATAAGTATAAGACAATTCAAACCCGAAAAAAGTTTAATTTAGGTATGTCAGGAGGGTATCAGAACGGATAGCCGATGGCGAGATGGAAAGCAAGAGACTTTTTGAACGATTCCATATTGTAATAGCCATGTTTTCCCGTATCATACGGAGCATGTATTCCGATACCGAGATCACCTCGGAGAATAAGCATCGATATATCGAATCGTAGTCCCACTCCTGTGCCGACCGCAAGGTCTTTCAGGAAAGAGCGTGCCTGTAACTGCCCTCCGGGACGTTCAGGCTCGTTTTTCAGGGTCCAGACATTACCGGCATCAAGGAATACGGCTCCATGGAGTGGCCCCAAGATAGGGAAACGGTACTCACTGTTAGCTATGAATAGGAATGTACCTGTCTGGTCGAAATAGCCATTGACCTGATCCGCAGGTGCGCGGTATGAACCGGGTCCGATAGAACGAACGGTAAATGCTCTGACAGAGTTTGCGCCGCCGCAATAGAACTGTTCGCTATATGGAACTTGTGTTGAGTTACCGTAAGCGTATGCTGCTCCTATACCGATACGATTTACAAGCCAATGGTCGCTGAAAAGTCTGCGTCCGTAGACAACTTGTCCATAACCTTTTATGAACTGAGAAAATGGAGTCTTAAATAGCATCTTCTCCCCTTTTTTACCACACAGTTCATAAATCGACCAGAATATATTGCCGGCTTCCTGTGCTGTAAACTGTACATTTATTGTGTTGCTTCGGTTCATTGCGCGGTCATAGACAAGACCGTAGGACATCTGGGGTATGTATTGGCTCTGAAAACTGAGTGCGATAGCCGGATTTGCGTTCATGATTGAGTCGAAAACCGGCGTAGTGTGCTGGAGTTTATTGTAAGTGAGTTTGAACAGAGTCCAAGTCGTCGAGATATATTTGGATGATTGCCAGTCATAGGCAAATCCGGCGTTAAACTGACTCAGCTTAAAATAATGTGGACGATTGAGAAGGTCGGCACCAAGCGACAGACGGGTCCAGCTCGTACTGCGCCGGGTGCGCGGAATGAATTTAGGTGCCAGCAGTCGCGGGAAAGCGAGAGTTCCGTTCAGGCCGACTTCATAAGAATTGAACACTGAATTGTTTCGTCCTGAGCCGGTCTGCCATTCGTATGAGCCGGTAAGAGCCACAGTCAGGAGTTCTCCTCCTCCGAAGAGATTTCGGTTAGTCAGACCGAGACTGATACCCGGACCAAGATAGGAGTTAGATTTTGAAGACACGTTTGCTTCGATTGATGCTTCAAGAGGTCTGTCGTAAGTACATTCGATTATGACATTGAGTAGATGGTCGTCAAGATGCGTGGTGTCGCGTTCCACATTTATACCGATATTATTGAAGATACCGAGACGAGCGAGGCGCATCTGAGTATTGTTCATCTGACGTACAGAAAATGTCCGACCTTCACGGAATGCGATACATGAAGGAATAAGCCCCTCCCGCAGACGCGACGGCATATATCTGATAAGGGTTCCTCTCTCTGTTTCTGTTGTGTCGGGAGTTCCTCCACCACGGTTCTTATATATATAGGTGGTAATCTCGCCGGTTCTGTATTGTGACAAGGCCAGAGAAGGAGTATTGTCCGCAATGTCGAGCTTGATTGCTATACTTCCGGGATTAAGTGTGCTATCTGCAAGATACTGGATGTACTCAGGACGGAAATAGTAATATCCTTTATTACGGACGGCATTGGCGATGTTCACTCTCAGATGCGCCAGCGAATCGGTTGAATATCGGGAACCAACCTGAAAATACTTTGACTTTCTGGCAAGGGAATCGATAAGATGGTATAGAGGAATAGAATCTGACAGATAAATTATCGAATCAATCAAATATGGATTTCCTGCATTCACTTTATAGAGTATAGATGCTTTTTTCTTGTTGCGTTTCTGAACCAGTTCGTAAGAGGAGGTTCCGGAGAAATAGCCATTGTTGTCAAGAAGTTCATCCAGCATGTGGACACGTACCTCCGGCCTGACCTCACTCACAAGTACAGGTGTAGCAACCAATTTCTCGTAAATCCAGTGTTTGAATCCTTTGGGTGGATTAGGCCAGTTGTTGTAGACCCAGAGTCCAAGCGGAAATGGATAACGAACAGATGATGAACCTAATAGTGAATTGTTCGGCTTGACTGAGACAGCTTCAGTAAGCGTTGATCTTACTCCTTCAGGAAACTTTTCCTTACCCGGAGTTTCTATATCCACACCTTTAAGACCGGTATAGAGTATTTCGTCATTACCTATACGGCGTGTTGTCGAGCAGCCTGCGAGCAAAATGGCTACACATACATATATAATCAGTTTCCTCATAAGCAATAAATGGTGGAGCTGAACGGTTTGTCATTTAATCACGGCGTAGGCCAAAGAGATTCCAAAGCGTGTTGAGTTTCTTTTTGAGTACGAAACCGACACCGGTCTGTGTGATCTCACCTTCAAGTATACTTTCATATCCTGTGTGACGGAAGACTTTGACATACATTGACCCGGACTGATTGAGCAGATATTCAAATGAAATATCATTGATGAGATTTTGCGAGAAATTCTCGTTGGCATCCGCATCCTCAGAGTAGTTACCACCGACAACAATTTTGAATCTGTCGTTGAAGAAGCTCTTGCTGACGCGATAGCTGTAAGATGTAGTGGTAGAGGTCGAGCCGCCGTATGTCTTGTCATACTGGTCGATTCCGAATGAAATGTCGACACCACGGATGTTATTGGCTGCCCATGAATTAAGCTGAGATGTAAGGAATGAGTATAGCGGATTACCCGAAAGATTGGCGTTACCCCTCGTTCCGGCTCCGGAATAAACATTGTAGAGAAGCATATTCATCGCTTGGTTCGCACGCTGTTCGGCCGACATTGAAGCGAGTTCATTCTGAACAGTTATATCATCATCGGTCGAGAGGTCGAAGGCTACGTTCATGTTGTTGAGCGTATTGGTTACGGAAAGTTTCACATCGAAATTAACAAGTCGTGAGTTCTGCCCTTCCTGAGTGACATTGGCTTTGATTACATCAACGGCCTGAATATTTAGAATTGGATTCATCATGTCACCGTTGAAGGCTACATACGAACCCTCTTGGAATGCAAAATTCTTTTCGCTCATAAACGGAGGAGTATAACGGACAAAACCACTGTTGATGTTGATTCGTCCTGTCATACGGTCACCGTTAAGTGCCGACATTGTGTAGTCGACACTTCCTGACGGAAGAATATGCACTTTGTTCGAACCGTTTGCCGAAAGGTCAACATTAATTGTCGCCCCCTCTTCAAGAGTCAGCCGGGCATCAAGATTGAGAGCCATTTCAGTGTTTGCAATGGAGTCAGCCATCTGAACGGAGGTTGTATCGTTGAACTGTACGAAATGAACCATATCCTCCGATGATTGTGACGAAAGAGTCTGAACTGCCTCAGACATAACATAGGTCACGTTGGTTCCGGCAAGTACGCTCAGATTCGCATCTACATTCAGAAGTGACATATTTCCTTTGACACCTGCATCTATATCAAGGAATGCTTTACCGTAGACATCTGCACCACCCTTTGCCCTATTGCTGTTGACAATCTGAAGATTTTTGGCATTGAGTTTGAGATTCATTGCGGGATTTGAAAGATTACGAGCATTGACAGTGCCGCTGACATAGAGAGGGTTCTCGTTGCAGCCCTTGATTGAGAAGTTGTCAAACGATATAATACCGCTATCCACAGGTATCTTTTCATTGGAGAACGCGAAGGAGGTACCGAGCATTTTGACTTTTACTGCTGTTGTGTCAAAATCAATGAACCCATTGAACACAGGGTGTGCCATATTACCTGTTATCTCCATTTCTCCGTTAAGCATCCCGGAAAGCGAGGCCATACCTTGGGGTATGAAGGGATTGACGACACGCAGCGGGAATTTGATCATACGGAAATCAAGCAGGAACGGATTACCTGATGTGCTGTCGTTGAGCACACCATGGGCTGTAATGGTTTTTACGGAATCCACCATAAGGCTTACGTCGGCCATGAGTTTTCCTCCGGGAGAGTTGGCGACATCTACATCAAGGTCAAAGTCGCCGACCTTATCCTTGCCGTAATAGAGGTCGGTAAGTCCCACATTTCCTTTGCCGGTAAGGATACCATCATCATATTTTATTCGCATATCCGCGTTGAGATCACCCTTGATAGGTGGCGCAAAAGGATTTATGGCAAGCCAATCCTGAAGATGTACTTGTGAAATCTGAATCACCAGATCATCATAGCCGCTATGATGTTCGGGGGTACCTTCGATTGAATCAGAATGAGTATGAGGTTCAGTGAAAATCTTTATGGAACTCTTGTCACCTTGCAATTCAAGAGAAGCATCAAGATGACGGGTTACAATATCGTAGCTTATGAAATTATCTTTGTTTATAGTCCACGGCTTGTAGGCTATGGTCGGTTTGGTAGGTACTAATTTCACCGTAATCGTACTATCGACAAGCATGGCGGTGAGACCGAAATTAAAACCGTTCTTACCGTCGATATTCTGCTGTTTCATATAGGCTGCAAAGCGGTTTGTACCGGCAAAACCATTAAGGCCCACATGGGCAAAATCGTCGAATGTACCTCGACGGTTGTTTATATCGGCCTTATAGACGAGATACTGACCATGTTGAATAGCATTGAAAGATATGGTGTCGAGGCGTGTAGTTCCGGTGACGAATCTATTGACAAGCATATTCAGCCAGAGAAGAGAGTCGTTATGTATACCGGCCGTCAGACGATTGAAATCTGTTTTTGCAGCTTTTTCCAGATAGCTTGAAACAAGATTATCACGCCCCATTTCAAGCAGCATATCGAAATGAGGAAGCGCTTGATGCAGCCGGTCGACATCAACACGCATACTGTCTATCTGCGCGGTCATTTCGTTCATACCGGCAGTAAGTTCTGTAATAAAGGGGAACAGAGTCCTTGGCGAGTGTAAACGGATATTCATATCTCCGTTGACAAGTCCGCCATCAAGAGTGGAATCCCGTGAGACAAGGGTGAGGTTTATAGGTTTCGGAGATAAGATGTCGAGGTCGGGTAAATTCCATGTCAGGTTGTTGACATCAGCCTTGGCATCGATATCGGAAGAGGCGATATTGTAATAACCTTCCGTCGTGAAATCAAGACTACCTCGATTCACGTCAGGTGTAAGCCCCAGCGCCTGCAAATTTATGTTGCGTACGATGGTGTTGAGATTCCAGCGGACGGTATCACCGTCAAGTTGAGCATCGAAACGTGCGGATGCATCGGCATCATGATTGGAGCTTTCAAGAGTGCCGACTGCATTACCGTCATGTAGTGTGGTATTCAGGGTGATATTACTGAATGTTTCCTTGTTATAGACAATATTTTCAAGTTTTATATCAGCATCTATGTTGGTATTCTTGTTGAGCGGATTATATCCCTTGCCATCCACCGACAGTGATGCAGACACGCGTTCCACTCCATACTCAGGAACGAAAGCATCGACAGGGAAGTTATGGAGTTTGAGAGTGGCGGAGTAGGATTCTGCCCGTCCGTTCCATCGTCCTGCTCCTGCCAACCGGCCGTTACGCGTAGTCACGGCAATATCTCCGGATATAAGGTCAGGATAATAATCGACGGTTCCACTAAGGGTCAGAGCCGGAACCTTCTTTATGGGCAGAAAAGCAAACTGTTTGTCTGTTATGGTTGACAGGTTTCCGCTTATGTTCAGTTGACCACCGATTTTCGCAGGATTCATGATATTGGTCAGTACACCTTCAAGGGCGACGTGGGCAAGTCCGGTCATTCGCATATCAAGCGTGTACACATTCAGGCTTTCGGGTGTACCCTCGAGATCGGCAGACAATGCGATAGGTGTAAGTGGACGCAACATAGCTTTCATATCAGGGAAAGCGGTTGCAATCTCCTGCGGATCGATTCGGCCGGAGGCTTTCAGCATGAGTGGAAGCGAAGGATCGGTCATCATATCCCCCATGCCCATTTCGGCATTGACAAACAGGGATGAACGTAGTGTTTCAAGTGAAAAATCCTTTGCAGACATTTTGTCGGCATCCATTTCAAAAAGGCCATCGGCATGAAGTGAAAGACCGCTCCTTTCGGATGCTGAGAAATTTTTAAGGGGCACGCGTATTGACACCCCTTTATTATAAAAGGAATCTACTTCTATTTTGACATCGCTCACTTCGATGTATGAAGGGTCAAAACCCGCAATAGGTTTAACTCCAGTCTGGGCATAGAGCCCATTCTTAGCTGTGAGACTGAGCGTATCTGCTGTGATGGTCCAAAGTTCTGATTCCGGCGTAACAACGGTGTCAGTCGCCGTGGTTGACTCTGAGACGAGAGGATAAAGATAGGTAGCTGCTACACTATCGATATGAAGACTACGACCAAAAATCTTTTTTGTCGCCATATCGAAATGTCCATCGCTCAGTTCCATCCGTTCAACCGAACACCCCAGACTGTCGATGAGTGGTTCCATTGCCATTTCATAGATAAGATCTGTGACAGTGATACGTTCTGCAACTACATTCCAAGGTGTCGTTTGTGCTGTATCGACAGGGGTGGCAGTCGTGTCATTAAGCATTCGCAGCTTCACTCTGACACCATCAATGTCAATGGTCGATAATCCGATTAAGCCTTCTTTCAGCTTTATGTCGCTCCCGTCAACATTAGCTCGTGCGATGTTGGCACGCAGCCACATTATTGAATCATTGTTGCCAAGTTGATAGAACACATTGTCCAGTTCTGCCCCGCTGACTTCTATGTCGCCATTGAAAAGCGGCATGAGTTTTACATCAAGTCCTAATCGTCCGGAGGTCAGCATTGTATCCCCATTTGCTTGAATGACTATTGCATCGTCTACGTTGAGTTTCAGCGGAAAGCCAAGACGCAGATGTCCAATCTCAATCTTCATGCCTGTCGACTTACTTACCTGTTCAGTTGCAATCCTGACGGCAAAGTCTTGAACAAATGGCACATAAAGAAGTACAGGTATTGCGACGACAAGCAATACAAGCCCAAGCAGTGTCCAAAGAAAAACTCTGAGAAGTTTTTTACCAATATTATGGCTCAATGCACATTTGATTTAAAAGGTTAGACTTAATGTGTGATGAATTGCACGTTAGAGCGCCTATAATATAATTAAGGTGTGTATGCTCATTGTGTCTCTGCGTTTAGTGACCACAAAGGTAGTATATTTGTTTTAAATATCCTTTAAAAAGTTTAATTATCCCGAAGGGAACTTCTATGTTTTTTATGTATTTTTGTAAGAAATTTGACAATCATTTCACTATCCCTATATATTTCAGGACCATACAGAAGAAATCTATGGATCGAAAAAATACATTTTTAACCCTGTGCGCCCCTTTGCAGGGATTTACAGAAGCTCCCTTCCGTCACTTTCATGCAGAAATATACGGAGATGGAATACAGCCTGTTACTTACATTATGCCTTTTGTACGGATTGAGAAAGGAAATTTACGGCCGAAAGATCTCAGAGAACTTACATCACCCCTAAATCAAAACCAAACGGTGATACCTCAGATTATTTTTCGGGACGAGAAAGAATTCTGTCTACTGACGAATGCNATAAGAGATGCCGGATATAAGAATGTAGACTTAAATCTTGGATGTCCCTTTACACCCCAAGTGAAGAAAGGNCGCGGAGCAGGTCTGATAGCTAATCCAGCAGTNTTGGATAATGTCAGACNCATGATGGAAGATGCAAATGATATGACATATTCTATTAAAATGCGTCTTGGCATAAAGNATCCGNAGGAATGGCGCGAAATTGCCGACATAATCAATNCTATGCCCCTTTCACATTTGACACTCCATCCACGCACGGCTGTNCAGCAATATAGTGGGGCTATCTATTTTGATGAATTTGCAGAATTTAAACAANGGATTATCCATCCTGTCATCTATAACGGTGACATCACTGCTCCGTCGCAAATTNACGACATNGTTTCACAGNTTNCTGATATTGCCGGAGTAATGATTGGCCGTGGATTATTGATGAGACCTTCGCTTATTATTGAATGGAAAACGGGACANGAGTGGNCCGCAGAACAACGGCGGTCTTACCTGCTCAGATTGCATGATGCAATTTTCAATCATTTTGTCAATACTCTGACAGGAGGTGATGCGCAGATTTTGACAAAGATAAANCCCTTCTGGGAGTATTTTGGAATAGAATTTGACAGAAGGNNCATTAAAAAGATCAGCAAGGCTACGAATATGTCAGGCTATCGGACGNNCGTAGGCCTTCTGACACCATGAANGGATAAATCAATCGANGTNGGTGTAATTCAGAAAAACTGNAAATAAATAATNTTAATAAATAGCGATTAGGAAACAAATTTTGACTAATTTTGCAAAAATTTACATATCAGCAATGAAAAACCTCATATTAAGAAGTATAACCGGAATAATCTACGTCGGATTAATTTGTAGCATCGTCCTTTCCGGAGGATGGTCTTTTATAGTATTCTTCGGACTGATAACAATCCTTGCACTTGAAGAATTCTATAATCTGACAAACGCTTCAATAGGCGGGGAGAACATCACCACGCTCGTCCTCGACGTAGTCGGAGGACTCATACTTTGTATCGGAATTTGCAGTGTCAATATCGGTGTACTGACCCCATTTACAATGGCCGTGCTTGGTGGTACGTTCTTTACTCTCTATTTGCTCTATCTTCTTGTAAGACTGGTCATGCAGTTGTACAATCAAGAGGTTTCTCCCCTCACCAACCTCGCTTATTCCTATATGGGTCAGATGTATATCGCCCTACCACTCGGTCTGATGTCAATGTATTATACCCTTCCTGACGGGAAGCATCTACTGCTCGGAATGTTCATAATGATATGGCTGAGTGATACAGGCGCTTTCTGTGTCGGCTCACTGCTTGGAAAGCATAAACTCTTTCCCCGTATATCTCCAAAAAAATCATGGGANGGGTTCATCGGTGGTGTTNTTTTTGTCATGGCATCGGCTTTCGTGTTCAAATTCGGTTTCCCGCAGTACTTCTCAAATATTTCTCTCGGTGGGCTGTGTGGACTTGGCGCTATTGTTGCTGCTTTTGCCACATGGGGTGATCTTGTAGAATCCCTAATAAAACGTACACTTGGAGTAAAAGATTCAGGTACACTTCTTCCGGGTCATGGCGGTATACTTGACCGAATTGACTCATTACTTCTCGTGATTCCTGCGTCGCTGCTCTATTTGACCGCCCTGCATCTCTATATTTTCTAAGACCTTTTCACTTCTATATTTTCATACTTACACTTAACATCTTCCAATAAATGAAAAAATTTTTCTGGTTTGCTTTTGCNGGCGGTATACTTTTTGTCGGCTGTAATCCCGGGAGCNATACTCCACAGGTAGGCGTTGATACCAATGACGATGTTATTCTCCATGCATGGTCTTGGTCATTTGATACCATCGCTGCAAACATGAAGGATATTGCCGATGCCGGTTATGCCTACGTTCAGACATCTCCCGCAAATACCTGTTATGTCGGAGAAAATGGTGGACTTGCTCTCTTTTCAAAACCGGAGGATTCGTTTTCCGGCAAATGGTACTACTATTATCAGCCTACCGATTGGAAAATAGGCAACTATCTTCTCGGCTCTCGTGACCAATTCAAGGCCATGATGGACAGTGCTGCNAAATACAATGTAAAGGTGATTGTCGATGTGCTTCCGAACCATACAGCTATTGATCATTCAGCAGTGCTTCCGGGTCTTAACGAAGCTGTCGGCGGACATGACAAACTTTATCATGCCAACGGATTCACTCCTATAAAGGACTATAATGACCGCTATGAATGTACGACAGGCGAAATGGGAGGTCTTCCTGATGTTAATACTGAGAATCCTGATTTCCAGCACTACTACATGACATACGTCAATGATCTTCTCAGCCTTGGAGTNAAAGGTTTCCGCTATGATACTGCCAAACATATCGGCCTCCCTTCAGATCCCCTTGACAGTCTCNCNACNCGCAATAATTTCTGGGATGTCGCTACGGGNCGAGAGGATGTCAAAGGTCTCAGACTTGCTGTTCCCGCCGATTCACTCTTTATTTATGGCGAAGTTCTTCAGGATAAGAATGTAAAAGAGACGGANTATGCCGAGTATATGGACCTTACGGCGAGTGCTTATGGNCATGCCTTGCGTACTGTNCTTGATAAGGCTGACTTTAAGGCTGATTCACTCCTTCACTGGCATCATCCGGTTGANGGAAAGCATCTTGTCACATGGGTNGAATCACATGACACCTATGCTAATGAGCATGAATCGGCCGGTCTGACCGACGAACAGATCCGTATGGGATGGGTCTTCCTCGCTGCACGTCAGAACGGTACTCCCCTATTTTTCAGTCGTCCTGCCGGAAGTACACGCGAAAATTACTGGGGTAACAATCGTGTAGGAGCGCGTGGAAANGATGAGTTCAAGCATNCTGAGGTGGTGGCTGNTAACAANTTCCGTCGTGCAATGAGCGGGCAGCCCGAGACAATCGTTACGACTGACAATGGTGCTGTAATNGAGGTTATGCGCGGCGAAGCTGGTGTAGCCCTTATTAACATTACATCATCCTCGGAAGCCGTCAAAGAACTACCGACTACGCTTCCTGACGGCCTCTATGTTGATGCAGTCAATAATCTTAAATTTGATGTGAAAGCCGGAGTTCTTAACGGAGAGATTCCCGCTTATACCTCCTGTTTGCTTTACGCGAAATAATTTTAACAATGTTAAATGATAAAAGGCGCTGATGTTTAATGCATTAGCGCCTTTATTTGTAAAATTTTTCAAAATTATCTTTAAAATTGTAATGAAATTATAAAATAAATCGTAAATTTGTGCGTAATCACAGCAATAATTTCTGACGCTATATTTTACAAGTGCTATAAACCTATGAATCCTCTGTTTTCAATAATCACAGTGACTTACAACGCCGCCCATACTCTTCCGGCCACGTTGCGTAGCGTGGGCGAGCAGTCTTGTAAACTTTATGAATATCTGGTCATTGACGGACTGTCGACAGACGACACTGTCAAGTTGGCAGAGGAGTCAGGAATAACACCGCTTACAGTTGTCTCAGAACCTGACAGAGGACTGTATGACGCAATGAATAAGGGTCTCGGATTGGCTAAGGGCGATTATGTAATATTTCTGAACGCAGGTGATAGTTTCCACAGTCCTAATGTACTTCAACTGATTGCAGATTCTATCATGGAAAATGATTATCCGGGTATAGTTTACGGTCAGACACAGATTGTGGATTCCTCCCGTCACCGTATAGGCGATAGGCATCTGTCAGCCCCAGCCATACTTACACTGGACAGTTTTAAGGATGGAATGGTAGTCTGTCATCAGGCTTTTGTCGCATTGAGAAAGCTGGTTGATAACTTTGATACCCGCTATCGGTTTTCATCTGACTATGAATGGTGTATCAGATGTCTACAACGTTCTCATCGTAACTGTTATATCGATCGTATCTTGATTGACTATCTGTCGGAAGGTGTCACGACCGCTAACCACAGGGCCTCTTTATTTGAGCGTTTTCAGATTATGACGCATTATTTCGGTTTTTTTCCGACTCTATATCGTCACATAGGTTTCTTTATACGAGATCTGAAAAGAAAATGGTCTCATTAAACAGTCAGCACATATCTCAAGTGGGATATGTGCTGACTGTTTAATGTATCCTATTTGACCCTATCCGGATTCTTGGCAATGAAATCTTTCCACGATTTTGGACCGGCGACTGTTATCGGACGTGATGATTCATAATGATGACACAAAGCTGCAGCCAGTGCATCAGTTGCATCAAGCTCGATATCAAGTTTGGCTGGCTCGATATTCAGTATGCGCCTAAGCATCTCACGCACCTGTTCTTTGCTGGCCCCACCATTACCGGTAATAGCCATTTTTATTTTTCTCGGCTCATATTCGGTTATAGGTATATCACGCGACAATGCTGCCGCCATAGCCACACCCTGAGCACGTCCGAGTTTCAGCATTGACTGGACATTTTTTCCAAAGAAAGGAGCTTCAATGGCCATTTCATCAGGGAGGAACTGCTCGACCAGTCCAAGTATCCTTTCATGAATTCTGAGAAGACGTAGGTAATGACTGTCAAATTTATTCAGTTTGACAACTCCGAGGGCTATCAATTCCGGCTTCTTCTTCCGTATACCGAGAATCCCATAGCCCATTACATTGGTACCGGGGTCAATTCCGATGATGATTTTGTCATGCTCTGTCATACGTCAGAATAAAGATAGCTCCTCCATATAGGTTGTGAAAAATACGACTCCTTCTCCGAAGCTCCGATGTAGCTCCGAACGGAGTGCAGCACCTTCGTTGTCATGCCATTTCACGGCATCCTCTATGTTCGCTGCCTCAAAACTTACAGCATAACTCAGGCAGTCTTCCTGAACTTCAATGAGAAGTGCTGCAAAACGAGGGGACTTCAAGAGCCCGGAGGATTTAGCAGCTGGGATATATGATTGGCGTACCCATACCTTAAACTTGTCGGCAAGGCTGGCGTGGACGTGAAAACTGGTATTAAGAATAATCATTTGTCAAGTGGTTTATGAGAAGAGCGCATAGAGGAATTCAGAGGACTGTACTTTCTTCCGGAATCACGACTTTGGGATTTACACGGGTATTGGCAAGGAAGCCGAAGCCGAGTGTGGTTATCGCAGCAAGGATAAAGGCGAGTACGCGGTTCTCTATTCCAAAAAACTGTGGTGAGACAAACACAAAGCAAGTCACGACGAAAGTCATGGCAACTGCGGGGATAAGCGCTACCCAATAATTACTTTTACGTCGTGCAAGCCATACATATATAGTCCATAACACAACCGCAGCAAGTGTTTGGTTAGCCCATGCAAAATAACGCCATACGACATCGAAGTTTATGAGCGTAATTCCATAGCCTGCAATAAATAGCGGGATACAGACAGCGAAGCGTTTTAGAAGTGGACGTTGGTCAATATTGAAAATGTCTGCTACAATAAGACGTGCGCCTCTGAATGCAGTATCACCTGATGTGATAGGCGCTACGACAACTCCAAGCAAAGCAAGGACGGCACCCACCTTTCCAAGAGTCGTATTGGATATTACATCAACAGCCCAAGCTGCATTACCGCCGTGAGCAGCTAACTGTTCGCCAAGGGAAGTCGGTCCGTGGAAGAATGCCATGGCGATTGCTGCCCATATCAAGGCTATGATACTTTCGGAAATCATTGAGCCATAGAATATGGAGCGACATTTCTTTTCATTAGTAATACAACGCGCCATAAGTGGGGACTGGGTAGCGTGAAATCCAGAGATTGCACCACAGGCAATCGTGATAAACAGAGTCGGGACTATGGGGAGAGCCTCGGGATTCAGTTGGAAATTATGAAGTGTAGTTAGCTCAGGAATCTGATACTCACCTGTAAGGAGTACAAACAGAAGACCTGCAGCCATTGCTACTAGTGCGACTCCGAAAACGGGATAGATTTTTCCTATAACCTTATCGACTGGGAGCATCGTAGCAAGTATGTAGTATGCGAGAATGATCCAAATCCAGATATTCTTCCCTATTCCGGGTAGCATATTGGCAAGCAGTTCAGCAGGACTAAGAATGAAGACTGCACCTACAAGTACCATAAGAACAATAGAGAATACGCGAACAACTGTACGCGCCGATACGCCGAGGTAGATACCGATTATTTCCGGCAGACTGCGACCATCATGGCGCATAATCATCATTCCCGAAAGAAAATCATGCATCGCACCGAAAAATATACCACCGAGTGTAATCCATAAGAAGGCTACCGGGCCGAAACAGGCGCCGAGGATAGCACCGAAGATAGGTCCGGTCCCGGCAATATTGAGGAGTTGGATGAGGAATACACGCCATCGGGGTAATCGGATGTAATCCACACCGTCCTCCATTCTTTCCACAGGTGTCGGATGTGCTGAGTTGACACCTGCAAGATGTTCAAGATAACGGCCATAAGTAAAATATGCAGTTATCAGCAGGGCCAGACAGATAATAAATGTAATCATATCAGAAATTATAATAATATTGGTTGATGGTCAGAGTTAAGTAACTATAAATCAATTCTATCTAAGATGTTAAGCATAAAGTTTCAGAAATACCACGGATGATTTATCATCTTTATGATGCCCGGAGTTCCTTCCATCCCTATGATTCTTGAAGCTCCGCGATAAAAGCGTTTGGAATAGTCTGGGTCATCGGGAGTCATGGAATTAATTTTTACCAGACCAGACGAATGGATATATCTATTGTCTCCGTCATATATGGCGACGTGTGATATGCGGCCGTCAGGAGTGTTTGAAAAGAACAGCAGGTCTCCTCGTTGGAGGGATGTCAGGTCAGAAGGTTCGATATGTTTTCCTATTTCAATTTGTTGTCTGGCGTCACGCTGCGTCAATACTCCTTGTCCCAAGTACGCCACACGTACAAGGCCGGAGCAATCGACACTTTTGGTCGAACAGGCACCCCAGAGGTAAGGTGTTCCGAGCATCCAGTGAGCCACGTTCATGGCAGTATCCATGTCAAAGGGATGTGAAGCCCATTCTTCGGCGGTAATAAAAGAAGCAGCATCTGCATAACCTGTGCGGCCGTCCGGAAGGGTTACGCTTACAATACTATCATTCACGAGATTACCCTCTACAATGGAAGAATAAACCAATTCAGTCACTATATTGTCATATCCCCTCTCCGTCATAGATGAATAGACTTTTATTTCAGGTAGGGAGTTGGCTACAAACCGTCGGGTCTTGCGCCAATCTGCCATTTCATCCGTAGTTTTGTTGGCGACACTTGAAACATTCATGTAGCCCTCATAGCCTTCAGGACTCTTTATATGAAGCCATTCACCATCCTTGTCCAGAACCTGTAATGGTGTACCCATGATGGCCTGAGATGTCATTTCCGTTGCATGACCCTTACCGTCACGGATACAAGCAACCGGAATCCGTACCTGCGCCCAATCTTCAGCCTGCGCAAGTGACGATGCACTGATGAACAGACCGACGAAAGAGGCAACAAGTATATGTTGAGATATAAAATTAAGAGACATTTGCACTATGGTATTATTCAGAACTACAAAAATACGAAATTTAAGGGAGAAAGGATGACAATGTTCTATTAAAATATTACAAATATCAAGTCATTGGCCTATATCCGGGTAAAGAGACGGCGTGCATTTTCACTTGTAACCATCTCCACCTCTTGTAAACTTCTACCCAAGGTGTCTGCAATACGCTTGGCGGTGTGGACTATATANGCACTCTCATTCCTTTTGCCGCGATAAGGGACTGGAGAAAGGTATGGAGCGTCAGTTTCAAGCAGAATTCTCTCCAACCCTATTTCTGGTAAAACATCCGCCAGCCGTGAGTTCTTGAATGTTACAATGCCGTTTATGCCAAAATAGAAATCACCTATCTCTCGGATTGCTCTTACGTCTTCGATGCTTCCTCCGAAACTGTGGAAAACTGCCTGTGGTTTGATGGATTTACTTTTCAGAACCTCCAAAGTCTCGGAAAGTCCTTCTCGGCAATGTATGATTACAGGCAAAGTCTTCTCCAAAGCCCAATCGACCTGTGAAGAGAAGGCTTCAAGTTGCTCTTTCCTGAACGTCTTATCCCAATAAAGATCTATGCCAATCTCTCCGACCGCCACATAGTCTTCAGGATTGGAATCCAATTCGGACTTGATTTTGGCAAGGTCTCTCCTCCACTCCGTCCCTATTTCGGTAGGATGTAGNCCCATGGCCATAAATGTGTTGTCGGGAAATTCGCTGTGAAGCTTTCTCATCGGTTCAATGGTTGAAAGATCCACATTCGGGAAAATCATCTGCCCCACTCCTGAATCAAGCGCACGTCTGACGGTCTCTGTCTTTTCAGAAGCAAAATCATCAAGATAGAGATGAGTATGAGTGTCTATGAGCATGGCGGTTATTTGTTACGCGTAGCTGATTTGAGTGCAAGATCTATGAAAAATTCGCGTGCTTCAGGCATGATGTTGAGTTGGTCAAGACAACTTATTGCTGAATCTATATACGCGCGTATCAGTTCGTGTATCCTGTCGGGCAATCCGAGGGAGTCGTATATTTCGCGTACTTTCCGGATTTTTTCATCAGGATTATCATTATTCCCGATAAGATTTTTGACTGTCCCGCTTTCATCTTCACGCAGGGCCATAATGAGTAGCCATGTCTTTTTATCGTTAAGGATATCTCCGCCGATAGCTTTTCCGAATGTCTCAGGATTGCCGTATGTATCAAGATAATCATCCTGAAGCTGGAATGCAAGACCAAGATTGACCCCGTAATTGAAGAATTGAAGCTGAGAATCAAAATCGCTTCCGGCCATGAGCGCACCCATTCCGCAGGCACATCCGAGCAATACCGATGTTTTCAGCCTTATCATTTCCATATACTCCTCTACCGTCACATCCAGACGTTTTTCAAAGTCCATATCGTATTGCTGGCCTTCATATATGTTCATGGCAGTCCCGTTAAAGAGGTCAAGCGCAGATGCAAGATGCTCACCGGCCTTAATTGACAGGAGCATTGTCGAAGTTGTGAGCATTGCGTCACCTGAGAGTATGGCGGTTTCCATATTCCAGCGTTTATGGACGGTAGGACGTCCACGACGTACATCGGCATTGTCCATTACATCATCATGAAGCAACGTGAAGTTATGGAACATTTCAATTGCGATGGCCTGATGTATTGCTGTCATCGGATCCTTTCCCATGGCTTGACAAGCGGCAAGTGTGAGTACGGGGCGTAGACGTTTACCACCGCAGTCAAGCGTGTAGCGTATGGGGTCATAGAGTCCTGCGGGCTGTGCCGGAAGTTTTAGAGTGGCAATAGCCTGATTGACCATTGCAATATATTCATCAAATTCTTTCATCTGAGAGTTGTCTGACTGTGTAAATATCGTTGATTGGTTGTGTTTGCAGCGGTCAGCGAATTGACGCAGACCGCTGCATGAATTTTTATTGTGTCGATACCTATAATGGTGAAAACTGTCGTATCAATTAGATTACCTACGGCGACGTTTTTTCTTTCCGTGACTGTTATTGCCGGAAAGAGCCTCTGCTACGGAGACTTTTTTGCCAAGATCATCCTCGTCCCTGCGACGGAGAGTCTGACCCTTGTCGTCAAGCAAAACGAAATCAAGTTGTTTCTTTTCAAGATCAGCACGGGCAACCTTTATGTCGACATTGTCTCCAAGACGATAACGGTGATTATGGCGACGTCCTACAAGGCAATGATTCTTCTCATCAAAATCATAATAGTCGTCAGCAAGGTCGCGCATCGGGACAAGACCTTCGCAGAGATTGTCATTAAGTTCTACATACAGTCCCCATTCAGTCACACCGGAGATGATACCGGAGTATTTTTCTCCGATATGCTCCTGCATATATTCCACCTGCTTGTATTTTATAGATGCACGTTCAGCCGTCGAAGCAAGTTGCTCCATCTCACTGGAATGTTTACACTGATCTTCAAGTTTCTGGACATTGACGCTACGGCCGCCGGCAAGATAGCGGTCAAGCAGACGATGCACCATCATGTCAGGATAGCGGCGGATCGGGGAGGTGAAGTGAGTGTAATACTCGAACCCGAGTCCATAGTGTCCGATATTATCCGTGGTGTAGATAGCCTTTGCCATAGAGCGTATTGCAAGTGTGGCGAGATAGTTTTCTTCTCCCCTTCCCTTGACTTCGGAAAGCATACGGTTGATCGAGCGATTGATTTCCCGAGGCGTTCCCGAATCCTTGATTTTATATCCGAATGCGCGGGCAATTTTTGCAAGGTCTGCCAGGCGGGTCGGATCCGGGACATCATGCACACGATACACAAATGCCTTAGGCTTTTTCTTATCTTTGGGCTTGCCGACAAAAGTGGCCACTGTGCGGTTGGCCAGCAACATGAATTCCTCAATCAGTTTATTGGCATCCTTGGAGACCTTGAAGAATACCCCAAGCGGTTTGCCTTCCTCATTGATATGGAATTTGACTTCCGCACGGTCAAACTCAACGGAGCCGTTCTCGTACCGCTGACGGCGGAGTATTTTTGCAAGTTCATTAAGTTTCTGGATGGCCTCCACGCAGTCACCAAGCCCGGTTTCAATAACCTCCTGAGCCTCCTCATAGGAGAATCGGCGATTGGATTTTATGACTGTGCGAGCTATTTTTGAACTTATGACCCGAGCCTCGTCATCTATATGGAAAATGACAGAGAACGCAAGTTTTTCTTCGTCGGGACGCAATGAACAGATTCCGTTGCAGAGATGCTCAGGGAGCATGGGAACAACACGGTCAACAAGATAAACGGACGTCGCGCGTTTTTGAGCCTCACGGTCTATTATTGTGTCAGGCTGAACATAGTGTGTGACATCTGCTATATGCACTCCTATTTCGTAATGACCGTTAGGGAGTTTGCGGAATGATAATGCATCGTCAAAATCCTTCGCATCCACAGGGTCAATGGTGAAGGTAAGCACATCTCGCATATCAATACGTTGTGAGATGACTTCCTCCGTTATGCCTGCGGTAATCTTGTCAGCAGCTTTCTCAACTGCGACAGGATACTTATAAGGCAATCCGAACTCTGCAAGAATCGCATGGATTTCCGCATTGTTCTCACCTGCACGTCCGAGAATGTCAACCACCTCCCCTGTCGGATTTTTGCTGTCCTCTTTCCACTCGATGATTCTAACTACGGCCTTGTCGCCGGTCTTTCCTCCTTTAAGTTTTCCTTTGGGGATGAAAATGTCAGTCGAAAGATACTTGGAATCCGTCAGAAGATAGCTCACATGACGGTCAACCTTTAAGGTGCCTATGAAAGTCTGGTCTTTTTTCTCGATTATCTCAATCACTTGTGCTTCAGGTTCAGCACCGCGACGGTGTGCGGCAATGTTGACGCGCACCTTGTCGCCGTTCAAGGCTCTCATGGAATTGCGTTCTGCAACCATGATTGCCTCGCCGTCCGTATCGGTTATGACAGAATTTTTACCATTGCTACGGCGGACAAATACACCGGTAGCCTCATTGCCACGTTGGGGCGATTTGTATTTACCCGGAGAGACCTCTATGATCTGACCGTTGAACGCCTTTTCCACCAACAGCAACGCAATGTTGCGTTGCTGGGTAGCTGTCGTAGCGCCGATGGCATGAGCCACCTGCTTATAATTATAGGTATTGTTTTTCTGCTGCGCGATGAATTCGTCGACCTTTTTCTCAAGGGCGGCGGCACTGCGTGAACCTGCAGATTCTTTCTTTGATTGAGCCATAGTATATGTTACGAGGTGAGTATGAATTGATGATTATTTATAAATAAACGTTTAAAATGTATAAAACGTTTACGCATCAATATTGGCATAGTTGGCGTTGGCTTCAATAAAGTCACGTCGGGGAGCCACATCCTCACCCATAAGCATAGAGAAAATTCGGTCGGCTTCAACAGCGTCACTGATTGTAACTTGCTTTAACAGACGCTGTTCAGGATCCATAGTGGTGTCACGAAGTTCTTCCGCACTCATCTCGCCGAGACCTTTGTAGCGCTGAACCTTTGTTTTTTCGCCGTTGACAGCAATGAATTGCTGCACTTGAGCATCAGTCCAGCAGTATTCTTCCTTCTTGCCTCGGATAGAGCATTTGTATAGCGGCGGAGTAGCAAGATAGAGATAGCCCTGCTCAATGATAGGACGCATACGGCGGAAGAAGAATGTCATCAGCAGAGTTGCGATGTGGCTACCGTCAACATCGGCATCGGTCATGATGATGATTTTATGATATGCCAGACGTGAAATGTTAATTGCCATCGGATCCTCCTCCGTCCCGATTGTCACACGCATGGCGCGGTAGAGACTCGTGATTTCCTGATTGTCGAGAATCTTGTGGTCCATAGCCTTCTCCACATTAAGAATTTTACCTCGGAGTGGAAGGATGGCTTGGAAAGTTCGGTTACGTCCCTGTTTAGCCGTACCGCCTGCGGAGTCACCCTCGACGAGAAACAGTTCGCAATCTTCGGCATGACGTGACGAGCAATCAGCCAGTTTGCCGGGAAGACCGCCACCGGCAAGAGGAGATTTGCGCTGAATTTTCTGGCGTGCGTTCATCGCTGCGTGACGGGCTTGAGCTGCAAGCACAATCTTGTCCACTATCACGCGAGCCTGACGAGGATGTTCTTCAAGATAGTTGCGGAGTGCCTCGCTGACTGCGGCGGAAACAGAACCCTGAACCTCGCTGTTGCCCAGTTTGGTTTTGGTCTGCCCCTCAAACTGAGGTTCCAGAACCTTAACGGAGATAACGGCGGTCAGGCCCTCACGGAAGTCGTCGCCCGATACCTCTACTTTACACTTTTCAAGAAGTTTATTGTCTTCCGCATACTTTTTCAGGGTTGTCGTAAGGCCACGGCGGAAACCTGTCAGATGTGTACCACCTTCGATTGTGTGTATATTGTTGACGTATGAATATACGTTTTCATTATATGTACTGTTGTAGGTCAGGGCTACTTCAACAGGGATGCCCTGACGCTCGGTATTGAGGTGGATGACATCGTTTATAAGCGATTCCTTATTGGAGTCAAGATACATCACAAATTCGCGTAGGCCATCACGCGAATAGAAGGTCTCAGTCTTGGGATTGCCCTCGGCGTCAAGTTTGCGTTTATCGGTCAGGATGAGAGTTATACCTGCATTCAGGAAGGCAAGGTCGCGCAGACGGTTGGCAAGAGTATCGTAGTCATATTCCGTCACTGTGAAGATTGAGGCATCCGGAAGGAAGGTGATGGTAGTGCCGGTCGTCTCGCTCTCTCCTATCACTGTCAGTTCTGTGGTCGGTTTGCCGCATGAATATTCCTGCATATAGATTTTCCCTTCCCTGCGCACCTCGGCACGGAGATAGGTCGAGAGGGCGTTGACGCAAGATACACCTACGCCGTGCAGACCACCCGACACCTTATAGGAGCCTTTATCAAATTTACCGCCGGCATGGAGCACCGTCAGCACAACTTCAAGGGCACTCTTATGCTCTTTCTCGTGCATATCAACCGGGATACCTCGACCGTTGTCAACGACGGTAATTGAATTGTCTTCGTTGATGGTAACTTCGATATGCGTGGCATAGCCTGCGAGAGCCTCGTCAATTGAATTGTCGACAACTTCGTAGACAAGATGGTGAAGACCTTTGAAACTGATGTCGCCAATATACATGGCAGGACGTTTTCTTACGGCTTCAAGTCCTTCAAGTACCTGAATATTACTGGCGCTGTACGCCGATTCACGTTCTTTGTCTTCTGACATAGTCTGGTAAAATAATTTTCTCGAAATAATATTTACATTCTGCCGCCACAGCCTATCAGCAAGGAAGAGAAACCAAGAGGGTGACGACTGATTTGAGCAAACAAAATTACAAAAAAAATTGCACTCCAACAAAAATGAGAGGCAGATAAATCCGTTCTCAGCCCATGTGTACCTCCCGCAATAGGGGGCTATCAATCATTAGCCATAGCCAGTGAGAGGCGATGTTCAAGTTCAGTGGAGCTGAGTCGGGTGGTGAGTTTCCCTCTATCGGCAACGGAAATGTTACCGGTTTCTTCTGAAACCACGATGGCAAAGGCATCTGTCGCCTGCGATATGCCAAGGGCGGAACGATGACGGAGTCCGAGCGCACGAGGTACGTTTCGGTCATGGCTGACAGGAAGAATGCAACCGGCACTGCGTATACGGTCATGGTCGATAATCATTGCGCCGTCATGGAGAGGTGAATTTTTGAAGAAAATATTCTCTATCAGGCGTGAGTTGATATCCGCATCAATTATGTCGCCGCTTTTTTCGTATGATTCCAGAGGCATTTCCTGACGTATGACAATCAGTGCGCCTGTCTTAGTCTTCGACATATTCATACAGGCATAGACTATCGGGAGGACATATTTACGCGTGTCCGATGTCCTGTCTCTTTTTTCGTGACGAAAAAGATTTTTGAGGAAACGCCATCTCTTATGGTCACCAAGTCCCACAAGAAAACGTTTGATTTGCTCCTGAAATAATATTACAAGCACGAGCAGGCCTATCCCCATAAACTGGTCAAGAATAGATCCGAGAAGTTTGAGTTCGAGGATTTGCGATGTAAGAACCCAGACAACGATAAATGCAAGTACGCCGAAGAAGATGTTGAGTGTACCGCTCTCCTTCATTATTTTATATAGATAATAAAGAAGAAGAGCTACGACCGCAATGTCAAGAGCGTCTTTTATGCCGAAATGGTCCATGAAAAAGAGGTTAATCAGTTGTCAATTCAAAAAGTTTTACGGATTGGACGGCCGGAAGCACGTCGTGTACACGAATAAAGGAAGCCCCCTTCGTAAGCGCAATTGTATCAAGCGCCACTGTCGGAGCAAGGGCATCAGTCGAAGTGATTCCAAGGGTCTTGGTAATCATGGATTTGCGTGATATACCTACAAGAATAGGTACACCGAGGATACTAAACGTATTCAGGTTACGCATAAGTTCGAAGTTCTGCTCGATAGTTTTGCTGAAACCAAACCCCGGATCGACTATTATATCTGCAATTCCAAGCAGATGTAGCTTCCGAAGTTTGACTGAAAGATTGGACAGAACTTCCGCCGTTACATCAGTGTATTCAGTCATGGTCTGCATTGTCGCAGGCGTGCCGCGCATGTGCATCAATATATATGGGACTCCGAGATCGGCAACAGTGGAGGCCATATCGGTATCCCCATCCCCTCCCGAGATGTCGTTTATGATGTCCGCGCCGAATTCTTCAACTGCAATACGGGCAACTTCGGCACGAAAAGTATCCACGCTCACAGGAATAGAGTCAGATATAGATCTTAGGACACGCATCCCGACCCTTAGTCTCTCGATTTCTTCTTCCACCGATATATCAGTAGCCCCGGGACGTGAGGAATAAGCTCCGATGTCAAGAAAATCTGCCCCTTCGGTGATAAGTTTACTTACACGGACTGCAATGGCATCTTCATCCATGGTTCTTGACCCTTCGAAAAAAGAATCAGGGGTGACATTGACAATACCCATAACCTGGGGGCGTGTATAGGTCCTCAGGTCACCTTTTATATTTAAAGAGAATGGCTGGAACATGACAGACCAGTATTATTATTTGACCCGCGAAATTAACAAAAATCCCCATCATATCCAAACGCAAAAAAGCAAAGTGGATAAAACGACAATACGACCTCTCCTCACGGAGAAGTCGTATTGTTGTCTTAGCAATAAGACTCTACAAACCTAACATAAAAACACATTTACTATTATGCAATTCTTCTCATATAACTAATGAATTTACGCTAAGATACTAACAATCTATACTAACCCTAAAACTAAAAATATTTTAAATTCGTTTTTTGTCGTGGTTTGATGCGATGCGAATCTGTGGCATAGGCCACTGAGACATCTTTGTAATGCAAAGTTATCGGTATTCGAGGTGCTATACAATAGCCCAAATGTAAAATTGAGTGAATCTAAATAGTTGAGTTTACATAACCTTCGGTTTGACAAATAGTTATAATAGTTAATATAGGGGTGTAATATAGCGTTGATTGAGTGCTGATGCAGCATAAGCATACCATCCTATCTTCCATTTTGAAACAAATGGCACCCTAATCACTACACGGATTTTATGTTCATAATATCGTTTTCAAATGTATCCCGGGAGATTGCTCGATTCCTCAATTTATTTCGATAAGTATAGATAGTATATACGGAATAATTAAGCATCTGAGCAATCCGGGTACTTTCCTCGATACCCAATCTCATAAATGCGATAATTCGTAAATCCGTGTTGAGTTTCTCGCCTTCGCGGAGCTCAATTTTCTCCTCGGGTCGAAGTAGCTTATTTATTTCAGAAACGAAATTAGGATAGAGATGGAGGAAAGCGTCGTCAAATACATCATAAAACTCTTTCGATTGCTCCTCGATAAACTTCCCCTGTTTGGTTAGCTTTAAGAGATCATCCACTTTTCCTGTGGTGAGTTTGCGGTTGACTATCTTGTTGAATTGAGTCAGCTTATCCATGTATATGGAGCATAAGTTAAGAAACTGCGAGATGTAGACATCTTTGGTTCCGTTTGCTTCACTAAGTTTCATCGCCATGCGATTCATCTGCCGATTCTTACGGTGAAGAATATGCAAAGTTACAGCCAGCCCTATAAGAAGAACGGCCATTATGGATATGACAATATATATCCTGATGTCTGATTTTTTAAGCTCTGCTTTATGGGCACTCTCTATGAGAGGAAAAATATCGGATGACTGCACAATGCGCAGAGGAGCATTACACTCTACGGCTCCTGACAAAGCGGTTGATAGATAGTCGTAGGCATGGCTGACATCTCCATTAAAATACATCATACGTCCTAGCTCTTGAAGTGACGCCACTTCAAGAGTGGCCCCGCGTGTGTCAGCAATGGCTGAGAGTGCAAGATAATATATGTAGGCATTGTGTTCTCCCCTCGCTTTCGATATATCGGCAAGGAGATGGCAGGCTCTGGCATAAAGATTGTCTTCCTCCGGAATACGGTCAAGAAGAAGGAGCAGGATGGCTTGGGCTTTTGAATGTTGTTGATTATAGAAAAAATATTCCCCTTGATTAAGCATGAACCGTGGCGAATCCTTGTCAAGAAAAGACAACAGTTTAGCCTGTGCGTCATGTGATTTCTTCATGTATGGATCGCTGATTTCAGGGTAGTCCAGACAGTAGGATGCGATATAGAAATACATCTGTCTTGCTGCATCATAGTATTCCCCCTTCAATCCTTCAGGCATTTTCTCGGGGTCTATGGATTCGAAACGGTCAGATGCCTCCGTCATCAGTGCCAGTAACGGCAGATAAGTAACGGCTCTGAGCTTGAATCGAAGAGCTATGGAATCAAGGCCATTGTCGGATGCGAGATTGTAGCCGGCATGATAAAATGTGAGGGCCGAATCCGTGTTGAGGGCCTTGTAACTGTCACCAAGCTGCAATATACAGTTGAGTTGTTCTTCACGGGAGATTCCGTTGCGGTTGACCTCTTTTTTAAGAGAATCTATAGCCTCGTGCCTGCGGTCAAGATAGACCGTGCGCCTGTCAAGTTCAGCATCCAGCCTTTTTAAGATGGAATTCACGTCATCCCGACCTATTACAGTGCGTCCGTATGCAATCGTATTTACCGATAACATCAGGATGATGAAAAGAAAAATATGGCGATAAGAATACCGGGACATTTAAGGTAGAGAAAATAAATAGAGGGATGAAATGACGTAAGCGTAAGAAGTTTTTCAATGGCAGGAAGATGTTTCCGGTCACCCCGATGATTGGGGTTCCATTATAGTCAGGGTGACCGGAAAATACTTAAAGTACATCCACTTTCAGTTTGTTGTAAGCGCGGTCAGCCTTGGCTCTCGCTTCCTCAACCGAGTCAGCAGTAGCAAGGATAACACCCATTCTGCGATGGCCTTTGATTTCAGGCTTTCCGAATATTCGCATCTGGACGCCGGGTTCTTCAAGGACTTTTTCAAGATTGTCCATAATGATTTCGCGGCTGTCTCCTTCGACGACCACTGCACGCGAGGCTGACGGGCCATAAAAACGAATTTCAGGGACTGGCAATCCGGTGAGGGCACGGGCGTGAAGGGCAAATTCACTTAGCTCCTGTGAAATCATGGTCACCATACCGGTGTCGTGCGGACGAGGCGAAACCTCACTGAAAATAACTTCATCATCCTTGATGAAAAGTTCTACGCCGAAGATGCCATAGCCGCCAAGCGCATCGGTGACCTTGCGCGCAATCTCCTGAGCTTTTGTCTTAGCCTCGGGGCTCATAGGTTGAGGCTGCCATGAATAACGGTAGTCGCCGTCGACCTGAATATGTCCGATGGGTTCGCAAAATGAAGTACCGGCTACGGAACGTACGGTAAGAAGTGTAATTTCATAGTCAAAATCCACAAAGCCTTCGACTATCACACGGCCGGCACCTGCACGCCCACCCTCCTGAGCAATTTTCCAGGCCTTCTCAATGTCCTCAGGTTTCTTTATGACACTTTGCCCATGACCGCTTGATGACATGATAGGCTTGACTACACACGGAATACCTACTGCTTCAACGGCCTGCTTGAACTCCTCGAAATCAGAGGCAAAACGGTAGGGCGATGTCTTTACACCAAGTTCTTCAGCTGCCAGACGACGTATTCCTTCACGATTCATTGTCAGCCATGCGGCTTTTGCGGTAGGAGTGACGTTATAGCCCTGCTTTTCAAGGTCAAGGAGTACGGGGGTGGCAATTGCCTCTACTTCGGGAATGATATGGTCTGGCTTTTCTTCCACAATTGCGTCGCGGAGAGAATCTGCATCAAGCATGCTGAAAACTCTACTGCTGTCAGCCACCTGCATGGCGGGCGCGTGCTCATATTTATCGCAGGCTACGACTTCAACACCAAGACGTTGCAATTCGATAGCCACTTCTTTGCCTAATTCTCCACTTCCGAGAAGCATGGCCTTACGGCCACTTCCGGTCCATTTACTTCCAATTTTTGCCATCAGTAATTAATGATAATGATTGATTAATGACGAGTGCCAACTATGGTCATCCGCCATAAATCGCGCGATAGACCCCATTGACAATATAAGACATATTGCAAAATTAATTATTTTTTTTCAAGTATATGCTATCGATTACGAATTTGACATCTTTTGTAATGAAATCAGTTTTTATAAGGAAATATTGGTTGAATAATTCACTGAAATTTGTTAATTTTGTCAGCGAATTTTCAAAACCACATTTAATTAAGGTAAAAATGAGAAAGAATATCGTAGCAGGTAACTGGAAGATGAACACCACCCTGCCCGAAGGCATCAAACTTGCTGAGGAAGTCAATGCCGCACTCGCCGGTGAAACTCCCAAATGCGACGTGGTAATCTGTGTCCCTTTCACACACCTTGCTTCAATCAACAATGTAATTGACAAGAATAAGCTCGGCCTTGGCGCTGAAAACTGCGCTGACCACCGTTCAGGTGCATATACCGGTGAGGTTTCTGCTCCTATGGTTGCTTCAACCGGTGCAACATACGTCATCCTCGGTCACTCCGAGCGTCGTCAGTACTACAACGAGACCTCTGAAACTCTCCGTGAGAAGGTACGTCTTGCTCTTGACAACGGCCTTACTCCTATCTTCTGCATTGGCGAGGTTCTTGAGCAGCGCGAAGACGGTAGCTATTTCGATGTCGTTAAAGCTCAGCTCGAAGAAGGCCTTTTCAATCTTGACGCTGAGGAATTCGGTAAAATCGTGATTGCCTACGAACCTGTATGGGCTATCGGTACCGGCAAAACCGCAACTGATGACCAAGCTCAGGAAATCCACGCCTTCATCCGCAAGACTATTGCTGACAAGTATGGCGCTGAAGTTGCCGATAATACTTCTATCCTCTACGGTGGTAGCTGCAAACCTTCAAATGCTGCCCAGCTTTTTGCCAAGCCTGACGTAGACGGAGGTCTTATTGGTGGCGCTGCGCTTGAAGCTGCCTCGTTCATGGGTATTGTCAACGCATTCTGACACTGAATTCTATCCAANACCGACAGGATAAACATCAATCTTCTATCCCGCGCGGAGCATTGTCCCTAAAAAGAATTCGGAGTGCTATGTGGCCGCGCGGGGTTTACTCTTTATATTAGTTTTTTCGGTGTAAGGTCGGTTACGTTTTATTGTCATTTAAGATTATACTCCTCCCCTTTTGACTTTATGAAATCCTTTGTTTTTCCATTGATTCTGCTTGTCGCTTCGCCGATAGTCAAGGCGGAAACCGAAGTGGTCACGATTGTCGATCATATTACCCTTGGCAATTCCAATGTGGTGAACCAACCGGCAAAACTGTTGAAGCGACTTATGCCTGTCGAGACCCCATCTGAGGATGAAAGCAAGGAAAAGGAAAAAGAGGAGCAGTCTGTCCGTCCGGTCAATGGACGCATGGCTGGTTATCGCGTGCAGGTNTTCAGCGACAATAACGCGCGTACTGCCAAAAACGAGGCACGCTCGAAACAGAGAGTCATCGCTTCGCGTTTTCCCCATTACCAGACATACGTTATGTACACCTCACCCTANTGGCGTCTTAAAGTCGGTGATTTCAAGACACAGAAAGAGGCTAATGCGGCTGCCGAGGAGTTGAGGAAGGCTTTTCCGTCGTACAGCAAGGAAATTCGTGTTGTACGCGACCGTGTGAACGTGCATGATTAACCCGGCTCATCAATCATTAAAATCAAAAATCATAGTGACTGAACTAAGTCAAGAGACAATCAAAGCAATCGCTGATCATTACGAAGCGATTATCCGTCTTCTCGGTGAGGACGTAACCCGTGAGGGTCTTGTCAAGACCCCCATGCGTGCAGCAAAGGCTCTCGCATACATAACACGTGGTTATAGACAAGATGCGGATGAAATTATCAATGATGCAATCTTCTCTCACGAAGGTTCACGTATGGTTGTCGTGAAAGATATAGAATTTTATTCGCTGTGTGAGCATCACATACTTCCATTTTTCGGGAAAGTTTCTATCGGATATATTCCTGACGGTAAGACTATTGGCCTTAGCAAACTAGCACGTCTGGTAGATTTTTACGCCCGACGACTTCAGGTTCAGGAACGAATGACAGCGCAGATTTGTAAGATTGTAATGGAGAAACTGGGTGCCAAAGGGGTGATTGTTGTTTGCACAGGCGATCATCTCTGCATGAAGATGCGTGGTGTTGAAAAACAGAATTCTTCTACCACTACAGTTGAAACATCCGGTGTATTCGACACTTCTGCTGAACTTCGTGATGAGTTTTTTAAATCCCTGCAACATTGAATTTCAGGGACTTATTTTTTTGTTTTATTCTATATTTTCAGACTCAGTCTGTTCTTGGGGTAAATTTTGATTATTAAAAAATCAGCACCAATTATACGCTTATAGTTTCCCCATATCCGATTTAATATCTTCAAGTTTGACAAGGTTTGAAACAATAGCATAAATTGTCAGACCGGCCGGCGTATGGATATGAAGTTTGGAGGCAATATTTCTGCGATGTGTCATCACAGTGTTGACCGACACGTTCATCTCTGCTGCTATTTCCTTGTTTGACAAGCCCTTGACAATTCCTATGATAACCTCCTTTTCCCTCGGGCTTAAATCCTTCCCTTTTTCGTCCTCCTCGTCTGACAGGATGTTGCGACGTACTACTTCTATCACTGATGCAGTAGGATCATATATTGAAAAGGTGTCATCAAACCATCTCAGATTCTCTTTTGGCATCTGCTGGGTTAGAAGGGCAATAAGTTTTACGGGGGCAGATGATGCACTCTTTACGGTGTCCCATTGAACCATAGAGTTGACCGGGTCAACGATGAGAACGGATGGATGAAGACGTGAGAGTTGTTCAAAATAATTTTCACCTTCAATTTCCACCACCGAACATGAAATGTCTTTCAATTTCCTTAGAATGGAAATCATGCCAGTCACCATTATNGGAGAAGGCATCATAAGGGCTATTGTAATATGACGCATGGCATCAGGTCAGTTAATGGCTTCGTTCTATCCGTGAAATCATCGGAATAAGAATGTCGTTTTCAATTCTGGCATGAGACTTCAAATCTTCCTCACAATTATATATGTCGGCCAAAGCATCATACATTTTGAACGGCATTGAAGTTGAATAGTAACGTAGTATGATGTTTTTAAGCTCTCCAAGTTTTTCTTCAATCTCATCATCGTGATGCCGACGGAAAACGTCAATTCTATAATCTGAGTTATCTCCTTCGGAAAGCAGCCTGACGTATGGGAATACGACTTTTTCCTCGTAATTGAAATGCTTTTTTACGAGGGTCGTATAGTCGTCAAAAAATCTTATGATTATGGGATTGATGTCTTTGTGGCTTTCATCAAGTGCAGAAATAAGATTTGCACGTATGTGAGGCAACTTGTAGGTCAGATAGTAGTCATGGGAATTATGCAGGAAATAGACTACATCGGCCGGCCCTACTCCGGGAAGCGTGGCCATATCAATCTCCCCGGTAAGCAGAAAATTAATTATCAGCAGAAACGCATCAGTGTGTATGCCGGACTCTTCACAGAGTTCGCCGATGGTTTTCTGTCCGAATCCGAGTGGCAGAGAAAAACGGCTAAGGACAGTGAGGACGTTGTAGTCATGTTCTATCAATTCGACCACACTGTCCCTCGCGGTAAAAAATCTGTTTATTCTCACTTCTCCTCGCTTTCGGGGGTTGATGCGACTGATTCAGCGGCTACCGGAGTCTCCTCTTTCTCAGCAAACTCAGTGATACCGCCTTCAAGTAACAGGTTGTACCATGTGAGAAGTTTCTTGATATCGGAAGTATAGACCCTGTCGCGGTCAAAATCAGGAAGGATTTCAGCGAAATATTCGCGGAGAGCAGCATCATTGCCGATAGCCTTGATGTCGACCGGCTGGCCATTGTTCTTCTCCTTTACCGTTTCAAGTACAGTGGGCAGAGGTACATCGTCCTCGACTGTATATATAGATATATCACCGAGGGAGATTACTTTGTCGTGAGCATAGGCAGGTGTGCGCTTCTTATTCGTGATGGATTCAACGATAAGCATATTTTTGCCTCTGTTGACAAGACGGTACAGACCGGGACGACCGGATATTGAAAGGACTGTTTTAAGCATGATTGTCTGTAAGTGAATTTAAGTGTTCAATATTCACCTGCAAAGATACGAATTTTACCTAAGGTCTCAAAATTTTCAGTTAGCCTGATTGTCGGATTGATTGCCGGAAACCGGGGCTGATGCTGAGGACTGAGGAGAGGTTTGAGACGTAGCATCGTCAGTGTCTGATTGTGACGGCATTTGGTTTGAATAGCTGTCTGTGAGAAAGACGGTGAAAATTGGGAAAAATATCAGTCCCATAGCTGATAGAAGCACACCAAGTACCCTACCCGTCATTGTTACGGCATGGATAGAACTGCCCGCTGTGGTCAGACTCATAATCGACCAGAGGAGTGACGACCAATAGTCAGGAACCTGAGGATTCACAGGATTTTCAGATACAAAGAATGAAAGTGAACAGAAATATACTGCCACTATCAGGACAATCATATATGTTATAAGCATATTCTTTGCCCAACGTGCTGATGCGGTCGCTCCGGTGACAATCGTAAATACATAGGCGGTACGGATCATCGGGACAAAACGCAGCATATACTGAATATGTGCGTCGACAGGAATATTGAAATGATGGATAATATTAAGGTATGGAATGGAAATCAGCAGGAATAGTGTATGATGCCAGAGATATTTCCATTTCTTTGGTGCAAAACTCATTTCGACAAATACATCTGCGATAAAGAACAGACAGCACCAGAACTGCACACGGAGATATGTGCTGTCGGCAAGAAAAGAGACATTACGCAGTGTATCAAGCGTGATAAGTGTGATTAGGAGTATGGAGAGGATGATGACACCAAGATGCATCATCTGCATTACACGCAGGCGTGATTTGCTTAACTGAACGGCTTGTGACATAGCTGAAACAAATAGTGAAACTTAGAATGAAGGTTTCCCTCCTTTATTCCTTTACAACAATTCACGTTCTCTTTTGTTTCAGTGTCCTGTTTCAGTTGATCAGTTGGATAACATCATGCAAGAGTCATACCTTTTTCTGCCTTCCTGAAACGTGAAAGCTGCCATCCAACCATCATTCCGGTTACGATTGTAGCAATAATATCGGAAACCGGGAATGCAGCCCAAACTCCATCGAGCCCGAACTCAGACGGCAGAATGAGCAGGAGCGGAATCAGAAACAGAACCTGACGCGTGAGCGACAGAAAAATCGACGCAGCCGCCTTGCCTATTGACTGAAAGAGTGTTGTCGACACTATCTGGAATCCGACAACCGTAAAGGCCAGCAATGATATGTGCAGACACCGTGAAGTTTCAGCTATCAGACCGGTATCAGTAGTGAACGCACGACCTATTATTTGAGGGAAAGAGAGTCCTACTATTTGTCCGAGAGTGACGATACAGGTAGACACGCCTACCGCCAGCCAGAATGTACGTCGGAGACGATGGATCGTACCTGCCCCATAATTATATCCTACAATCGGTTGCATACCCTGACAGATACCTACTACAACCATTGTCATCAGTGACGTATAGGTTGTAAAGATGCCGGCTGCGGCAACTGCCGTATCACCTCCGTGGACATAAAGTGTTTTATTGATGATTACGTTTATAAAACAGGCGGCTGCATTGACGACAGAGGGTGCTGCACCAATTGATATTACAGGGATTATCACTCTTGCACGCAGCCTGTACATCTGTTTTTCAGGAAGGAACCTAAGAGTGCTTTTTGAAGAGAAGAAATGAGACATGACAAATATTGCCGAGACCATCATGGCTATATCTGTCGCTATTGCCGCACCCTTTATTCCAAGCTCCAAATAATAAACGAAAAGTGGTGCCAGCACGACATTGACGGCAGCCCCAATAAACATTGTTACCATCGCGCGCACAGGGTAGCCGGAAGCACGCATAAAATTGTTGAATGTAAATGCGAAGTTGGTCATAAACATACCCGGCAGGATGTATAGCATGAAATCTCGGGCGTATGGTAGCGTCACTTCACTTGCCCCGAAAGCAAGTAGAATATCGTCAATGAATAGGGCAAATATCGTAAGATAACAGCATATAATGAGACTCAGCATAATCAGTGAGTTGCCAAGTACAGCGGAAGCACCTTTCGGGTCTTTTGCCCCGAGAAGGATGGATATTCTCGCTGAACCACCGGCACCAATCAGCACACCGAGAGCTGCCGAGAGATTCATGACAGGAAATGTTATCGCAAGCCCNGCGATAGCCTCCGGGCCAACCCATTGACCTATGAAAATTCGGTCTACTATATTGTATAAAGACATCACCANCATCCCGACGACTGCGGGAAGGCTATATTTCCATAGAAGTCGTCCGACGGGAGCTTCACTGAGTTCTCTAAGTTTCTCAGATTCTACATTTGCTGTTTCCATTGTCACAAAATTACTAAAACTTTACGGCGAAGTCTATTTTTTAGCAAATTTTAGCGTTTGTTTGAGAGATATATCGTAATTTTGTATGTTAGGAAATAGCTTATGGCCTGTTATCACGACAATATGAAATTTTTTCTATTTTTAATTGCCTCTATGTGTGGCCTTTTCACATACGCCAGTGATTTGGATATGTTCGGTTTGAAAGGTCCGGTTGATTCTGTGTGCATAGTTATGAATGATGCCGGTCTTGAATGGCAGACTGAATTCACTTTTGATGAAAATGGGCTGCTTGTTGAGATTGACGGTGTTGAAGTGACTTGTGAGCGCGATGTAAAAGGCCGCATGACCTCAATAACNGTTGAAGAAGCGGTTGAAGACGANGAGGATTCATACACGACAATCAACATGACCATAGCATATACNCCCTCCGGCCGGGTCTCAAAGGTGACGGCCAGTTCCGGTGATGAGGTGTGGACGCAGACTTACAGCTATGATNCCGATGGACTTCTTAAAGAACTCATCTACGACAGTACGGAGGATAAGGAGGTTCAACAATATACCTACCTGAAATTTGACGANTANGGTAACTGGACTCAGCGTCAGGAAAAACTTCAGTCGATGGANCGTACCGTCACCCAGACCAGAAATATCACCTATATAGATAAATAAAAATACATACGTTACTTATGTCAATGTATAAGATTGTAGAGAAAGAACATTTCTCGGAAAATGTGGTAAAACTTGTAGTTGAAGCGCCGATGATAGCTCAATCTCGAAGACCGGGTCATTTTGTCATCGTACGTACCGGGGAAGGCGGTGAGCGCATACCCCTGACCATTGCGGATGCAGATCTGAAACGTGGAACCATCACCCTTGTTATTCAGGCAATAGGCGAAAGTACCCGTAAAATCTGTGCGCTTGAAGTCGGCGATTGCCTTACGGATGTAGTCGGACCTCTCGGTCAGGCTACACATATTGAGAAAGTCGGCACCGTCGTGTGTTGCGGTGGNGGAGTTGGGGTCGCTCCCCTCCTTCCCATAGTCAAGGCTATGAAAGAAGCCGGCAACAGAGTTGTTTCCATCCTCGCGGCGCGTACATCTGAGCTTATNATTCTTGAAAAGCAAGTTGCTGAATACAGTGATGAGGTTATAATCATGACAGACGACGGTTCAAGAGGTCAGAAAGGACTTGTCACTGCCGGNGTAGAGGCAGTGGTGGAACGCGAAAAAGTAGATCTTGTTGTTGCAATCGGACCTGCTGTAATGATGAAGTTCGTGGCATTGACTACAAAGAAATATGATATTCCGACAATGGTTTCCCTCAATACCATAATGGTGGACGGAACCGGAATGTGCGGTGCTTGCCGCGTTACCATTGATGGAAAGACCAAGTTCGTATGTATTGACGGTCCTGAATTCGATGCCCACAAAGTCGATTTCGACGAGATGATAATGCGTCTGAAAGCATACAATTAATACAGGTCTTACCTGACACATACATACAATATATTTAACTACACTACTTCTAATCAGCATACAATTTCAGTAATGAATACAGATACCAACCGCGACGCTAAATGGCGCGAGGAACTCCGCTCGGTACTTCCGGCAAAAGAACGTACATCAATTCCCCGGGCTGTCATTCCGCAACTGGATCCAAAATTCCGCGTACATTCCAACTATGAAGTGAATCTCGGACTTTCTCAGTCACAGGCTGTTCTGGAAGCCACCCGTTGCCTTGACTGCCCTGATCCTCAGTGCATCCACGGATGTCCTGTGTCAATTGACATTCCTGCTTTCATTAAAAATATCGAACGTGGCGAAATCCTCACAGCGGCCAAAGTCCTCAAACAGACCAGTGCGCTTCCNGCAGTCTGTGGTCGTGTTTGCCCGCAGGAAAAACAATGTGAGTCACGTTGTATATACAACAAAATGAAGAAGCAGCCGGTGGCTATCGGTTATCTCGAGCGTTTTGCCGCTGATTTTGAAAGAGAAAATCTAAAAGCCAACAATATACAGCCAAAGCCTCTTGAAATTGAAAAAAACGGACTGAACATAGCTGTTGTCGGTTCGGGTCCTGCCGGTCTGTCATTTGCAGGTGATATGATCAAAAAGGGCTACAACGTCACGGTCTATGAGGCACTNCATGAGATTGGCGGCGTGTTGAAATACGGTATTCCTGAATTTCGTCTGCCCAACGATGTGGTCGAGGCAGAAATCAATGCACTCCGCGCAGAAGGGGTAACTTTCGTAAAAGACTGCATAATAGGCAAAACTATTTCCTACGACCAATTACATCAGCTTGGTTATGACGGAATCTTCGTTGCATCAGGTGCAGGCTTGCCCCGGTTCATGGGTATTCCCGGTGAAAATTTCATCGGCATTATGTCGGCCAACGAATANCTCACCCGCATAAATCTGATGGGTGCAGGTCGACCGGGTGAAGACACTCCTGTACTTAAAGGCAATCGTGTAGCTGTCATAGGNGGTGGTAATACTGCAATGGACTCTGTCCGTACTGCATTGCGTCAAGGTTCAAAGAAAGCCATGATAGTCTATCGCCGTAGCCTTGAAGAGATGCCAGCCCGAGTGGAAGAGGTCCATCATGCTCAGGAAGAGGGTGTGGAGTTCATGACTCTTTGCAATCCGATTGAGTATCTCGCGGATGAAAAGGGTCGTGTAAGGGCGATGCGTGTTCAGCGGATGGAACTTGGCGAACCGGATGCATCGGGACGTCGCTCTCCTGTCCCTATCGAGGGTGCTATTGAGGAGATTGAGGTCGANCTCGTCATTGTGAGTGTCGGNGTGTCACCAAATCCCCTCATACCTAATGCAATTCCTGAACTNGAAATCTCACGCCGAGGTACCATAGTCGTCAATGAAGAGACGATGCAATCATCGCTCTATGACATNTATGCCGGAGGTGATATTGTCCGTGGAGGTGCAACTGTAATCCTTGCGATGGGCGACGGTCGGCGTGCCGCTGCTGCCATGCACAGGAAACTCACGAAGCAAGAGAACGGCGAATAATAACTTATATGACAACCATACTTCGACATATCATATTTTCCGGATTAGCCGGATTGATGACCCTGAGTGCTTCCGCCATAACCCCCGAGGAGGTAAACAAGGCTGTCAGCCTTGCCCGTGAAGCACCACGCAACAAGGTGTTCAACCGTAAGGCCGGTGATGCGCTCAAAGAGGCCGGACGCTTCAAGGAAGCTATCACCTATTATCTTAAAGGTGACAATGCAGCCAACCTTGGAGCGGCTGAAAGCTATTTCTATCTCTACGAGTTTGATAAGGCTGGCGAGTACCTTGACAAGTATCTCGAAAAGCGCACTAAGGCTGAAGCCGCCAAGGACAAGAATTTCATTTCCGGAGACGGAGGTGAACCTGTGGACTGGACGGATAATCTGCGCTCACGAATAGATCTGGGACGCGCTATGCTTGACAGAGTTGAGAAAATAGAAATCATCGATAGCATCAATGTACCTTCGGATAATTTCTTCAAATTCTTCAAACTTGCCAAAAGCGCCGGGCGTATAAGCGATGAGACAGCTCTTGATAAAGTTGTGTCAGCGGAAACCTTGCGTGAACTTGGAGTGATGAGTCTCTGGTCTCCTGTCTTCATCAGCGAATCCGGAGAGGATTTAATCTGGTATGGTTCGTCGGAAAGTGGCGATTCTAAAATGTTTGAGTCCACCCGGCTTGCTGACGGAAGCTGGGATAAACCAACCCCGCTCTTTGATTATGCCGATATGTTCGGTGACAAGGAGGGTTCGTGGGTGGCTTATCCTTTCCTTATGTCTGATGGTGTGACGCTCTACTTTGCAGCAGACGGGGATAATTCTCTCGGAGAACTCGATATATTCATTTCCCGCCGTGACAGTGACGGATTTCTCCAGCCTTCAAATGTCGGTATGCCATATAATTCACCATACAACGACTATCTATACGCCATAGATGAGGAAAACAAGGTCGGATGGTGGGCGACAGACAGAAATCAGTTGCAGGATTCGGTGACAATATATACGTTTATCCCGCAGGAATTGCGTGTAAATTATCCTACGGATACTCCTGAGCTTACAGATTATGCAAGGGTATCGTCTATCGCAATGACACAAAACGGAGAGACCGATTATGCTGCAATAAAGGAGCGTATCAAGGATTCATCCACTGAATCCGAAGCAACTGAGAAAAGCAATTTTATATTTGGATTACCCGGCGGTAAGGTTATAACATCTATGTCACAGCTTTCAAACCAAAGGGCCGTTGCAGCGATGAGGCAGTATCTCGCAGAAAAGGACGCTTACGACAAGATGGCTGAGAACTTGGCGAAAATGCGACAAGCCTATGCAAACCGTGATAAATCTGTCGGTAATAGAATCCTATCGACTGAAAAAGCTATGGAGGAGAAACGTGCTGAACTCTTACGCCTGAAAAACCGGGTCGTCACGCTCAATCAACAGAGATAAAAGTAAGCTAATTCCTTAACCAACCAAAATTCCCAAATATGGAAATAACATTAATCTTGATTTTGATTGCATTAGTAATCATTATCTGTATTTTCTTTTATTATGTGCCGTTTTTCCTATGGATTTCGGCAAGAGTCAGTGGCGTCAGAATCTCGCTCATGCAGCTCTTTCTGATGCGAATCCGTAAAGTCCCGGCATCGGTGATAGTCCGCGCATTGATCGAGGCTCATAAAGCTGGTCTAAACGACGTAAGCCGTGATGACCTTGAAGCCCACTATCTCGCCGGAGGTAATGTCGAGAAAGTAGTCCATGCTCTTGTGTCGGCATCCAAAGCCAACATAGATCTCGGCTTCAAAATGGCCACAGCCATTGACCTTGCCGGACGCGATGTTTTTCAGGCAGTACAAATGTCTGTTAATCCTAAGGTTATCGAGACTCCCCACGTCACGGCTGTCGCAAAAGACGGCATCCAGCTTATCGCAATTGCGCGTGTGACTGTGCGTGCAAATATCCGTCAGCTTGTGGGCGGTGCTGGTGAGGATACTGTACTTGCCCGTGTAGGTGAAGGCATCGTATCGTCAATCGGTTCCTCTGAAAGTCATAAGCAGGTACTTGAAAATCCCGATAACATATCCAAACTTGTTTTGCGTAAGGGGCTGGATTCTGGGACTGCCTTTGAAATTCTCTCCATTGACATCGCTGACATTGACATAGGCAAGAACATCGGTGCGGCTCTTCAAATTGATCAGGCTCAGGCTGATAAGAATATAGCTCAGGCCAAGGCTGAGGAACGTCGCGCTATGGCTATCGCACTCGAACAGGAGATGCGTGCCAAGGCTCAGGAAGCCCGTGCAAAAGTAATCGAGGCTGAAGCTGAATTACCTAAGGCTATGGCTCAGGCTTTCCTGAGCGGAAATCTCGGTATCATGGACTATTATCGCATGAAGAATATCGAGTCAGATACGACCATGAGACAGAATATCGCCAATCCTCCTGCCTCCACAAAATAAATCATAAACCAGCCCGTGGATATAAGAGAAATAATAAAATCTACAAGAGATTACAATCTACACTCCCACACGCAATTCTGCGACGGACGTGCCGAAATGGCACGTTTCGTCGAGGCTGCGGTGGCTGCGGGAATCAAACATTTGGGTTTCACGCCACACTCCCCTATCCCGATTGAATCTCCGTGCAACATGAAACAAGAGGATGTAGCTCCCTATATCAAAGAATTCAATCGTCTTAAAGAGGAGTATGCCGGACAAATCAATCTCTATCTGTCAATGGAAATCGATTATCTCGGTAAACTTTGGGGCGCAAGCCATGAATTTTTTTCAGAGATTCCATTGGATTACAAATTGAGTTCAATTCATTTTATCCCTTCACAAGATGATGGAACACTGATTGATGTAGACGGAAGCCCATCAGGTTTTATACAAAAGCTCCATAAGTATTTCCATGACGATATCCACTATGTAGTGGACACGTTCTATTCTCATACATTGGATATGATAGAGGCCGGAGGTTTCGATATGATAGGTCACTTTGACAAGATTGGTTTCAACGCTTCAAACTATCGTCCCGGAATAGAAGATGAAGCATGGTATAAAAAACATATCGACAACGTAATTGATGCCCTCAGGTCGCTGGATATAGTAGTGGAAATTAATACAAAAGCATGGAACCCACCCGTAGGAGCTACCCCAGATGAAGTAAAAGCCTACCATCCACGGCTCTTCCCTTCGCCTCACGTCATACGACGATTGTATGAAGCCGGTATGCCCATTGCAGTAAACAGTGATGTCCATTATCCTGACCGAATAACTTTTGGCCGTCAGGCAGCTTTCAATATCATAGATAGGAAATGATATTATCGGATTAATAACTTAGGGGGTGCCTAATGCACCCCCTAAGTTATTAATCCGATAATATTGTCTGTTACTTAAAGAGATNGATCAACGCCGTATAGAATCGGTNAAAAGCGTACGGTTCAGCAGAGAACGGCCGAGAGTGATTTCATCGGTGTATTCAATTTCATTACCGACGGATACACCGCGTGCAAGCTGTGTAATGCGGACATCGGAAAACTCAGCGAGNCGACGGAAAAGGTAGAAGTTGGTGGTCTCACCTTCCATTGTCGCACTCAGGGCAAGAATCACTTCCTTTATTCCACCCTNCGCAACACGTTCTACAAGTGAGTCAATAGAAAGCTGNTCAGGCCCAACTCCATCCATAGGNGAAATCACCCCTCCAAGTACATGATACAATCCGGCAAACTGTCCGGTATTTTCGAAACTCATCACATCTTTCACGCTCTCGACAACACACACCGTTGAACGGTCGCGTCGGGTATCAGCGCAGATNGGNCATATTTCAGTTTCNGATATATTNTGNCAGACAGAACAATAGCGTATGCCCCGCCGCATATTGATAATTGACTCTCCGAGAGTCACGCCNGCTCCTTCTTCCATCCTTAGAATATGTAGTGCAAGCCTCAATGCCGTCTTTCGGCCTATTCCCGGCAACCTTGACAATTCAGTCACCGCTCCTTCAAGCAATTTAGAGGCAAATTCCTGTTGCATTTTATAGTAGTTAGAAAATATGATTATATTTAAACGGAAAGTACACGATTTTTATTGTCGGATATATCGTTTATTATTATCTTTGTATGATGTAAAACGATTGTATATGATGAGATTAGCAGCTTATTTTTCTTGTTTATCATTCCTTNTGCTTTTATTCGGATGCAGTCGGCTTGATGAAAGAAAAATCAACGCCGACACCGCACGCGAGACATCNATCAGCAGATTGGAACAAGGAAAAACATATATGCTCGTCGATGGTCTTGACGATGCAATGGCATACTATCAGGAAAACAACGANACCACCAAATTTTTAGAAGTCTGTCAGCTTTTAGCCATACGAACCCGATGGAATGGTAAACCTGACTCCGCAGCCATGTATCTACGGAAAGCCTTGGACTATGCGACAATCAATACCTCTCCCTCTGTCAGTGATCTCTATATTGATTTGGCAAATCACTATTCTAATCCACTTGCACCAAAAGATTACCGCAAAGCGATATTTTATGCTCAAAAAGCTGATTCGGCTGATGTCACAGGATCAAATCGTGCGCGGACATTACACGACATCGGTATTTTTTATGCCTTTCTAAATGAAAATGATTCNGCCCGCTTCTACATAGAAAAGGCTATCGAACTGACACCGCCGACAACTCCTGAATACCATACGTTTGTCCTGAATTACGCNGGCCTTTCATCGGCTGATTTTGTGAAGAGCTTGAAGTATCTGGACAGCATCGGGTCATGTCATCTTGGAAAACTGATTACAAAAGGATTTCTTTATTTCAATCATAATAATCTTGATTCAGCGACTTCGTATCTCAGACAATCACAGGANCTATATGACAGGTCGCCTGACGCGTATTCCATCAATACATACAATGGCCTTCGGTTACTGGGAAACTGCATCAGTTATGCACGGAATGGCAAAGTTTATCCGGGTGAAGGAACTGAAAGAAATGATTCTGTCGGGAAGCGCATGANNCTTAATCAGAAAATAAAAGACGAGATAACCGAATATAATAGCCGCATCCGTATTGAGTTGCTTAATTCTGAATCCCGGAGTCAGAAAATATGGATTTTGGCTCTGGCATTNCTTTTTATTGCTTTTGTAGCCTCTGCCTTAATTTTCTGGAANAGCAAGCGGAAAATCATCAGGCTTCATAATGAACTTGACTCACTCCGTCGGGCGCAGATACTTATTGAAGCTGATGCCGTTGATGAGGTCGATAAGGGTAATATTGATTCATTCCACATTATCACTAAACGTGCAGAAATGTGCGTTGGCCGATTTCGGGACACCGGGCTGATGTCTTTAGTTCATAAAGGAGGAATTGTCTACAACGAGAATGGAACCTTTCTCCCCATCAAGGAGCGAGTCAAAATAAGGCAGACAATACTGGAATGTTTTGCAGATTTNATAGTGGATCTCACAACGGATGCCGGACGNCTTACCATAGATGATATTATTACCTCGACCTTATCAATGATGCGTGTCTCAAATTCATCAATCGCTGCCTGTCTTGGGGTATCCGACGGTGCGGTAAGAACAAGAAAGACTCGTCTTAAAAGCAAGTTGTCAGACAAAATGGCAAAACTTATATTCTGTTAATATAGCGTGATTTGAATAGTTATTGAAACATATCTGAAACCTNTTTTTCAAATGAAACATATCTGAAACTCTTAAATCATTGANTTCCGCACATAAGCGCATACCTTTGTTGAAAAAACAAAGAAATGAAAAGAGTATTTTTGATTAGCCTGCTCTCTTTCGGACATTGGTTCATGGCATTTTCACAAANAGCAAATGAAAAGGANTCTGTCAATGACAGTCACATATTAAATGANGTAATTGTNAAAGCTCCTGAAACACCTTATAAGCTCCTAAAAGGAGGAGTTATTACGAAAATCGCGGGAACTCCTCTGGGTAATGTCGGCACCTGTTTTGATGTCCTCTCCCAAATGCCGGGAGTCAGAGTTGATGAAGATGCTATTGAAATCATAGGTAAAGGCACTCCGGTCATTTATATAAATGGTNGCCGGTTGGTTGACACATCTGAACTACAACGTTTGTCTTCCAAAGACATTCAGAATGTTGGTATTATCACCAATCCCGGTGCNAAATATGGTGCGGAGGTGAAGTCTGTAATATTGATTAAGACCGTCAGGAGACAGGGTGACGGACTTAGCGGTTCATTTCAGGCCATGGAACGTCAGGCACACTTTTTCTCTCAATCCGACAATATTGCATTGAATTATCGGAAAGTAGGTGTAGATGTCTTCGGCTCNTTAAATTTCGACTATATGCGAAGGTTTCAGGAGCAGAGAAATCTCACCTCAATCGTTACCAATGAAGATTCATATCTGATTGANAGTAATCTCCTGCTCTTTCCATCCGGNACCAATGTCACAGGAAATATCGGTGTGAACTGGCAGANAAACTCCAATCACTCTCTTGGGGCAAAGTATGAATCCTCTGTGACACCATACAGCAAATCACACTGGCAAACCGGCGAGGATATTTCAATGAATGGCGTTCACTNGGAATATATTGAGCGCGATACGCGATGGCGCAGACACCATCATCCAGCTACATCTCTGAATCTTTATTATCTTGGAAAGATAAACAATATCACAATAAATCTCACGAATGACTTTTATTCGAAAGAAGCTGACAATTNACAGACAATCAATGAAACAGACAGNACAGATGATTTGACTACTATTTCCACCGACAATCGTATATACAGCCGNCTATGGGCTTCCAAAGGTATCGGAACATATAATTTCGGTAACAATGAGCTTGAATTCGGCTACGAATTTACGTCAACCGACCGTAAANACAGATTCCAGAATAATTCCGAAGAACTTACTGATGCCAACGACTGCATAAAGGAATCGAACATCGCCGGTTTTATTGCATTTAACATCCCTTACAGGAATGTCGAGTTCTATGCAGGCATAAGATATGAACATGTTGTCTCCGACTATTATATGTTTGGTGATTTTGTCCCCGGTCAGAGTCGCAGATATAATAAGTTCTATCCTGATTTTGATTTTACCTTCCCTATCAATCGTGCAAAATTCACACTTTCCTACACGACAAAAACGAAAAGGCCTCTATACAGTCAGTTGAGCAGTGCAATCCAGTATGATGATAGATTTACATACGAGACCGGCAATCCTTTACTCACCTCAGAGATGATTCATACGCTGNCACTTGCTGGTGTATGGAAGTGGATATATTTCAGTATGGGTTGGGATTATGCCAGCGATGCCATCATAAGTGTGATCAGACCATATAAGGATGGTTCTCCGGTTAATCTTATGTCTTATGCAAATTTCAGTCGTATTTCAAAATACAGTGCCGTTCTATCCCTATCGCCAAGAATACACAAATGGTCACCGAGGCTTAGGCTGAATCTTCTTGGACAACACTTCACTACTCAGGCTATCGGAGNGGATAAAAACATGGATAAACCTCTTCTGTTCTGGAATTTTTATAATACTGTCAATCTGCAAGGTGGTTTCAACCTGAATGTCGACCTTATGGGGAGAACGCGCGGGGACATGGACATCGTGACCCTGAAATCCTCATGGTCCGTCAATTTCGGTGTGTCAAAGAATCTGGACGGATGGTTCTTCCAATTGCAGGCAACTGATTTGTTTAAGACGGCACGAAATTCTATGATTACATACGGTGAACAGATGACACTTGACAAGTGGAATTACAGTGATTCTCAGGCATTACGCCTGATTGTGCGCTACGCCTTCAACTCAACAATGAGCAAGTACAAAGGTAAATCCGCAGGATTGTCCGAAAGAAACCGTCTTTAATAATCTTGTCCTGAAATTTTTTATTTGCTTGTTGCATGAATAATTTGTAATTTTGCACTCTGAAATTTCAGACATATCAGTTAAAGAAATGGAAATAATTCGCACTGTAGCTGAATTAAAAGCCAAACTCGACGGCGCGCGAGAGAAAGGAAGCATCGGACTCGTCCCCACAATGGGTGCGCTCCATGCCGGACATCTTTCTCTTATCCAGCGTGCGCGTAAAGAGAATGATATCGTGGTGGTCAGCGTTTTTGTTAACCCCACGCAGTTCAACAATCCTAACGACCTTGCCACCTACCCCCGCACGGAGGAGGCTGATACGGCCATGTTGCGCGAAGCGGGTGTGGACTATGCTTTTATCCCCTCTGTTGAGGAGATTTATCCCGAACCTGACACCAGGCAGTTTGACCTTGGACCGGTGGCTGAGGTCATGGAAGGTGCCATGCGTCCCGGCCATTTTAATGGAGTAGCGCAAATTGTCAGCAAATTGTTTGACTTCACGCGACCCAATCGTGCTTATTTCGGCGAAAAAGATTTTCAGCAGATTGCCGTAATCCGAAGGATGGCAGAGCTGGAAGGTTTTGATATTGAGATTGTGGATTGTCCTATCAAGCGTGAAGACGACGGTCTTGCCATGAGTTCACGCAATGTCCGCCTTACCCCCGAGCAGCGAGAAGTCGCCCCAGTCATACACCGCACTCTTGAAGGAAGTCTTTCATGGGCAACCGATCACACCGTAGAGCAGACAAAACGCTATGTCATCGACGAAATAAACTCTTTCCCCTTCATGCAGGTAGAGTATTACGAGATTGTCGATGCGCTGACGATGCAGCCTATAACGGACTGGAATGACACAGATTCGGCTGTCGGGTGTGTGACCGTCTTCTGCGGCGATGTCCGCCTGATTGACAACATAAAATACCCTAAAAGGAAATGACACTCGAAATTCTTAAGTGCAAAATCCATCGTGTGACCGTCACCGAGGCTCGTCTGGACTACATCGGTAGCATTACCATAGATCAGGATCTTCTTGATGCCGCCGGAATCTTCCCGGGTGAACGCATTTATATTGTCGACAATAATAACGGTGAACGCTTTGATACCTATGTAATCCCCGGTGAACGTGGTTCAGGAGTCATCTGCCTTAACGGAGCGGCCGCACGCAAAGTTCAAGTCGGCGATGTCGTGATACTAATGTGTTACGCTCAAATGACTCCCGAGGAAGCACGCAACCATAAACCGGTAGTCCTCTTCCCGGATACACGTACCAACAAGCTCCTTCCGGACTAACATCATGGTCTGGTCAGAGGTTTGGAGCAACCACGACTAATCATAATATAAGACAAGTTTTCTAACCACATTATCCCCCCGCCATTCCAAGTGTTTGAGAATCTAAGCGAGAGACTTGAAAGAAGTTTCAAGATACTGAAAGGTGAAGGTAAAATCACCGAGATAAACGTAGCGGAAACTCTTAAGGATGTGCGTCGCGCACTCCTTGAAGCCGACGTAAACTTTAAGGTAGCCAAGCAGTTTACTGACGAGGTAAAAACCAAGGCTTTGGGCATGAATGTTATCAATGCAATCAAGCCCGGTGAACTTATGGTCAAGATTGTCCATGACGAACTTGCACGCCTTATGGGTGGTGAGACGGCACAGGTCAATCTCTCAGGTAATCCTACCGTCATCCTGATGTCCGGTCTGCAAGGTTCCGGTAAGACTACTTTTTCAGGCAAACTTGCTCGTAAGCTCAAATCGGAACAAGGGAAAAGGCCTCTCCTCGTAGCCTGCGATGTCTATCGTCCGGCGGCTATTGACCAGCTTAAAGTTCTTGCGGAGCAAATCAAAGTGCCTGTATATACAGAAGAAGGCAACAAGAATCCGGTGGAAATCGCAGAGAACGCCATACGGTATGCCAAAGCCAATCACAACGACCTCGTGATTATCGACACCGCCGGCCGTCTTGCTGTTGACGAGCAGATGATGCAGGAGATTGCCGCAATTAAGAAAGCTGTCAAGCCTCAGGAAACCCTGTTCGTTGTCGATTCGATGACCGGTCAGGATGCTGTTAATACGGCAAAGGAATTTAACGACCGTCTTGATTTTGACGGCGTTGTCCTCACTAAACTTGACGGTGACACCCGTGGCGGTGCAGCTCTTTCTATCCGTACGGTAGTCACGAAACCTATCAAGTTTGTCGGTACTGGTGAGAAACTTGATGCTCTCGATCTCTTCCATCCCTCGCGTATGGCGGACCGTATTCTCGGCATGGGCGACATCGTTTCGCTCGTTGAAAAGGCTCAGAATGCCTATGACGAGAAGCAGGCACGCGAACTTCAGCGTAAGATTGCAAAAAATCAGTTCAATTTCAACGATTTCCTTCAGCAGATCCAGCAAATCCAGAAGATGGGCAATCTGAAAGAACTTGCCTCCATGATTCCCGGTGTCGGTAAGGCTATCAAGGATATTGATATTGATGATAATGCTTTCAAAGGTATCGAAGCTATCATTCAGTCGATGACCGCTCAGGAACGTGAGCATCCTGAAATTCTCAACGGAAGCCGCCGCAAACGTATAGCCAAGGGGTCAGGTACAGATATTCAGGAGGTCAACCGTCTTATAAAGCAGTTTGACGATGCCCGTAAAATGATGAAGGCCGTCTCGGGAATCAAGAATCCGATGGCCATGATGAGAAACATGAAAGGAATGAGAAGATGACACTGATTGACGGAAAAAAGACTGCTGACGACATCAAGCGCGAAATCGCGGCAGAAGTAGAAGAAATGGTTGCACAGGGCAAGCGTCGCCCCCATCTTGTAGCTATCCTTGTCGGTCACGACGGCGGTAGTGAAACATACGTTGCAAATAAGGTCAAGGCGTGTGAGGCTTGTGGCTTCCGCTCTACCCTCATACGCTACGAGGATGATGTCACGGAAGAAAAACTCCTTGAAACTATTGATGAACTCAATAATGATACTGAGGTGGATGGTTTCATAGTCCAGCTTCCCCTCCCCAAGCATATCTCCGAACAGAAAATCATTGAGGCCATCGATTACCGCAAGGATGTCGACGGTTTCCATCCCGTGAATGTCGGTCGAATGTCAATCGGTCTCCCCTGCTTCGTCTCCGCTACCCCTTCCGGCATAATGGAACTTCTCAAACGCTATGGTGTGAAGACCAAAGGCGCGAAATGCGCGGTTCTTGGACGCAGTAACATTGTAGGAAAGCCGGTCGCCACCCTTATGATGCAGAAATCAGACCCGGGTAATGCGACCGTGACAGTCCTTCACAGTGCTTCCACAAATATCAAGGAAGCCTGTGCCGAAGCTGACATTATCATTGCCGCACTCGGCCGCCCCGGTTTCGTCACGGCTGATATGGTGAAACCCGGAGCTACGGTCATTGACGTAGGAACTACCCGCGTGCCTGATGCTACCAGAAAGAGCGGTTTCCGTCTGCGCGGCGATGTCGATTTCGATAATGTTGCTGAAAAATGTGCTTTTATCACTCCTGTGCCGGGCGGTGTAGGTCCTATGACAATCTGTTCGCTTATGCGTAATACCCTTCTCGCAGCCAAGAAAGAAATATATAACTAATGATATAAATCCGAATTGTAGGGATTGCGCACTATATATTTGCGTTATCCCTACAACATTTTTCTTATCTCAGGTGAGCATGATTTCTGTTTTCCTTTCGTTGCTTTCGCTGTTGCTTCCGCAGGACAGCGCGGAAATTGTATTTGCCGGAGATGCCATGCAACATCAGCGCCAGATTGATGCGGCGCTACAACCTGACGGTTCACTTGACTATTCACCTTACTTCCAGTCTCTTCAACCCTATATTTCTTCAGCCGATTTTGCTGTGGTCAATCTGGAAGCTCCGCTTGGAGGCGCCCCTTATTCAGGCTATCCGATGTTCTGCGCACATGACAACTATGTAGATGCGCTTACTGATGCCGGATTTGATCTCATGCTCACTGCCAACAATCATATTCTGGATAGACGTGACCGTGGAGTAAGACGTACGATTCAGACGTTTGAATCAAAAGGTGTCCCCTTTATAGGTGTCTATCGCAACAAGGCTCATCGTGATTCAGTTCTGCCGATGATTCACGACATCAACGGATTTAAGGTTGCATTTCTTAACTATACCTACGGTACAAACGGAATAACCAAGCGTTCGGAGATTGAGATTGACTACATAAATCGTGATCTCATAGCCTCCGATATCCGTAAGGCGCGTGATAATGGTGCAGAAATCATAGCTGCCTGTATCCATTGGGGAGATGAATATAAGTTGCTCCCCAACGCATCACAAAAGAGTCTTGAAAAATTTCTCGCTGATCAGGGTGTGGAACTCATAATTGGTAGCCATCCTCATGTCATACAGCCCATGCAACTGAAAATCAGCGAAAAGACCGGACGCCCCTACTTCACTGTCTATTCCCTTGGCAATTTCATTTCATCAATGCGTACAACTGATACTCGTGGAGGAGCGATGGCTCGCGTGAAACTCGCGCGTGATATTTTCGGTCGTGCGTATGTCAACGGAGCATCTTATCGACTTGTGTTCACTGAACCATCCACCGGACATGGAAAGAATTTCCGGCTGCTTCCGGCTGAAAGCATGGAGTTACATCCGACTGTCGAACATCACCGACGTGATTTCGTCCGTAATGCCGTCGGCGTTTTCAACCGTCATAACATAAATGTCCCGCGCGACACCACTACTATCCGTACCTCAATTTCCATTAATAATAATTGAAATACTTAATTTTCAATGTTATACAGGATGTGAGAAACCGTTATAAACTATTTATCTGTCATTTTTGCAGTAATTTTAACAGAATTTGTCAGTTTTACCTTTTGGCATTTTCTTTGCTCTGTTGTTTATAAAAAGTAGTAATAAACTTATTAAACCGATTATATTATGCAAAAAGGACAGATTGGAGTAACTACCGAAAATATATTTCCGGTAATTAAAAANTTTCTCTATTCCGATCACGAAATCTTTCTCCGTGAACTCGTGTCAAACGCTATTGANGCGACCCAGAAATTAAAAACCCTCTCCTCATTNGGCGATTTCAAGGGTGAACTTGGCGATATGAAAGTCCGTGTCANCATTGANAAGGAGGCCGGAACTCTGACGGTAAGCGACCATGGTATTGGTATGACCGCAGAAGATATTGATAAGTATATCAATCAGATTGCGTTCTCAGGTGCCGAGGAATTCGTCAACAAGTATAAGGACACTGCCAATGCCATCATCGGTCATTTCGGTCTTGGATTCTATTCGGCATTCATGGTGGCAAAGAAGGTTGAAATCCGTTCACTCAGCTATAAAGAAGGTGCCGAGGCTGTACATTGGGAGTGTGATGGCACCCCTGAATACACTATGGAGCCGACCGATAAAGCAGAACGCGGAACAGATATAATCCTCTATATAGACGATGACAACAAGGAATTCCTTGAGCAAGCCCGCATTGACACTCTTCTGAAAAAATATTGCCGTTTCTTGCCAGTACCGGTAGTTTCTGGAAAAGAACAGGAATGGAAGGATGGAAAATATGTCGATACTGACAAGGATAAAGTTATCAACGATACTGAACCGACATGGACTAAGAAACCTGCCGAACTGACAGATGAGGATTACCGCAAGTTCTACCATGAACTTTATCCCGGTCAGGAAGACCCGTTGTTCTGGATTCATCTCAATGTCGACTATCCCTTCACCCTCACCGGCATACTCTTCTTCCCTAAAATCAAGAGCAACCTTGACATCCGTAAAGACCGTATCCAACTTTATTGCAATCAGGTGTATGTCACCGACTCCGTCGAAGGTGTCGTACCTGAATTCATGATGCTCCTCCAAGGCGTCATTGATTCTCCCGATATTCCTCTTAACGTATCGCGTTCATATCTTCAGAGCGATAACGCCGTCAAGAAAATCTCGGGCTACATTACCAAGAAGGTAGCTTCGCGTCTTGACGAACTCTTCAAGGAAAATCGTGCTGATTTCGAATCCAAGTGGGACGACATCAAGATTTTCATTGAATACGGCATGCTCACCGATGAGAAGTTCTGCGATGCAGCCATGAAGTTTGTACTTTTGCGCGACACCGAAGGTAAATATTTTACGCTCGATGAGTATCGTACACTTGTTGAATCGTCCCAGACCGATAAGGATGGTGATGTGGTCTACATCTATGCTACCGACGTCACCGCGCAGTACAACTACATCCACGCAGCCAATGAGAAGGGCTACAATGTCCTCCTTATGGACGGACAGCTTGACGGACACTTTATCTCGATGCTCGAAAGCAAACTTGAAAAGACACGTTTCGTGCGTGTTGACAGCGATGTAGCCGAGAAGATAATCCCCAAGGAAGGCGCGAAGGACAGCGGTTTGAATCCGGCTCAGATTTCACTCCTCACTCCCCTCTTCAAGAGTCAGCTTCCTGTGGTTGAAAAAGCGGATTTCCTCGTTTCATTCGAATCACTCGATCCTGAGGCTAACCCCATTCTTATCACGCAGAATGAATATATGCGTCGAATGAAAGATATGGCCGCCACTCAGCCCGGTATGAGTTTCTATGCCGAACTTCCCGACAGCTATAATCTTATCGTTAACACTTCTCAGCCCGTGATTGTCAAAATTCTTGATGAGGCAGAAAAGGCTCTTGACGATAAGCTCCAACCTCTTAATGCAGCTATTGATGCTGACAACGAGAAAATTACAGTCCTGCGCTCGGAAATCAAGGATAACAAGCCCACAGACGAGCAACAGGCGGAAGAAAAGAAGCTCACCGAGAGCATGGAGAAAGCTCGTAAGGAAAAGGAGAAAATTGTAAGTGACTATGCGGCTGAGCAGCCTGTGGTCAAGCAGGCTATCGACCTCGCACTTCTTGCCAATGGCCTTCTCCGAGGACGTGATCTCAGTGAGTTCATCAAACGTTCTGTGAAGATGCTGTAAAGCCATCAAGTTACATATTGATTAAAATAATAAGGGACTGATATTGAATATCGGTCCCTTATTATTTTTAATCACGTCATTTTATTTAATTATTTTAACTTAGATGGGAGATTTTATTACCCATCAATTGAATTATCTTTGCGATATGAAAACTCAATACTCTCTCCGGATACTGACTCATCAGCTTTAACACCCTCAGTTCATCATGAAAACTCCTCTTGTCATCAGCAGCCGTGTCATTGATACAATAAACTCATTGCAGCCGCTTGACCGCACAATCATCAGCAATGCGTTAAGTATGGAGTTTATCTTAGGTCAAAATCCTGAATCAACTCTGACACCGATGCAGAGTATAATTTATGCAGTCATACGCTATTATGTAACACAAGATTCCCAACGTCACATCGACAACATAGCGGCAAGCTGACACGCTATAAAAACATCTGATACACCGGTGACACACAATAATATATACATAATACAACAGCACTTTTTCAGAACCTGACTTCAGATCTAAAATTCAGACATCGTAAAGCTACAAAGATTCTTGATTCGTTAATTGAGAGTGGACCCCTTGTGAAAGTGGGTCCACATCTATTATATTATAGTATAAATTCCCGATATGTTTACTTCACGAATGTCGGTTCGGATTCTATTGATGCTCCTGACACTGCGGTTACGGCGTATGCCATACCGAGGGGTACATCAGTTGAATTTCCGTAACATATCTTCACGAGAAACTCACCCTTGATTCCATCGCCATGTTCATCCATTATATCCTCGCGGGAAAAATGAGCAGGATACGCATATACGGCATATCTGATTATATTCTTTGTATCGTGCTTTTCATTCCAGCTAAGTATTCCGCTTTTCATTTTCACTCCCGAAGGTGCCTCGGGCATAATGATTTCCCCTCTGCGTAGCTCCGGTGTAAGAGCTTTTGATGAGAAATGAGACCTTGCAAGATCCCCTGAAAGTTTCGGAAGGAATTTTGCGCTGTATAGCACTGAACCGAATTCGCCTGTTGTGCTAAGCCTACGGTTGGTTTCCACCTGTCGCAATAATTCTCCTCTTTGCTCTGAGCTGTTGTTCTTTTCAAGTGGAGCCAGAGTCATACTTGAATAAAAATGGCAGCCATAGAGTCTGGCAGCCTCACTCCACCATTGAGATAGTGGTTCGTAAGGTGCCGTAGAGTGCGATGTTGACCAATAAATCTGCGGTGAGATAAAATCAACAGTACGTTGATAGAGCCATCCGAGAGGATCGGAATAGATTTCGCCATATTGCCAGTCATCAGCCTTCACACCACATGATTCCATGCCCCATTTTATGGCCGATGTATGTTTTTTACCAGCAACACCGGCCGGCGATATACCGAATCTCACATCGGGATGAGTGTCGGCAAGCATACAATGTACGTCGGCGACAAGTTTATGGACATTAGCCCGGCGCCAGTCTCCGAAACTCATCCATGGAGCCTGTTCCTGCCACAGATTATAGTCTGCGGCAGCAGGAGTCTCAGGGATGCGGTTGGGATAAAAATAGTCGTCAAATACAAGTCCGTCCACCTCATATCCGTCAACGATCTCTCGACAGATTGCTACCAGATGCTCCCTTACATCTTCAAGCCCCGGATTGAAAACTGTATATTTGCCATGGGAAAGCAGCCACCCCCTCTCCTTCCATCTTCGGTCAGGAACGCTATTGTAGTCCGTACCTGAGCTCCATCTGAATGGATTGACCCAAGCATAACATTCAAGTCCGCGTTTGTGACATTCTTCAGTCACAAATCTTAGCGGGTCCCATCCGGGGGAGACCCCACGCTGTCCCGACACAAATCCCGACCACGGCTCAAGGGTGGATTCATACATCACATCTCCCATCCCCCGTACCTGAAAAAATACAGATGTAAGGTTCATGGCCTCACATCGGTCAAGTATAGTTTTCATCTCAGCCTTTTGTTTTGCCTGAACTGACGGAGTCGTACCAGTCACCGATGGCCAGTCGATGCCCCACACAGTGGCAAGCCATACTCCGCGCATCTCCCTCTTGGGACTGCCGCCAAAAGTGTTTCCGGGAAATAAAAGCAGATTTGCGAGAACAACAAGACTCGCAATCGACCGTTTTGTCAATAGTTTCATGCTGGATAAAATCTGTTTCAGTCAACAAATTTAGTTGAATTAATTGAAAAAACATTCAAACAGACGTAAGGAATATTATTTTAAGTAAATTTATTACATCCGATTTGCTTGGAATCAATAGAAAATGGTTAACTTTGTAAGTTGAAAAATTAATTCTCACGAAGACCACCAACAAATAGTGATCAATAATATGCGAAAGTACTTAGTCATGCTCGCCACTGCCCTGCTCCTGTCATCATGTGGAGAATATCAGCGCGCCTTGAAGAGCAATGACCCAAACTATCGTCTCGACTTCGCCAAGCGTGCGTTTGAGGCGAAGCGTTACACTCAGGCATCTACTGTCCTTGAAGATATAGTAACCCAGTTCAAAGGTTCTGAAAAGGCTGAGGATGCTCTCTATCTCCTTGCTCTCTCCAACTATGAAAACAAGGACTACCAGACCTCCGGCGAATATTTCAAATCATACTATAACCGCTTCCGTAAAGGTAAATACACCGAACTGGCTCGATTCTACACTGGCTATGGTTACTACCTTGATTCTCCAGAGCCGCAGCTTGACCAGTCAGAGACCATAAATGCCATTCAGGAATTGCAGTCGTTCCTTGACCACTTCCCTAAGAGTGACAAGGTCTCCATCGCACAGAATGCCATATTCGAGTTACAGGACAAGCTCACGCTCAAACAGCTTGAAAATGCCCAGCTTTACTACAACCTTGGAAGCTACATGGGCAACAATTATGAGAGCGCGGTGATTGTGGCCAAGAACGCTATCAAGGATTATCCTTATTCAAAATACAAGGAAGACCTTGAACTGCTCGTCCTCAAAGCACGCTATCAGGAAGCCCGCGAGAGTGTGGACGAAAAGAAAGCAGACCGTTTTCGTGAGGTGATTGATGAATACTACTCCTACATCAACAATTACCCTGACACCCCCAATCGTGAGGAGGCCGACAACATCTATAAGATTGCCCAACGCTACGTCAAGGACTGATGTAGCTCAGTAAGTTTTTCTGAGAATAAACATTCGTAAACAACAGAGATATAATGGACTACAAGAAGACCAACGCACCTCTCAACACCCAGACTCGTGACCTTATAAAGATGAGCGAGGACACCGGTAATGTCTATGAGACAGTATGTATCATCGCCAAGCGCTCAAACCAGATTGCAGGAGAGATGAAACATGATCTGGAAAAGAAACTTCAGGAATTTGCATCACTCAGCGATAATCTTGAAGAAATTTCCGAGAATCGTGAGCAGATTGAAATCTCGCGCTTCTACGAGCGTCTCCCCAAGCCGACCCTGATTGCTACTCAGGAATACATCGACCATAAGATTCATTTCCGCAATCCATCCAAAGATCATCTCAATCTTGACTAATAGTCGGAATTGTTCATGAAATTTGGATTTCTCAGATTAAATTTCTACCTTTGTGCGCTCTTTTGAGCAAACTCCAAATTTATTATAATCATTAACCACTTTTAAACATCTGTATCAATGCACTTGAACTCTGATGAAAAAGTAGAAATCTTTGAGAAGTACGGTAAGAGCAAGACTGACACTGGCTCGCCTGAAGCACAGATTGCATTATTCTCAGTCCGTATCGCTCATTTGACTGAACACCTCAAGTCAAATCACAAAGATTATACGACCGCACGAGCTCTTAAGGCTTTGGTAGGTAAGCGTCGTCGTCTTCTCGACTATCTTATCCGCAAGGACATCAATCGCTACCGTGCCATCATCGCCCAGAAGGAACTCGGTATCAGAAAGTAATGAAGGCTCTTTCCTGCCAAGGAAGACTTCATGCTTGAAGATTACAAAAATCAGCCCGTCTCTAAGAGATGGGCTGATTTCTTTTTATCCCCCTTATTCCATAGCCTGTCATCAGTCAATAAAACATTGAAAATTGCGAATTTGTCTTAAAATTTAAAAATTGAGATTTTCATCATATTAATTACTTATTATTTTTATTCGTATAGTGAGTAATTTTCATTACCTTTGTACTTTCAAAATTACAGTTGTTTAAACAAGATCAGAATTTACTACGATGTCTGACAACAAACGAATCAAGACCGCCCTTATTTCTGTCTTTTATAAAGACGGACTGGATGAAATTTTGTCGTTACTCCACGCCGACGGCGTTAAGTTCCTTTCCACGGGAGGAACTCGTTCTTTCATTGAAAGTTTAGGCTATGAATGTGATGCCGTTGAGGATCTCACCGGCTACCCCTCAATACTCGGAGGCCGTGTAAAAACCCTCCATCCTAAAGTATTCGGCGGCATACTTAATCGCCGTGACAACGAAGGTGACCGTGAGCAGATTGCTCAATATGAAATACCTGAAATCGACCTCGTGATTGTCGATCTCTATCCGTTCCGTGCCACCGTAGCATCCGGTGCTTCCGAAACCGATATTATAGAGAAAATTGATATAGGCGGTATTTCTCTTATCCGTGCTGCAGCCAAGAATTATAAGGATGTTGTCATCGTCGCATCCAAGGCTCAGTATAAGCCTCTTGCCGAAACCTTGAAGCGCAATGGCGCTGAAACCTCAATCGAGGAACGTCGCTGGTTTGCAGGTCAGGCATTTGCCGTATCTTCGGGTTATGACACCGACATCTATAACTATTTCGCTTCTACAGCAGTCCCCTCGCCCATCGAAGAGTGCGATGCTCTCCGAATTGCCTTTGACGATGCAAAGAAGATGCGTTACGGTGAAAACCCCCATCAGAACGGTACTTTCTTCGGCGATTTCAATGCAATGTTTACCCAGCTTCATGGTAAGGAGATTTCCTACAACAATCTTCTTGACATCGATGCTGCCGTCAATCTTATTTCTGAATTTGACACTCCTACTTTCGCAGTGCTAAAACACAATAATGCCTGTGGACTTGCCAGTCGTCCTACTATTGCCGAGGCATGGAAAGATGCGCTTGCCGGTGATCCTGTAAGTGCCTTCGGTGGTGTACTCATCACCAACGGGACTGTCGATGAAACTGCGGCTGCGGAAATCAATAAAATTTTCTTTGAGGTCATAATCGCACCCGAATATACCGAGGCCGCTCTTGACATTCTTAAGCAGAAAAAGAACCGTATTATCCTTGTCATCAAGAAGGCACTCGGCACTAAATGGCAGTTCCGCTCTATTCTGAACGGTGCACTCGTGCAGCAGCGCGACCTCAAAATTGAAACTGTCGAGGACCTCAAACAAGTTACCGAAAAAGCGGTTACTCCTGAACAGGCGACTGACCTCCTTTTTGCAAATAAGATTGTCAAGAATTCCAAGAGCAACGCTATCGTACTTGCCAAGAACGGTATGCTCCTTGCAAGCGGTGTCGGTCAGACCTCACGTGTCGATGCACTCAAACAGGCTATCGAGAAAGCCCATTCTTTTGGCTTCGACCTTCACGGTGCAGTCATGGCATCCGATGCATTCTTCCCCTTCCCTGACTGTGTGGAAATAGCCCACAATGCAGGTGTGACCGCCGTCATTCACCCCGGAGGCTCAATCCGCGACAATGAGAGCGTTGATTTCTGCAACGCACACGACATGGCTATGGTGATAACCGGTTTCCGTCATTTCAAACACTAATTCCACCTATTATTTCCTGATTTAATGATACTTTTTGGTATCATTAAGTCAGGAAACCTCTCACAAAATACAAACCTCAATCTAACTAATGGGATTATTTTCTTTCACCAAAGAAATCGCAATTGACCTCGGAACGGCCAATACGATTATCATACACAATGACAAGATTGTCATTGACGAGCCCTCGATTGTCGCCCTTGAAAAGCGTACCGGTAAGCTCATTGCGGTAGGACGCGAAGCAAAACTCATGCAGGGTAAGGAGAACGACGGCATCGAGACAATCCGTCCTCTCCGTAAAGGTGTGATTGCCAACTTCAACGCTGCGGAGATGATGATTCGCGGCCTAATAAAGAAGGCAAGTTCCAAAAGCCATTGGTTCTCACCTTCGATGAAGATGGTCGTCGGTATTCCCTCGGGTTCTACCGAAGTGGAAATCCGTGCCGTCCGCGACTCCTCGGAACACGCAGGCGGTCGTGATGTCTATATGATTTACGAGCCTATGGCTGCTGCACTCGGTATCGGTATTGATGTGCTGGCGCCTCAGGGCAATATGATTGTTGACATAGGTGGCGGTACTACTGAGATTGCAGTCATCTCACTTGGAGGTATCGTTTCAAACAAGAGTATTCAGGTGGCTGGCGATGACCTGACTGACGACATCATGGAACACATGAGCCGTGTACATAATGTCAAAGTAGGTGAACGTACCGCCGAACAAATCAAGATCCATGTAGGTTCGGCCCTCACTGAACTTGAGAATCCGCCGGAAGACTTCATTGTCCATGGTCCCAACAAGATGACTGCCCTTCCGATGGAAGTACCTGTAAGCTATCAGGAAATCTCTCATTGTATCGAGAAATCAATTTCTCGGATTGAGGCTGCTGTTCTTCAGGCTCTTGATGAGACACCACCCGAACTCTACTCCGACATTGTGATGAACGGTATTTTCCTTGCCGGTGGTGGAGCTATGCTCCGTGGCCTTGACAAGCGTCTGACCGATAAAATCGGTATCCAGTTCCATATCGCTGAGGATCCCCTCCTTGCGGTAGCAAAGGGTACGGGTGTGGCTCTCAAAAATATTGAGACATTCTCATTCCTTATCCGATAAATACGGATTTACGGCAATTTTATACGAAAAATAGCTCTGTGTAAGCAGTGATGCTTTTGAATGAAGCATCTGCTTATACATTGCTGTTGATACAGCCCTTATATCCTTTTTACATTGAGCGAGCTTCTAAAGTTTTTCGTCAAATACAGCTCTTGGTTTCTGTTTGTCATCTATTTGGTGGCAGGGTTTGCCTTGCTTTTTTCCAACAACCCTTTTCAACACCACATATATTTGTCATCAGCCAATGTTGTAGCGTCAGGAATCTACCGTGCCACAAATAATGTCACGTCTTATTTCTCCCTGCGCGACATAAATGAAGACCTTCAGACACGCATCTCGGATCTTGAACTTGAGAATTACCGTCTCAATAGCGTCATCCGCACATATCAGGAGCAACTTTATGCCGATACGATGACTGTCGATTCGGCTTTGACGCGCTATCATTTCCTTATCGCCCATGTCATCAACAACTCCATCAATCATTCGCATAACTATATAACGATTGAGAAGGGGCGACTTGACGGCATTGAGCCGGAAATGGGAGTCATTGACCAGAACGGCATTGTCGGTATTGTCAATGTGGTCGGTGATCATACGGCACGCCTGATCTCAGTCCTCAATCCTTATCTGCGTCTTTCATGTAAAGTCAAAGGAGAGGAACAGGTCGGTTCACTTGTGTGGGACGGCCGTGACCCGGGCGAGGCGATTCTCGAGGAGCTTCCGAAGCACGCAAAATTTGTCAAAGGAGACACGATTGTCACAAGCGGTTATTCATCGGTATTTCCCGAGGGAGTGCCTGTCGGGACTATACTCTCCGGTTCGCGTGACCGCGAGGATAATTTCTATACCCTACGCATAAAACTCTTTACTGATTTCTCGACGCTCTCGACCGTCAGGGTCATACGCGACAAAATGAAGGACGAGCTTTCAGTTGTCGAAAAAGATATTGAAGTCAAAAACGTAAATTGAAGCCATGAGTAAGACTGTGTTGAAATTCATACTCTTAGGTGTTGTCCTCGTGCTGGCTCAGGTTATTGTGTTCAATCACATCTGCCTTTTTAACGTAGCTGTGCCGCTGGTCTTCATTTACGTTATTCTGCGCTTGCCCATCACTCTGTCCCTCAACTGGATTCTCACAATCAGTTTTTTTCTGGGATTGTCGGTCGATATTTTTTCAGATACCTACGGCATGAATACCGTGTCATGTACGATACTCGCCATATGCCGCCGGCCTATTCTCCGACTATATGTCCCGCGTGAGGAAGACCTTACCCGTCCCGAGCCTTCAATGTATTCTCTCGGGACAGCGACGTATCTCAAATATCTTCTGACGATGACGTTGCTCTACTGTACCCTTATATTCTTAATCGAAGCATTCACATTTTTCAATCCCGTCCGTCTCGCCATGCGGATAGTATTCAGTACAATTCTTTCGATGGCGATTATGGTCGGTATTGACAGTTTCATGACACCACGAAGTGAGAAAGGACTATAATCTCGAAAAACGGCGCTATGTCATAGGCGGTTTTATCGTACTTATTACCCTGATATATATATGCCGGCTTGTCAGCTTGCAGGTTCTCGATTCGAAGTACAAGGAATATGCCGACTCGAATGCATTCCTGCGTAAAGCTGTCTATCCTTCGCGCGGTATTATATATGATCGTGACGGAAGGCTGGTGGTCTACAATCAGCCTGCTTATGACGTGATGATGATTCCGCGTGACGTAAAGGAGTTTGATACACTTGACTTCTGCCGGGCACTCAACCTTACACCGGAGGATTTGCGCAAACGTTTTGCCGATATGAAAGACAAGCGCCGCAATCCCGGCTATTCTTCCTATTCCCCTCAGAAGCTGCTGACTCATCTCACCGCTGAGGAATATGGTCGTCTGCAAGAAAAACTTTACCGATTCCCCGGCTTTTATATCCAGAAGCGTATTTTGCGTGAATACAATTACAAGAGTGCGGCCAACGTTCTCGGTAATGTCCGCGAAGTGTCGCAGAAGGACATTGATAAGGACGAATATTATATGCCGGGTGACTATATCGGTGATATAGGTATCGAGCACACTTACGAAAAACATCTTAGAGGAGTCAAGGGAGCTGAAGTGCTTATGCGTGATGCCCTTGGCCGTATTCAGGGACGTTATGAGGAAGGCGCACTCGACCGTGATGCTGTGGCCGGTAAAAATATAAAGCTTTCTCTCAACATCGAGCTTCAGCAATATGCCGAATCCCTGATGATGAATAAGAAAGGTGCGGTCGTAGCCATTGAGCCATCCACCGGCGAAATCCTATGTCTCGTTTCCGCCCCCTCCTATGATCCAAGCCTCCTTGTCGGCAGAGAGCGCGGCGGTAACTACAATAAGATGATGGCCGACCCTGACAAGCCGCTTTTCAATCGTGCGATTCAGGCTACTTATCCTCCCGGTTCAACCTTCAAACCCACCCAAGGTCTTATTCTGCTTGAAGAAGGTATTATCACTACGGGAACAATGTTTCCATGCTCACATGGCTTTATCTCGGGTGGTCTTCGCGTGGGCTGTCATGGTCACGGTTCCCCCCTGCCCCTTAAACCGGCCTTGCAGACATCATGCAACGCATATTTTTGCTGGGGTCTTAAAGCTATGATTGATAAGAGAAGTAAATATGGCTCCTCTGCAAATGCTTTTGATATCTGGAAGCATCACATGGTTTCCATGGGTTACGGTTATAAACTCGGAATTGACCTTCCGGGCGAGTACCGAGGCTTTATTCCCAACGTAGAATTTTACAATAAGTGGTATGGAGCCGGACATTGGAGTGCAAATACAATTATCTCAATTGCCATCGGACAGGGTGAGATTCTTGCTACTCCCCTCCAGATTGCAAACCTGTGTGCGACTATTGCCAACAGAGGACACTACATTACTCCTCATGTTGTCAAAGAAATTCAGGATACGATTGTCCCGGCGGAATATCTTGAACGCCACACTCCTACCATCGCCTCCCACTGGTATAACGATATTGCCGAAGGTATGCGTATGGCTGTCACAGGTGGTACCTGCCGTCTTGCAAACCTCCCTGACATTGAGGTATGCGGAAAGACCGGTACTGCCCAGAACCCTCATGGTCGTGACCACTCAGCATTTATGGGTTTTGCTCCATATCATGATCCTAAAATTGCGATTGCCGTTTATGTTGAGAATGCAGGTTTCGGTGCTACCTACGGTGTGCCTATCGGCTCCCTCGTTATGGAACGTTACCTGCGCGGTTATATTCCTCAGGATAGAAAATATCTTGAAGAACGTATGCTGACATCCAACACAATAATATTTGCAGGAACTAAAAAACATTAATTCCGGTGATAGAGGCTGTTGGTTTCTGTCTTCCTTAATAAAAGAATCATCAATTAAATCCAAATTACCAAAAGTGGAGCAAGAGAAAAGCGGTTCGGTTTTCAGGTATGTCGACTGGTTCACTGTCGTGCTTTACATCATTCTCGTAATGGCGGGAATGGTCAGTATCTATGCTGCCAGTTATGACTTCGACCATGCCAATATGTTGAGCTTTGCGGAATTTTCAGGTAAACAGTTCCGTTGGATAGGTCTGTCGCTCCTGCTCGGACTTGTCATATTGCTGATAGATGTCAGAGTGTATGAGAACTATGCTTATGTGATTTATGGAGGATTGCTTATACTTCTGCTGATTACGATATTTATAGCACCCGACACCAAAGGCTCACACTCATGGCTGATTTTAGGTCCGATGAGCCTGCAACCTGCTGAGTTCGGTAAATTTGCTACGGCTTTGTGTCTTGCAAAACTCTTTTCAAGCTATAATTTTGTCCTCAATGCATCCCGCAAGAATTATATGCTCGCACTTCTCATCATATTCTTGCCGGTGGTGCTGATTCTTGCGCAGAACGAGACGGGTTCGGCTCTCGTCTACCTCTCGCTCTTTTTCGTCCTCTATCGTGAGGGCATGAGCGGTCTGGTATTGCTGGCAGCCGTCTGTGCCGTCACCTTCTTTGTGGTGGCTGTGAAATTTACCGGTTCGCTTCTTCTTGGAATCCCGGTCGGGCAAGCTGTCGTGTTCATAATGATTATGCTCCTGATAGTAGCCATGCTTGCCATATATTGCAAGGAGTTTGAGGCTGCCCGCAATGTTTTTCTCTGGTTCGTAGGAACTGTCGGCATCGCAACAATTCTTGAACTTTTCGGAGTGCCTGTTCCCGGAACTATATTTTTTATTGCAGTCATTATGGTGGCGCTTGTCTACTGTGTGCTGCTAATGTTCAAGTCGCGTGCGAGGAAACTGATAATAACGGTCTGTGCTGCGATTACTTCGGTCGTATTCCTTTTCTCAGTTAACTACGCCTTTACTTCTATTCTTCAACCTCACCAACAGATGCGTATTAAAGTAGCACTCGGCATGGAGGAGGATTTGCGTGGAGCCGGCTATAATGTCAATCAGTCAAAAATCGCCATCGGGTCAGGTGGGCTTCTGGGAAAGGGGTTCCTTAATGGTACGCAGACAAAGTTGAAATATGTTCCGGAACAACATACCGACTTTATTTTCTGCACTGTCGGTGAGGAAGAAGGTTTCGTCGGTGCATCGGCTGTCATTCTTCTGTTCCTGATACTGATTCTAAGGGTTATACATATTGCTGAACGTCAGCCGACAATTTTCGGTCGTGTCTATGCCTACTGTGTGGCGAGCTACTTCATTTTCCATATTGCCATAAATATAGGTATGGTCATAGGTTTGTGTCCTGTAATCGGTATTCCGCTCCCATTTTTCAGTTATGGTGGTTCCTCACTCTGGGGGTTCACATTCCTTCTGTTCATCCTTCTGCGAATCGACGCGTCGAGGAGAGAACGCTCATTCTGATGTAATTATTTTTGCATAGGCGCATATATAAGCAGTCCCCGCTTCCGGCGTAAACCGGTAAAGCGGGGACTGCTTTTTATAGTTATCAGTGATTTATGCAGAATTCACATCATGCTTCACCATCAAGACGGACATCCTCAAAATCTTCTTTGATATTAGGATCTTCAAGACCGTAGTGATGGATAGCGTTCATGGCTTTGAGAATAATGCCGAAGACAAGTGCGAGACCTCCGAGAGCCGCAAAGCAGCACATAGGCAAAGTATAGTTATACTGCAATGGATCCGTAACTCCGGGATTGGACCATGTGATTACCTTACCTATAATAATAGGCACGAAGGCAAGACCGATATTCTGGACCCAGAAGATAAGAGAATATGCACTTCCGAGGAAACGTTTGTCCATAATCTTCGGTACTGAAGGCCAAAGGGCGGCAGGAACAAGAGAGAACGAAACACCAAGCACTACGATTGCAGAGTAAGTGATAAGTTCGCTTTTTGTCGCGGGAACCACGAATGCAAATGTAAGATGGCAGACAATCATCAGGATGGCACCGAGTATCAGCATACTTGCACCTTTGCCTTTTCGGTCAAGAAAATATCCAAGGAAAGGAGTAAGAATTGCAGCCCCCACCGGGAACCAACGGAATATGTCAGATGCCTGTGTCTCAGAGATACCAAGATTGCATTGGAGCATATTAGCCGCATAACGCTGGAAGGGGAAGATGGCAGAATAGTAGAGTACACAGAGAAGTGCAATGATCCAGAACAGTTTACTACTGAAAATAGCGCCGACGTCAGACAGCTTAAATTCTTCGTCAGCTTCGGCCTCTTCAACCTTTTTAGCTCCCATCTCCCGGTCAAGTTTAGCATCCATGAAGGTGAAAATTATAAAGCAGAGCAGACCGACACAAAGCAGAGCAGAGCAGAAGGCCACAGGAACAACTACTGAAGGAGGCACAACACTGTCGGCCAGACGCGGGGAGATGGTGAAGATGAAAAATACACCGATACGCGCGATGGCCATTTCAAGTCCCATTGCAAGAGCCATTTCCTTACCTTCAAACCATTTTGCAAGAGTCTTCGAAACGGTGATACCAGCCATTTCACATCCACACCCGAAAATCATAAAGCCAAGAGCAGCGAGCTTTGCGCTTCCGGGCATTACCGTCCACCATGAACTGAGCCAGACTTCAAGAGCAGTCCCCTGAAAGGCCTCGCTGATACCGTAAAGTTTGATAAAAGCTCCGATGACCATGAGTGAAGCGGAGAGAGTTCCGGTGAAGCGTACACCCATCTTATCAAGGATTATACCGGCGAGAATCAGAAATCCGAAAACATTAAGAATGTATTCAGCACCGGCATAGTAGCCGAAAGCGTCGGGCGACCATCCACGTTGGGTTTGGATTAAAGACTGAAGAGGCGACATTACGTCGACAAACATGTAGGCAAACAGCATCATAGAGGCTACAAGCGCCAAAGCTGTCCACCTCGCCCAAGCCTTATCTGACAGAAGCTGTCGTCCCGGCTCGACGATTAGTTGATTTACTTTTCCCATTTATTACTTATGTTTATTAAAAAATTATATTTTGAAATTTTCATCATTGTATTCTTTGACAAAAGTATGAAAAATAATGGAGATATTGGAATTTAATATGTAATTTCGTGCCCGATTAAAAATTATACCTATGCTCGTCCGTCAACGTTACGACCTTGACCGCACTGTGCGGCTCGTCATCAACTGCGTCCTTTTTATAGGGATAGTCTGGTTGGTAAGCATCCTCAAAGGTGTGCTTCTCCCCTTCTGTATCGGGTGCCTTATAGCCTACTTGCTTGAACCGTTCGTCCAGTTCAACCGTCAGCTCCTCAATCTGAAAGGGAGAGTCATCGCTACGATTGTCACACTTTTCGAGATGACCTTTTTCTTTGTGGTGCTGTGCTATTTTATTGTCCCAATGATAATCAGGGAATCAACACAGATGGCCATACTGCTCAAAAACTATACCCGCAACGACTTCACAATTCCATTTATCCCCATTGAGTTGCATGACTTCCTGCGTAGATATGTCGATTTTGAATTCATTGCCAATAAACTTTCCCATGATGAATGGATGAAGATGCTTGAAGAGGGACTTGCCGCCTCGTGGCAGGTCATCACGGGGTCAATCTCTCTTGTCATGAGCCTTTTCAGTTGGGTTATAGTACTTCTTTATGTAGTATTCATAATGATTGACTATGAGAAGATAGCCCGCGGTTTCCAGCGCATGGTCATGCCTAAATACCGCCGGATTGTCTTCAAAATCGGACGCGATGTCAAGCGTTCGATGAACCAGTATTTCCGTGGGCAGGCGCTTGTCGCTTTTATAGTCGGCATACTTTTCAGCATCGGTTTCCTTATTATCGGTCTTCCTATGGCGGTCGTACTGGGTATGTTCATTGGTCTGCTCAATATGGTTCCTTACCTCCAACTGATTTCCCTCATACCGGCTACACTTATATGTATAGTGGTTTCTGTCAACGGTGATGCTTCTTTCTGGACACTTTTCTGGGAAATGATAGCCGTCTACTGTATCGTTCAGATTCTTCAGGACCTTGTCCTTACCCCGCGTATCATCGGTAAAGCGATGAGTATGAATCCGGCCATAATTTTCCTTTCACTCTCCGTGTGGGGTACGCTTCTTGGAGTCATTGGCCTTATAATAGCTATACCTCTCACCACCCTGCTTCTTGCCTACTATGATGAGTATTTCATTATACCAAACGAAAAACAAAGAAAATCCCGTCGACACCACCATCCATCGCATAATTAATGTAGCATCTAAAGTAAAATTTATTAACACATATTCCTTTTATAAACTATCTTAACTTAACTAATGTTAAATTTAAGTATAGTATTTGGAAAATACCTGTAAAGTTCCTACCTTTGCATCGCTTTTGAAAAACAAAGCAACACTTAACAATCTAATCGGGGTGTAGCTCAGTTGGTTAGAGTACGCGTCTGGGGGGCGTGAGGTCGCTAGTTCGAGTCTAGTCACCCCGACTTAGAAAACCGAGAAGCGAGATTCAATTTTGGATCC
>JAAVCM010000010.1 GCA_014802345.1 Bacteroides sp.
ATTGCTGATTCGGTTTGTGGATTCAGTTTTCATCCGGCATACGCGCCACGGCGCGTCCCTACATTCACAAACCTCTTCAGCCTTGGCAGGAGGCGTGTGCAGGTTTCACGGCCGATGGCATAGACCGCCCGCATCTTTTCGGGGTTCATCTCCACGCGCCCTATCGGAAGCGGCGCGGAAGGAGCTATGACGAAGGTATTGCCTGCAANTTCCTGTTCATGGACATAAATGTAGGGACGCGCCGTGGCGCGTATGCCCGATGAATTTCAACNTAAAGACAGCGCGTATGCCCGATGAATTTCAACATAAAGACAGCGCGTATGCCAATATCGAAAATGGCATACGCGCTGTTGCTGTTTATTGCTGATTCGGTTTGTGGATTCAGTTTTCATCCGGCATACGCGCCACGGCGCGTCCCTACATTCACAAACCTCTTCAGACTTGGCAGGAGGCGNGTGCAGGTTTCGCGGCCGATGGCATAGACCGCCCGCATCTTTTCGGGNTTCATCTCCACGCGCCCTATCGGAAGCGGNGCGGAAGGAGCTATGACGAAGGTATTGCCTGCAACTTCCTGTTCATGGACATAATCGAGTTGGGCGTTATACATTTCATGCCTCCTGCCCATCGCCTCGACNATGGCGGGATAACGNCGCATGAACAGGCGGAACAACCACTTTTTTGCCGGCTTCTTCCGATAGTCAAGCGGCTGAGTCAGAACGACNACGTTGCGGGCATAGCCCTCGCGTTGGAAATATGCCAGCGGTATGGAATCACTGATNCCGCCGTCGAGGAGCAGACTGCCGTCACTGACGCGCACGGGGCGGGTGACTATCGGCATGGAGGCCGATGCCCGCAGCCATTCGAGCGAATCATAGTCCACCTTGTCCATCCTATAATAGACAGGCTNCCCGGTCTGCACATCCGTACATACAAGATGGAATTCCATCGGATTCTCCTCAAAGGTGGCGATGTCGAAAATGTCAAGTTCAAGCGGCAGCGTATGGTAGGCAAACTCCGCCCCGACGAGGTCGCCGGTGGTCAGCAGTGAANGCANCCCCATATAGCGCGGATCTTTGCCGAAACGCAGATTATAGCGGAGGACNCGCCCGGGCTGACGCGACTTGTAGTTNCATCCGAAGCTCGACCCCGCCGACACTCCGACAAGGCCGTCGAACTCAATACCGTTTTCCATCATCACGTCAATGACACCTGCGGTAAACAATCCGCGCATCGCCCCTCCTTCAAGTACAAGTCCGGTTTTCATNAGTCGAGAATTGGGAATNGAGAACTTAGAATTATTGNATCTCGGTCAGGTATTTCCAGAACCTCACCGGCATATCNGCCCGCTGCTTGCGGGGATTNGTACGCTCGGCTATGGCGATATGCTTCACATAGCCGCGCCAGAGTTCCTGATACAGACGCTCGTCGGAATCCATCATCTCGTCAGAGAGTCGTCCGGTCGAAAGATGATAGCCATCACCCTCCAACGTGATTCGCCGCAGTTCNCCCTCCGAATAGTGATAGCCATAGTCGCGCTGACGGTCATAAATGATGAACGNCTGGTCAGAAAAACGGTCCTCGAAATGCTTNACGGCGAAGGGAAGNACATCAAACAGCGGCTCGACCATCGAGAAATATGTCCCGTCGGAAGCCTTCTGAAACCTCACGAACTGCAAAAGTCTGTGAGCCTCCCCGCGCACCCGGCGCGCCTCCCTGACGACGGCAAGCACTGCCGGGTCGGAGAAATCGCCCTCTATGGAAGGCTGAGTTGTCACCGCGCGGCTGACGAACCTCAGCGCCAGCAGNGGAAACCCGGGATTATCCGTAAGAAAGGCGGCGGTCAGTGCCGCACACGCCCCCCGGCTTATCGACTTCGACAGCTTGCGCCAGACACGCTGCGATTTCTCACCGTCGGTCACGACTTCGTGGAGCGTATCGTAGAACAGCGGCATCTCTCCCTCAGGCCCGAGCAGCAGCNCNGGNGNCTCCTTACGGACAAACGAGTCGAAAACGGCTGTCAGCAGGCCGTCCATACTTCCGTCAAAACGATAGATAATCATAGTTGCTTTCCGTTTATGATGACGCACCGCTGTCCGCCGTAAAGTCAAATGAAAGTTGCAGCGGATTGTCGCGCTTCGCCGTCTTCCGCTCCGTCAGCAGACGGCGGACATATTCAGGCGACGTGTCGGCTATCGAAGCCGCCGTCAGTTCGCCGCAGGTGATAAAATACTTCGCCCGCTTCATCACCACCCCTATCTTCGACAGATGTGACGACGAGAGGTGCCGGTAGCGGCGCGCGTTGACAATCTGCATCGCCGACTTCACACCGATGCCCGGGACGCGCAGTATCATCTCGTAGGGCGCACGGTTGATGTCGACCGGGAAAGCCTCGGGATGCCTTAACGCCCAACCGAGCTTGGGGTCGACTTCAAGGTCGAGGTTCGGACTGGACTCATCGGCTATCTCCTCGGCCTTGAACTGATAGAACCTCATCAGCCAGTCGGCCTGATAGAGACGGTTTTCCCTCACGAGCGGCGGTTGTTTGAGCGCGGGAAGGCGAGTGTCGTAGGCATTGACCGAGACGTAGCCCGAATAGTAGACGCGGCGCATAGTGGGCATTGAATATAAAGCCGAGGAGGTCAGGAGGATGTCGCGGTCTGTCTCGGGCGACGCGCCGACAATCATCTGCGTACTCTGCCCTGCCGGGACAAATNGTGGGACGTGGCGCATACGCTTTTTNTCCTCCTCACATTGCAGGACTCCCTGCCTGATGAAAGCCATCGGNTCATAGACACTCTTATGGTCCTTCTCAGGTGCNAGATATTTGAGCGATGCCTCGTCGGGTATCTCGATGTTGACGCTCATGCGGTCGGCATAGCGTCCGGCCTCGTCGACAAGCTCACGCGAGGCTCCGGGGATGCTTTTGAGATGGATGTAGCCGTTGAAGCGATGCACCTCACGCAGCTCCTTGGCNATGCGTGCCAGACGTTCCATCGTGTAGTCGGGATTACGGACAACCCCNGAACTNAGAAACAGCCCCTCGATGTAGTTGCGGCGATAGAATTCCATGGTGATGTCGACCACCTCGCTCACCGACAGAGTCGCGCGGGGGATNTCGTTAGACCGCCGGTTGATGCAATAGGCACAGTCATACATACAATAATTCGTCAGCATGACTTTCAGGAGCGCGATGCAGCGGCCNTCGGAGGCAAAACTGTGACAGATACCCACGCCGCCGACCGTATTTCCCACACCCTTGCNGGAATTGCGGCGCACGGTTCCGCTCGACGAGCATGAAACATCATATTTCGCCGCTGCCGCCAGTATCTTCAATTTGCCAAGAGTCGCATCTGTCATAATTCTGCAAAAATACGATTTTCCATGGGTCAGATTACTGCGCAGAAAGGTTAAAAATATATAATAGGACCATTGCGGNGAGAGTCACCGCGATGGTCCTACCATGTTATCACTTGATTGCATCCGGAAAACAGCCGTCTGTCTCCGATGAACNGTCGACTAATGCTTCATTGTAATTTCTACGCGGGCGGCTTCCGTAGGGGTAGCCTGNTTCACAGTGATTGATTCAATTTTGTCAGGACTGATGTCGTCAACTACTTCCGGATCTAACTTCGTNCCGTCGATATAAACATCGAATTTCTCCTTTTTGACCATCTCGCTGTTGAGATTAAATACCTTCNTTTCCTCTACGGTCTGTCCCTCGGTCTTGCCTGAGGTAAGTCTGAATGATACAGGGAGAGTGTACCATACGGCGACGGGATGTTCACCTATCATGCCGGGAGTGAAGGCCGGGAGCGACTTGACGACGCGGATCGCCTCATTGTCAAGCGCCTTGTCGACACTGCGGAGCACCTTTACATCACCGATTGCGCCGTCGTTCTTGACGACGAACTGGACTATCACCCTACCCTGCGTCCCGGCTTTGAAGGCCTCTTCGGGATAACGGATATTGGCACCGACATATTCCAAAAGAGCTTTGTCGCCACCGGGAAACTGCGGTTTCTTCTCTACGACGGTGAACACCTTATTGTCAAGTCCCTCGGAGGNCGGAGCTTTCTTTTCCATATCTTCCTTCTTCATAGTGCCGGNGCTGACAATCTTCAAAGGCTCGTCAGCCGCCGTCTCATGGCGCACGACGGTAATAGGCTCGCTGATTTCTTGCCCGGCTGGAAGATTTTCTCTAACTTTGTTGTCAATTTCAGTGTCCATTTCAGCCGGAAGGAGAGNATCTTCAGCCGGAAGGAGAACTTCGTNATTCTCCTCCTGAGTGTCGGTAAGCGATGCCNACGAGGTTGCGTTGATCACTGATGCGACGGCATCGAGATCCGTCACTGCGANTGCTGCGACGAGCGCAGGCACNAGTGCCAGTCCGCGCATACGGCGGGCAGGCGATGTCTTTTGATTGAACATCATGGTAATACGTTTTTTGAGTTTACTGTGATTCAGGCTGTTGGCAAGTGACGGGAATCTCGCGCCGACAGCCTTCTTTATTAATAGCATCTGATAGTCACGCACACAGACCCCCGACCTTAGGACGGCGCTGTCTGCCTGATATTCGTGGATTGTCTTCAGCTCCTCGCGCATGAGCCANGCGGCGGGATTGTACCACTGGAACACCCCGACGGCCTGAGCCAGCAGAAGATCCACCCAGTGGCAGAGCCGGAGATGACGGAGTTCATGGGTCAGAATCATCTCGCCATCCTCATCGTAGTCACGACGGTTCATCACGACGTAGCGATACCAACTGAACGGCGCTATACCNTCGTCGGCCGTCACTACTATCACCTTCCCTTCACATCTGCCGACGCGCTCACCACGCGATATGACACTTCTGAGCTTCATCCCGACGATGACCGTATGGATAAGAGCCATCGCCACACCAGCGAGGTAGNCCCACAGCATCACCGTCAGAAACAACGGTTGCCGAGGCTCCTCCGCCGGATACCACAGCTCCATATCCCCGACTTCTATCTCCGNGGCGGCNGCCGCCACCACCGGGACAGCATCTNCGCCTAAATCCGGAAGGTGTCCGGCCGAAAGGGGCGAGAGAAGCGCGATTCCATAGATGGCCCAGAGGATGCCGCGATTGAAACCATGCTGATTTTCCCCCGCCATCACCCATTTGTAAGTGAGATAGAGCAAGGAGAGGATGATTGAGCTGAACAGCGAATAGGAAAGTACAATACCCATAAGACCAAGGAGATAAGGTGAGATAACGATGAAGATTCAGGGTTGTTGACCACCTTCCCGGTTCAGAGCGCCGACCGGGAAAGATGAAAAAGCGGGATGAATGATGATGNCTGTCCGGGNNNCCCTGCGACCGACGGACGGGACGGATTTTTTTTACTTATTTAGCGGTGTTCTTGCGCTCGATAAGNTCCATGATTTCGCGGAGGTCCTCCTCGGTCATCTTCTCGTCCTCGACGAGAGCCGANACNGCGTTCTTGTAGGAGTTGTTGAAATAATCCTTGACGAGGCGGGCTATTGAACGCTTCTGGAAATCCTCCTTCTTCGCCACGGCATAGTAGCGGTAGGTGGGGCCGAACACTTCGTGAGCCACATGACCCTTGTCTTCAAGGATGCGCACNATTGTCGAAAGAGTGTTGAAGTGAGGTTTAGGNTCTTCGTGNATATTGACCATCTCACGCACGAACAGGGGGCCGCGGTCCCAAAGCATCTGCATGATGACCAATTCCTTCTCTGTCAGCAACTGGGGTTTACGTCCGGGTTTCATAAGCAATAGGTATTTAAGATTATCTGAGTTGGTTGATTAATTACTATAATTTAGAAACTAAAACCACCATCTGATTGATGGTAAAATTAATTTCCGATGCAAAGATATAACTAATGCGGACGTAATCCAACGCCCGCATTAGTTTTTATAGTTAAATATTGTTAACTACAATCAGAATAATTTATAGGCAAACCTCACGCTCACCACGGGATAGACCTTGAATGTCTTCATCAGGTCGACATAGTCGCCGGGCTTACCCTTGATNTTCTTCACCTGAGTGGTCAGGTCNGTACCGTCGTGGGTGATGAGCTTGGGCGAACCGCCCCACATCATCATGCCGCAGTCGACATCTATTTTCCAACGTTTGGTTTTCCCAAGGTCGCCGGTATAGCCCAGACCGATATAGGGCTTGAAACAGTTGACGAAAGCACTGACCTTCACCATGCCGTCGGAATCGGGCTGCATCATNTAGGGCTGACCATCCTTGAAATCACCGACATGGATACCCATGTTCCCCTCCTCGGCAAGGTCGGCACGCAAATCCTCGACCACAAACGGATCGAGATACACGTCGCCGAAGACAGGCTCGTTGATGGCATCGTCGCTCATGATGAAGTCATAGAAATTATTGTANATGTTCACCGCGACAAGCGAGGGCATCTCCCCCATNGTGTTGATTGCCTTTGCCGCCTTGCGCGAACCGGCATAGAAACCGGCAGTCACCCTCCAACCCTTCGTCTTCCAAGGATANACATCGACAAGGAGCTTGAAGTTGGTCATCGTGGGCTTGCCGTCGAGCTCAACNCGGTCGTCGACATCAATACCGGTCAGACTGTGCATGTATTTCTGGAGCTTTTCGAAATTTCCGGCNGTAACGCCTGCTCCATCGGTGTAGCTCTGGAGGCTGAACGACATCGGGAAAGCGATGTGAGGCGTGAAGTCGAGNCCGGCACGGACGCGGACATAGTCGGAGATATGGGTCGAGAGGTCGATACCNAGACCTGTCGTGCCGACCGATACACCGACATCGGCATGACGGAAAATATTGTTGTCGGGCTTCGTGACCACCTCAGCCTGCGGAGCGGTGACGGCAGTNTTCTGGGCGGAAGCGATGTTAATGGAAANTGTTAATGCGACGGCCATGCAAAGTCGTTTTGCCGTCTCGGAGAAATGTGACATTTGATCTATACTATATTATATGTGTTTCGGATATCTATACACGGGGCGCGCTTGCGCAGACCGGATTTAATCTTGNCATACAGCTTTGAATGTGAATGGCGTATTTTCACATAATGAAGCTAATTGATGGCACAAAGTTACAAAATTCTTCCAAATTTCCTAAAATTTCAATAGTCAAACATTTTTTCTGTTAAAACTTGTTTTATTTCATACAAAATTATTACCTTTGCCACCTGATAAGATTATCTCACGTGGAATTCTACATTATTGACGCTAACANTAAAAATGATGACGACGACAACCGAATTTTCAGTATTCCCATGCGAATCGACGTTGCTCACCTTATATATAACACTTAATACTCTATGATGACGGGAGGCGAACTTCTGCCATCGAAAGACATACACCCCACAAAACATCTGTCAACATCAAATCAATCACCAAATAAATATCTTAAATTTTTTAATCAAAATCAAATGAAGAAAAAGTTTATCTCAGGACTGCTTCTCATGGCTCTTACTGCCGGCGGATTCAGCACGTTCACTTCATGTAAGGACACCGACGAGGATCTGAGGTCCGAATTGCAGGAGCAGTATGGCGATCTCGACAAATGGGTCAAAGGCAAACTCGCAGGCATCGAGGGTACTGTCATGGATTCAATCACTGCCAATCGAGAGCGTGCAGAGAAGTACGCCAAGGACCTTGCTTCGGGCAAAGTAGATTCCGATCAGCTCAACGGTCTTATCAACGCATGGGCTACCGGTGAAGGTCTTAGCACCATTCAGAGCGCCGTACAGTCTATCATTGAGGACATGAAGAATAAAGGTGAGCTCGGAACAGGTGGCTCAAACTGCGAATGTCCCTTCGATGCTGACCAGGCTGCGGCTCTCATCTCTCTTGCAGGACAGGCTAAAGCTATCCTCGAAGCAGCCAACGGTTTCTCCACACTTAAAACTGATTTTAATGAACTCAACGACATCATTAACGGTAAGGACGGTAAGCCCGGTCTCGTAAGTCAGGTTGCAGGTCTTGAGGAGTGGTTCGAGAACATCGGTCTGACTCCCGCTGAGTTCCAGGAATATGTTAAGCAGGGTCAGTTCGTTAAGAACAACAACGCTGCTCTCACTGAACTTGTACGTCTCCAGAAGGAAGGCACTCTCAACGAAACAGCCCTCAAGGAACTCAACAAGTATGCTACCGACCTCGAAGGCATCGACCAGATGTACAACGCAATCTTCAAGGATGCTCAGCTTCCCGAAGGNGAAACCGCATGGTGGAACTACTCTACCGTCATGCAGAACATCAAGAATAACTCTGCTGCTATCGAGGCTCTCCAGAAGGANGTAGATTCAATCCTCGGCCGCATCAANGACATGGTTACAAGCCTCGTTCTTCAGGCTGCAACCAACATGGTTTATCCTTCGTTCAACACTCCCTTCGGCATCAACTCGCTCGTCCTCATGGCTTACTACGGCGACGCNGCAACTCAGGTTGCCGCCTTCCCCGTACAGAACCCCGACGATATGGGTGCTGAATGTCGCAACGCTTACGACATCGATTGGGCTGCCCTCGGCGTACAGGCTGAGAACCTTCCCGCAGGTCCCATCGCTCACGTCAACAAAGATGGCAAGGCTATCCTCGGCGAACTCTGGTTCACCGCTAACCCCGGTACTGTAAACAATATCGACAAGAACGGCTTCGCTCTCGTCAACAGCCGCGAGGAATCTTACGTCACCCTCACCGACGTATATAAGGACGACGATACCCTCCTCAAGTTCGGTATGAACTCTGTTTCGCGTGCTGCCGGCAATGGCAACGGTCTCTACTGCGGTCAGGCTGTCGTTGCTACCGAGGATCTCGACAACATCAAGGTCAACATCGAGGAAGGTCTCGCAGAGGCTGTCAAGGATGCTGTCAAGAACCGTAAGGCTGCCGATATGCTCCACCTCCTCAAGGAGATCTACAATCAGGTTCAGAACATCTGCGACGCTAACGCACTCCGCTATACCTACGAGACTCTCTCAGGCAAGGGCACTGCTACCATGACCAACAAGGTTTACTCTAACTACGGTCTCGCTGCTACCGCCTTCAAGCCCCTCTCGTTCTCTACCCTTCAGGGTCAGTCATTCCGTCACCTCCCCCATGTAGGTCAGATCGAAATCGACAAGAGCATGGTTGACCTCGGTCTCAAGAAGTTCGAAATCGGTGACGTTAATCTCGAAGTCGAAATCAACCTCAGCTCAATCACTATCGATCCCGTTGGTGATGTCTGGATTGAATATCAGTATCCCGACGAGTTTGGCCCCGACGGTCAGATTGCTCACATGGTTACCGACAAAATCAACATCAAGGATAACCTCAATGAAGTAGTCGGCAACATTCAGACCTCTATTGACAACTGGATCAAGGGCAATGGCGATGAGAAGGGTCTCAACGAGCAGATCAAGGATGCCATCTCAACTGCTGTTGACAAGGCATTCAATGGTCCCGACGGCTTCATCACCAGCATCGAAAATCAGGTTAACGATATGATGGGTAGCATTCANGATAAGCTTGACAGCCTCGTTGGTCAGATCAACAACGACTACCTCGGCAAGGTCAANAAGCTCATCGACAAGTACAACTCTGTTGCTGACCGCATCAACAAGGTTCTCGACAACCCCAACCACTACCTCCAGACTGTAATGCTCTACGGCAAGGCTAACGGTNGNCTCGGCGTAATCAGCACCAACAGCCGTCAGGCAACTCAGTTCAAGGGCAATGGCGAAGCTATCGAGCTCTACGCTACTACCTTCAACTTCGAGACTGTCTGCCCCGTTTACAAGAAGGTTGTTGCCGTAACCAAGGTTACCGACGAAAACGGCGCTGAAAGAAATGACCTCCGCGATGCNGCCAACGCTTCACTCGCTAAGGTTGTCAACGGTGACTGGACTCGCTTCGCTCTCGATGTCAAGGGTGCAAAGAACGGTGTCTTCACTTACGAGATTGCTTATCAGGCTCTCGACTACACCGGCTTCACCTCAACCGTCAAGACCTACATCCAGGTTGTCCGCAAGTAATCTGATTCGTCAAGGTTCAAATTTTTAGAAAAACAATCATCATGAAAGTAAATAAATTATTCCTTTCAGCCTCTCTCGCCCTCTGCGCAGCTTTCACAGCCGGCGCACAGGACGCTCCGGAGGAGACTGAATATGTCTTCCAGCCCCACTGGTATGTCCAGGGTCAGGTTGGTATGCAGGAGACCTTGGGCGAAACCAGCTTCGGTAAGCTCGGTTCATTCAATGCTCAGATTGGTGCCGGCTATCGTTTCAACCCCGTACTCGGCGCACGCCTCATCCTCAATAGCTGGACCTCCAAAGGTTCAATCGACGTAAACGGCAAGCACGACTGGAAGTGGAAATACATCGCTCCCACCGTCAACGTGACCGCTGACCTCGTTAACCTTTTCGGTGGCTTCAACCCCGAGCGTCCCGTNAATGCAGGTGTCTTCGCCGGTATCGGTGCCAACATCGCTTANAGCAACGACGAGGCTAACGCAGTCAACAACGCGCTCATCAAGCAGGTCTACACTGACAACAATCAGCCCGCACAGAATGTCCTCCGCAACATCTGGAGCGGCACCAAGGCCCGCTTCGTAGGTCAGTTNGGTGTTTANGCTGACTACAACGTCACTTCCAACGTGAAGATCGGTCTTGAACTTCAGGCCAACGTCCTCCCCGACGGATACAACTCCAAGAAGGCAGGCAACGCTGACTGGTATTTCAACGGCCTCGTAGGTGTCAAGTACGCTTTCGGTACCACCTTCACCAAGCAGAAGAAGGCTAAGTGCTGCAACGTAGTTCCCGAGACTCAGATCGTCGAGAANATCGTCGAGGTTCCCGTTGAAAAGATCGTTGTCAAGGAAGTCATCAAGGAAGTGGTTCAGCCCCTCACCCGCGANGTCTTCTTCAAGATTTCGACTTTCAGCATCACCAAGGACGAAATGTATAAGGTTGCTGAAGTTGCTCGTTACCTGAAGAACAACCCCAGCACCAAGGTTACCGTAACCGGCTATGCCGACAAGGGTACCGGTACAATGAAGATCAACCTCCGCCTCTCGGCTCAGCGTGCCGAAGTGGTTGCCAAGGCCCTTCAGGACCAGTATGGCATCCCCGCCGACCGCATCATCGTCAAGAGCATGGGTGAGGTTGAGGATCAGCCCTANGATACCCCCGCACACAACCGCGTGGCTATCTGCGTCGTTGAATAATCCATTATTCAAGGCATAACTTTCCCCGGCGGGGCTGCACCATCAGGCGCAGCCCCGCCAACTTTTCAAATTCAATGCCGCCGTTAGTAGTAGGGACGCGCCGTGGCGCGTATGCCCGATGAAATCCAAATTGAAAATCCTAAATAAAATCGAAATCCAAATCGAAAATCCTGAATAAAATCCAAACCGAAACCAGAATCAACACACCCTAAAAAATTCCGATTCNGACAGAAAAATATGTTAAAACCCACTATGAATTGNCATTATACCATCNGATTTTACACATTATGAACGATTTTATTCGTAATTTTGCAGTTCACAACAAGTGAACCCAACGACATTGACATCATTCACATATCATAATCCCCTCTCTATCCGTTCAGCAATGAAAAAATCTATCTTAACATTAATTGCTTCTGCCATAGCTCTCTCCGCATCAGCCGTCATAGACGGCGACGGGTATTATCGAGTGCAGAACTACACNACCGGACGCTACATCTATGTACTTGACAACAAAGGCTCACTCAACTTTCAGGCAACCACAGCAGAACTTGGAGCCATCGAACTCTGGAAAGACCATGGACGCACAATTTCCGACCCNGCCACCATCATCTATGTGAAAGACCTTGACGGCCGTGGACGCTCATTCGACCTCCAGACTCAGGGCACGGGCGTGAAGTCAATGATTGACTATCCCGTCACNATCTACCGCAATCCNAAGACTGATATNTACTCCATCTACGGCAGTAACAGCGGCATGGTGCGCTATATCGGCGACGCCACCAAGTCGAACAGCGATCAGGGCTATGTCACCTCCAACGGCAACGGNGACTACCACCGCTGGTATTTTCACCCCGTGACTTCCGATGGCGACAATTATTTCGGCGTCACCCCGGAATTTCAGGAAGGTGACGAGTATTTCGGAACCCTNTACGCCGATTTCGCTTTCACCGCCNACTCCGANGGTGTCACCCCTTACTTCGTATGCTCCATTCAGCAAGGAGTTGTCTATATCGCAGAAGTTGATGGAACAGTCCCCCGCTCGACTCCTGTAATCATCAAATGTTCGTCGGCCGACCCGTCGGACAACCGTCTCAACGTCGGCGGTGAAGCACAAACCCTGTCGGAAAANCGTCTNAAAGGCGTGTATTTCAACAACACTACTCTCCGCCACAAGAACCTTACNCCCAACGANCCTGCCACCATGCGTGTGCTTGGNCGCCTTTCTGACGGCTCTCTCGGNTTCGTCACCTCGACCGAAGAGTATCTTCCNCGCAACAAGGCCTATCTCCCCGTCCCCCAAGGNACNCCCGCTGAGTTGCGNCTCGAATACGCGAGTGCTGCTATCGACGACGTTATAGCCGACCGTNAGACTGCTACTGTCAGTGTAGANGGACTGACCNTAAAGGTCGACGGCCCCGCCTCAGCGATAGCTGAAATCTTCAGCATCACNGGCCAGCTTGTAGCCACCGGGACTGCCGACGGCGCGCCCATNGCCCTCCCCTCGCCCGGAGTCTANATNGTCCGCTGTGNCGCNACCGTCACCAAAATCATCGTCCACTGATAAACCTTAACCCTACATTCACCGGAAATCAATCCCGACATTCCCCTGATTGGATAATANCCCACTGAAAAAACCCGGCCTGCATCGNNATNNCGATGCAGGCCGGGCTATTTTATTATGTCCTTAGACCGGGCTTAGCCGATAAACTTATCGACGAGACCTTTCACATGATCNACGGTGAAGCCGAACTTCTCATCAAGCACCTTGTAGGGAGCGGATGCNCCGAAGTGGTCNAGACCGAACACCATACCGTCNGCACCNACAATCTCGCGGAGAGTCGAGGGCAGACCGGCAGTCAGACCGAAGGCAGGAACGCCGGGAGTCATCACTGACTTGCGGTAGTCGGCATCCTGAAGGAAGAACAGGCCGAGCGAGGGAACGGAAACCACACGGGCTTTCTTGCCTTCGTCAGCGAGCTTGGCAGCCACGTCGCAGAGAAGCGAGACCTCCGAACCGTTTGCCACNAGGATTACGTCGGGATTCTCAGCCTCAACCACCGTATAGCCACCCTTACGGCAACCTACGTTGGCTTCCTCGAAGCGGTCGCCGGAAGCGGCGGGGAGGTCGGGAAGATTCTGACGCGAGAGGACGAGAGCCGAAGGAGTGTTGAAGTTCTCCATAGCCATTGCCCAGCAGACAGAGGTCTCGGCAGCATCGGCGGGACGGAGTACGAGCATCGACGGTTCGCCGTTGAAGTTGCGGAGTTCCTCCATCAGGCGGAGCTGTGCTTCCTGCTCTACGGGTTCGTGGGTCGGGCCGTCCTCGCCTACGCGGAATGCGTCGTGAGTCCAGATATATTTGACAGGGAGTTCCATGAGAGCTGCCATACGGACTGCGGGCTTCATGTAGTCGCTGAACACGAAGAATGTGCCGCACGCGCCGATGACACCGCCGTGGAGGACGATACCGTTCATCACGGCTGCCATCGTAAGCTCTGACACACCTGCGTGGAGGAACGCGCCCGAGAAGTCGCCGTTGGTGAAGGGATGGGTCTTTTTGAGGAAGGCATCGGTCTTGTCGGAATTGGCGAGGTCGGCCGAAGAAACAATCATGTTGTTGACCTTCTCGGCAAGCACACCGAGGACATCGGCCGAAGCCTGACGCGATGCGATGTTGGGCTTGTGGGGGATGGCCTTCCAGTCGATTTCGGGGAGCTTGTTGTCAAGGAAAGTGTGAAGTTCCTTGGCAAGCTCGGGATTGGCAGCCTCCCATGCGGCTTGTTCGGCACGCTTTGCCTTGACTATCTCGCGGAGCTGTGCGCGGCGGCCGTCATAGAGAGCCTTCACGTCATCGAAAATCATCCACGGGTTCTCGGGGTCGGCACCGAGGTTCTTCATGGTTGCCGCATAGTCGGCACCCGATGCGCTGAGGGGCTGACCGTGGGTCGAGCACTGACCCTCGAAGTTAGAGCCGTCAGCCTTGACAACACCCTTGCCCATCACGGTGTGACCGATGATGATGGTGGGACGCTCTTTCTCGCCCTGAGCGGCAGTGATGGCGTCGGCGATTTCCTTGGGATCATTACCGTTGATTTCAATCACGTTCCAGTTCCATGCGCGGTATTTTGCGGCCACATCCTCGCGGTCCACTGCGTCGACCATGGTCGAGAGCTGCACGCGGTTGCTGTCATAGAACATGATGAGGTTGTGGAGACCGAGGTAGCCGGCAAGACGGCCTGCGCCCTGCGAGATTTCCTCCTGAATACCGCCGTCGGAAATGAAGGCGTATGTCTTGTGGCTCATCCACTCGCCGAAGCGTGCGGTCATGAAGCGCTCTGCGATGGCACAGCCGACAGCCATGGTGTGACCTTGACCGAGGGGACCGGATGTGTTCTCGACACCGCGCTCGGGATGAAGCTCGGGATGGCCGGGAGTGGGCGAACCCCACTGGCGGAACTGGGCAAGCTCGTCGACTGTATAGTGACCGAACAGTGCAAGCACACTGTAAAGCATCGGCGACATGTGACCGGGATCAAGGAAGAAGCGGTCACGGCCGAGCCACTTGCCGTCGTCCGGGTCGGTGATGAGGAATTGCGAGTAAAGTACGTTGACGAAATCAGCGCCACCCATGGCACCGCCGGGATGACCCGATTTGGCTTTTTCAACCATTGATGCGGCGAGAATACGGATATTGTCGGCCGCACGGTTAATTGCAGACAGATTCATTGAGTTAATATAAATTAGTGAATTTCGTTAGAGTTGATGATACGATGGTATTAAGATTGAGTAAGAGTTGTTGCAAATATACAAATTAAAAACGAATTCCCTGCCATGATGACAAGGAATTCAACACACAGAAGTAACAAATCATCGGCCGGCCGCCATTTGCACCGGCGGCGCAGGCCGAAAATGGGAAGGGGGCTTCGGACGGCGACTATCTGGACGCACATCCTATATGCTCGGTAGTTGAAGCCCCCTGAAAAGACAGGGATGCCTCTTTTACGGCGAGCATTCCGCGTAGGCGCACGCTGCCTCCTGACAGGTGCGGCCGACATCCCGGCGAAAAATCATCATCGGGGGCGGAGATTGGAATCTTGGCTGTGAACAGTAAATATTGTCCTTATGCAGATTGCAGACTTTTGGCAATTTCACCGAAATTATCTATGAATTGATATTAGTGTTCAGTGACCATGCCGCCTAAAAATCAGTGAGGACTCCGGCAGGCGGAGAGGGCTCGGGGACGGGCAGGCGGATGTCAGGTTTGTGTTGAGGTTTGAGATTCGTCCCACAAAAATAAATAATGTTGACGGATTTATTTCAATTTTCAAGTGAAAAATTGGAAAAAATCTTGATTACAGGCTATCAGAATGGCAATTTGTCCCCAATCGGTCACAATCTGCGGCAACTATCGTTGCAAAGTCCGGCAATATTGTCCCGATGTCAAATAATAAAAGTCATACCCGCAAGGAAAATCAAAAAATTTGCCTATCTTTGCTGAACCATAGTTTTTCAACATCGTCAATTTTTCCAAACGACAATTCTAAGCTCAAAAGTTTTAAGTTCAATTAATCAAAAAAACAAATCTACTTAACCTATTTTTGAAATGGAAACTACTGCTAAAAACAACGGGCGGATAGTGGCCATAGTCGTGATGTTCTTCATCTACGCTATGATCGCATTCGTGACCAATCTGGCAGCCCCCATCGGTACCATCTGGGGCTATCAGTTTGAAGGTAATTCAGTCCTCGGCATGATGGGCAACATGATGAACTTCCTCGCCTATCTGTTCATGGGTATTCCCGCCGGAAATATGCTCATGCGCATCGGCTACAAGAAGACCGCCCTCTGGGCACTCGCCATCGGCATCATCGGCCTCTTTGTCCAGTTCCTCTCAGGTATCATCGGCACTGAGACCGTCGTGACCACATTCTCATCCACCGGAGCCGACGGAAGTCCCGCTACCTTCCCCATCACACTGAACTTCTTCATCTATCTGCTCGGTGCTTTTATCTGCGGTTTCTGTGTATGTATGCTCAACACAGTCGTCTGCCCGATGCTCAACCTCCTCGGCGGAGGAGGCAACCGTGGCAACCAGCTCCTTCAGTTCGGCGGCGCGCTCAACTCGCTCTCAGGCACCATGACCCCCCTCTTTGTCGGTGTGCTCATCGGCGTTCTCAGCAAGCAGACCCAGATTGATGCGGTCAATCCCCTGCTTTTCATCGGCATGGGCATCTTCGGCGTGGCCTTCATCATCCTTAACTTCGTCACCATCCCCGAGCCCAACCTCAACCCTGACGGTAAGAAGGTGAAGTACAGCCACTCGCCTTGGAATTTCCGCCACACTGTCCTCGGTGTCATCGGTATCTTCTTCTATGTGGGCATCGAAATCGGTATCCCCGGCACTCTCAACTTCTATCTCGCTGATCAGGGTGTCAACGGTGCGGGAGTTCAGGGTCAGGCTTCGGCCATCGCGGGCGCAATCGTCGCTGTCTACTGGCTTTTCATGCTCATCGGACGTACACTCTCCGGCTTCATCAGCGGCTCGGTGTCGTCGCGCACCCAGCTCATCGCCGTGTCGACCACCGCTATCATCCTTATTATCCTCGCCATCTTTATCCCCAAGACCACAACCTTCCCCGTGCCTGATATTCTCTACGAGGGTGGCGCGCAGGTGCCTGTAAGTGCCTTCCTCCTCATTCTCTGCGGTCTCTGCACCTCAATCATGTGGGGCGGTATCTTCAACCTCGCTGTCGAGGGCCTCGGCAAATACACCGCACAGGCTTCGGGCATCTTCATGATGATGGTCGTTGGCGGCGGTGTCATGCCCCTTATCCAGAACGCCATCGCAAAGGCAAGCGGCTACATGACCTCCTACTGGCTCGTCGTAGCGATGCTCGGCTACCTCCTTTACTATGGTCTCGTAGGCAGCAAGAATGTCAACACTGACATCCCTGTCGAGGAGGAGGAAGAGCTCGATCCCCGCAATCTCTGATGCCTGTGACAAGCTCTACACACGTTTTAAATAAATTTCCCTATTAACTATCCCGATATGATTCAGGGTCTGCGTTTTGAAGCGCAGACCCTGAATTTTCTTTAAGCTGTATGTTTGTTCAGTCACCCGCTCCTCACATATTTCAGTTCAGAGGTTCGTCAAGCGGACTGCGTGGTGCGGGAGCAGGTGCAGGACTCTTGCGGGACTTGTGCTTTCGGGAATCGCCGGTCTTCCGGGAAACCTTCACGGCGCGGGCGGCACTATCGCCACGCAGGACACCGACAGAATCTGCTGTATAGCCAGCATGGATTTCTACGGTCTCTGACGCGCTTGCAGTATCATTGTGACGCAATCCACGTCTCAGCATCAAAACGAGCGTGAGACACGCGAGAATAGCTATCAGCACTATCAGCCCGCGCCGCTCCCCGGAGGTAAATTCTGCCATAGTTGAAATTCTGCCATAGTTGAAAAAAGTCATCGACCGGAAATAAAAAAATCATCGCCGGAATCCTGATTGAAAAGGAAACCGACGATGATTTTTTCTATGAAATATCTTTCCGGCTATCGGGGAAAGATTATTCTGCTGCGGGAGCTTCGGTTGCGGGAGCTTCAGCCTGAGGAGCCTCTGCTGATGCGTTGCCCTTGCCGCCACGACGTGAACGACGGGTGCGGGTCGACTTCTTGCCACCGTTGTCTTTCAGCATATTCTCGTTGTAGTCGACGAGCTCGATGAAGCAGGTCTTAGCGTTGTCACCAAGACGGTTGCCGGTCTTGAGGATGCGGGTGTAACCACCGGGGCGGTTGGCAATCTTCTGAGCGATTTCACGGAAAAGCTCGGTGACAGCCTCCTTGTTCTGGAGGTGAGCGAAGACGAGGCGACGGTTGGGAGTGCTGTCTTCCTTAGCGCGGTTGATAAGGGGCTCGGCATAGACGCGGAGAGCCTTTGCCTTGGCGAGAGTGGTGAAAATGCGCTTGTGCATGATCAGCGAAATCGTCATGTTGGCGAGCAGAGCGTCACGGTGAGCCTTCTTGCGACTGAGGTGATTGAATTTTTTATTGTGTCTCATCGTTATAATTACTCTTTATCAAGTTTATATTTTGAAATGTCCATTCCGAACGACAGGTTAAGGTTGGCAAGGAGCTCATCAAGCTCGGTGAGCGACTTCTTGCCGAAGTTGCGGAATTTCAGGAGGTCGGTCTTGTTGAAGACCACCAGTTCACCAAGGGTCTCAACCTCGGCGCTCTTGAGGCAGTTGAGTGCGCGGACTGAAAGGTCCATGTCGACGAGCTTGCTCTTGAGGAGCTGTCGCATGTGGAGCACTTCCTCGTCAAACTCTTCCTCACCGTCGGTTTCATCCGTCTCGAGGGTAATCTTCTCGTCGGAGAAAAGCATGAAGTGATAGATGAGTATTTTGGCTGCTTCTTTGAGAGCGTCTTTGGGAAGGATCGATCCGTCGGTGGTGATTTCAAGTGTGAGCTTGTCGTAGTCGGTCTTTTGATCAACGCGGAAGTTCTCCACTGTATATTTCACATTCTGGATAGGGGTATAGATGGAGTCAATGGCGAGGACATCGATAGCATCGCTGGCGTTGCGGTTTTCCTCGGCGGGAACCCATCCGCGACCCTTATTGATGGTGAGGTCGATAGTGAAGCTGGCGCTCGGATCCAAATGACAAATCACAAGCTCGGGATTCAGGACTTCAAATCCTGAAAGAGCCTTGCTAATGTCACCGGCTGTGAACTCTTCCTGACCTGACACAGTGATGGTAGCCTTTTCGAAATCGGTATCTTCAACCGTCTGCTTGAGGTTGACTTTCTTGAGATTAAGAATGATGTTGGTGACATCTTCCTTGACACCGGGAATAGTGTCAAACTCGTGTCTAACACCGTCGATGCGGATCGACGAAATGGCAAAACCTTCGAGCGAGGAGAGAAGGATGCGACGCAGGGCGTTGCCAATGGTTATACCATATCCCGGTTCCAATGGCTTAAACTCAAATTTACCGAAGTGATTATCGGCTTCCAACATGAGGACTTTGTCGGGTTTCTGGAATGCTAATATAGCCATGGATCTTAATTTAATGATTATTTAGAATACAACTCGACGATAAGCTGCTCTTTGATGTTCTCGGGGATATCTTCACGGGCGGGAACGTGGAGGAACTTACCTGCCTTGAGGCTTTCGTCCCATTCCAGCCAAGGATACTTGCTGTGATTGAAACCGGCGAGTGCGTCGGCAATTACTTCGAGAGACTTTGATTTTTCACGGACACCGATGACATCGCCGGGCTTGACAGCGTAGGATGCGATGTTGACCACCTTACCGTTGACAACGATGTGACGGTGAAGGACGAGCTGACGGGCAGCTGCGCGGGTGGGGGCGATGCCGAGACGATAGACTACGTTGTCGAGACGGCCTTCGAGAAGCTGGAGAAGAATCTCACCGGTGATACCTTTGGCGCGGGATGCCTTGTCGAAGAGGTTGTGGAACTGCTTCTCAAGAACGCCATAGGTATATTTGGCCTTCTGCTTCTCACGGAGCTGGACACCGTACTCAGAAGTTTTTCTTCTTTTGTTGAGTCCGTGCTGGCCCGGGGGATAGTTTCTCTTGGCGAGGACTTTATCTTCACCGAAGATGGGTTCGCCAAACTTGCGGGCGATTTTGGTGCGGGGACCTGTGTATCTTGCCATTTTTGTGTTTGATTTGATATTGTCTGTTCCGTGTCGGTTTTCTGTCTGACTCAGGCCGGGGTGACAGCCGCGACCATAGAGAGGTGAAGAAAATATGGTCTATTTCACCGGAGCCTGCTCAGTCCTGTTCTCCCCTATCGGCCATCTGTTCGGCAGACACCCTGTGGCGGGTGGAGGGGGGACAGGCTCAGAAAATGAATGGGAGTGACGGAACCTTTTGTAAAATTGATGAATCAAAATTTACTTTGCCCGGTCGGTTAAGCGGCACTGTCATTCTCAGGATATGAATGAAAGTTAAGAGCGGGAATGACGGTGCCTGACCGGATGGATTAGACGCGACGACGCTTCGGAGGACGGCATCCGTTGTGGGGAAGCGGAGTTACGTCAACGATTTCGGTGACTTCGATGCCTGCGCCATGAACGGTACGGATAGCTGACTCACGGCCGTTGCCGGGTCCCTTGACGTATGCCTTCACTTTGCGGAGACCGAGATCGTAGGCAACCTTTGCGCAATCCTGAGCTGCCATCTGGGCAGCGTAGGGAGTGTTCTTCTTTGAGCCACGGAAACCCATCTTGCCTGCTGACGACCAGGAGATGACCTGACCCTCTGAGTTGGCTAAGCACACAATGATGTTGTTGAAAGACGAGTGAACGTGAAGCTGACCGGCGGCGTCAACCTTAACGTTACGTTTCTTAGCTGCGACTGTCTTTTTTGCCATGTTGATTTATTATTTAGTAGCTTTTTTCTTGTTAGCAACAGTTTTCTTGCGACCCTTGCGAGTACGGGCGTTGTTCTTTGTGCTTTGACCACGCACGGGAAGACCGTTACGGTGACGGATGCCACGGTAGCAACCGATGTCCATGAGACGCTTGATGTTGAGCTGGATTTCGCTGCGAAGGTCACCCTCCACCTTGTAATCGCTGCCGATCACTTCACGAACCTTGGCTGCCTGATCGTCGCTCCAGTCCTTAACCTTGATATTAACGTCAACGCCGGCCTTCTCAAGGATTGACTTGGCTGCGCTGCGTCCGATACCAAAAATATAGGTCAGGGCGATTTCACCTCTTTTGTTCTGGGGGAGGTCAACTCCCACGATTCTTACTGCCATATAATTATTTGATTACTTGACTAAAATTTTTGCAAAGGTAATACTTTTTTACTGACTGCGAAGGGATTGACCCGCCTATTGAAACACTTATTAGGAATCATTGGGAAATATTAACTAATAAGAGCCTATAATAGAGCCATCCGCTACGCGAGACAGCTCATTAGCCTTGACGCTGCTTGTATTTGGGGTTTTTCTTGTTGATGACGTAAAGACGTCCTTTGCGGCGCACGATTTTGCTGTCGGGAGTGCGTTTTTTAACAGAAGCTCTTACTTTCATTGCTTTATCAGTGTATTGAAGTTGATATATTTATTGCTTAGTCTTGCTCGGTTCTCTCCTTGGTGCGGAGGCTTATTTATAGCGGAAAGCGATGCGGCCCTTCGAGAGATCGTAGGGCGACATCTCAACCTTCACCTTGTCGCCGGGGAGAATCTTGATGTAGTGCATACGCATCTTGCCTGAGATGTGGGCTGTGATTTCATGGCCGTTCTCAAGTTCGACGCGGAACATCGCGTTTGACAATGCTTCGACGATGGTGCCGTCAAGTTCGATTGCTGCCTGTTTTGCCATATTGCTTATATAGTTTTTGACAAATGATTTTAAATGCTAAATGAATCTATCACCGAGAGCCTCCTCGATGTAATCGAAAGTGGTGAGGATCTGAGGGCCTTCGGGGTCTATGGCGATTGTATGCTCATAGTGGGCGGAAGGCTTGCGGTCCTTCGTCCGGCACTGCCAGCCATCCTTCTCGATGACTACATTGCGGCTGCCGAAATTGATCATAGGCTCGATGCAGATGCACATACCCTTCTTGAGTACGGGGCCGACTCCGCGACGTCCGTAGTTGGGGACTTCGGGGTCTTCGTGCATCTTCCGCCCTATTCCGTGACCACACATCTCGCGCACGACGGTGTAGCCGTGACGCTCACAGTAAGTCTGGACAGCATTTGCGATGTCGCCTATGCGCTTTCCTTCCTGAGCGGCAGCGATGCCTTTGTAGAGCGACTCCTTTGTCGTCTTGCACAGGGCAAGCACTTCGGGAGCCACATCGCCGACAGCAAACGTGTAGCACATATCACCGTTGTAGCCGTCAAGCTCAACGACGGTGTCAATTCCGACGATGTCGCCGTCGCGCAGCTCATAGCCGGAAGGAAAACCATGAACGACGGTCTCGTTGACCTCGATGCACAGAGTTCCGGGAAAACCGCCGTAGCCGAGGCAGGCAGGGATTCCACCGTTGTCGCGCATGAACTCGCGGGCGATATTGTCAAGGTGACGGGTAGTCACGCCCGGAGCCACCCACTTGGCGACTTCGCCAAGTGTGCGGCTCACAAGCGTGCATGCCTGTCGCACTTTTTCGATTTCTTCGGGTGTCTTGAGATAAATCATTTATCTTATGAAAAAATCTGCGGTAATCGAGTTTACGGCATTAATAAGCCGAGCCGGTCGTACGACCCTTAATCTTGCCATCCTTCATAAGGCCATCGTAGTGGTGCATCATCAGGTGGCTCTCGATCTGCTGGAGGGTGTCGAGGACGACACCGACGAGAATCAGAAGCGAGGTACCTCCGAAGAACTGCGCGAAATTCTGGCTGATGCCGAAGAAGCGTGCGAATGCCGGGAGGATAGCCACGATGCCGAGGAAGATAGAACCGGGGAGAGTGATGCGCGACATGATGGAGTCGAGATACTCGGCGGTCTTCTTACCGGGCTTGACACCGGGGATGAAACCATTGTTGCGCTTCATGTCCTCGGCCATCTGGGTGGGACGCACGGTGATGGCAGTGTAGAAGTAAGTGAAGGCGACAATGAGGATGAAATAGACGAGGTTGTACCAGAAACCATTGATATCCGAGAAGGCGGCATAGAATCCCGACGTACCCTCCGAGCTTCCGAAGCCGGCAAGAGTAATGGGGATGAACATGATTGCCTGGGCGAAGATGATGGGCATAACGCCGGCGGCATTAACCTTCAGGGGGATATACTGGCGGGCGCCTCCGTACTGACGGTTGCCGACAATACGCTTGGCGTACTGTACGGGCACCTTGCGTGTACCCTGCACGAGAAGCACAGCTCCGACAGTCACGGCGAACAGGAGGATAATCTCCACCACGAACATAATCAGACCGCCCTGGCTGCCGGTGGCACCCGGGAGACGGCTGGTGAATTCATAGAAGAGGGCTCCCGGAAGACGGGCAATGATACCTACAAGGATGATGAAGGAGATACCATTGCCGATACCGCGGTCAGTGATGCGCTCGCCGAGCCACATGATGAACATGGAGCCGGCAGCAAGGATGACGGTCAGGAAGGCCAATGTCCAAAAGCCCATGTGGGCGCCGCCTGTGGCGGCACTCACCTGGACCTGGAGATTTATAAGATATGCAGGACCTTGGAGGAGCAGAATCAGGACAGTCAGATAACGGGTGTACTGACTGAGCTTCTGACGGCCGCTCTCACCCTCGCTCTGCATCTTCTGGAAGGAAGGAAGCACCATGCCGAGCAACTGAATCACGATTGATGCAGTAATGTAAGGCATGATACCCAGAGCGAAGATTGAAGCCTGAGAGAACGCACCTCCCGAGAACATATCGAGAAGCTGCATGAGGCCACTCTTGTTGGTGAACTTCGACAGGGCGTCGAGATCCTCCGGCGAGATGCCGGGAAGGACCACATAACAGCCCAGACGATAGACGAGCACCAAAAGAAGGGTTACGAGAATACGTTTTCTCAGTTCCTCAATGGTCCAGATGTTACGAATTGTTTCAATAAATCTCATTTCGAGGAGGAAGGGGATTAAATTTTATTGACGGTGCCTCCGGCTTCAACGATAGCTTTCTCGGCAGCGGCGGAGAACGCATTAGCCTCAACGGTGAGCTTCTTGGTGAGCTTGCCGTTGGCGAGAATCTTGACGGGCTGCTTGCCGTTGACAAGACCTGCAGCAATGAGTTCGGCTACGCCGATCTTTTCGAGATTAGCTTCGGTTGCAAGAGTCTCAAGGTCAACGAGGTTGACAGCCTTGTACTCTGTACGGGTAAGGGGTTTGAAACCGAATTTGGGGAGGCGGCGCTGAAGAGGCATCTGACCACCTTCAAAGCCTATCTTACGGCTGTAGCCTGAACGAGACTTTGCACCTTTGTGACCACGGGTAGATGTTCCACCCTTGCCGGAACCGGCGCCACGTCCGATGCGGGTTTTCTTCTGGACGGAGCCAACAGCGGGCTTTAAATTGCTTAAATCCATAGTTGTGTTGATGATTTTTAGAAATTAGGCGTTGGTCACTTCTACCAAATGGTGGACTGCTTTAACCATACCCATCACTGAGGGAGTGTCCTCGAGGACAACCGAGTGATGCATTTTTTTCAAGCCGAGAGCATCGAGTGTGCGCTTCTGTACGGCAGGAGCGTTGATGCGGCTCTTAATCTGGGTGATTTTAATTTTTGCCATCTGATATATCGGAAGATTAGCCGTTAAACACTTGTTCGATAGAGATACCGCGGTTCTGAGCCACCTGAGCGGGTGAACGCATCTCGCCGAGGGCGGCGATAGTGGCCTTTACGAGGTTGTGGGGGTTGGATGAACCCTTTGACTTTGCAAGCACGTCAGTGATACCGACGCTCTCGAGGACGGCACGCATAGCACCACCGGCCTTAACACCGGTACCGTGGCTTGCGGGCTTGAGGATTACGCGCGAACCGCCGAACTTGGCAACCTGCTCGTGGGGAATGGTGCCGCGGTGTACGGGAACCTTGATGAGATTCTTCTTGGCAGCCTCAACGCCCTTGGCGATGGCAGCCTGAACTTCATTGGCCTTTCCGAGGCCCCAGCCTACGATGCCGTTCTCATTACCTACGACAACGATGGCGGCAAATGTAAAGGTGCGGCCACCCTTGGTCACCTTGGTGACACGGTTGATGGCAACCAGACGATCTTTGAGTTCGAGATCGTTAGTGGACTTTACTTTATTGTTCTTATTTGCCATATCTTCTTAGAATTTAAGGCCGCCTTTGCGTGCGGCGTCAGCCAATGATTTTACTCTGCCGTGGAAGAGGTAACCGTTACGGTCGAAAACGACTTCGGTGATACCTGCTGCGAGTGCCTTCTGAGCGATGGCCTCGCCGACCTTGGCTGCGATTTCACACTTGGTGCCCTCTTCGATGCCCTTTGACGAGGTCGAGCAGAGAGTGGTCCCTGCGAGGTCGTCGATGAGCTGGACATAGATCTGCTTGTTGCTGCGGAAAACCGACATGCGGGGACGGGCGGCGGTGCCGGAAATCTTGCCGCGGATGCGGGCCTTGATTTTATTTCTACGTTGTATCTTAGAAACCATTGTTTTTAATCAATTTAATTATTTAGCACTTGCCGACTTACCCGACTTGCGACGGATAATTTCGCCCACAAACTTGATACCTTTGCCCTTGTAGGGTTCGGGTTTGCGGAGTGAACGGATCTTGGCGCACACCTGGCCGAGGAGCTGCTTGTCGTCGCTCTCAAGGATGATGAGAGGATTCTTGTTACGCTCGCTCTTTGCTTCAACCTTCACTTCGGGGGGAAGCTTGATATATATAGCGTGTGAATAACCGAGCGAGAGCTCAAGCACCTGACCGGTGGCGGCGGCGCGGTAACCCACACCAACTAATTCCATTTCCTTGCGATAGCCTGTCGACACACCGACGACCATGTTGTGAAGGAGGGCGCGGTAGAGACCGTGCTGGGCGCGGTGCTCGCGGTCGTCGCTGGGACGGGTCACAACGAGGTGGCCGTCTTCAACCTTTACTTCGAGGTCGGGGTTTACAGTCTGTGTGAGGGTGCCTTTGGGACCTTTTACGGTTACTACATTATCCTTGTCGACGGTGACAGTGACACCTGCGGGGATTTCAATGGGAGCTTTACCTATTCGTGACATGATTTGTATCCTCCTTATTGATTAGTAAACGTAGCAAAGAACCTCACCACCAATCTTAAGGTCGCGGGCCTTCTTGTTAGTCATCACACCCTTCGAGGTTGAGAGGATGGCGATGCCGAGTCCGTTCAACACACGAGGCATATCTTTGTAGCCGGTATAACGGCGGAGACCGGGACGGGAAACGCGCTCAAGGCTCTTGATGGCGTTGACCTTGTCAACCGGATCATACTTGAGGGCAATCTTGATCATGCCCGCGGGATTTTCGCCCTCCTCAAATTTGTAGTTGAGGATGTAGCCTTGTTCGAAGAGAATCTTGGTGATCTCTCGCTTCAAGTTTGAGGCAGGAATCTCTACCACACGGTGGTTGGCTTTGATCGCATTTCTCAATCTTGTCAGATAATCTGCTATAGGATCAGTCATTTTAAAAAATGTTTAAATTGATTGGGACTTTCCCAACAATATTTAATACTCACTGGATTCTTTGAGCTTTAATTGAGAGGGAGAGGAAATCGGCAGCAACTGCCGGAAGCATGGTGCATCAGAGGGCTGCCGTGAGCCTCGCGGCGGAGGGGATGTTCCTTAATGTCGGACGGCTGCGGGCCTTGGTCTGCGGGATTTGAGTAACTTCTTGACCGGGACTCCGCTTAGAGGTAACGACTCTCGAGCCGTCGACTGTCAGGAAACAGAATCGGGACATAGCCCGATACGGGGGTCACTTTTCTTACCAGGAAGCCTTCTTCACACCGGGGATAAGACCGGCAGAAGCCATTTCGCGGAACTGGATACGCGAGATGCCGAACTGACGGATGTAGCCTTTGGGACGACCGGTGATAGAGCAACGGTTGTGGAGGCGGATAGGATTGCTGTTCTTGGGGAGCTTCTGGAGTGCCTGTGCAGCCTCGTAAGCCTCTGCACGGTTCTCCTCGTCAACGCCGGAGTTAACAATCTTTTTAAGTTCGGCACGCTTCTGAGCGTACTTGGCTGCAAGACGGGCGCGTTTTACTTCGCGTGCCTTCATTGATTCTTTTGCCATAGGTTGAGCTTAGTTTTTAGCGTTTTTGAAAGGGAGACCGAATTCCTTGAGAAGAGCATAACCTTCTTCGTCGGTGTTGGCCGATGTCACGAAAGTGATGTTCATACCCATGAGCTTGTTGATGGCATCAATGTTGATTTCGGGGAAGATGATCTGCTCGGTGATGCCGAGGGTGTAGTTGCCACGGCCGTCGAGCTTGCCGTCGATACCCTTGAAGTCACGGATACGGGGAAGAGCGACGCGGATGAGACGCTCAAGGAATTCATACATTTTCTCACGACGGAGAGTCACCATCACGCCGATGGGCATCTTCTTACGGAGCTTGAAGTTCGAGATGTCTTTGCGTGAAAGGGTGGCCACAGCCTTCTGACCGGTGATGGCAGTAAGCTCGTTGATGGCGGTCTCGATGAGTTTTTTATCCTGAGTGGCGGCGCCGAGACCCTGGTTGATGACAATCTTCTTCAACTTGGGTACCTGCATGGGGGTAGTGTAGTTGAATTTCTCGGTCAGGGCGGGAACGATGCGTTCCTTATAGTCTTTTTTAACTGTTTCGGTACTCATTACTTAATAACCTCACCTGATTTTTTAGAAATACGGATAATGTTGCCTTTCTCATCGCGGCGGCAGCTCACGCGGGTGGGCTTGCCGGTCTTGGGGTCGATGAGAGCAATGTTGGAAATCTGGATGGGAGCTTCCATCTTGATGAGGCCTCCCTGGGGATGCTGAGCGCTGGGCTTGGTCGCTTTGGTCACGATGTTGACGCCTTCGACGACTGCCTTATGCTTTTCCTTCAGCACCTTGAGCACACGACCCTCCTTGCCACGGTCTTCGCCGGCAAGAACATAGACGATGTCGCCTTTTCTGATATGTGATTTGCTCATTACGTTTACTGTTTTTGACGGTTAAGATGATTAGAGGACTTCGGGTGCGAGTGAAACGATTTTCATCTGGTTGGCGGCACGGAGCTCACGGGCCACAGGGCCGAAGATACGGGTTCCGCGGAGTTCACCGGCATTGTTGAGAAGCACACACGCGTTGTCATCGAAACGGATGTATGACCCGTCGGGGCGGCGGATCTCCTTCTTGGTGCGGACAACCACGGCCTTTGACACTGTGCCCTTCTTAACGTCGGACGAGGGGATGACACTCTTGACGGAAACGACAATGATGTCACCTACAGAGGCATAACGACGGCCGGTTCCACCAAGGACGTGGATGCAGAGCGCTTCTTTCGCGCCGCTGTTGTCGGCTACTGTTAAACGGCTTTCAGTCTGTATCATAGTTTACTTCACTTTTTCGATGATTTCGACGAGGCGCCAGCGCTTGGTCTTGCTGAGGGGACGGGTCTCCATGAGGCGGACAGTATCGCCGATTGAACACTCGTTCTTTTCGTCGTGAGCGTGATATTTCTTTGTTTTGTTGACAAATTTGCCATAGATGGGGTGCTTCTCCTTATATTTCACCGTTACGGTGATGGTCTTGTCACCCTTGTTGCTCGAAACAACCCCGATGCGTTCTTTTCTTAAATTTCTCTTTTCCATTTGTGGGGAGTTTATTTGTTGTTAAGTTCGCGCTGACGCAACTCAGTCTTTACGCGAGCGATAGCCTTACGGGCATGTGTAATCTTCGCAGGGCTGTCAAGGGGCGAAACTGCATGGTTGATTTTGAGCTGGGCATAGTCCTTTTCCATCTCAGCCAGGCGGTCGCGGAGGTCTTGAGTGCTGACTTCAGTGAATGATTCTTTCTTCATGACGGGTTACACATTTTGGGTTGGGTCATAGTCGCGACGCACGATGAACTTGGTGGTCACAGGAAGTTTTTGAGCAGCGAGGCGGAGCGCTTCCTTGGCGATGTCGTAAGGAACGCCTTCAACCTCTATGATGATACGTCCGGGAGTCACGGGAGCAACGAATCCTTCGGGAGCACCCTTACCTTTACCCATTCGGACTTCAGCAGGCTTCTTGGTGATGGGTTTGTCCGGGAAGATGCGAATCCAGATCTGACCCTGACGCTGCATATAACGGGTTACAGCGATACGGGCAGCTTCAATCTGGCGACCGGTGATCCACTTAGACTCGAGGGTCTTGATGCCGAACGAACCGAAGGCCAACTGGTTGCCACGCTGCGCAATGCCTTTCATGCGGCCTTTTTGCGCGCGGCGGAATTTGGTTTTCTTAGGTTGTAACATTGTGTTGTTGAATCAATTGTGGGTTTAACGGTTGTTTTTTGGTTTGCGGAAACCGCCACGGCGGGGAGCACCGTTAGAAGAAGAGTTGCGGCTGTCCTTCTGAGTGTTGGTGTACTGGGGAGCGAGGTCACGCTTGCCGTAGACCTCACCGCGGCAGATCCAAACCTTCACACCGATAACACCTACCTTAGTGTGGGCTTCAACGAGAGCGTAGTCGATGTCAGCACGGAGGGTGTGGAGGGGTGTACGGCCTTCCTTGAACATTTCAGAGCGGGCCATTTCAGCACCGTTGAGACGGCCTGAAACCTGAACCTTGATACCCTCTGCACCGGCACGCATGGTCGATGCGACTGCCATCTTGACCGCGCGGCGGTAGGCAATCTTGCCTTCGATCTGGCGGGCGATGGTCGAAGCTACGATCTGAGCGTCGAGTTCGGGACGCTTGACCTCGTAGATGTTGATCTGGACATCCTTGTCGGTGATCTTCTTGAGCTCTTCCTTCAGCTTGTC
>JAAVCM010000011.1 GCA_014802345.1 Bacteroides sp.
CGCTCTGAAAAACAAAATGTCACTTCACAAGTGGTTAAGAAACCAGTTTCGCAAAAGCCCATTATGCCTACGCCTTCAGAGACCCTAAAACCAAAGCCAAAATCTAAGTCGGTTGTCATACCACCATTGCCCGATGGATTCATGGGAGCAAGAATAGCCCCCCACGACCTTGACCGCTATCAGAGAGGGGAGGCTATATGTGCCTATATCTGTAATCCCGATGATATTGTCGGCAAGCATCATTGGATATGTTATGACTTCAAGACTTGCTAACCTCGATGTGAACTTACACCGCCACCTGCCGACCGTTATATCCCCGATGTATTCCGCTAGAATATCGCTTCATCTAAAGTGGCCTCAACCGCACAATCTCAGGGAGCAGGAATTAACCTGTCATCACCTTCTTTCAGAGGTAGAGTACAAGACGATCAAAGTTTTGCCTCTGGAGACGGAATATCGGATGATTTCAAATTGTGGTTGAGCCGTCATCCCGGTCTCAGCATTGACGAAGCCCTACGACGTTACCGTGATGAGCAGAAAGCCAAGTACCGCCGACAGAATAAGAATTGCTGGATGTAATACCCTCATAGACCAATTCCTACCATTCGTATCAGTATTCCAACAGGATATCTTCTGCTGGAATGCTGATTGGGAGTTTATTATCTCAAGAAAAGTAGTTCGTAATATGAGGTACAGGTTATAATCCCATATCTTCCATCATGTTATCTATCGAGCCTCCATTTTCTTTAAAAGAATCGTAGTCATCTCCTCCTAATGCATAATATGTATCACATTCATAATCGTAATCCTCATCAAAATCATAATCTATAACATCTTCATCATCTGCTTCGTCTTTAAAAAAGGGATTATCAACTATTTTATTATCCCCAAAAGAAAACACTAACTCTTCGTTGTTAAGATCAGCATGCTTAGAATACGATGAGCGACAAATTGCATACAGGGAATTTAAGGGAATATCTTTCACAGCATCATCCTCAATAAAGTCTCCTTCAGCATCTACTAAGAAATAATCTCTCTTTTTGCCCGTGGCACTGATAAATTCTACGGAATCTCCTTTCTTATTTGAAAATACAAGAATGTAATTCGTTAGAAATCCTCTAAATACCATACTATTACTTAATCCTATGGGGAGTAAATCTTTAGTATAATACGTATTGTCTAACATGATAACAAATTCTCTAGTCGGATTTGAGTTGAGTTGGGTATTGGAAATTTTCCAGTCCAATACCTTAACATTAGAATAGATAATTTCAGTGAGTATATACTCCATCCTTTTACCATGATTGCTGTAAAGTCCCATTTGCTCCCCAAGCTGGATTTTGAACCAAATCGGGTTTGTAAGTCCAGTTCCATTATTAAAACTGGATGTGTAGTTAGGATTTACATTTTCAATGGAAATTTTATCATATAAACACTGGCATACCAATTCCCCATGATCAATTAATCCGAACTTACCATCTTTCGTGACTATTATGGCATCTTCACAGACATATTCATTTTTGAGAAATTTAAGTGAGACCTTTGGCTGCTCAAAAGAATCACATTGACAAACAATAATTCCAGGAGCATAAGTATACGTAATGTCGATTTTACCGTCTGGCCGTTCTAAAATCAAATAATTGCCCACGTCCTTTATATTTTGATATGTAGAAGGTATGACAAGAGCATTATTAAAGTATATGCCTTTGAGGTTATTTAGATTCGTTATTAAAATAAAATTAAATTTTTTGACACGAAATAAATCAATTCCTAGATTGTTGCATGGAAGTATTAACTTCGAATCTTTAAACATTCCCCAATATTCGATTCCTTTCTCATCTTCATTAGGACATTCGATACAACACTTAATAAAAATTTCATATTCTCCAGGATTCCTATAATGTTTGGAGGATGGTTCTTCTAATACGAGATAATCAATCTTATTATAATTCGGAGGAACAACGACTTTAAGATTATTCATTCTTAGGACTCCGTACCTTGTATGATTATTGTGGATTTCAGTTCGAATCCAAGGCTCCCCCATTTTACGTCCAAATATAGCATAATCAGTAATAGCTGCACGTCTACTGTGATAGTCATACTCATTAGATGGCTTTATTATAACGTCACCATCCATATTATAAACAGTAGAACCATAATAGTCGCTAAATAGAATGAGAGAATTGGAATACTTCTCTATTCTATCATTATAATATTTACCTAATCGTTTCTTGTTTCTAAGAGCAAATTTATGATTAGATCCATCGTAATCAATTATAATAGTAAAGCCGGCATAGTCGCTTGATATACTAGTATGATGTATCACGATTGAATGAGCATCAGTAAGTATTTGAATATTTTTCTCCCAGTCAATGTTCGATAAATTTGAATTAATATGGAATGTTCGTTTGATTGAATTATAATCATAACTAATACCATCTAAGCTCAGGAGTTCTAGAGTGTTATCCTCGATTGAGCTGGGATATATCGCAGTCACCCTATTGTATGACCGCATTGGACCTTCTGTTTTCCATAATATTACGAAATTAGTTTCAAAATCCTGCACATGAATAAGTTCTTCGGACACTGACTTATATTTCCAATTATCCTCATCGTATTCATATTTATTGGCTTCTTCATCTAGCTCGTATTCCTGATCTTTTGCGAACAATGTGTATACATCATTTGCTTTAAAGAGAAAATAGGGCCCCATGTTTCCTACTAACAAGTAATTAGTAAGCGAGTCATTATAAATTAGGACTCCCTTACTTGAATTATTGGCCAACACGTTTGATTCTATATCAATTATCGAACATCCTAACAGAAAGGCATTATCGGCCAATCGGCAATATGTAGACGCATTACCGTTAGAAGGAGAGAAAATTACATCATTATTTTTGTTGATTACGTACAATACCCCATTGTCATTCTCAGTATTAGGCTGAGCCAATCTGAATTGTCGGTTGTCCTTCTCCTTAAACGAAAGAAAAATTGTACTCGGTAAATTTACGCTTTTTCTATCTAAATTATTTCCATATCTATCAAATAAATGGAGAACTTTATGACTAATCATAGCCATACAAATTTCTACATCATCAATGAATAATGGTGCAATGATATTAATGTTTTGATCCATCGAATTACAATAATTATTGTCGATTTCTCTGTATGAGTAATAATAAAAGAACAGGCATTTTACATCTGCCTGTCAAAGATGGATCTTACCATTATCTTGGCAATCTACGGTAGTATGCCTCTATGTGCTGCCAATGACCATGCCAGAATCTATCGTAAGCTCTGACAAAGACCATCAACTAGCCGTCGTGGTATACAATCATATTTACCTCCTTTCTTTCTTAAGTTAACAAACAGTGTATCTTCAAAACTAGTTGAATCTATAATTCTATCTGGAAATCTAAGAAATTGGATGATTCGGTATTCACATTGCAAAGTTAATAAAATATTTTGAGTTTTTAACTATTTTGCGTGGTGACCCAAGATAGATTTTGGCATAGGTCACCACATTTTTACCTTTCGATTATAGTTAAAGTCTGTTAAAGTTTGTCCTTCTTGGAGCGGAGGGGTGAGGTTAATGGCTGCGAATGATGAAGAATGATAGTAAATTAGATATTGAGAGTCAGTATATTACAATGCTTGCAGGATAGATGGGCGTATCCCAAACACGTATAACGTGCAATAATTCANTGAATTAGNGTGNNTGTGNTGNCTNANGTGGTGACTTNGAGGGGTATNNGTGAAAGAAAGACNGCTAACTCATTGAGAATTAGCGGTCTTATGTGGTGCCACCAGGAATCGAACCGGGGACACAAGGATTTTCAGTCCTTTGCTCTACCAACTGAGCTATGGCACCATCGTTATGTCTTTTGCTTTTCGGAGGGGTTTCTCCGTTTTTGCGTTGCAAAGGTAGGGGTTTTATTTGATGTGTGCAAATTTTTTTGAATATTTTTTCTCTCAAAGATGATTTTTNTTGTTTTCAGGGNGATTTTATGTGTGTAGTGGGGGNNNCNACAATANGGAGNNGNTGNCCTGCGGGGTGTCNGTTAGGANAGAGNTGGNNATATGGGGGTAGGGAGGTGGGGGAAAAATAAAGGANATGGATTACGGTGGCTATACGGAATCCATATCCTTTATTTTTGAGTCGGATCATATCCTTTTTGTTGTTTGAATCAGAGCATATCCTTTTTTATTTGAGTAGGATAATGTAGCCATCCCTTCTGAATATGGGTAATCTTATAGGAATTCTCCATACTTCTTGAATGTTCGGCAGGCGTCTCGGGATTTTTGATCCTTTTTGAAAATCCAGCGTCCTTGTGAGGATTCTAAAAACCTTTTCAAATCATCCATTAGGATCTCAAAAATCCCTTTATCCGATTTCAGCGTTGTCGATTTCCGACATTAGTTTGAGGGCGTCGACATACTGCATGATGCCTTCCGACACCTTGCGGGCATCCTGCATGGCATGAACCACGGTCGCGGGNCGATTGGTCACGTCGCCACCTGCGAACACTCCCTTACGGCTGGTCATNCCATAAGGCACNTCGCGTGTCAGNACATANCCCTTNTCGTCGACCTTTATGCCGTCGGTCGTGGAGACAATGCGNCTGGCAGGCTGGCTCCCGACTGCCATAATCACCTTGTCGGCCGGCAGTACGGTCTGTTCCCCTTCGTGGTCGATGACCACTTCCTTTATCTGTCCATCCTCGCCGCGAATCTCGGTTATCGAGGAGTTCCATCTGAATTTCACTCCTTCCTCCACGGCCTCGTCATACTCGGCACGCAGCGCGCTCATGTTTTCAATCGAGCGGTGGTAGACGACGGTCACATCACTGGCGTTCATGCGCAGGGCAGTGCGTGCGGCATCCATCGCAGTGTTGCCGCAGCCGATGACAAACACCTTGTCGCCCTCCTTGACCGGGATTTCGTCGCGGCTGATGAGGCCGGAATTGTAAAGGCTCACGCGGCGGAGGAAATAGATGGCCTGACGCACGCCCTCATAATGATTGCCGGGGATGGAGAGCTTCTTCGGCTTGCCGGCTCCCGTGCCCATGAAGATGGCATCGAAGCCCTGAGCGAAAAGGTCGTCCACCGTAAAGTCGCGTCCGATGGTGACGTTGCAATGGATATGCACGCCCAGCTCGCATATCTTCTTGATTTCCTGACCGACCACTTCCTTGGGCAGACGGTACTCCGGAATACCGAGCATCAGCACTCCGCCGGGTTCAGGCTCCATCTCGAAAATCTCCACGTCGAAACCCTTGCGTGAAAGTTCGCCCGCTACTGTAAGTCCCGCAGGACCGCTGCCGATGACGGCGACACGACCGCGCGTCTTGGGGACGAGGTTTTCTCGCGTGAGGTTCATTGCCGTGTCAAAGTCAGCCACGAAACGCTCAAGTTTGCCGATGTTGATGTGGGCGTCCTTCTTGTTCAGGATGCAGTGGCCCTCACACTGGCGTTCGTGCGCACACACACGTCCGCAGACTGCCGGAAGATTGCTCTTGGCGTTGATGATTGCCATGGCGTCGCCGAGATTACCCATTGAAAGCTCGTGTATCCACTGGGGGATGTCCTGACTGATGGGACACCCCTTCTTGCAGAGCGGATTCTTGCAGTTGAGACAGCGTTTGGCCTCGTCGATGGCTTCGAGCATCGTGTAGCCAGCCGAGGCTGAGTCTGAAAGTCGTCTATTCATAGTGTTTGTTTTTATGTAAAAATCAGTTGGAGGATTGCTGCGAGGGATTTCGTCAGCATTTTCTTAATATCGTTGGTCTTTTATCTGTGACTGCCCCGGTTCTTCTCCGGGACCGTCGTGGTGGTATCGGAAATAATCAAACTGCGTCTTGCCCGGAGTGCCTTCCGTCGCTGTCGTGTAGGCATATATCCCTGTCCTTACGCCCTTCCAGAATCCCGGCTCCATCCCGAAAGGCTCGCCGAGCGGACGGAANTCCTTGCCGTCAAGACTGTAACTGAATCGGAACGAATCGGCGGGAGTATCAACCGAGAGGCGGATGACCACACTGTCACCACCGTCCGCAGGAAGTGGCCGGCAGACAGTCACCATGCTGTCCCTCTCCATGTAGAGCATTCGGTCGCCGTTGTCGCCGACCATCACGCCGGCACCGACAAAACTTTTGCCGAGACATTCCAGACCGCTGCGCTCGCCCGGCTTCATCCCTGTGAAATCAATCAGGGTTTCCGCCACGGATTGATAGCCCATGATTTTTTGTGTGAACTGATTGCGGGCGGTGCGTAGCATAGGCGAGGGGAGGGGTGTCAGCGTCAGCCATCCCTCACGTTCCGAGAGTGAAATATGGTCGCGTACGGGATTATGGTTCATCTGCCACTGCACTCCTATTCCCGGAGTGTCAAACTCGTCGGATGCCTGCGGCGACGAGGGTGACGAGGACACTGCAAGAGGTTTACGGCAAACCGCCATCGGTTCCCCGACGCCGTTGCCGTCATAGTCAGTTCCTATGACCGGCCAACCGTCCACCCATTCCACAGGCTGGAGATGCAGCACACGTCCGCGAGTCCCGGCCGACTGGAAGTGATAGAACCACCATTCGCCGTCAGGAGTCTCCACCAGCGAACCCTGATGCGGGCCGTTGATGTCCGTCGACCCCCGTTCAAGCACCCGGCGCGATTCGTAAGGCCCGTATATTTCCTTCGAGCGGAGCATGGTCTGCCAACCCTTGCTCACGCCCCCTTCGGGAATACTGATGTAATAGTAGCCGTCTTTTCTGAACATCTTCGGTCCTTCGGCCACAGGNCCTTTNTAGACTGTNACACCCTCGTCGAGCAACGAGCGTCCGTCAGGACTCATGCGGTGGATGATGATGGGTCCCGCNCGGTGACGGCTGCGCACGAGGTAAGCCTCGCCGTCCTCGTCCCAGAACGGGCANGGGTCTTCCCATTTAGCCACCTCCTTGACGGGATGGAGCGGNGTCCACGGCCCGGCGGGATTCTCGGCTGTCGTCATGAACAGACCCTCCTCGGGCGTGCAGACGAATATCCAGAACTTTCCGTCGTGATAGCGCAATGCCGGTGCCCACGTCCCTTCGGCATATTTGGTCATGNCCGAATAGCCNGGCATATCAATCGAATCGTAGACCTGCCCGATTATGCGCCAGTTGACCATATCGTCCGATTCGAGTATCGGCATCCCCATGAAATGGAATTCCGAGCAGGTGAGNTAATATTTGTCGCCGACACGGATTATGTCCGGATCGGAATAGTCGGCGTTCAGCACAGGGTTGGCAAANGTTCCGTCGCCGAGGTCGCCCCAGCGCCGGCTTTCGTCNGCGGCGAGTGCCGGAGAGAGNGGAGNCAGCGCTAAGCTCAAAGCAATTAAGTTTTTCAGTCTGATGGCCATTTTTTTGAGAGCATGGTTGATGATTCACTATGCAAATTTACACAGAATTTTCATCTATTTGGGGCAATTCGGTTACAATTGTATTAAGATGTGGCGGGGGAGTGGTGGATTTCGGCTTTTTTGGTTAACTTTGCAATGTGAGGTGGCACACGCGCAGTCACTGCCGGAAATCTCGCCGAGGCTTGTGTGGAGTCCCTTTCATTCTTCTTATATATCTTAACCTTCCCGGGATAGTCCGGACTCACCGGCACCCGNCTAAATAACACAGTGTAACATTATGTCGATGATGACGTTTTTCCGTCGTGCATTCGGTTCATCATCCGTGACCGAAGATGAAGAAGTGGTTCAGGCTCCCGCCGAGGACCCGGGTCAGGACGTCGGCGAACCAACGGTGGCGACATCGGAGGCCGTCGATCAGCCGGTGCCTCCTCCATATACTTCNGGGTCTGACACGGCTGTTCCCGAATCAGATGCGTCTCCTGCCGTGACAGCGGATGCCGACGGTGACCCGACTCTTGCCGACGATCTTTTCGATGCGGTCATCGAACTGTTCAACCGCAGTCAGCCTGAATTCGTGCGTCAGTGTCTCAATGTGGAGGCACAGCGTTCCTACATCATCAACTCGCTTTCCTCTTCCCTCCGCAGGCGCATGACCGCCCTCTCGTCGGGCGACATGGCTTGGATGAAGGAGCGCGATGAACTTGAATCGCGCCTTGCTTCACTTGAAGGTGAGGGNGGCGAGATTGAGCGTCTGCGCACCGAGAACGAATCGCTCCGCTCCGGGTCCGAGAATCAGCNGAGGGAATTGAACGAGCGTATNCAAGAGCTTGAACGTCACGTCCGGCAGCTCACTCAGGAAAAGGAGGGCTACCTGAACCACAGCAATGCGTTCGACAACTCCGACGAACTCAGCGACGCGCATGACCGCATACAGGAAATGGAGGCGGAGATGGANGCAANGCGGGCGAAACTGTCGGAAGCCGAGGAGCGCAATCTCACTTTCGAAATCAGNATAGACGAACTTGAAAGCCGTTTAGCCGCCGGAGGGGATGTCCCTGCGGCAGAGCCTGCTGAAAAGGCTGATGCGGCAGGTGCCGGAGCGCGCATCGTTGAGCTTGAAGGGCAGAAGACAAGTCTTGAAAACGAAAAGGCGGAGCTNACAGCCGAATGTGAACGTCTGCGCGCNGAGATTGAGCGTCAGTCGACCCTGCGTGAGCAGCTTGAAGTCAAGGCCTCGATGAGCGACGCGATGATCAACGAACTTCGCAATAATCTTGCCTCCGCCCGTGCTGAAATCGAACAGATAAACACCGAACAGGAGACGGCAATCAGCCAGATTCAGCAGCAACTTGAAGGCTTCGAAGATTTGAAAGCCCGAAAGAATGCAAAAATCAAAGAATTGAAGGAAGCCAACGCAAACCTCCATAAGACCATCGAGACCAATCTCTATAATCAGGCCAACAGCGAGATGAAACTCCGCCTTGAAATCAAGGGGCTGAAAGCTGAAATTGAAAAACTCTCGTCGGCCACCGAAGGAGCTTCCGTGATTGTCCCTGTCCCGGAGGAGACGATGACGCAGCCTCAGGCGCGCCCGTCACGCCGGCGTGGACGGCCGAAGAAAGCCCGCATCGACAGCGACCTCGACAATACCGAGTGGTTTGCCGCAGGAAAAGAGTCCAAGCGTCCTGACCCTGATTTCGGCTATCATGAACCTCCCCGCCGCCCGATGAACGACGATGAAGCGCAACTCACGCTGTTCTGACCCACGGCTCAGACCATCGCTGCTAAGGAAGTTCCGTAAATTCCTCCGACTCCTCCCTCCGTCCAATTCATCCGTATCAAATACTCTCCGCCTCACAACCAGACAACTATTATGAAGAATTTTCTGACATATCTGCTTTTAGCTTCGGCCGCTCTTCCTGCTTCGGCCTCCATATCAGACGATAAGGGGCTTGCTCCTTACGTCTACCCACAGAACTCGACGGCGTGGGTGCCGCGCCCGGCCTATCTTGCCGACGGTCTCAGCTACCTCGCCCTTTCGCCTGACGGCAAGAAGATTGTGAAATACGAAACCGCCTCGGGTAAGGAAATAGAGACAGTCATGGATGTGACCCACACACGCGAGACCACCATTCCGTCCATCCAGAGTTTCGTACTCAGCCCCGACGGAAGCAAGCTCCTCGTCGGCCGTGAACGCAGGTCAATCTACCGCCGCTCGTCCATGTCGAAATATTACGTCTATAATATCCGTACCCGACAGCTCCACCCGCTTTCGGTCAAGTTCGACTATCAGCGCGAACCGCTTTTCTCGCCGGATGGCCGCATGGTAGCCTTTGTCGGAGTGGACAACAACATACATCTCCATAAAATTGACTATAACACCGAAGTCGATGTGACGACCGACGGCCAGATTGACAAGGTCATCAACGGTGTCCCCGACTGGGTGTATGAAGAGGAATTCACGACATCGGTCTCTATGGCTTGGGCTCCCGACAATCTGACTCTCTGCTACATCAAGTACAACGAATCGGAGGTTCCTGCCTATTCCTTCCCGCTCTATGAAGGCACCTGCGACCCGATGGAGCAATATGCCCTCTATCCAGGATCATTCACCTACAAATATCCGGTTGCCGGTCAGCCCAACTCCAAGGTCAGTGTCCACAGCTATGATGTCGACAACCGCAAGACCAAGAATCTCGACGTGCCTTCCGGCAATTTCGAGTACATACCTCGCATAGCTTTCGGAGGCAGCCCCGACCGTCTGATAATCGCCACTCTCAACCGCGCCCAGACACGCATGGAGCTGTTCAGCATGAATCCGCGCTCCAACGTGGCCAAATCCATACTTGTCGAGGAGGAGCAGGCTTGGCTTGAATGTCCGACCTACGAAAATCTTACGTTCAATGACGACAATTTCGTGGTTCTCTCAGCCCGTACAGGCTACACCCACGCTTATCAGTACACCTATTCGGGTGCCATGACGCGCGCCATCACTTCGGGCGAATTCGATGTGCTTGACTACTACGGTGCCGATGCCCGTGGCAACCACTATGTGCAGTCGACCGCCACAGGTCCTATCAACCGCGTCGTTTCCCGCATCGACCCCAAGGGAGTGATGAAGCACCTGACACCTGAGCATGGATGTGCGTCCGCGTGGTTCACTCCCTCACGCAACTACTACACTGTCAATTACAGCAATGCCCAGACACCTCCTGTCTACACTCTCCGCACGATTGCCGACAAGGATGTGCGTATCCTTGAAGATAATGCAGCCGTCAAAAGCAAGTATGCCTCTGCTCCGAAGTGTGAGTTTTTCACCGTCACTACCCCGGAGGGTTTGAGTATCAACGCCTATATGCTGAAACCCGCCGGATTCAACCCCTCAGGTTCCTATCCTGTCATAATGACCCAGTACAGCGGTCCCGGCTCACAGAAAGTGCTTGATGCATGGAGTATTGACTGGCAGCAGTATGCCGCCATGCAGGGCTACATTGTCATCTGTGCCGACGGACGTGGCACCGGTGGCCGCGGACGTGCATGGGAAACGGTGGTTTACCGCAACCTCGGCCACTACGAGACCATCGACCAGCAGGCGGTGGCTGCATGGGCAGCTTCGCAGCCCTACGTCAAGGCAAAGAGTATCGGTATCTGTGGTTGGAGCTACGGCGGCTACGAGACCCTCATGTGTGTCTCCACCCCCTCGACTCCCTTCGCTGCCGCTGTCGCTATCGCTCCTGTGACCGACTGGCGTTATTACGACACCATCTACGCCGAGCGCTATATGCTCACCCCGCAGGAGAACGAGGACGGCTACCGTGTCTCAGCCCCGCTCAACTCCGTGAAGAATCTGACAGTGCCTCTGCTGATGATGCACGGTACGGCTGACGACAATGTGCATTTCATGAACACTGTCCAGTACACCTCCGCCCTTCAGTCGGCGGGAAAATGGTGTGATATGTTCATCTATCCCAACATGAACCATTCCATCAACGGTTGTGGTGCGCGTCTGTCGGTCTACTCCCGTATGCTCGACTATTTCAATGCTCATCTCCGCTGATTGTATTGTCGTATCCCGGAAGAATCCTGAGCTTTCCAAGGTCATCTTCTCCACACTCTGATTTAATAGCAATCATTTCTAAATGAGTTCTAACCATATCACAAACGAAAAGGCCATCTTCACGCTCTGGCTTAACTGGACCATCTCGGTAGGAGCTTTGGTCATGCCTGAGTTTTCGGTGCTTTTTGTCCCACATTCATGGATTCCGGCGATAACGTTCATCATGATGTTCCTTCTGATCATCTACCGTAACAAAGGTCAGAAATACAAGGCTTCATCGTGTGACCTTATGCAGACCATCTGTGTCCGCACCCTATGTGCGTCGGCCGTCATAATGATACTTATATCCCTCGTCTATGCCCGAGGCATCATTTCGTACTTCTATCCCGAGGAAATGCTCAATATGCAGATACCCTATCTGACGGTCATGATTCTCGGCCCGGTAGCTGTATTCTTCTGCGGTCTCTCGGAGATTGAGGGTGATGATGCGTCGGTCTGCCGCCGCTGTATCATCCGCAACGGCACCGCCTCGGAGCGTGGGTTTCTCGGAAAGATTTTCTCGCAGGAGAGCCGCTATCAGGTCAAGTTTCTGCTGGTGATGTCGATTTTCGTATCATTGGTGAGCTGGATTTACTATGCCATCTATTATATTAATGTCAATCTCAACAGTGCCGACCGCTTCATCTTCTGCTGGGTGCCTTCGATTGTCTACGGACTCTCCATCATATTTTTCGGCATGAGATACTTCACATTATGGACCTACTATTACAGTCATATCGAGCTTAACCCGCGTGTCAGTCTCAATGGCTCGGGCATACGCCTGATTATTCTCCATGACAATGATGTGTTTCTCTGTCACAGCGAAGGCTTCCATGACCTCCCTGACGGTGACAAGTTCGATACTCCGGCAGACATCACCTTGTCTCACCGCGACTATGTCAGCATAGACGAGGCCGCCCACTACCTTATGAACATGAGCGGTCTGGAAGCCGACGATTTCACACTCCGCTTCATGTATAAGAGCACCGACCTGTCGGGACGCTCCAACGTGTTTCATTTCATCTGCTGCATGGAATCCAAGGAGGTTATGGAACAGTCATCCTTCCGTGGAGAATGGTACACCCTTTCGCAGCTTCAGCGTATGCTCTACAACCATGAGCTGACCCGGATGTTTGCTTCGGAGATTCATCGTCTCCACACCGTCACGATGGCATGGAAAACATACGACACCGAAGGCCACCGTCTCTACAAGATAAAGAACTACCGTCCGGCTTTCCGTCTGAAAGGAATCTGTGACTGGAACGTCGATTTCAATGATGCCCACTGGCTTGAAGTGGCGCGTTTCAATGAGGATAAACCCTTCTTCAAGCTGCGCCGGATATTTCACAGACGTCGTGTGCGTCCGGGAAAAGAGGCATGATGTCGTTTAAAAACTCAGATAAGCTATGGAGCGACCGCTGATAGTGATTACAGGCCCTACGGCTTCGGGGAAGACCCGCAGGGCTGTCGAGCTCGCGCGTGCGGTAGACGGCGAAATCATCAGTGCTGATTCCCGGCAGATCTACCGCGGGATGGACATCGGTACAGGGAAGGACATCGAGGAGTATGGCGATGTCCCCGTCCATCTGATTGACATCTGTCCTGCGGGGTATAAATATAATCTGTATGAATTTCTGCGTGATTTTCACAAAGCCAAAACCGATATCGAAAGCCGAGGCCGGAGGGTCATCCTCTGTGGCGGCACGGGACTTTATGTCGAGAGTGTCCTGAAAGGTCTGAAATTGCCCGAAGTGCCTGAAAATCCTGACTTGCGCCGCAGTCTTGAAGGGAAGTCTCTTGAAGAACTGACCGATATTCTTTCAGGGATGAAGACGCTGCACAATGTGACCGATGTCGACACGGCCAAGCGTGCCATCCGTGCGATAGAGATTCAGGCTTACTATGCCGCGCATCCCGAGGCCGCACGTCAGGCAGAGCCTCACCCTCTGACAGATGCCGTGGTGATTGGAGTTGACATTGACCGTGAGGCGCGCCGTCGGCGCATCACCGAGCGTCTTCATGCGCGTCTTGCCTCCGGAATGGTCGATGAGGTGCGCCGTCTGCTCGACTCCGGCATTCCGGCGGCTGACCTTATATACTATGGTCTCGAATATAAGTTCCTTACCTTATATCTGACCGGGGCATTGAGCTATGACGAGATGGTGAGCGGACTGGAAATAGCCATCCATCAGTTTGCCAAGCGGCAGATGACGTGGTTCCGTGGCATGGAGAATCGTGGATTTCCCATCCACTGGCTCCCTTACGACCTCCCGTCAGCCGACTTCACTGCCGAGGTCGTGAAACTGTTGTAAAATTAAATAATCAGCCTTTTATGTAGATTATATATGAAATTAGGGACTGCGCAAGCGCAGCCCCTAAATGTTATTGGTAACTATAATGTCTTGTATTCCGTCGATTTGCCCTCAGATGAACTTCGGGTTGACGAGGCGGGAACCGCGAAGGAAATCGGGGGTCGGCATACGGCGTTTGCCGGGAGCTTGGAGACTCAGAATCTCGATGGCCTCACCATTGCCGCACCCGACGGTCAGCGTATCACCTTCGATGATGATTTCACCCGGAATATTACCGACGTGCGACTTGACGATACGGGTCTCAAACACTTTCACCGCACCGACTTCCGTCCCGCCATCCATAAGGGTAGTCCATGCCGCAGGATAGGGGGAAAGACCGCGTACAAGGTTATGGATACGTTCTGCGGGTAGGTTCCAGTCTATCCGGCAGGTCTCCTTGAAGATTTTGGGAGCCGGTGTAGGCTCGGTATCGCCGACAAGCTGCTCCTGAGGGATGGTGGTGAGTGTTCCGGCGATGATGTCGTCGATAGTCTTTATCGTGAGTTCGGCGCCAAGTTCCATAAGGCGGTCATGGACATCCCCCACATTGTCTGTCGGGAGAATTTCGACTTTCTCCTGTGCGATTATGTCGCCGGTGTCGATTTCGTGTTTCAGGAAGAAAGTGGTGACCCCGGTCTCCGTATCGCCGTTGATGACAGCCCAGTTGATGGGAGCCGCCCCACGGTAGCGCGGCAGCAGGGACGCGTGGAGATTGAATGTCCCGAGCCGCGGCATGGTCCAGACCACTTCCGGGAGCATACGGAACGCAATCACGACAAAGAGGTCGGCGTCGAGTGAACGCAGTTCGTCGACAAAAGCCGGGTCTTTCAGCTTCACCGGTTGCATGAGATGCAGACCATGCTCCACTGCAAACTCCTTGACCGGCGATTGGTAGAGCTTATGGCCGCGTCCGGCTGGTTTGTCGGGCATCGTGACCACACCGACCACATTGTAGCCTCCGTCGACAATGCGGCGCAGACTCTCGACGGCAAAATCAGGAGTGCCGAGGAATACGATTTTTAAATCCTGTTTGGTCATGGGCTGACGTTTACGCTTCCACTGTTTCTGATTTGGCGAAATTGGAGGCAATCTCCTCGTCGGTAACGGAGTAGTTTACAAGGTCACCGGCAAGATACTTGTCGTATGAAGCCATGTCGATGAGGCCGTGACCCGAAAGATTGAAAAGTATCACTTTCTCCTCGCCGGGTTTGAGTTTCTTGACCTCGCGGATGGTAGCGGCGATGGCGTGGCACGATTCCGGGGCGGGGATGATGCCTTCGGCGCGTGCGAACAGACATCCTGCCTCGAAAGATTCGAGTTGTTCGATGTCGACGGCTTCCATCAGTCCATCTTTCAGTAGCTGGCTGACGATTGTTCCTGCACCGTGATAACGCAGGCCACCTGCATGGATGTTGGCGGGAGCGAACTTGTGGCCGAGGGAGAACATGGGAAGGAGGGGAGTATATCCTGCCTCGTCGCCGAAGTCATAGCAGAACTTGCCTTTGGTCAGTTTCGGGCATGAAGCAGGTTCGGCAGCGATGAAGCGGGTATGGGACTTTCCTTCCTCACCGGCGATTTTGTGGCGCATGAAGGGGAAGGAGATGCCGCCGAAATTTGAACCGCCGCCGAAGCAGGCAATCACCATGTCGGGATACTCTCCCGCCATTTCCATCTGTTTTTCAGCTTCAAGGCCGATGACGGTCTGATGGAGAGTCACATGGCTGAGGACTGAGCCGAGGGTGTATTTGCAGTCGGGGGTGGTTCGTGCAAGCTCGACAGCCTCGGAGATGGCTGTGCCGAGCGAACCCTGATAGTTGGGGTTGACGGTCAGGATGTCCTTACCTGCGCGGGTCGACATCGAGGGTGAGGGGGTGACCTGTGCGCCGTAGGTCTGCATGATGCTGCGGCGGTAGGGCTTCTGCTCGTATGAAATCTTCACCTGATAGACGGCAGCTTCGAGTCCGAAGAGCGACGCAGCGTAGGAGAGGGATGCGCCCCATTGTCCGGCACCTGTCTCGGTAGTGACGTTCTTGACACCCTCCTGCTTACAGTAGTAAGCCTGCGGGATGGCAGAATTGAGTTTATGGGAACCCATCGGCGATACACTTTCATTCTTGAAATAGATGTGGGCTGAGGTTCCGAGGGCTTTTTCAAGACCGTAGGCACGCACGAGCGGGGTTGAGCGGTAATATTTGTACATATCCCTTACTTCCTCGGGTATAGGAATCCAGCGGTCGGTCATGTTGAGTTCCTGATTGCAGCACTCGCGTGCGAAAATGGGGTAAAGATCCTCGGCCTTCATCGGCTCGTGGGTCTGCGGATTGAGCGGCGGGAGCGGTTTGGTTGTCATGTCCGCCTGAATATTGTACCATTCGCGGGGAATCTCATCTTCCGCAAGGAAATACCTTTTTCTCTTGTCAGTCATCTGTATAGGAGGGGATTTTAGCGTGTTATTAAATAATCCGCAAATCACCATGCAGGTGATTTGCGGATTTCCGGCTGTCGGTGCTCGAAGCGGGACTCGAACCCGCACGGTCGCAATGACCAAAGGATTTTAAGTCCTTCGTGTCTACCATTCCACCATTCGAGCGGCCAATGGCATTGTCGCCGTAGCGTTTGCAGTGCAAAGTTAATGGTTTTTTCGTGAATTGCAAAAACTCTGCGAAATGGTGTGAGGCTTGTCGTGTCCTCACGCTGGTATTCCCGTAGGGAGTCGAACCCTAATCGTCGGAACCGGAATCCGATATTCTATCCATTGAACTACGGGAACGTTCTGATTCTGTGGTGATTGGCGTATAGTGGCGCGCAAACGGTATGCACCCGACTGATGGCTTTTGCCACAGATGAGTGCAAAATTAGCTATTTTTTTGTATTTTTGCAAAGAACTAATTTTAAATTTTGAATAATGGACGTAAGGATTGAGCCTTCATGGAAAAAGGCTCTCGCCTCCGAGTGGGACAAGGACTATTTCCGCAACCTGACCGGGTTCGTGCGTGAGCGATACTCGACACGGATGGTATTTCCGCCGGCCGGAAAGATTTTTGCAGCCTTTGATGCCTGCCCCTTTGAGGATGTAAAGGTGGTGATTCTCGGTCAGGACCCGTACCCGGGCTTCGGTCAGGCAAACGGACTCTGTTTTTCGGTCAATCCGGAAGTTGAGCTGCCACGGTCGCTGCGCAACATATACAAGGAGCTTTCCGACGACCTCGGATGTCCGCCCCCGCCGACAGGCGACCTGAGCGCATGGGCGCGTCAGGGGGTGCTGCTGCTCAACTCGACGCTGACGGTCGACGCCGGCGCGCCCGCGTCGCATCAGGGGCAGGGATGGGAGACGTTTACCGATGCAGCCATCCGCAAGCTGGCTGAGGAGCGTGAGAACCTCGTGTTCATCCTCTGGGGCGCATACGCGCAGCGCAAGGGTGAGTTCATCGACCGCACGCGCCACTGCGTCATCACGTCGGCTCATCCGTCGCCGCTGAGTGCGTCGCGCGGATTTTTCGGCAGCCGTCCTTTCTCGCGTGCCAATGCTTATTTGCAGTCGAAGGGGATAGCCCCGGTGGACTGGTGCGGAGGAGTGAAGTGAGCCGGTAAAAGAACTTTAATAAAAATCATTTAATGAAATATACGATAGAAGAACGCAAGGAACTTGCGCGCCGTCTGCGCAAGGAGGGACGCAACTGCTCCCAGTGCGTGGCGATGGCGTTTGACGATGTGACCGCGGCCGATCCGGAACTGATTGGGCGTCTCGCTGCCGGATTCGGCACGGGCTTCGGTGGGAGCGGCGAGGTGTGTGGTGTGATTTCAGGTGCTACTATGGTCTCAGGTATGGCCTACGAGCGCCTTGAACGTCCTGAACTTTATGCCAAGGTCAGAGAAACGATGGACACCTTCGGGAAAGCCAACGGTTCGTGTATCTGCCGCGAATTAAAACAGCCCGGCCGCCGTCCGTGCATCGACCTTATCACCGACGGGGTGGAGATGCTCCACCGTCAGCTTGAAGCCGATGGTTTTTAAGCGTCTTGCAGCGTGGGCAGTTCTGTGGGTGCTGACGGCGGCGGTGAGTGCCGGAGAGACAGACACGTCGCAGGGGATTCTCGACCCGGCTTTCCGCACGCTTAAAGTCGAGCTGGAGGGCTATCCTTTCTCACCCCCTGTCATAACCCTCGGCGACCCTATGAGCCGGTTGACGGTCAGTTTCGACGAACTGACCGAGGAGCGGCGTTTCATGCGCTACGAGCTTATCCACTGCGATGCCCTGTGGGAGCCGGAAGGACTGGTGGCCTCGGAGTTTCTTGACGGTTTCAATGAAGGGATAGTCGAGGACTATGCCTATTCGCGTGCCACGCTTGTCCACTATGTCCACTATACAATCACCATCCCCAACAGTGATGTGCGCATCACGGAGACCGGCAACTATCTGCTGCGGGTCTACGACGAGAGTGACCCTGACGTGACCCTTTTGCAGGCGCGCTTCGGCGTGTCGGACTTCTCGACAGGCGTCTATGCAGGCGTGAGTTCGCTGACCGACATTGATGCCAACGGTAGCCACCAGCAGGTTGAGTTCACCGTCGACCTCGCACACGTCCGTGGTGTCGACGACCCGTTCAATGACCTTAAAATCGTCGTCAGCCAGAACGGTCGTCCCGACAGTGAGGTGGTGCTGACCGCACCGCAGCGGTTGATGGGCGACCGCGTCATCTACGAGCATCTCCGTCCGCTCATCTTCCCGGCGGGCAATGAATACCGCCGCTTCGAGACGGTCTCGACCAACTATCCCGGCATGGGTGTTGAGAACATAGCCTTCGCCGAGCCGATATATAATATGTGGCTCTATGTCGACACTCCGCGTGCGGGGACTCCGTACAGCTATGACAGCACCCAGCACGGACGTTTCTTTGTCCGCGAGTCGTCGAGCGACCGCTCCGACACGGAGGCCGACTATGTGATGACCCACTTCGCCCTCGAAATGTCCGAGCTTTACGGAGCCGACATTTTCATAGAGGGGGACCTGACGCAGAGACGCTTTGACCCGCTCTCACGGATGGTCTACAACCGCTCGACCGGACGCTACGAGCAGTCGCTCCTGCTGAAACAGGGAGCCTACAACTACCGCTATCTCGCCGTCCCTTCGGGTTCACTCCGGGGGGAGACAGCCCCGGTGGAGGGTGATTTCCATCAGACGACCAACGAATACACCATAAAGGTCTATCACCGTCCGCGCGGAGGTCGCTTCGACCGCCTGATAGGTGTCGGTTCGCTCATGTCGGGCAACTGATTGATATGTTTATATTCTCAATATTTATACATGGAAGAAACAGAGGAGGAAATTATGTTACAGATACAGGATACGCTGGTGTCGCTTGACCTTGCGGAAGTGTTTTTCTGCTGCGACCTTGAGAAATGCAAAGGGGAGTGCTGCATCGAGGGTGATGCCGGCGCGCCTATCACCGAGGAGGAGCGGGAGGAGATTGACCGTCTGCTCCCGCGTTTCGAGGATAAGCTGCTCCCTTCGGCCAAAGAGCGCATAGCCGAGGAGGGTACGAGTTATCTCGACCCTGACGGCGACCTCGTGACGCAGATTGTCGACGGACGTAACTGCATCTACACCTGCTATGCTCCCGGCGGTCTGTGTCAGTGTGCCATCGAGTGTGCTTTCAATGAGGGCAAGACCGGGACGTTCCGCAAACCGGCTTCCTGCGCCCTCTATCCCGTCCGTCTGACGACCTATCCCACATTCACCGCCGTCAACTATCACCGCTGGAAGATATGCCGCTCTGCCGAGCAGCTCGGGCGCAAACTCGGAGTGAGGCTCTATCAGTTTCTGGAAGGTCCACTGACCGCACATTTCGGCAAGGAGTGGTATGACGAACTGAAACTCGCCTGCGAGACCTATCTGGAAGAGTATGGCGATTAATGGCCATACTGAAAACAGAGGATAAAAAATTCAGGGATAACAAAAATAAATCTGTTATTTTTGTTATCCCTGATTTTCTATATTGAATAATTCAGAGGGGCAGGGGGGAGAAGGTTTAGATGATGCCCTGACCGATCATAGCGTTGGCAACCTTCATGAAGCCTGCGATATTTGCACCCTTCATGTAGTTGATGTAGCCGTCGGGTTCGGTGCCGTGCTTCACACACTGGGTGTGGATATTCTTCATGATTTCATGGAGGCGACGGTCAACTTCCTCTGCGCTCCACTGGAGATGCTCGGCGTTCTGGCTCATTTCGAGACCTGAGGTAGCCACACCGCCGGCGTTGACAGCCTTGCCGGGAGCGTAGGTGGTCTTCGAAGCGAGGAAGGTGTCGATGGCCTCGGGAGTGCAGCCCATGTTTGAAACTTCGGCTACGAGTTCAACGCCGTTTGCAACGAGTGCCTTTGCGTCGTCGCCGTCGATTTCGTTCTGGGTCGCGCAGGGGAGGGCGATGTCGACCTTCTGTTCCCAAGGCTTCTTGCCGGGGAAGAAGGTGGCGTTGGGATATTTCTCAGCGTAGGGAGCGACGATGTCCTCGCCGGTTGCACGGAGATAGAGCATATAGTCGATCTTGTCGCCGGAAATTCCATCGGGATCATAGATATAGCCGTCGGGACCTGAGATGGTGACCACCTTTGCGCCGAGTTCGGTAGCTTTGAGGGTTGCACCCCAAGCGACGTTACCGAAGCCGGAAACGGCGATTGTCTTGCCCTTGATGTCGTCATTCTTCTCGGCGAGCATACTCTGGACGAAGTAGAGAGCGCCGAAACCGGTAGCCTCGGGACGGATGAGTGAACCGCCGAAGTCGAGACCCTTGCCGGTGAATGTGCCGGTACACTCGTTGACGAGTTTCTTATACATACCGTACATATAGCCTACCTCACGGCCGCCTACGCCTATGTCGCCTGCGGGAACGTCGCGGTCGGGACCGAGGTTCTTCCAGAGGCAGAGGATGAAGGCCTGGCAGAAACGCATGATTTCAGCTTCGCTCTTGCCACGGGGCGAGAAGTCGCTGCCACCCTTTGCGCCACCCATCGGGAGGGTTGTGAGTGCATTTTTGAAAGTCTGCTCGAAGCCGAGGAATTTGAGGATTGAGAGGTTGACGGAAGCGTGGAAGCGGATGCCGCCTTTGTACGGGCCGATGGCGTTATTGAACTGAACACGGTAGCCGATATTGTTCTGGACCTCGCCCTTGTCGTCGACCCAAGTCACGCGGAAGGTGACGATACGGTCAGGCTCGACCATACGCTCGATGATTTTAGCTTTCTCGAATTCAGGGTGCTGGTTGTAGACGTCCTCTACGCAGATGAGGACTTCCTTGACGGCCTGAAGATATTCTTTTTCACCGGGATGCTTTGCTTCCAGGTTGTTGAGAATGGTGTTAATATCCATGATAAAAGAAAATTAGTTAAGAAGGTGTTTGTATTGATGATTTTTGGTTAACGGTGCAAATGTAATAATTATATTTGATAGGACGGATGAAAAAAATGAAAAAAAGCTGCAACTATGCTTTATAACATAGAAGCAGCTTTTGAATGTCTTGATTGAGACGTCTTGCGTGAATTATTCGCCGGGGATGATAGCGTCGCTGGGGCAAACTTCTGCGCATGAACCGCACTCGATGCAGGTATCGGGATCGATGTGGTAGATGTCGCCTTCAGAGATAGCGTCAACGGGACAAACGGGCTGGCAAGTGCCACAAGCCACGCAAGAGTCGGTAATAACGTAAGCCATGATAGATTAATTTTGGTTTGGTTAGAAAATTTATACGAAAAATGTGATTATACGCTGCAAATGTAGTGCTTTTCTTTGGATTTCTGACGCTTTTTTAACAAAAAAAACAATAAAAGTTTTCAACATCATCCTCTCTTGTCGGCTTGCCGACAGGGTATGGGGCGGTTTCCTTTGCGATAGTGGATGACTATGGCAGTTTTCCCTGTATTTGCGGATATTTATCCGCAACGTCGCCGCGAGAAACATGGAAAAGCAACGGAGGATCTGCCCGGGTGGGCAAATCCTCCGTATGGGGATTGATAAGGTTGTTATCAGGAATGGATTAGAAGTTTACATACTTCTTGCCGTTCTTGATGACGATGCCCTTGTAGTCTTCGTTTACGCGCTGGCCCATAACGTTGTACATGGGAGCGTTTTCGTCAGCAACTGCGTCGGTGATGATAGTGTCGATTGCAGAAGCATTCGGGTCGAATGAGAAAGTAATCTCGGGAACTTCTGTTTCACCGCCTTCACCATAGATGGTAACGACAGGTGCAGTTTCAGTGAAGATGAAACCATCGCAGGTCATCTTTGTACCCTGACCACCGAAGAGGTAAGTACCGGCTTCAGCGAATACGGGGAACATGATGGCACCAAAACCGGAAATCTTCACGTCTTCAGCCTCAGCACCGAGGACGATTTTCTCCGGCCATCTGATTGCAGTGCCATTTACATACTTTTCAATGTCGGTGGCTTCGAGATTGAGGTAGCCATCCTTGTCGGCGGGGAGCCAGAAGTCGATACGGTCGTTAGCGAATACGCTGCCGGAAGCTACCTGCATACCGAAAGCGTATGCCATGCAAGCCTCGCCTTCACCGGCTACACCTTCGAACACCCAGTAGTTCTTGTTGGTAGAATACTTGCTGAGGATGGTTACATAGCCGTCCTTCTTGACATCGAGCTGGAACACTGCGCCGGAAGTTGCAGCAGTTGTGGTTGACCAGCCCTGAGGATTTGAGTCACCTACTGCACCGCTGGGAACTCGGCCGAGGTCAACGCCATTGACCTTAACAGAGTTGTAGCCATTTGCGTCGATGCTGCTCACACCCCAGTTATCGGTATAGGCGAGCTTGAGGGTACCGGCCTCACCGGTTGCGATGACTGTACCGGCGTCAACGGTGGTTTTTCCGGTCTCTGCGAAAGAAGCAGGCTTTTCGAACCAAACGGCTTCAACCTGTGCAGCTGCGCTCATTGCCATGGCAAAAGATGCGAGAAGAAGTAAATTTTTCTTCATTGTTTTGAAAAGTTTAAGGAATTAAAAAAAGTGAATTGATTAGTTTTTGAACTCCGGCATCCGGGATTTGAATCCGGATGCCGGAGTCGAAAATTCAGTAGAGGGGACGATTACTGTTTGGTACCTGAGAAGGTGTAATCGTAGGTGTAGGTCTTACGGCCTTCCTTGATGGTCTTTGAGAATGTGATGGTGGCTGTGCCGTCGAATGACACCGTACCGTTGAACGGGGTTCCGAAGGCATTACCGTTAAGGACGTTGTAGAACACATACTGTGCGGACTGGTTGATGATGTTGGCCCGACAATCCGTGCTCGAGAAGTTTGACTTGTCGTTGAAGCCGATTTCGCTCGATGAGCAGTCAATGGTGACGACAGTGACGTATGATTCGTCGGTAGCGGCGAGAATGAGGCTACCCTGAGCCTCTACCGGGGCATCATCAGAGTTACGGAGGGCTTTGCTCCATGTACCGACGTATGTTCCGGCTGTCTCTTTTTCGGGATTCCCCTTTTTGCCGTGGTCGGGGATTTCAGGCTCGTCGCGGCAACTTGTGAGTACAAGCACCAGTGTGACCAGAAGGAGATTTAATATCTTGTTCATTGTTTAAATAGCTTTACTTGGATGGTTAGATTAGTATTAATATCCGGGGTTCTGATCTTCGAGCGTCATCGAAGTGTTGTTGTTGATTTCCTTTGCAGGGATGGGACGATACCATCTTGTCACGCCGAAAGAATTCTGCATATCGGCTACGGATGAAATCGAGCGTGCGAATTCAACATTGTAGCGGACAAGCTGACGGGTACGGCGGAGGTCTTCCCAACGGGTACGCTCTGCATAGAGTTCGCGGGCGCGCTCGTCAAGGATGAGGTCAAGCGGAGTGTAGACGAAATTGTTGGAAGTGATGTAGGGAACTTCGTAGGCCGAGAAAGAGGCGAGGGCAGCGAGTCCTGCACGTCCGCGCACGTCATTGACCTTCTTGAGGGCATCGGCTTCCTGACCGGCGAGGAGATAGGCCTCGGCTGCGATAAGATACATATCGCTGGTGTGGAACACGACGATGTCACGGTAGTCATTCTTTTCAGTCACGTTTTCAGTCTCGGGGTCATCCCACTTCTTGACGCAGGGCGAGGATGCGAAACCGGCTTTGATGAACTCAGTGGTAGCCTGAGTCTTTTTGGGCTGGAGTGAACCGTCCTCGTTGAAGTACCATATAGTCACCTCGTCGGCTGTCATTATGCAGGCAAAGGGGAGGTTGTTGCCGTGTGTGCCGGTGGCGAACTTCTTGGTCTGAGCGGAATGAGCCTGAAGGTCAGCGATAGCTTCTTCCTCAGTGGTGTAGTAAGGATAGAACTTCACCGAGATGGGGAGTTTCGCTTTCTCAGCTTCCGAGCAGTTCCAGTAGGCAAGATAGCCGTCGGTTCCCCAACCAACGACACCGTCTTTGAGTTCGGGATTGTAGTTGGTGGTCATGAAAGTGCCTTCATAGCGGAGGTCGCCGCGCTCGAAGAGTTCCATAGCCTTGGTCGATACGGAGTTCGTACCGCCGGACTTGGTTCCCTTATGGCCGGTCTGCACACAGTTGCCGTAGTAGCCCATGTAGTCATACATGAGGCTGTGGCCGCCGGAGGTGGTGTTGCCGGGGAAACCGGCGCGGTCATATTGGATAGAGAAGATTTCTTCGGCGTTGCCTTCGTTCTTGGGCGACCATTTGTCCTCGAATGACATGGTGAGCTGTACGCCGCCGATTGCTTTCTCAGCCCAGTCTGCGGCTGTCTTGAACATAGCGGTGTTGGTCACGGTGTATGTACCCTTCACCTCGTCGTTGAGGGTAGTGCCGAGGTCCCATGCTGCTGCGAGGGCTACTTTGGCTGCGAGGGCTGCCACTGCGCGTTTGCTTGCACGGCCTGTGTGGTCCACTTCGGGAAGCGAACCGCCGTTGTAAGCCTCGGAGAGGTCAGCGAGCATATTTTCGTAAAGCTCGGCAAGGGGAGTGCGGGGGTAGTCACGGCTTGAACTTTCGATGTAGCTGGTGACGTAGGGGACTGCGCCGAAGTGCTGGGTCAGCAGGTAGTAGCCCCAGTTGCGGAGGAAGATAGCCTCGCCTATCATGCCGGGGTCATTCGTGTAGGAGATTACGCCGTTGGCATAGTTGATGGCATTGTAGGCCTTCTTGTAGAGGTTTTCGACACTACCGTTCTCTGCGTCGATATTGTAGAGGGCGAAAAGTCCGTCGTCAGCACCGCGGGCATTGATGTAAAGGTCGGTACCCTGATCGGTGATGTCAATCATGTTGACGATGTCGCGGAAGCCGTAGTAGGCAGAGGTGAGGAGCTTGTCAGGATTCTGCTTGAAATACTCCTCGCCATCCTGATTGGCATTGCTCTTGTTCTCGGTGTCGAGATAGTCGTTACAGCCCGTGAGGGTGAGCGACGCAAGCAGAGCCATGCCGAAATATTTATATGATTTCATTGTTGTGTATTCAAACTAAGGGATTAGAATTTAATGCTTGCACCAATCTGGTAGGAGACTACGCTGGGACCCTGATTCTTGAGAGCTGCTTTTGCCCATTCGGGGTCATAACCTTCATACTTGGTGAAGACGAAGGGGTTGGTGACTGTGAAGTAGAGGCGGGCCTGATTGCAACCGATGTGCTTGAGGAGCTGGGGAGCAAAGGTGTAGCCTACGGTGATGTTCTTCACCTTGAGGAACGATGCGTCGGTCACCTGACGTGCGGCCTGGAAATAGGTGAGGGTGGTGCCGAGACCGTCGGATTCACCGCAGTTGGGGGTCGGCCACTTGCCATAGTGGGTTTCAGTCTGGTAGACGGGGTTGATGTAAGTACCGTCGGCATTCATACCGTCGCAGTCAATGAGCGTACCGGCGGGAATGTAGTAGTCAAACATCATCTTGCCACGGCCACGGTCATGCTGGTCATAGTAGTCGCCGCCGAGGAAGGGTGAGGCAACCTTACCGCCTACGCTTGCATAGAGGTTGAAGGAGAAGTCGATTGAACCGCCCTTCTTGGGTAAGGTATAGTTCATGTTTGAGGTGAGGCTGGCGGTGAAGTCGGGCTGGCTGTCGAAGACGACCTTGTCATTGTCGTTGATCTGGCCGTTGCCGTCGACGTCACGGATGATGGGCTGGCCTTCGGTCAGACCGTAGCAGGCATAGTAGTAGTCGCAGGAGCGGACAGTCTGGCCGGGGGTGAAGCCCTTGGCCTTTGCAATTTCATGGTCGGGAACGATCATGTTGCGGTCGCTGACGATACCGGTCCAGTCCCAAGTGTAGACATTGTCGTAGGGCTGGCCGACAAAGAGCCACTTGCTGACGTCGCTTGACGATGCGAAGTCGCCTGCACCGCTGATTTCGAGAACCTTGTTGCGGTTATGGGCAAGGTTGAGGGTGGTGGTCCACTCGAATGTGCGGTTGGTGATGTTGATGGTGTTGAGTGAAAGCTCGATACCACGGTTGCGGACCTCACCGACATTGGTGTTCATTGAGCCGCCGCCTGCTTCGAGGGGAAGTTCGACGGGATAGAGGAGGTCATGCGATTTCTTGTTGTAGAATTCGATTGAACCGTTGATGCGGCTGTTGATGAAACCGAAGTCTACACCGAAGTTCCATTCTTCGGATGTCTCCCATTTCAAGGACTTGTCGACGATGCCTGAAGGATAGAAGCCGGGGAAGTAGTTGGGGCCGAAAGGATTGTAGTTGGGGCCATTGACGCCTACCATGAAGTCGAAGTTCTTGATACCGGCATTGTTACCTGTCTTACCGTAGCTGACGCGGAGCTTGAGGTTGTCGAGCCAGCTTACATCGCGGAGGAAACTTTCCTGACTGATGCGCCATGCGATAGCTGCGGAGGGGAAGGATGCCCAGCGGTGACCGTCGGCAAACTTCGATGAACCGTCCCAACGGATGGTGGCTGTTGCGAAGTATTTGCCGTCATAGTTATAGTTGCCACGCAGAGCGTAGGAGAGCATGCTGTATTCGCTGTAACTTGAGCTTGAAGATGAGCTGAGTTCACCGGTGCCGATGTTCCACCAGTCAGTGTTTTCAGTCACACCGTTAGACACAATCTTAAACTCTTCGGAAGTAGCCTTCTCCATTGAGAAAAGACCGAGGAGGTTGACGTTGTGTACCTTGTTGAAGGTGCGGTTGAAGTTGATGGTATTGTCCCAGACGTAAGTGAAACCGGTCTTGTTGGTTACTTTCGCTTCACTTGACGAGGGTTCGCCTCCGGCGTAGGTCATACCGGTGTTGGGGTCGATATAGCCTGCGAACTCACCTTCGCGCGAACCGGTGTAGGAGGGAGAGAAAGTAGTCTTCACATTGAGGCCGTCGATGATGTTGAGCTGGAGGTAGACGTTACCGAGTGCGCGGTAGACTCTCTTCTCGTGCTTTGAGTTCAGCATGGAGTAGAGCGGGTTGACGAAGTCGGTGAACTGATGGTCGTCAGTTCCGAGTGCGCCCTTGGCACCGGGATAGCGGTTGATATTGCCTTCTGAGTCGTAGGGCTGCATGAAGGTGTTGACACGGTAGGCGTTGGAGATGGCTCCGTCGTCAGCGTAGGTGTCGTCGATGCGGGCGAGGTTGAAGGTGAAGCCGGCATTGATGACCTTGTTGATTTTCGCGTCTACCGAGCCTTTGAACGTGTAGGTCTTGGAATCATCACCGCGATAGAGACCCTCTTCGCCGTTGTAGCCGATACCGAAATGGTAGTTGACACCTTCGGTGCTGCCACCGACTGCGAGATAGTGGTTCTGCTGGCTACCGTCGCGGGTGACGAGTGAAGGCCAGTCGATGGTCTCGCCGTTGGCAATCATTTCTTTCAGACGGAAGGGGGAGTTGTAGTCGTTCTTCTCGACCTGAAGAAGTGCCTGACCGAGTTCGAGCTGGGTCTTGGGGCCGTAGGTGGTCTGAGGACCGAAGGGAGTAACGTTGTTGGTGAACTTGGCAAGACGGTAGTTGTAGAATTCCTGACCGTCCATGAAGTCCGGCATACGGGAAGCATGGTTGATACCGTAGTAGCCGTCGTAGGTGATTGAGGTTTTGACGCTCCTGTTGACATTGATGCCGCCTCGGGTGGTCACCATAACGACACCGGCGGTTGCGCGCGAACCGTAGATTGCGGTGGATGATGCGTCTTTCAGGACGTCGATGCGCTCGATGTCCTGCGGGTTAAGGAAGTCGATGTTGTCGCACATTACACCGTCGACAACGAAGAGCGGGTTTGTATCGGAGTTGATGGATGACTTACCACGGATCTGAATGTCGAATGAACCGTTTGAACGGCCGGTGCTTTGAACGATGTTCACACCCGGGGTGGCACCCTGAAGGGCTGCGATGGCCGAGGAAGCACCCTTGGCGTTGAGCGCGGCGGTTCCGACAGATGATACAGAACCGGTGAGGTCGCTGCGCTTCATCGTGCCGTAGCCGACGACGACGACATCATCGAGGACTTCGGTGTCGGGTTCCATCTTCACTTCAAGATTGGTCTGATTGGCGACCTTGATGGTCTGGGTCTTGTAGCCGATGTAGGAGAACTGGAGGGTTGCTCCGGCGGGTACGCTGAGGCTGAAATTGCCGTCAAAGTCGGTGGCCACGCCAGTGGTGGTGCCGACCTGCATCACGGATACACCGATCATGGGTTCGCCGGACTCGTCGACGACGGTACCGGTCACTGTGTGTTTTTGGCTGCTTGCTTGAGGAACAGGAGAATAGCCCCCCATGTTGCTGTCGGCTGCGTATGCGTTGATGCCCGCGCCGCCCATCAGGGCAAGGGTAAGCAATCCGCAAGCCAACTTTCTGTCGACCACGTTAGCATTGTGGACGGCTGACAGAGATTTGGGACTTTTTTTCATGATAGACTTCAAAATGTATTGGATAATGATTAGTATTGTTTTCGAGATTGGATTTCACTGAGTTTTGACGGTTTATCGGATACTTTGCTGCGATTATATCTAACGTAGGATGACGCATATATATTATATATGTAGCGGATGAATGTCTGAGAAACTGTCAAGGTTAACGATATTGGGTTTTCGTGGTAATATGTCGCAAATTTAGCATAAAATTGCTTTATGGCAAAATATTTAACAAAAAATCTATCTGTTAATATTTCAAGAGTTTAAGTGTCGGGCCGGGCTTTTCATATTTTCGTGTGGACGCGTGGGTGTGTGTTTCACACTCTTGAAATAAAATGGAAATTCCGCTGATTCCGGCCTTAAATGGCTGAAATCAGCGGAAATATGAATGTCTGACCGACAAGGGTTATTGTCAGTTTGACTGACAGTGGGTTATTGTCGTCTTTCAGATTTCATTTCAGGGTATGACCTTCTTGTAGCGGGGTACGAGGAGAATCATGATGAGCCAGCCGATGAGGTAGGCGACACCGCAGATGCAGAAGACGATGAAGTAGCCTGCGGGCTTGCCTGTGAAGCTCATGAACGAGAGGTTGACCTGAGCGGAGTAGTCAAAGAGGATGCCTGAGAAGTAGTTGATGAGGAATGATCCGAGACCGCCGGCCATACCGCCGATACCGATGATGGTGGCGATGGTCGATTTGGGGAACATATCACCTACAACCGAGTAGATGTTGGCGCTCCATGACTGGTGGGCGGCTCCGGCGATACCGATGATGATGATGGGGAGCCAAGGCGACACTGAGCTGAGGGGCTGGGCAAGGAGTGCGAGGAGGGGGAACACTGCGAAGATGAGCATTGCGCGCATACGGGCTGCGTAGGGGTTGATGTTGATGCCCTTCTGAGCCGCACGGTCAATGAAGATGGTCGGGAGCTTACCGCCGTAGATGGAGAGCATGGTGATGAGGTAAAGCACGAAAATCATCAGCATACCTTCGCCCGACGAAGTGGATAGCTTGAACACGTCGGTGATGTAGGCGGGTGTCCAGAACAGGAAGAACCACCACACACCGTCGGTCATGAACTTACCGACGAACACAGCCCATGTCTGGGGATACTTGAAACACTTGAAGAAGGGGATGGTGGCAGTCTCGCTGTCCTCGATTTCGGCCTTCTGTGTGGGAGTTTCATCAGGGGTGTCGTTGTCCTGCTCGATGTAGGCGAGCTCGGCGGCGTTTACATGGGGATTCTTTGCGGGTTCCTTATAGAGGAAGAGCCAGAAGCCCATCCAGATGAAGCCGAGGGCACCGATGACGATGAACGCCATTTCCCAACCGTTGCCCCAGCCGATGCTCTGGAAGAACTTGGCGAGCGGGCCGATGGTGAAGGGGGCGATGAGTGCGCCGACAGCCGAACCTGCGTTGAAGATTGAGGTGGCATACGCACGGTCGCGCTTCGGGAAGTATTCGGCGGTCACCTTGATGGCGGCGGGGAAGTTGCCGGCCTCACCGAGAGCGAGGATGGTGCGCGCTCCGAGGAAGAAGTAGACGGAGACGGTGGCGATAGTGACTGCCATCGTTCCGGCTGCATCGAGGAGTTCGTGGGCGTTGTGGAGGCCGAGGGTCACCTCAGTGGCCCATCCGCAGGCTGCGTGGAGGCAGGCGCCGGCCGACCATACGCCGATGGCCCAGAGATAGCCTTTCTTGGTACCCATCCAGTCGATGAAGCGGCCGGCAAGGAGGTTGGCCACGGCATAGACGATGGAGAAGACTGCGGTGATGAGGCCGTAGTTGGCATCGGTCCAGTGGAATTCGGGAGAGATGAATTCCTTCCATGTGAGCGACAGCACCTGACGGTCCATGTAGTTGACGGTGGTCGCTAAGAACAGCAGCGCGCAGATGGTCCAACGGAAGTTGGTCATCTTCTGGTTGGCGGCCGCGAGGGGTGACATTGCTGCTGCCATGGCTTAGAACTTGAAGTAGTTTTTGGCGTTGTTGTAGCAGATATCCTCAATCATCTGGTTGACACGCTGCTCCTCATAGCCGGTGTAGGGGATGAGGCCGTTCTCGATGTCGTTACCGACGAGGTTGCAGAGCGTGCGGCGGAAGTATTCGTGGCGGGGGTAGGAGAGGAACGAGCGGGAGTCGGTGAGCATACCGACGAAGCGGCTGAGGAGGCCGAGGAGCGAGAGGGCGTTCATCTGCTTCTCCATGCCGTCCTTCTGGTCAAGGAACCACCAGCCTGAACCGAACTGGATTTTTCCGGCCACAGTGCCGTCCTGGAAGTTGCCGAGCATTGTGGCGATGACTTCGTTGGCGCTGGGGTTGAGGTTGTAGAGGATGGTCTTTGTGAGCTTGCCGCGGGTGTTGAGGGTGTCGAGGAACTTGGCACACGATTTGGCTGTGGTGAACTCGCCGATGGAGTCGAAGCCGGTGTCGGGGCCGAGGAGCTTGAACATCTTGGTGTTGTTGTTGCGGATTGCACCGTAGTGGAACTGCTGTGTCCAGCCTGAGTTGTAGTCCATCTCACCGAAGACGAGGAGCATGGCGCTCTTGAATTTGAGGATTTCCTCCTTGGTGAGTTCCTTGCCGCCGTAGACCTTGTCGAAGATGGCTTCGATTTCGCCGTCGGTGAAGTCCTCGGCATAGAATTCCTCGATGCCGTGGTCAGAGAGGCGGCAGCCCATCTCCTCGAAGAAATCGTGGCGCTTCTGGAGGGCGTCGATCATGTCCTGATACTTGTTGATTTCCACGCCCGAAACTTCGGCGAGTTTCTCGACGTATGCACGGAATTCGGCGGGGTTCTCGACTGCCATCGCCTTGTCGGGACGCCATGTGGGGAGCATCTTTACTTCAAAGCCGCTGTCGCGCACCTGCTTGTGGTATTCGAGCGAGTCGACGGGGTCGTCGGTGGTGCAGACGGTCTCGACGTTGTAGCGGCGCATGAGTCCGCGCGCGGTCATGTTGGGGTCGTTGAGGAGCTTGTCGTTACACTCGTCGAATATTTCCTTTGCTGTCTCGGGGTTGAGGAGCTTGTCGATGCCGAAGGCTGTCTTGAGCTCGAGGTGAGTCCAGTGGTAGAGGGGGTTGCGGAAGGTATAGGGGACGGTCTCGGCCCATTTCTGGAATTTTTCCCAGTCGGTGGTGTCGGTTCCGGTGCAGAAACGCTCGTCAACGCCGTTGGAGCGCATAGCGCGCCACTTGTAGTGGTCGCCGCCGAGCCAGATTTCAGTGATTGACTTGAATTTGTGGTCATCGGCTACCATCTTGGGGATGAGGTGGCAGTGATAGTCGATGATGGGCATCTTTGCAGCGTGTTCGTGATATAACTTCTGTGCGGTCTCGGTCTGCAACAGGAAGTTTTCATCCATGAAGGGTTTCATGTCGTAGGATTTTAAGAGTTTTGAGATTAAAAATTTGTAATAGGGGGAGGGGAGAGGTATGCGTGGGTGGGATTGACGGTTGTAGGGACACGCCGGAACGCGCGTCCCTACACAGTGCCGTCATGCGGTCGGGGCGGAGGGCAGTCCGGTGCGGACTGCGGCCCGTCAGAGTGTCACTCCGTTCTTGAAGATGGAGATTTCGTGGATTCCGCTCTTTTCGGAATTGATTTCCTGCCCGGAGGCCACGCTGAGGACGAATTTGATGAAATCGTCGAGGACATCGGCCATGGAGCTGTCTTCGACGAGACGTCCGGCATTGAAGTCGATCCACGCGGGCTTGCGCTGTGCGAGTCCGGAGTTGGTCGATACCTTGACGGTGGGGACGAAAGTGCCGAAGGGGGTACCGCGGCCGGTGGTGAACAGCACCATCTGGCAGCCTGCGGCGGCAAGGGCTGTCGAGGCCACGAGGTCATTGCCGGGGGCGGAGAGGAGGTTGAGGCCGTGGTTGTGGATACGCTCGCCATACTCCATCACACCGAAGACGGGGCTTTTGCCCGACTTCTGGGTGCAGCCGAGGGCTTTTTCCTCGAGGGTCGAGATGCCGCCGGCCTTGTTGCCGGGCGAGGGGTTCTCGCCGACGGGTTCGCCGTGGCTGAGGAAGTATTCCTTGAAGTTGTTGATAAGCGAGATGGTCTCGCCGAGGAGCTTGTCGTCAGCGCAACGGCGCATGAGGATGGTCTCGGCACCGAACATCTCGGGGACTTCGGTGAGGACGGTGGTTCCACCCTGCTGTTCGCAGAGCCAGTCGGAGAATTCTCCGAGGAGGGGATTGGCGGTGATGCCTGAGAAGCCGTCTGAGCCGCCGCATTTCAGACCGATGCGGAGCTTGGACGCGGGCTGCTCGGTGCGCTTGAAGTTGCGTGCCTGCTCGTAGAGGCCGCGGAGGATTTCAACACCGGCTTCGACCTCGTCGCCTTCGATTTCCTGACAGACCATGAATTTGACGCGGTTGCGGTCATAGTCGCCGCAGAACTCCTCGAAGACACGGGGCTGGTTGTTCTCGCAGCCGAGGCCGATGACGAGGACACCTCCTGCGTTGGGGTGAAGCACCATGTCGCGGAGAATCTTCTTGGTGTTCTCGTGGTCGCCGCCGAGCTGTGAGCAGCCGTAGTTGTGGGGGAAGGCGAAGATGCCGTCCACTCCCTCGGCCTTGGTCTCGGCGTTGAGGCGGTCGACAATCTGCTTTGCGATGCCGTTGACACAGCCTACGGTCGGGATGACCCAGATTTCATTACGGATACCGACCTGACCGTCGGGACGCTCGAAGCCCATGAAAGTGGCTTCGGTCCCCTTGTTGTCAGCGCCGGGAGCTGCGGGAGAAGGGTTGTCGATGGTGATGTCGGAGTAGTCTAGCTGACCTTCAAGGTTGGTCTTGATGTCGTTGTGGTCGAGGAAGGCTCCGCGCTTCACCTCGTGGCGTGTGTGGCCGATGGGGAAGCCGTATTTGACGACGTTGTCACCTGCGGCGATGTCCTGCAAGGCGAATTTGTGGCCTGCGGGAATGTCGCTGACAAGGGTGATTTCGTCACCGTCGACGTTGACAGTCGTCCCTGCGGTGAGCGGGTTGATGGCGACTGCAACGTTGTCGGCGGGATTGATTTTGAGGAAGTCTTTCATTCAGTGTATGGAGTTATGCTTCAACAACTTCTTTGACGGTCTCGAGCATACCCTTGTCCTGAATGGAGTTGAGGTATTCGGTGACGAGGTCGGTGAGACCGGGAATCTGGTTGAGGTCGCCGTGTTCTTCACCCCAGATGAGGTCCTTGGCAGCGAGGACACCTTCTGCCACCTTGCGGGTGTCGCCGGTAGCCCAGAGTTCGGTGAGGAGATCCATGATTTTCTTGTCGTCGTTGGGGACGATGTCGGTGCCGTCCTCACGCTTGCCACCCTTGTAGTAGGTGATGAGGGCTGCGAGACCGAGGACGAGGCCCTTGGGAAGTTCGCCCTTACGCTCGAGGTAAGTCTTGAGGCCGGGGAGGTCGCGGGTCTGGAATTTGGGGAAGGAGTTGAGCATGATGGATGTCACCTGATGGTCAACGTAGGGGTTGTTGAAGCGTTCAAGCACATCTGCACCGAACTTCTGCAGCTCGTCCATGGGGAGGTTGAGGGTCTGCATGAGTTCGTCGAACTGCACCTTATTAATATATTTGCCGATGACGGGGTGGTTGCAGGCATCGCGGACGATGTTCACGCCGCTGAGGAAGGCAACGGGCGAGAGGACGGTGTGCGGGCCGTTGAGAAGGGTGACCTTACGCTCGTGGTAGGGAGCCTCAGAGTCGGTGATGAGTACCTGAAGGCCTGCCTTGTCAGCGGGGAATTCCTTGCGGAGCTGCTCGATGGAGATGTTGGAAGCGCGCTCGATGACCCAGAGGTGGAAGGCTTCGCCCTGAACAACGAGGTTGTCGGCATAGCCGAGCTTCTCCTGAATCTGCTTGATGTCCTTGCGGGGGAATCCGGGGACGATGCGGTCCACGAGGGTGGCGCAGACGTAGCAACATTCGTTGAACCAAGTCTTGAATGCCTCGTAGTCGCCGTCAAACTGGTCTTTCCAGAGTTCGATGTACTTGTTGATGATTTCTTTGAGGTGGTGGCCGTTTTCAAAGATAAGCTCGCAGGGCATGATGATGAAGCCCTTGTCGGCAGCGCCGTTGAAGGTCTTGAAACGACGGTAGAGGAGCTGGGTGAGCTTGCCGGGATATGAAGCGGCGGGGCGGTCGGCGAGCTTACATTCGGGGTCGAAAGCGATACCGGCCTCGGTGGTGTTGGAGATGACGAAGCGCATCTCGGGCTGGTCGGCAAGCGCGAGGAAAGCGTCAAACTGAGTGAAGGGGCTGAGTGCGCGGCTGATTACGTCGATGCGGGTGAGTGAGTTGACGACCTCACCGTCGAGACGGCCCTGAAGGTTGACATGATAGAGGCAGTCCTGACCCTCAAGAAGCTGGGTGACGAAGGCGTCGGGAGTACCCTGTACGACAACGACCGATGAGTTGAAGGTGGTCTTGTCGTTCATGTTCTTGATGATCCAGTCAACGAATGCGCGGAGGAAGTTACCTTCGCCGAATTGGATGATTCTTTCGGGTGCCACTGCTTTGGGAGCGGTGAGTTTGTTTAATGCTTTCATGATTAAAATATTGTGATTTGATTAGTGTTGATTGTCGGCTTGATGTTTTGGGGCGGGGGGAATCAGAGTCCGGCGGTCGGGTCCCATCCGCTGGTGATTGCAAAGACTTCCGTGGGGTTGAGACAGGCGGCAGCGTCGCTCTCGGTGACCTTCATTGCCCAGCCTACGCGACCGCTCTGCGACGCACCGGGGCCGCGTGAACCATACTCGCCGTAGCGCGCGGTGCGCTCGTTGTCGGGGTTGTTCCAGTTGTGCCAGCCTTCGGGACGGATGTGCGCGCCCATGTCGCAGTTGATGAACACGGTGTGGGCATACGGACGCCACGGACGGCCGAGATAGACTTTCTTCACGCCGTCGGCAGCGGTCAGCTTGCAGTTGTCGAAGATATAGCCGAAGCGGACATTACCCGGGGTTGAGGCGGCGGTGATGTAGGAGTCACGTTTGCTGAAAATCTCACAGTCCTTGAAGTAAGCTGTCGCCGGGCCGAAAATGAAGTCGGTCGTACCTTCGATGTAGCAATGGTCGAAGTAGAGGCGGCAGTCCTTGCCCCCGGTGAAGATTGTGTCCTGATTTCCAAGGAAACGGCAGTTGACGAACCGGATTTTGTCGCCCTCGGTGTGGAGCGCGACGGCCTGCCCGAGCTGGGGGGCGTTGTTCTCAATGGTGAGGTTCTTGAAAAGCACGTCGCAGGCATCGACCCTCACGGTGTAGGTGCGGAAGGTGCCCATCTTGTCGATATTGGCGTGATGGTCAAAGGTGATGATGGTGCTGTCGGCGTTCTCACCTATGAAATTCACGTTTCTCAGCCAAGATGGTATGATGACCTTCTCCTTATATGTGCCGTTGGCGATGTGGATGGTCACGTCGTAGTCCATGTAGGCGCGGACAGCTTCAAGAGCCTCGGTGATGGTCGTGAAGTCGCCCGTACCGTTCTGGTTGACGTAAATCTCGCGTTTATACTCAGCGGCATTCGCACTGATGCCCGCGAAGGCGGGAAGCAGGATGAGGAGAAGGCTGATTATTCTTGTTTTCATCGTTTTAGCGTGTCGGATTTGCTGTTTTTACTTGGTGATTCTGAACCAGTCGACATCGAGCCAGCCGCTGTCATTGCTTTCCCAGTCACGGACGCAGAACAGACCGACTTTCGAACCGATCCAGTGGCCTGAGGTCAGTTTGAGCGGTTCGCCGAACTCGGTGAACTTCTTGCCGTCGAAGCTGTAAGAGAACACGGCTTCACCCTTGTAGTCATCCTTTTCTTTCTGGACCTTGGGACCGACGTTCCTGACGGTCACGCGGAGATACATCACCTTGTCGCCGTCGATTTTCACGGCCTTCACCTCGTTTTCGGGATTCCCCTTGTTGGCGCTCTTTGCCATCACTTCGGTGAGATAGAATCCGTCGGCGCGGCTCTCGATGGCCATGGCAGCATAGTTGTAGCCCATCACGGCAATGCCGGCACGCTCGCCGGTCTCGACCTTGCCGTTGCGCTTGCGGGGGAAGAACTGGACTTTGGCGGTCGCGGTGAAGTTTTCAGCCGGGAATTTCTGGAGCAGGAGGTTGGAAGCGTCGTAGAGGCGGGGGCTGTCGGAGGTCTTCTGTGAGAAGAGGCGGAGAGTCCCGGTATTGGCTTCGCAGAAGTGCCAGAGGGCATTGGGATTTCCCTTCCACTGCCATTGGAGTCCGAGGGTAGTGGAGTCGAACTCGTCGCTCTCGACGGGGTTGACGGCGGGATATGTCTTGCCGACGTTGGGCTTGCGGTATTTCATCACGGGTTCGCCGCGTCCGTCGCCGTCGGGGTCAACGCCGATTACAGGCCATCCGTCCTCGCGCCATTCCATCGGCTGGAGATGCACTACGCGGCCGTAAGGACCCTTGTCCTGAAAGTGGAGAAACCAGTGTTCCTTGCCGTCGGGGGTGTCGACCCATGCGCCCTGATGAGGGCCGTTGATGGTCGTGTTGCCCTGATCCATCACGTTGCGCACCTCGTAGGGTCCCCAAGGACTCTTCGAGCGCAGCACTTCCTGCCAGCCGGTGGCCACGCCGCCTGCGGGGGAGAAGATGTAGTACCAGTCGCCCACCTTATACATTTTTGCGCCCTCGATGGTCTCGTTTTCGATGTGGCCGTCGTAGATGACGCGGTCCTGACCGATGGTCGCGGTGCCGTCGGGGGTCATTTCAATCATTCCGAGGATACTTTTCACTCCGGCACGGCTTCCGGCATATCCATGGGCTATGTAGGCTTTGCCGTCCTCGTCCCAGAAGGGGCAGGTGTCGATGATGCCTTTCGCTTTATGGACATGGACGAGCGGTTCCCAAGGGCCTGCGGGATTCTTGGTCTTGGTCATGAAGATTCCGAGGTCGGGGTCGCCGTAGTAGATGTAGAATTCACCGTTGTGGTAGCGTATGGCGGGAGCCCAGACGTGGTTGCCGTGGCTGGGGTCGGGAGCGGCCTGCGCGTAGGGGGGCATCTCGGTTATCGCGTGGCCGATGATGGTCCAGTTGACGAGGTCCTTAGAGTGGAGTATGGGCAGGCCGGGGATGTCGCAGAAGCTGGATGCGGTCATGTAGTAGTCGTCACCCACGCGCACCACGTCCGGGTCGGAGTAGTCAGCGTTGATGACGGGGTTGATGTACTGTCCGTTGCCGAGATCGGACGACCATACCTTTGAGATATAGGGCTTTCCCTCTGCCATGGCGCCGAGAGTGGCTGCCGCGGCGATTGTAAGGATTGTGAAACGCTTGCTTAGATTCATGTCGGTAAAATCACTTTTGACCTCCACGGCATCCGTCGGTCGCCTTACGGCTTTCGGCGGCTACTAAATGGTAGTAAATTAGCCGTTTATGGTAAGTTTTTGAAAGTTATAGATTTAAGTGCGTAAATTTTCTTCCAAAGTTAAGGAATTTCTGTCAGAATTCAACAAACTTTTAAAATAATTAACGCTTGTGTGATGAGAGATGTCGGTTTGGGAGGGATTGGAGATGTGAGGGGTCTAAACCTCCTGAATATCTAAACTCTGAATCCTCGGTCATGGCTGCCATTGGACCGTAATGGCAGCCTTTACGGGACTGGGGTTGTGGGATGTTCAGGGTCAATCTTCATCCCATTGTCATCAAAAAGGGTATAGATCCTGTTGATCTCGCTAATTAGCATATCGGTGATTGAATCCCATGTAAGAAGGCTCGTTGCATCCTCTCTGTGACAGAAATGCACCTTCTGGTCAGGAGTCACATAGAGGTATGAATGATCCCAGTTGTATTCTCCAATGAAAAACATATCATCGGTTGAGTTTAGCGGTTTGTAAGTACAGTTTAACCATACTAAGTTAAAAGGTTGCTGGTTATGTGTTGCATCCCGTTTGAAACTGTAGCGATATCCATAGAGTGAGAATGTGCGATGAACCCTAAGTCCATTGGAGAATGAAGTAAGGAAGTCGACGTATGATGGCGCTATCCGACGGTGCATCTCA
>JAAVCM010000012.1 GCA_014802345.1 Bacteroides sp.
GAATCTGACTCATTTGGTAGCAATTTGCAAGTTGATTATTGAAACATGCAAATATAGACTGAAAATGGTCGGAGTACAAATAGTGCTCCTAATACATTAAAAATCCATGCATTAGGAGCAATTGTTAAAATTTTACCCGGACAGTTNTGCGCCGTGACGCGTATGCCATACTGGATAGGTTTATACTATTTCATCCGGCATACGCGCCACNGCGCGTCCCTACATATATAAAATATAAAANCCCCGAACATCATTGCTGACGTTCAGGGCNCGTATAGTTAGTTCATCAAATAACGGGTTATTCCCANTCGATGGTTGCCGGGGGTTTTGAGGAGATGTCATAGCATACGCGGTTGACGCCACGCACCTTGTTTATGATGTCGTTGCTCACCTTTGCCATGAAATCGTAGGGAAGATGCGCCCAGTCAGCNGTCATAGCGTCGGTCGANGTTACGGCACGGAGCGCGATGGCACGCTCGTAGGTACGCTCGTCGCCCATNACGCCNACNCTCTGGACAGGAAGGAGGATTGCACCTGCCTGCCATACCTTATCGTAGAGATCCCANTCGCGCANACCCTGAATGAAAATATCNTCGGCATCCTGAAGTATGCGCACCTTCTCAGGAGTGATGTCGCCGAGGATTCTGACGGCGAGACCGGGNCCGGGGAAGGGATGACGCTTGATGAGATGTTCGGGCATACCGAGCTGACGNCCTACGGCACGGACCTCGTCCTTGAAAAGCAGACGGAGAGGTTCGCAGAGCTTGAGATTCATCTTCTCGGGAAGACCNCCGACNTTGTGGTGNCTCTTNATGGTCGTNCCGGTAATCGAAAGGCTCTCGATGCANTCGGGATAGATGGTACCCTGTGCAAGCCATTTCACATCCTTAATCTTATGAGCCTCCTCNTCAAACACGTCAATGAAACCCTTACCGATAATCTTGCGCTTACGCTCAGGCTCGGTCACCCCTGCAAGCTCACTGAAAAACTTCTCNGAAGCATCGACACCCACGACGTTGAGTCCGAGACATTCATAGTCGTGAAGCACGTTGCGGAACTCGTTCTTGCGNAGCATACCGTGGTCAACGAAGATACANGTCAGGTTCTTGCCGATGGCGCGGTTGAGAAGCACNGCGGCAACCGACGAATCGACACCGCCACTCAGACCAAGCACCACTTTNTCGTCGCCAAGCTGCTCCTTGAGCTGCGCCACGGTGCTTTCGATGAACGACTCGGCNGTCCAGTCCTGCTTGCCGCCGCAAATGTCAACGACGAAATTGCGGAGCAACTGTGTCCCGTGCTCAGAGTGATAGACCTCGGGGTGGAACTGCACGCCCCAAGTCTGCTCACCCTCGACATGATAGGCAGCGATAGCAACCTTGTCGGTCGAGGCGATGGTGCGGAATCCCTCGGGAATTGAAGTGATGGTGTCGCCGTGGCTCATCCACACCTGCGAACCGACAGGGATATTCTTGAAAAGAGGACTCGAAGTGTCGATTTTGGTNAGATGGGCGCGTCCATACTCACGCGAGGGAGCCGGCTCTACGCTGCCACCCGACGTATAGGCGATGAACTGCGCGCCGTAGCAGATGCCAAGCACCGGGAGATGGCCGCGCAGACGGTCAAGNTCCGTGCGGAATGCCTTCTCATCATAGACCGAGAAGGGTGAACCCGAAAGAATCACACCGATGACCGAAGGATCACCGTAAGGAAACTTGTTGTAGGGGAGAATCTCGCAATACTCACCGAGTTCGCGGACGCGGCGGCCGATGAGCTGCGTGGTCTGCGACCCGAAATCGAGAATAATAATCTTTTCCTGCATAATGTGGGAAGAGGTATATTAGTGGATAATGATTGAATCTGACTGCAAAGTTACGCAGAATTAACCGATTTTTAGAATGGTAATCAGATTTTTTTGACTAATTTTGCACCCTAAAAATCAGTTCGTTATTCAGCCATCACAATCACCACATATCCAGCGATGAAAAATATACGCCTGTTTCNCACTGATGTCGACGGCTCTCCGGCTGANGNATGTATGCCCCANCCCGCCGACGGCAATGTGNTGAACAGCATGATTCTTAAATAAAGGAACAATAATTTATGAGCAATACNTCNAAAGTCAGCGTCTCGGTGACATTCATGCTTCTGGCCGTCACCTTCTGCGTCTGCCTCATCGTCAGCAATCTGATGGAGATAAAGACCGTCGACCTCGGCCCCCTCACCATCACGGCCGGTGTCATNGTCTTCCCAATCTCCTACATCCTCAACGACTGNATAGTCGAGGTCTACGGATTCAACAAAGCGCGCCTCGTCATCTGGCTCGGGTTCGGCATGAACCTCCTCGTCTCCCTCCTNCTCCAGCTCGGGATATGGCTCCCGGGAGCCGAATCGTGGGACGGACAGGAAGCCATGACCGTAATCTTCGGAGCNGTCCCCCGCATCTTTGCAGCGAGCTTCATAGCATTCCTNTGCGGGTCGATGGTCAACGCCTACGTCATGTCGCGTATGAAAGTCGCGTCGGGCGGCCGCCGTTTCTCCCTGCGCGCCATCATCTCGTCGCTCTGGGGCGAAGGTGTCGATTCCGTAATCTTCTTTCCGATAGCTTTCGGAGGGATACTTGCATGGAGTGAAATCGGGACACTCATCATCACGCAGACCCTCCTCAAGACGGCCTACGAAATCATCATCCTCCCAGTCACNCTGCGCGCCGTCCGCTTCCTGCGCGANCACGAAGGGGGCGACGTGACGGATGCTCCCGGTATGTCATACAAATGGTGGAAAATAAATGAAATCTGATTGGATATGGTTTGACCTCGACGACACGCTCGTCGACTTCCACACCAACTCGCACATAGCCCTGAGGCTCATCCACNAGGAGTGTGGACTCGGACGCTTCTACCCTTCGGCCGACGAATGGGTCGACACCTACGAGCGCCACAACAAGCAGCTCTGGGATGCTTACAGTCACGCCCAAATCTCGCAGGACTTCCTCCGCCTCGACCGCTTCGCCTCTCCCCTACGNCCATATTGGGACGGAACGNAAGCAGAGCTTGAAGACTTCTCGCGGAGGCTCGACCCGCTCTACCTCACACGNCTCGCGGAGCAGACGGCACTNATCGACGGNGCTACCGACCTCCTCGCGCACCTGCGCGCACGCAATTATAATATAGGTGTACTCTCCAACGGCTTCACCGACATCCAGCACCGCAAACTGGCCAATACCGGACTGGACCGNATGGTCGACCTTATGGTGCTGAGCGATGACATCGGGGTCAACAAGCCCGACCCGAGGCTCTATCGTCATGCCATGGAACGAAGCGGAATCACCGACCCCGGACACCACACCATGATAGGCGACAATCTGACNACCGACATAGCCGGCGCACTCGCCTCAGGATGGCGTGCAATCCATCTCGACCCCTCCGCCAAGGGACTTTCGGAGGCGGGAGGAGTCACCGTAACTCCCAGATTGAGCCTCCTTAACGACCTGTTTTNACCGACATTTACGTCAAATCCCCTCCTAACGTGGTGAGAAAGTGAATTTTAAGCGAATTTTTCGCACAAATATAGCTGAAAATTCAAAAAAAGTTCCGATATTTGCACTTGCAAAAAAATTGCGCCTCCATCAGACGCAACATCAAAGATATTAACCAATTATAAAAATTAATATTGTAATGACTAAAGCTGACATCGTCAACGAGATTTCGAAATCTACCGGCATCGACAAAGCCAACGTACTCGAAACCATTGAAAAGTTCATGGAAACAGTGAAAGAGTCACTCTCTCACGGCGAGAACGTCTACCTCCGTGGATTCGGTAGCTTCATCACCAAAGTTCGTTCTGAAAAGACAGCCCGCAACATCTCCAAGAACACCACCATCATCATCCCCGAACACCGCATCCCCGCTTTCAAGCCTGCCAAGGTGTTCATGGAAGAAGTGAAGGACCTCAAATAAATAACAGTTGGTCAACAACTATTGTCAAACAATAATATAAATCCTCCCAACTATGCCCAGCGGAAAGAAAAGAAAAGGCCACAAGATGGCTACCCACAAGCGTAAAAAACGCCTTCGCAAAAACCGTCACAAGAAGAAATAAGCCGGGGTCAGTCCCTGCATCTTCTTGCGTAGCTGCGTAAATAACACGAAGAACAAACTCTTGACAGGCGCACCTCCACAGGAAGCCCACTTGCAAGGTTTGTTCTTTGCGTTGTTTCCGAGCCCACCGCAATCCGTCCCGTTCCCCGGCCCGCTACGGCCNGCCCAACCCCCTCACTAACCCACCCTGAATCTCTTATAGATTTACAACCGACTAATGAAGAGTGAACTTATTGTAGACGTACAGCCCGGCGAGGTTTCCATAGCCTTGCTCGAGGACTCGCGGCTCGTCTCTTTGCAGAAAGAGTCGCGCAACATCGCCTACGCCGTCGGTGACATTTATCTGGCAAAAGTCAAGAAACTTATGCCCGGCCTGAATGCTGCTTTCGTCAACGTAGGCTATGAAAAAGACGCTTTTCTTCATTATTTGGATCTCGGTTCACAATTCTCAACCTACTCGGCCTTCATAAAGTCTGCCATACTTGAAAAGAAGACCGATACCTCCGTCTCAAAAATCAAGCGCCTCCCCGACATCGACAAACACGGTTCCATCACCGGCATTCTTCAGCCCGGTCAGGAACTGATGGTCCAGATCGTCAAGGAGCCGATTTCATCCAAAGGCCCCCGACTGACCACCGAAATCACTTTCACGGGGCGCTACATGGTCCTGATTCCNTTCGGCGACAAGATTTCAATCTCGCAGAAAATCAAGACCACGGAGGANAAACTCCGCTTGCGTCAGCTCATCGAGAGCATCAAGCCNAAAAATTTCGGTGTCATCATCCGTACCTCGGCCGAAGGCAAGAGCGTGCGCGAACTCCACCACGAACTCAAAACCCTCCTCCACTGCTGGGAGGAGACAGTCAGCAAAGCCCGTACAGCCACCGCTCCCGCACTCATATTCGAGGAGGAGAGCCGCATAGTCGGGATGCTGCGCGACGTTTTCAGCCCGAATTTCGAGAGNATCTATGTCAACGACAAGGAGATTTACAGCCAAATCTCGAAATATGTCAACCTCATCGCTCCCGAAAGCAAGGACATTGTCAGGCTATANGAGGACAATGTCCCGATTTTTGACCATTTCAACATCACCCGGCAAATCAAGTCGTCGTTCGGCAAGACCGTGTCGTTCAAGTCGGGTGCCTACGTCATCATCGAACACACCGAAGCGCTCCACGTCATCGACGTAAACTCAGGCAACCGCTCAAAGGCCGCTCCCGATCAGGAGAGCAACGCTCTGGAAGTCAACCTTCGNGCCGCCGACGAGATAGCCCGCCAGCTCCGTCTGCGCGACATGGGCGGCATCATCGTCATCGACTTCATCGANATGAACAAGGCCGAACACCGCCAGAAGCTCTATGAACACATGCGCGAGGTGATGGCCAACGACCGCGCCCGCCACAACATCCTCCCCCTGAGTAAATTCGGCCTGATGCAGATCACACGCCAGNGAGTNCGTCCCGCTCTTGACATCGACACTTCCGAGGAATGTCCATCGTGCCACGGCAAAGGCAAGGTGCGCCCCTCGCTTCTTTTCACCGACACGCTCCACGAGAAACTTGACTACCTCGTCCACACTCTCAAAGTCAAGAATTTCATTCTCTACGTCCANCCCTTCGTGTCGGCCTACCTGAAAAAAGGCTTCCCGTCGCTCTACCGCCGCTGGCAGCTTGAATTCGGCTTCAATTTCCGTATCGTCCCCGACGAATCNCTCGCCTATCTCCAATACAAGGTGGTCGACCGCGAACANAACGAAATCGACCTGCAAGAGGAGAAGGATATGGACTCGTCGGCTACAAAATCAAAATCGAAAGCCAAGAACCGAACCAATGAAGAGTAGCACCACAAAATGCTAAATCATCCTAAAAACATCGTCCTCCGCACCTTTTTTCAAGGTTTGCGGAGGTTTTTATGTTGTAAAACATATAGAATTATTTTGTAGGTTGAAAGAGTGGACGTACATTTGTAGATGAAAATAAGTGTGTTTTTTACACTCATTTCAGCAGGCCTGACAGACCTACTTTCATAAACCGTTTAACGTTCAAAAACCACCCTGACAGAAATGCCATGAAAGCCATTTTCCCTNAAATCGCAGCCCTTGGCGCAGGCATCATGATGATAGTCTCCGCCTGNTCCCAGCAGAAAGAAGCCTCACTGACCAAATCAGGTCTTGACCCCGACAAATTCGTCGGNGAGTACAACGGCAAGCCCACCGCGCTTTTCACTCTCGAAAACGCCAACGGAATGGAAGCCTGCATCACCAACTTCGGTGGACGCATTGTCTCACTCATGGTCCCCGACCGNAACGGTGAGCTGCGCGACGTNGTGCTNGGTTTCGACAGCATCGCCGCATATTTCCCCGAAAACAACCAGACCGATTTCAGTGCANCGATAGGCCGCTACGCCAACCGCATCAATCAGGGTCGCTTCGTCATCGACGGCGACACCGTCCAGCTTCCTCAGAACAACTTCGGCCACTGCCTCCACGGAGGCCCGACCGGATGGCAGTATCAGGTCTATGATGCCGAGCAGCCCAACGACTCCACCGTGGTCCTCACCCTCAACTCACCCGACGGCGACAACAATTTCCCCGGCAANGTGACAGCCAANGTCACCTACACCCTCACGTCGGACAACAGTCTTGACATCGCCTATGAAGCNGTCACTGACAAACCTACGGTCATCAACATGACCAACCACGCCTACTTCAATCTCAACGGCGACCCCTCCCAGCCCATCACTGACAATCAGCTCTACGTCAACTCCACGACNTATACGCCTGTCGACTCTACATTCATGACCACCGGCGAGATTCTCCCCGTCAGCGGAACGCCGATGGANTTCACGACCCTCCGCGTCATCGGCGAGCGCATCAACGANACCGATTTCGAGCAGATCCGNAACGGNAACGGCTATGACCACAACTGGGTGCTCGCCACCGNCGGCGACGACAGTGTAGTGGCAGCACAGCTTGTCTCACCCTCCACAGGAATCGTCCTCGATGTCCTCACCGACGAACCCGGCATCCAAGTCTACTCCGGCAACTTCCTTGACGGCACAGTCACCGGCAAGAACGCCAAGGTCTACAATCAGCGTGCCGGCATCTGTCTCGAAACACAGCACTACCCCGACAGTCCCAACAAACCCGAGTGGCCTTCGACCGTCCTCCGTCCCGGCGAAACCTATAAGAGCCACACTGTCTTCTCATTCTCCACTGACAAGAACTAAACTAACTTAAACTTAACAAACTTAATACCTTATTCAGAAAACTATGGCAGCTCTTGACTGGCTTGTCATCGGTATTTTCGCTATCGCGCTCATCGGTGTCATCGTGTGGGTGATGCGACAGAAGCAGAACAATGCCGCTGACTACTTCCTCGGAGGCAAAGACGCAACATGGATTGCAATCGGNGCCTCAATCTTCGCTTCAAACATCGGTTCAGAACACTTAATCGGTCTTGCAGGCTCCGGCGCATCGGCGGGCATGGCCATGGCCCACTGGGAAATCCAAGGATGGATGATTCTTCTCCTCGGCTGGGTCTTCGTCCCCTTCTACACCCGCTCGATGGTCTACACCATGCCTGAGTTCCTTGAACGCCGCTTCAACCCTCAGTCNCGCACAATCCTCGCAACCATCTCGCTCATCAGCTACGTCCTCACCAAAGTGGCAGTGACCGTCTATGCCGGCGGCCTCGTGTTCCAGCAGGTNTTCGGCATCGAGGAGGTNTGGGGCATCGACTTCTTCTGGATTGCAGCCATCGGNCTCGTCCTCATCACCGCNCTCTACACCATCTTCGGCGGTATGAAATCTGTCCTCTACACCTCCGTNCTTCAGACCCCCATCCTTCTCCTCGGCTCACTCATCATCCTCGTGCTTGGACTTAAAGAACTCGGCGGCTGGGATGAAATGATGAGAATATGCTCGGAAGTCAAGGTCAACGAGTATGGCGACAGCATGGTCAACCTCATCCGTGACAACAACGACGCTCAGTATCCTTGGCTCGGCGCACTCATCGGCTCGGCAGTNATCGGTTTCTGGTACTGGTGTACCGACCAGTTCATCGTCCAGCGTGTACTCTCAGGCAAGGACGAGAAGGAAGCCCGCCGAGGCACNATCTTCGGCGCATATCTCAAGCTCCTCCCNGTNTTCCTTTTCCTCATCCCCGGCATGATTGCCTTCGCAATCCACCAGCAGCAGGTGACCGCCGGCGGTGAAGGCTTCCTCCCGATGCTTGCCAACGGCAACGTCAACTCCGATGCNGCCTTCCCCACCCTNGTGGCCAAACTCCTCCCCGCCGGTGTGAAGGGTCTCATCGTCTGCGGTATCCTCGCAGCCCTCATGTCGTCGCTTGCATCCCTCTTCAACTCGTCGGCAGCACTTTTCACCATCGACTTCTATCAGCGCTTCCGCCCCAACACTGACCCGAAGAAACTCGTCCGCATCGGTCAGGCAGCCACCGTTGTCATCGTCATCCTCGGTATCCTCTGGATTCCCGTGATGCGTTCAGTAGGCGATGTCCTCTACCTCTACCTTCAGGATGTCCAGTCAGTCCTTGCTCCGGGTATCGCNGCAGCCTTCCTCATCGGTATCCTCTGGAAACGCGCAACCGCACTCGGCGGTATGTGGGCCCTTCTCTCCGGTCTCATCATCGGTCTCACCCGCCTCGGCGCAAAGGTCTATTACAGCAACGCCACTNTCCTCCCCGACGACAACGGTTCGATGTTCCAGTATCTGTTCTATGACTGCAACTGGCTCTTCTTCTGCGGNTGGATGCTCGTCTTCTGCCTTGCCGTAGGTGTCATCGTCTCGCTCTGTACCAAAGCCCCCGACCCCGCCAAGATTCAGGGTCTCGTGTTCGGCACATCGACCCCCGAACAGCGTGCAGCCACCCGCGCAAGCTGGAATGCATGGGATGTCATCAACTCCATCATCATCCTCGGCATCACCGCTGCATTCTATATCTATTTCTGGTAATCCCCGCACAAAAAGTACATCCTGANGGACAAACCGCAGAATCATAATTAAAAATATGGCGTATGTAGGGTCTGCGTCTGCNCCGGCCCTACATACGGCTTAAAATCCGTCAGCCGGCATTAATATTGCCACGGATGTATCCCCTGATTAACAGTATTTAGTACCGCTCTCCCTTTCATTTAGGACACTATAACTCCGTTTAAACAACTATAACTTACTCCCGGATGTTTTATTCTGAAAATCCGCAGTTTTTCGTCTCCGTCGACTGCATCATCTTTGGCCTGGTAGAGGGCAANCTCTGCCTTCTTCTCCACAAACGCCGATTCGCCCCNGAGAAGGGTAAATGGTCAGTAATGGGAGGTTTCGTAAGGCGTGACGAAAGTGTCGACGACGCTGCAAGNCGTGTCCTTCGGGACTTGACCGGACTTGAAGACATCTACATGGAGCAGGTCCATGCTTTCGGAGCCATTGACCGTGACCCGGGCGAGAGAGTCATTTCCGTGGCCTACTATGCCCTCCTCGGACCCGACGAATACAACCTNGACCTGCTTGAGAAGCACGAGGCCGTCTGGNTCGAAATCGGCAATCTGCCCGAACTCGGCTTTGACCATCCCCTGATGGTCAAGAANACGCTCGAACTCATCCGCGTCAANTTNTCGCATGAACCGATAGGCTTCAACCTCCTGCCGGCCATGTTCACGCTGACCCAGCTCCAGTCNCTNTACGAAACCATCCTCGGCACCCCGCTCGACAAACGCAACTTCCGCAAACGTGTAGCCGAGATGCAATGTATCGAGAAGACGGAATATATCGACAAGACCGGTTCGCGCCGAGGCGCTTCGCTCTACCGCTTCAATGACCGCGCCTATCTCTCACATCCGAAATTCAAAATCTGAGAGTCACGGACGCGACAGCTAAGAAAAATATCAAACTTAATCTACCGAATAAAACAAATCTCTAAAACAATCTAAAAGCCTATGTACTCAAACTATGAAATATGGTGGGTGACGGGCGCACAGCTCCTCTACGGAGGTGACGCCGTCGTCAGTGTCGACGCTCATTCCAAGGAAATGGTCGACGGTCTCAACAACTCCGGCCTTCTCCCCGTNAAGGTCGTCTATAAAGGCACCGCCAACTCCTCACACGAAGTGGAGGACATCATGAAGGCTGCCAACAACGACCCCCGTTGNGCAGGCATCATCACTTGGATGCACACCTTCTCGCCCGCCAAGATGTGGATTCACGGTCTCAAAATCCTTTCGAAGCCCCTCCTTCANTTCCACACCCAGTACAACGCCGAGATACCTTGGGACACGATGGACATGGACTTCATGAACCTCAACCAGAGCGCCCACGGCGACCGCGAGTTCGGACATATCTGCGCCCGTATGCGTGTGCGCCGCAAAGTCGTCACCGGCTACTGGAAAGACCCCAAGACCCTTGAACGCATCGCCGTATGGCAGCGTGTCTGCATCGGNTGGGCCGACTCGCAGGATATGCTCATCATCCGTCTCGGCGACCAGATGAACAACGTTGCCGTCACCGACGGCGACAAGGTTGAGGCTGAAATCCGCCTCGGCTACCACGTCGACTATATGCCGTTCAGCTCACTNATGAAGTACTTCGACGAGGTGCAGGATTCCGAAGTCGACGACCTCGTGAAGGAATATTTCACCCTCTATGCCCACGACGCTTCACTTGAAGACAAGAACACCGAGGCTTATCAGAAAGTCTGGAACGCAGCCAAGGCCGAGCTTACCCTCCGNCGTATGCTCAAAGCCAAGGGTGCGAAGGCCTTCACCACCAANTTCGACGACCTCGGCGACTTCAATGTAGATGTCACCGGACGCGGTTTCGACCAGATTCCCGGTCTTGCAGCCCAGCGACTCATGGCCGAAGGCTACGGTTTCGGTGCCGAAGGTGACTGGAAGTCGGCNGCTCTCTACCGCACACTCTGGGTGATGACCCGCGGNATGGAAGGCGGATGCTCATTCCTCGAGGACTATACCCTCAACTTCAACGGCAAGGAAAGCTCAATCCTTCAGGCTCACATGCTTGAAGTATGNCCCCTCATCGCTGAGGAGCGTCCCCGCCTCGAAGTCCACTTCCTCGGTATCGGTGTGCGCAAGTCACAGACCGCCCGCCTCGTGTTCACCTCGAAGCCCGGCCCCGGTGTCACCGCNACCGTCGTCGATATGGGCAACCGTTTCCGCCTCATCGTCAACGATGTCGACTGCATCAAGTCCAANCCGCTTCCCAAGCTCCCCGTGGCCTCAGCCCTCTGGATTCCCCAGCCCGACTTCGAGACAGGCGCTACCGCATGGATTCTCGCAGGCGGCACACACCACTCCTGCTTCTCCTACGATGTCACACCCGAATTCTGGGAAGACTATGCCGAAATCGCAGGTATCGAGATGGTCCACATCGACAAGGACACCACTATCGAAGGTTTCAAGAATTCACTCCGTCTCGGCGAGGTGTACTATATGCTCAACAAATCCCTTTACCTCTAAAAAGTGATTAGCTGAACCATGAAACTTGATCCCAAATCAACCATCGAGCAGGGCAAGGCAATNCTCGGCATCGAATTCGGNTCGACCCGCATCAAGGCCGTCCTTATCGACGAGGAGAACAAGCCGATAGCTCAGGGTTCGCACGAGTGGGAAAACCAGCTCGCCGACGGACTCTGGACTTACAGCACCGAAGCCATCTGGTANGGCCTTCAGGATTGCTACGCCAACCTGCGCTCGAATGTCCGCAAGGAGTACGACATCGAAATCGAAAATCTCGCCGCAATCGGCATCAGCGCAATGATGCACGGCTATATGCCCTTCGGAAGCAANGAGGAAATTCTCGTCCCCTTCCGCACATGGCGCAACACCAACACTGCCAAGGCCGCTGCCGAGCTNTCGGAACTCTTTGTCTACAACATACCCCTCCGCTGGAGCATCTCGCATCTCTATCAGGCCATCCTCAACGGCGAACCCCACGTCAAGGACATCACCTATCTCACCACACTCGCCGGCTACATCCACTGGCAGCTCACCGGCGAAAAGGTGCTTGGCATCGGCGACGCGTCGGGCATGATACCCATCGACCCCGACACGAAGGACTATTCAGCTCCGATGGTCGAGAAGTTCAACGAACTCATCAAGCCGCAGGGCTTCTCGTGGACCCTCCTCGACATCATGCCGAAGGTACTCGTGGCCGGAGAGGACGCCGGACGGNTGACCCCCGAAGGTGCGATGCGCCTCGACGTATCGGGTCATCTGAAACCCGGCATCCCCTTCTGTCCCCCNGAAGGTGACGCAGGCACCGGAATGGTGGCTACCAACGCCGTCCTCCAGCGCACCGGCAACGTCTCGGCCGGCACATCNTCCTTCTCGATGATTGTCCTNGAAAAGGACCTTTCGAAGCCCTACGAGATGATTGACATGGTGACTACGCCCGACGGCAGCCTCGTGGCGATGGTCCACTGCAACAACTGNACCTCCGACCTCAATGCGTGGGTCAATCTGTTCAAGGAATACCAGCAGTTGCTCGGCGTACCCGTGGACATGAATCAGGTCTTCGGTCTGCTCTACAACAATGCGCTCAAAGGGGAAGCCGACTGCGGCGGACTCATCTCCTACAACTACTATTCCGGCGAACCTATCACCGGACTTGAAGAGGGACGTCCGCTGTTCGTGCGCTCCGCATCGGACAAGTTCAACCTTGCCAACTTCATGCGCGCCAACCTCTATGCTTCGGTCTGCGTGCTGAAAATAGGCAACGACATCCTCTTTAACGACGAGAAAGTCGAGGTCGACCGAATCACAGCCCACGGCGGTCTGTTCAAGACCCCCGGTGTCGGTCAGCGCATCCTTGCNGCCGCACTCAACTCCCCCATCTCCGTCATGGAGACCGCGGGCGAAGGTGGCGCGTGGGGCATCGCCCTCCTCGGCTCTTATCTTGTCAACAACGCCAAGAACCAGTCGCTTGCNGGCTTCCTCAACGAGAACGTNTTCCTCGGCGATGCCGGAACGGAAATCGCTCCCACACCCGAGGATGTCGAGGGCTTCAACAAGTATCTTGAAAACTACAAGCGCGGCCTTGCCATCGAGCGTGCGGCCACNGAAGCCAAGGCTTAAACGCCAGACACTCGCAAATCCGCTTCTTCAAAACAATTTCGGAGAAGTCTGCCGGTACANCACCCCCGGCAGACTTCTCCGAAGTCGTTTCAGCCCGGAGGGAGCGAANTTTATCTGCCCGCAGCAAATTATTGGATAATTATAAGTTTGTTATCCCCGATTTTTATCCTTAAATTTGCAACGGTGAAATCAANGCCNTCACGCGCGTGGACGACACCTCAAAAATTAGAATCAATCATTTAACTTTAACAAATCATATCATGGATATTTCACACATCGAACACGTGGGCATCGCAGTGCCCGATCTCAAAGCTGCAATCGCTTTCTACGAAAATACTCTCGGACTGAAATGTTTCGCCATTGAAGAAGTTGAGGATCAGAAGGTCCGCACCGCATTCTTCAAGGTCGGCCAGACCAAAATCGAGCTTCTCGAAGGCACTTCGCCCGACAGCGCCATCTCCAAGTTCATNGAGAAGAACGGTGGNCGCGGCGGTATCCAGCACATCGCCTTCGCAATCGAGGACGGCGTTGCCAACGCACTTGCCGAAGTTTCCGAGAAGGGTTGCGCCCTCATCGACAAAGCTCCCCGCAAGGGTGCCGAGGGTCTCAACATCGCCTTCCTCCATCCGAAATCAACCTGCGGCACCCTCATCGAACTCTGCGAGGATCCCGCCAAGAAATAAATCAGGGAAGAAACTTCAAGGGAGCCTCCGCGAGGCTCCCGCACTTATATAGAAACAACCCAATCATCACTACATAATCTCCAAAGATGAGTAACCAGCTTGAAAAAGTAAAAGAGCTTATCGCAATGCGTGAGGAAGCTCGTCTGGGCGGCGGCGAGAAAGCCATCCAGAAACAGCACGAAAGAGGCAAATACACCGCACGCGAGCGCATCGACCAGCTTCTCGACGAAGGCTCTTTTGAGGAAATCGATATGTTTGTCCGCCACCGTTGCCACAACTTCGGTCAGGAAAAGAAAAGCTATCTCGGCGACGGNGTCGTCACCGGCTACGGTACGATTGACGGTCGTCTCGTCTATGTCTTCGCTCAGGACTTCACCGTGTTCGGCGGCTCACTCAGCGAGACAATGGCTCTCAAAATCTGCAAAATCATGGATATGGCCATGAAGATGGGCGCNCCTGTCATCGGTCTCAACGACTCGGGCGGCGCACGTATTCAGGAAGGTATCAACGCCCTCGCAGGCTACGCTGAAATCTTCCAGCGCAACATCCTCGCATCAGGTGTCATCCCCCAGATTTCAGGCATCCTCGGTCCGTGTGCCGGCGGCGCGGTCTACTCNCCCGCCCTCACCGACTTCACCATCATGACCAAGGGTATCAGCTATATGTTCCTTACCGGCCCGAAGGTGGTCAAGACCGTCACCGGCGAGGACGTAAGTCAGGAAGCACTCGGCGGTGCCATGGTACACTCGCAGAAGAGCGGTGTGGCACACTTCGCTGCCGAGGACGGCGAGGAGACTCTCCGNATCATCCGCAAGCTGTTCAGCTACATCCCCCAGAACAACCTCGAAGAACCGCCGCTGGTGGAGTGCAACGACCCCATCGACCGTCTNGAGGACTCGCTCAACGAAATCATCCCCGACTCGGCCAACCGCCCCTACGATATGTATGAGGTCATCAACGCNATCGTCGACAACGGTGAGTTCCTTGAAATCCAGCGCGACTATGCCAAGAACATCATCATCGGCTTCGCCCGCTTNAACGGTCAGGCNGTCGGTGTCGTGGCAAACCAGCCCAAATATCTCGCCGGTGTGCTTGACAGCAACGCATCGCGCAAGGGCGCACGCTTCGTCCGCTTCTGCGATGCCTTCAACATTCCTCTGGTGACACTCGTCGACGTTCCCGGCTTCCTCCCCGGTACAGGTCAGGAGTACAACGGCGTTATCCTCCACGGTGCGAAGCTCCTCTATGCCTACGGCGAGGCTACCGTGCCTAAGGTGACCGTCACACTCCGCAAGAGCTACGGCGGCTCACACATCGTGATGTCCTGCAAGCAGCTCCGCGGCGANATGAACTACGCATGGCCGACAGCCGAAATCGCNGTCATGGGCGGTGCAGGTGCAGTCGAGGTNCTCTATGCCAAGGAAGCCAAGGCCGCCGAGGATCCCGCCAAGGTTCTCAGGGAGAAGGAGGAGGAGTACAACAAGCTCTTCTGCAANCCCTACAACGCTGCCCGCTACGGCTACATCGACGACGTAATCGAACCGCGCAACACCCGNTTCCGCATCATCCGCGCCCTTCAGCAGCTCGCCACCAAGAAGGTGGTCAACCCNGCTAAGAAGCACGGCAACATACCCCTCTAAGAGAGCCACAACCCGCGCCCGTGTCCGCCGGACATTAAATTTCAATGTCCCGGCGGATATGGCACGGACAGCCTGAAAAAAATCTTACTAATCATCTCAACAAAAGTTATGAAAAAAAGACTTTTAACGCTGCTGTTGGTGACTCTCGCCTGCGTCTCGGCCATCTCCGCCCAAGGGCGACGCGGCCTGCGCATCAACGAGGTTATGATCGTCAACGACTCCACAAGTGTGGTTGACGATTTCGGGAGATACCCGGCATGGATCGAACTCTACAACTCGACCTTTGCCCCGCTTGAAATCTCAAGCGTGTTCCTCACCAACGACCGCAACAACAATACGCTCTATCCCGTCCCCTTAGGCGATGTCAACACCGAGATTCCCTCGCGCCAGCACATCCTTTTCTGGGCTGACGGAGAGCCGAACAAGGGTACGTTCCACACGAACTTCACCTTCACCCCGGGCGAAGACAACTACATCGCCATCTANGACGCCAACGGTCTGACCCTCATCGACGAAATCGTGATTCCCGGTTCGCTCCTCCCCGGCCAGTCNTACGCCCGCAAGGTGGACGGCGAGGGTGGCGTCAACAATGCCGACGACTGGGAAGTGCGCGACGGTTCGGATGAGAAATACATCACCCCGTCGAGCAACAACATCATCAAAAGCACCAACAACAAGGTCGACAGTTTCGCCGAGCATGACCCCCACGGCTTCGCAATGGCAGTCATGGCAATGTGCATCGTGTTCACTGCCCTCCTCGTCCTCTCGATCTGCTTCTACATCATCAATGCCATCGGTGCCTCCGTTTCGCGCAAGCGTAAGGTGAAGGCTCTCGCAGGTGATGCCGAAGAAGTCGAGGACCACCACCGCGAACAGGACTCNGGCGAAGTCATCGCCGCCATCGCCGCCGCTCTCAGCGAGCATCTCGATGCACATGACCGCGAAAGCACAGTCCTCACCATCAATAAGGTGCGCCGCGCTTACTCACCTTGGAGCTCTAAAATTTACAGTCTCCGCGAACTCCCCAACCGCCGATGAGCGCCGGGAACAATCACTATTTAAAATTTCCCCACTGATTCAACCCTTGAAACACTAAAACAGAAATGAAAGAGTACAAATATAGAATCAACGGTAACCTCTATACGGTGAAAATCGGCGANATCGACAACAATCTCGCCAAGGTGGAGGTCAACGGTGTCCCCTATAAAGTGGAGCTCCAGAAGTCCGAGAAACCTGTCACCATCGTATCGTCGCCCCGTCCGTCAGCCGCTCCCCGCACTGAAAGCGGCGCGAAGGTCATCAACAAACCTCAGGTCAAGAGCGGCAGCTACACCGTCGAGGCNCCCCTNCCCGGTGTCGTAGTGTCGGTCGGCGTGAAGGTCGGCGACACCGTCAAGGCAGCGGACACCGTGGTTGTCCTCGAAGCCATGAAGATGGAAAATGCNATCCATGCCGGACGTGACGGCAAGGTGGCAGCTATCAATGTGTCGACCGGCGACTCCGTCCTTCAGGGTACCGCTCTGATTGTCCTCGAATAAGTAGAGTGAGTGTCTCCAAAACATCCACTTTTTGAAAACCCTCACATCTAAGTAAATTCAGACCCCTATGTTTAGCGAATTCTTACTTCAAAACCTTCAGGAGTTCTGGCACCTGACAGGTTTTTACAACGCCACATGGCAGCATCTCGTGATGTTGCTTGTGGGCCTGTTCTTCATCTGGCTCGCTATTAAGAAGAATTTTGANCCGATGCTCCTTGTCCCCATCGGCTTCGGTATACTCATCGGCAATGTCCCCTTCAACACCACCGCCGGTCTTGAAATCGGTATCTACGAAGAGGGTTCGGTGCTCAATATTCTTTACAATGGTGTAAGTGCCGGATGGTATCCCCCGCTNATCTTCCTCGGCATCGGCGCAATGACCGACTTCTCGGCNCTCATCGCCAATCCGAAACTCATGCTCATCGGTGCGGCTGCCCAGTTCGGTATCTTCGGTGCCTACATGGTAGCCCTNCTCCTNGGCTTCGCGCCCGATCAGGCAGGTGCAATCGCCATNATCGGNGGTGCCGACGGCCCGACTGCAATCTTCCTCTCGTCGAAGCTCGCCCCCAACCTCATGGGTGCCATCGCTGTCTCGGCTTACTCCTACATGGCTCTCGTCCCCGTGATTCAGCCCCCGCTGATGCGCCTGCTGACCACCAAGAACGAGCGCGTCATCAAGATGAAGCCTGCGCGCGCCGTCTCGCAGAACGAGAAGATTATTTTCCCCATCGTGGGCATGATTCTCACCTGCTTCGTGGTTCCCTCAGGNCTTCCGCTGCTCGGTATGCTTTTCTTCGGCAACCTTCTGCGTGAGTGCGGTGTGACCAACCGTCTTGCGAAGACCGCCAGCAACGCCCTCACCGACATCGTGACCATCCTCCTCGGCATGACCGTCGGCGCTTCGACTCAGGCTTCGGAGTTCCTCACTTCTGAGACCATCCGCATCTTCCTCCTNGGATTCATGGCCTTCATCATCGCATCGGCCAGCGGTGTCCTCTTCGTGAAACTCTTCAACCTTGTCCTTCCCAAGTCAAAGAAAATCAATCCGCTTATCGGTAACGCCGGTGTGTCGGCCGTCCCGATGTCAGCCCGTATCTCCAATAACCTCGGTCTGGAATACGACCCCAGCAACTACCTTCTCATGCACGCCATGGGNCCCAACGTGGCCGGCGTGATCGGTTCGGCTGTTGCAGCAGGTGTCCTCCTCGGATTCCTTGCTTAAAAAGCTGATTGTATATTCCCTATCAGGGCAGAGGGCATAAGTCCGCGACAATTCTGGCTTATGTCCTCTGTCTTCTTTTTTATACCCGGGTCANGACNTCCCGGAGACAATAGCCATCAATCATCTACAATCTCTTTCCCTCAGGGCCGTTTTTTAACATTGTCTACAAAACCTTACAGAAAGTACCGTTGTTCTAAATATAGACCGGAAGCACTCACGCTCTCAACAGACATCTCCGCAAATTCATCTCCGATGTATCCCACGAAAACCCAAGTCAACCCGGTCGGCCCTTTCAATAAAATATCATCCTATCATAGCCCAAAGATATGGTAACAAGAAAAATCATTGAGCAAATCTACAAGCAATATAAGCGTCCGCCGGCATCACCCGACGAACTCAATCTGGGCTTACTCTTTGCCTATGCCCTCGAAAACCACGGTATAGTCATCGATGAGAACGACCTCTACATCGGCAGTGTCGATCCGAAGTCACCGTTTGCCACNCTCCCCCTGCGCAACATACACGAGATTGTCGAATTTGAGAACAGAATCGGTATCGTACTCCGCAACTCCATCATATTCCTCAACAAGCACAACTCCGAAGTGAACATACATCTGCGCATGGATGAACCGTCGGTGTGGTCACGCCTGAAAAAATCCTTCGGTCCCAAGCCNCGTTGCGGACAGGCTTCCCACTGACCGGCTGCNACCGGGANGCACAGGNCTCCCCGCCACAGCGCCACTTCGTTTCAACAAGCAACTCCATCCACCCTTCTTTAATGAACCGCGAAGAAGTCTTCAACCGTACCGTCCTGCTGACCGGCCGTGACACACTCGCTGCCTTCGGNGAGGCGAGGGTCATAATCTTCGGCGTAGGAGGCGTAGGCAGTTGGGCTGCCGAAACCCTCGTCAGGAGCGGATTCACCCGACTNACAATAGTCGATGCCGACCGCATCGCCGTCTCAAATATCAACCGTCAGCTTCCGGCCACCTCGACCACCGTCGGCCAAATTAAGGTCGAGGCNATGAAAGCCCGGCTCCTNGACATCAATCCTNAGGCNCAAATCGAAGCTGTCCATGATTTCTACAACGCNTCCACTCAGGAAAACTACAATCTCGAAAGCTACGACGTCATCATAGACGCAATCGACTCCCTTGCAGACAAAGCCCTCCTTATCCTCAATGCGACCCGTGCGATGGCTGCCACCGCGCGTAGTGAACGACCCGTAAGGTTCTATTCGTCNATGGGGGCAGCCTTAAAAACAGACCCNCTGCGCATTGATGTCGCAGAATTCTGGAAGGTCAAGGGGTGTCCGCTTGCAGCCGCCCTCCGCCGCAAATTCAAAAAGAGCGGAGAATTTCCGGCAAGAAAATTCAAATGTGTTTACTCCGNCGAACTNGTCGCCAACCACCCTGACGCGGCTGAAATGACCGACCGNTCAGGTGCAATGACCTACAATAAAGTGGCGACCAACGGCTCGATGATGCACATCACCGCAATCTTCGGCATTACGCTTGCATCATTGGCAATCAACGACATACACCGGAATCGTANNTCATAAGACCAATTCCGAATAGAGCCTGTCNAATGTCTCGTCNAGATTTTCCGTAAGNCCGGGATGGGGGCGGGAGGTCGACAGACAGGCACTGCGGACTGCGGTCAGCCAACGGAAACGCTCGTGCGGGTCGAGTTCACCGATGGCACCCGNACAGCCCTCTGCCACTTTACAAAACGCGTCAAGCTGACAGCGGATTGAATCGAGGTCAGCNCCCGGAGCAAANGCNNTNATACGGTTGAAATCAAGCTCNACCTTGGCGCGTATCCAGCGGCGACGCTTACACATCATCACCAGNCCCACATTAATGAACTCCTCACGCTCGACGCGGGGAAGATAGCGCACCACGGCGTATTCAAATAAGTTTCTGTCGTGATTCGATGGCATGGCGCACAAAGATTTCAGAGTTTGACAATCGGGTTTTCAGAAAATTACGGTAGACCTCGCGCTGCTCCCCGACNGTGGCGGGGGTTCCTGANGCCGCCAGCCAGTCTTCGGGAATAGCGTCAACAATCCCGTCAATCACCTCGGGCGTGATGCGGGCGTGCATATCNGCATCGGCCTCCTCCATCCGNGTGGCATTACGGATGAACGCGTGGTCCTTGACGTATGGGAAGGGACTCAGAGCCGCCTTCTGCCANTCGGACCATGAATGATGGAAATAGAGCGAAGCCCCCTGATCGATGAGCCACAGTTCGCGGTTCCAGTAAAGCATATTGGTGTTGCGCACGGTGCGGTCAATGTTGGTCAGGAAAGCATCAAGCCAGACGAGGCGTGAGGCGGTCAGCTCGTCNGTGCGGTTGGCAATCACATCCCACGTCAGTGCGCCCGACAGGAAATGTACGCCGAGATTAAGCCCTTCGCTTGCTTTGAGGAGGTCCTGCACCTCCTCGTCCGGCTCCGTGCGTCCGAACTCCTCGGGCAAGTCAAGAAACACAAGCTCAGGCACGCGGAATCCCGCCGCCCTTGCAAGTTCCGAACCGATAAATTCGGCAATAAGTGCCTTCGTGCCGTGACCAGCGCCACGGAATTTGGCGACATAGCGGAAGCCGTCCGAAGCCTCGACGAGTCCCGGAAGCGAACCGCCCTCGCGGAGAGGCTGGAGATAGAGGGTGGTCAGTTCGTGTCGTATGTCAAGTGTCATAGATTCAATATTCATTACAAAATTACAACATTTTTCCCTATGGTTTTGTGGTCAAAATCATTAAAGAAATATTTCATTATTGTAAATTTTGAAGTCAGAAGGATAATTGCGACCTTTGCCGTAAATTAGCTGTAAAAGTCATCTGAGCGCCGACACTGATGCGAAGCAGGAGTCCGGACCAAGGCCAGAATTTAATTGAATCTTTAACTATAATCCATGAAATCAGTTTAGAAAATGGTAACTGCTATCGTCACATTTTTTATCCTCGGTTATCTGTGTATCGCTCTGGAGAGCGTTCTCAAGATCAACAAGGCTGTACCCGCACTCCTGATGTGCGTAGTGTGCTGGACCCTCTATGCCTGCGGTGTGGGCGGCGAGGCCGAAACGTCAAGCCGTCTGCTTCACCACCTCGGAGAGACTTGCGAAATCCTNTTCTTCCTTATGGGAGCCATGACCATCGTCGAAATCGTCGACGCAAACGGCGGCTTCTACTTCGTCCATGANGCTCTCGCCACAAAGAGCAAAAAAGCCCTCCTCTGGCGCATCACCGCNATGACTTTCATCCTCTCGGCCATCCTCGACAACCTTACGACCTCAATCGTGATGATTATGGTGCTTCGCAAGCTCATCGAGGACCATAAGGACCGTATGATCTACGGNGGCATCATCATCATCGCAGCCAATGCGGGCGGTGCATTCTCNCCTATCGGCGANGTTACCACCATCATGCTCTGGATCAAGGGTATGATTTCGACAAGCGGTGTAATCTCACAGCTTCTTCTCCCCTCCATCGTGTCGGTTGTCGTCTCGGCTCTCTGCGTTTCACTCTATCTTAAAGGAAACGTTGTCGCACCTGCCGGAACCGCAGCCTCACTCCCCGCCAACTCTCCGANNGACCGCAAGATAATCCTTTTCTTCGGTGTCGGCGGCCTCATCTTCGTGCCTATCTTCCGTATGCTCACCGGTCTTCCCCCCTTCATGGGCATCCTTCTCGCCCTCGGTGTCCTCTGGCTCGTCAGCGAATGGCGTAGCAGCCGCTCGATTGTCACCTCAGGCAGCCATCTTAAAGTGACCGACCTTCTCTCACGCATCGACCTCGCAACAATCCTTTTCTTCCTCGGCATCCTCCTTGCCGTAGCAACCCTTCAGGAAACCGGCGTNCTGACCGCCTTCGGCCAGTGGCTCAATGAAGTTTCCCACGGTAACCACTATCTCGTGACAGGTGTCATCGGTATCGTTTCAAGTATCGTCGACAATGTTCCTCTCGTAGCGGGATGTATGGATATGTATCCCATCGCAGCGACAGGCGACTTTGCCTGCGACGGTCTTTTCTGGCAGCTCCTTGCCTACTGTGCAGGTGTCGGCGGTTCAATGCTCATCATCGGNTCTGCCGCAGGTGTGGTCGTGATGGGTCTGGAAAAAATCAGCTTCGGATGGTATCTCAAGAAATTCACTTGGATTGCTTTCGTAGGCTATATCGCCGGTATCGTCGTCTACGCCNTCGAAACTCTCTTTATGTGATAAATTAGATAGAAGAAGAGTATAGAGTATAAAAGTATAGAGTATAGATAATAGGCAGGTTGATGTTTTTTCAGCCAATACTATTATCTATACTCTATACTTTTATACTCTATTTTACTCTATACTTTTATACTCTATACTTTTATCTATCCTCCTCCTTGCGNTGCTGCCAACGCTGGTTCTGGAGGGCTGCNGAACGCATCTCGGCAGGATTGTCGCACGGTTGCCAGAAAGCCACATGACCNAGNTGGTCGGGCATGAACTGCTGGACAACGAAATTNCCCGGATAGTCATGGGCATACTTNTAGTCACGTCCGTAGCCCATATCCTTCATCAGNGATGTCGGGGCATTGCGNAGATGCAGGGGNACAGGCAGATCACCTGTCTGCTCNACAAGTTTCATCGCCTTGTGGAGNGCCATATAGGTCGAATTNCTTTTCGGCGAGAGTGCGAGATANACCGTACACTCNGCGAGGGGAATCTGTCCCTCNGGCCANCCGAGCTTATGCACGGCCTCGAAGGTCGTATTTGCCAACAGGAGTGCATTAGGGTTGGCAAGACTGATGTCCTCNGCCGCAAGGATGAGNAGGCGGCGGGCTATGAATTCGGGGTCCTCTCCACCATGAATCATACGGGCAAGCCAATAGAGGGCGGCATCCGGGTCGGAACCGCGCACGCTTTTGATNAAGGCCGATATGATGTCATAGTGCATCTCGCCGTTCTTGTCGTAGGCAGCGGGATTTTCCTGCAATCTGTCGGTGACNATGCGGTCGTTGATGACTACGGGTTCCCCCTGAGGAGTCGACTGTTCAAGTAGGTCGAGAATATTGAGCAGCTTGCGGGCATCNCCTCCTGCAAACCGGAACAGNGCGGTNGTCTCCTCGACCTTGACNCCGTGGGATTGAAGCGTAGCGTCGGTCGTGACGGCCCGGTCGAGAAGCAGTTCAAGATCCGCCTGTTCAAGCGGACGCAGNGTGTAGACCTGAGCGCGGGANAGCAACGGACGTATGACCTCGAAGGAGGGATTTTCAGTGGTCGCCCCTATCAGCGTGACCACTCCGCTCTCGACAGCNCCGAGCAGACTGTCTTGCTGCGNCTTGCTGAAACGATGGATTTCATCAATAAAGAGAATCGGGCGNCCGCCGGTGAACATACTACGCGAATCGGCCTTGCACCGCTCTATGACCTCACGCACCTCCTTGACTCCGGCACTGACAGCCGAGAGGGTGTAGAACGGGACGTTGACTGAGTTGGCAATGATGCGTGCAAGCGTGGTCTTCCCTACTCCGGGAGGNCCCCAGAGGATGAAGGAGGAGACTTTGGCGGACTCAATCATGCGGCGCACNACCCCGCCGGGACCTACGAGGTGAAGCTGGCCTATATAATCGTCAAGTGAGCGCGGACGCAGGCGCTCGGCAAGAGGTTCATTCATAGTAATGCAAATTTAACAATTATTCCCCANTCCCGCAAAATACGGAATAGNGCAATNATAATCAACGCCTTGTATGCGGATATATAAATCAGAGTCCCCGCATGGAGAGCAGAGACCCTGACAATGTGTATTATTTAATCAAAANTCAAATGCTTCTGAAACTGATTGCTTATCTGCGGAGACCGGGCTTCATGTCGTAAGCGAGCATGGAGATAGTAAAGCCCCAGTAGATGAAAGCGAGTGAGGTAAGGAAGCTGGTCATCGCCATATCCTGCAACCATCCTGCCTCAATGAAGAAGAAACCGATGAGCATCANAAGGATACCGTTGACAAGCTGCAACCACCAGTAGTGACGGCCATTCTGCATGACTGCGCCACAAAGTGCGCTGATGCCCCAATAGATGAAGATAAATGCAATAAAATAGGGGAAGACGGCTTCCGAAAGNACGATGCTGCGGACAAGCATGAAACCGATAAAGATGTCGATTACGCCTCCTGCAAGCCACCAGCCCCAGCCTTTGCCACGATTAGGACCTGATGCGACAAGGAGCTGTACGATGCCGACAAGAACGAGAAGCCAGCCGAAAATCTGAGAAGCTACGGCGTAGCCTGCTGCGGGCCAGAACCAATATGCGAAACCACAGATGACCATGAGGATACCGGCCAGAAGAATNACCCACCAATAGCGGGATTCGCCGAAGAATTTTTCAATAAGCGTTTTCATAACGATGTGTGTTTTTAATTAATAGTTGAAATTTATATTGTTNTGTGTGTTTGTNTGCTTATAGGCTTCGGATGTCTCGTCAGGCAGCCATCTGTATTAAAGTAACATACGGAAAACGATTTTTGTTGATTTATCGCTTTTTATTTATACTTGTTTTTTATTTATACCTGCTTNCGTCATGTAAAATGCTGAAAGACACAGAAACGGCGACATTGNAGCGCATGANCCCCCTACTCCCCGGAGGAGGCGACCTGAAGAAGATAGCGGTCAATGAGGGCTGAATACTGCGGTGTCTGCTTGAAACGGCGTATCTGCGCATCAAGCGTGTCGGCAAGCGCAGGATTGTCCTTGTTGACGACCCACGACTGGAACTGAGTGAAAGATACGGGAGTTGAGATGTCGACATCCGGGTAGTCCTTGGCGAGNTGCATTGCCTTGGCTTCGTTGATGACAGCACGGTCGACCTGCCCCATCGCAGTCAGCATGAAAAGCTGCTCGGCACTCCCGATGGANTCGTGGCGCACGATTATCGTATCGCCGATTTCGCGCGANAGGTTGTGCAGACGCTCCTCGGCGGGAGAACCCTTGATTGCCCACACTTCCTTCCCNGCAAGGTCNAGNCGTGAGCGTATNGTNGTGTCGCGGCTGATAAGCACCTGTTTGTCAAGATAGACAGGTTCGGTGAACCGGAAACTCTCACGCCGTGAGNCGGTCACGGGAAGGTCGGAGATGACGACGTCATACTTGCCNCGTTTCAGTTCGTCGAGGGCTTCGTTGATGGACGCGATTGGATAGAATTTCACATTGTCGCCATAGAGAGCGGCCATCTCCTTCATCATTTCATAGTTGAAGCCGGCNAGGGAGTCGCCGTAGCGGTAGAGCGACATCGGTGANTAGTCGATGGCCACATTGATGGTGTCCCCTCCCCCTCGGATAAATTCATAGCCGTTAGATGGAATCGGACTGCTGCANTGGCGGATGCTTACTATCAGTCCGACGGCGATGAGCGTAAGGGACAGGAGTATGCCTCCGCGCGGCCCCCGGAGGAGCGAGAGGAGTCCCTTGCCGGACTTTTTATTTTTCTCTGTCTGATTTTCTGTATTCGTTGACATAATAGGAGCCGGTAGTTTATATTACCTGTTTATATAAACAACCGACTCCGCTTTATATGTTCGGAAAAATTTTTCGGCAGACGTACCGTCAGTTGANGAAATCCACCACGACACCCATCTGGAANCGGCGTGGATTCAGGGGATAGTGAGGGAGCGAAAAATAGTCGTTTGACCCGAAAAGTCCCTGATTGAAGTGGGAATACAGNACAAAGAAGCGTGCGCGAGAGAGCTTGAAGTTGGCGTAGGCATTCATGAAGGGATAGTTGCCGCACTTGATTTCCCGCTGATTGTAGAAGGCCATCGTCGACGGCTGATAGCCGGGNGCGTGATAGCGCGTGTAGTAATCGCAGTCAACNCCGAGCTGNACCTGAAGCACCTTNGCCACACGGAAATAGAAATAGAGATTGGAATAGAGAGCNAACTGCGGGAGCGGGACGACAGCCTCGTCGGATGATTTCTGGTAAGTCAGCGAGTTCTCCCAGTTGAACGCGCGCCAGCGGAAGTTCTGATTGACGCGCAGACTGACCACCTGCACGCTTCCGCCNTGCTGTGTAGGGAGCATATCGGGNCCGAAATAGATGAGATTCTGGATATTCTCGGCACTGACGTTGACCCTCGTCCCGGTGTGGGGAAGGTTAAGGATGCCTCCGAAGCGCACACGCCTTGTCTTGCCGAAATCATTGGCCCATGCNAAATGGTTGGAGATATAGTTGTTCATCAGGTAGGGAGCGGTCGTGTTGCTGAAATGGCCGTAAGCCTTNACGCTGACCGTGTCACCGAGAAATTTTATGCGCGTCGAAGCGTTGCCGTCAGCCTTTATCTCNCCGGCNGCGGGACCGACGACTCCGAATGACACCGTCGCTTCATAGTTCAGCAGATGTCCCTGCTGCTTGACAAGCTGACCGCCGACATATAGAAGATTCTGCGTCTCTTTCCCCTTCATCCTCGCGTCAAACGGATANGGGGTCAACCCCGACGGACGGTCGTCGCCCGAGAGGGCAAGGGTGTCGGGAGTCTGATGGAAGGTGCGCAGTTCGTGGGTGACGAAAGCCGCCAGCCCCGCCTTGGCATATTTGTTGAAGCCTTCAAGGAGCGAGATACCGAAGGTGTTGCGCAGGGAGCTGTATGATGTCTTGTCGTCGGTNGCGGAGCTGTCGAGGTAGTGGTTGGTCCANAAACTCTGTTCCTCCGAGGAATTGGAGTTTGTAAAGTGATGTCGGGATGTCTGATAGTCGAGAGTCCAGATGAAACTCGACACGGGTATGTATTCACGCGCTATGACCGAGTCGGTCTCGTCCTTCTCCTCGTGCCAATAGCCGACCTTATAGCGGTTGTTGAGATAAAGCTGCTTNCCTGCCACACGCGAATGTGAGGCGGTCAGATTGGTCGGTATGCTCTTCGGATTGATGGACGACACGCCGCCTTGAAGCTGTGCGGGGTCGAGGATATAAAGATCGTCNGTGATACCGCCGTTCTCCTTGTTGAGCATATTGTAGGCGTTGAAAAAGCCCTGAAATTCGTAGCGGTCACCCATATAGGAGGCGTTGAGTCCCCATATCATACCTTTGGCAGCCTGATAGTTGTAGCTTCCCTTCGAGTATGGATAGGAGAAGTTGACACCTATCTGCGTACGCTTGTTGACATTTCCCGAAAATATCAGCTTNAGCCAGTCCTGAGCCAATTCGCGTCCACCGCCGGTGTTGTAGCCNAGGACCGACATGGGTATGCGNGTGTTGTAGAAACGCATCTTGTCCACATCNGGAAGCCAGAATTGCTTCGCATCACGAAAGAAAAACTCGCTCATAGGGGNGCGGTCGGCAAAAATCATGTTGCGGCCTACCGATGCCTGATTACCGGTCGTCGCAAAAGCCGGACTGTAACCAGAAGGGACAGCCGTGCGNTGATAGTTGAACAGNAGNGTGTCGATGACAGCACGTTCACGCAGACCGAGCGGCTGGAGTATGCGCCACGAGTATGCCAGTGAATCCTCATGCGTATCATGGCCATCGGCCATAACGATATTGAACCCGGCCGCAATTATAGTGATAATGATTAGAATAAACTTTTTCATAAGCGACTGCAAAGATAAGCTAAAATGCGGACATAAAAAAAATTATCCGTCATCACGACGAATAATCTTCTTACCTTAAATCTAATACCATGAAAAACTGATGCAAAGGTAGGGAGTTTTTATGAGATTCCAAATTTTTATGCTGAAAAACATTACTTTATTAACATAGATTACGATAAATAGTGTTACAAATATTTTTTATTAACATCTATAAACTATTTCACAGCTATTTATTCACATCAGTTAACACGCCTATATTTCATGGAGCGATTAAGGGTATTTCGTATAAAAACACATAACCTGAATGGACATCAACCTCTTTGGATAGAGTTTACCATTTACCTATAGACTTCCTGTTTTTATTTCATAGACTTCCTGTTTTATTTTGCCAATACAAAATTATAGAAAACATCCAGAGGGGCTGTTACACAAATTACCTTAATCATTACCAATATCACTGCTATTACAACCGAGGGCGGAGCAGCGCACACTTATGTGCGCTTACNCCGCCCTCTCAATAACTTTTAAGACTTACGGATCAAGCGTTTACATAACACACCCGGTCAATCACGCCGGNCGAGATAGTTGATAAGCAGCCATCCGCCGAATATCTGAAGAAGCATACCGGGGATACCGATACGAAAGTCCTGACAGGCAGCCATAAAATCAGCCTTNATGNCCCATTCGGCAAGTGTCCCGACAATCTGATAGGCCAACACTACTCCGACAAGGAGGAGCAGATCGGCACGCATGAAACGGCGGGCNGCGGCAGAAGCAAAGATGGCAAGAAGGGTCGACTTAATCATTATGGCGGGGAGCATCGCCACAGGNGGCATACCGAAAAGGAGCGAGTTTATGACAGGCGAGGCAAGTGCGGTCAGCACTCCGACACGCCAGCCGCAGAGCCACGCGCCGATGAGCGTGAAGAAGTAAATCGGGAGCCATGTCAGCCCACCCTGNGGGACNAGGTGGAGAAGCTGGGGAAANANNATNTTNCCNGCAACGAAAATCGTGGCGGCGATATAGGTGCGCACGCTGTCAAAGCGNAGTGANCGCAGACGGAGAGTTGATTCGATAAACATATCAGACAGAAATATAAGTTTTTTTGAGAATATGAAAATTTATTNGATTCAGGGNCGGTCACGATGCTCCGATTTCATTCCGGCAAGNAAGCCGCCGATGAGAGGNACGCACTCAGCCGCCGTCTGACAGTCGGCACAAAGGCTCTCGACCGGGCAGATGCCAGTACCGGCACGATTNATGATGTTGGNAACCTCATNATCATAGCTGACAAGCACGTCAGCCGACCTGAACAGACTGAGAGCCGGAGAGCTGATGACACCTGCATGAACCCACCTGACACCTCCGGCAATCATCAGGGCGGCCGCCCCCTTGCCGATNACCTTATCGGCGACAAAAGCCCCNCNAAGAATGGAGGGTTCTTCGGTCAGGATACGGTAGAGGTCNCTCACTCCACGTCCCACGCAGNCCGTCACACGACCGTCGGGACTGACGATTACGCAGGACAGNCCCATGGAGCGCTGNCGGATGACAGCGAGATTACGCGTTTTGAGAGGAATCATTGGGGCAGAAGGATGAGAGTCAGGCTTCATTACGTTTGAGATTGTCNACGAAAGCGTCGATCTTATGAAGTTCNGCAGGGATNTCGATAGACTGCGGACAGTGGGGCGCACACTGGTTACAACCGATGCAGTGGCTTGCCTGACGCAGACGGGGNACGGAGCGGTCATAGCCGACGAGGAAAGCCCGGCGCGCCTTGCGGTATTCNTCGCCGTCGTGTCCCTCGGGGATATTGCCCTCATTGATACACTTGTTGTAGTGNAGGAGTATGGCAGGNATGTCCAGTCCGTANGGGCAAGGCATACAATATTTGCAGTCGTTGCATGGGATGGTCGGATACTGCATCATCATGTCGGCCGTAGTGTAGAGAAACTGCATCTCCTCGTCGGTCAACGGCTTGAAGGGNGCNTAGGTNCGNAGATTGTCTTCAAGATGCTCCATATANGTCATNCCGCTGAGGACGGTCATCACATCAGGGTGCGTTCCGGCATATCGGAAAGCCCATGAAGCCACACTGCGGTCAGGCTCAGCCTGTTTCAGACGCGCCACTACATGATCGTGGAGATTGGAAAGTCGGCCGCCGAGCAGTGGCTCCATGATGACAGCCGGTATNCCNCGCTTGGCAAGCTCGCTGTAGAGATACTCCGCATCGGTGTTGCGCGGATTGATTTCCTTGGCATGCTTCCAGTCGAGATAGTTGAGCTGAATCTGCACGAAATCCCATTTGTATTCATCGTGTTTCGACAGAAGATAGTCAAACACCTCGATGTCGCCGTGGTAGGAGAAGCCGAGATTGCGTATGCGTCCTGCCTCACGCTCTTTGAGTAGATAGTCAAGCACTCCGTTGTCGAGATAACGGCCATGAAGCGCCTCCATGCCACCCATGCCGATGCCGTGGAGGAGGAGATAGTCGATATAGTCCACCTGNAACTCCTTGAAAGAGTTGTGATACATATCGAGCGATGNCTTGCGGCTCCANGTCGAGGGCGAGAAGTTGGAGAGTTTGGTGGCGACGTAGAAACTCTCGCGGGGATGACGTTTGAGGGCTATGCCGGTGGCTCTCTCCGAGCGTCCCTTACAGTAGGCGGGCGATGTGTCGAAATAATTAACTCCGTGGGCAATNGCCGTATCGACGAGGCGATTGACGGTCTCTTGGTCAATCTCNTCCTTATCGTCGACCTTGACGGTCGGCCAGCGCATACAGCCNTAGCCGAGAAGCGACACCTTTTCCCCTGTCTTGGGATTGGTNCGGTATTCCATCTTGTCGGTCGGAATCTCNGAGTTGGTGGTGAGATTGCCGGTGACGACATTATCCTTGGAGTTACATCCGGCAAGCCCGACACCTACCACCGACGCGCCGACACCCATACGTTTGAGGAAACTGCGGCGGCTGAGACCTTTATTATCTTCGTTGTGCATTGTGTTGTAGTGTGTGATTTAGAGGAATTAGACGGTACGGTGTACTTCATGGCCTTCGACATAGATGGCGCTGAACGGACGCGAGGGGCAGAGATTTTCGCACGCTCCGCATCCGATNCACCGCTCNGTNTTGACCACAGGTATTTTGACCGAATCNGGGTTTGAGGCATCGGAGGCCACCATCGTGATGGCTCCCGTCGGNCAATGGCGGGCGCAGTTGCCACACTCCACACCGTCGGTGAGGGGAACGCAATTGTCCTTAACCCATACGGCATGACCTATCTGCGTTGCCGATTTGTCGGCCACGGTCAGCGGACGTATCGCTCCCGCAGGGCAGACCTCGGAACACTTCGTACACTCGGGACGGCAGTAGCCACGCTCGTAGGAGGACTCGGGCTGCATGAGNGTCTTGAGGTCGGACGAGGGACGGAGGACTCCGTTGGGACACACTGATACGCAAAGCTGACACGCCGTGCAGTGCGAGGCCATNTTGCGGAGACTCTGCGCTCCGGGGGGTACGATTCGCGTGCGGCGCGACGNTATTTTCTTATCGGCNATGGCGGCCAGACCACCGTCGACAAGTTTGTCCTCAGCCTTCAACGCGGCGGCAGCAGTGACAGCGGCGGTAACACCGAGGAAACGGCGGCGGCTGTCGTCGGCAACTCTCNTCGCGGCCTCAGGNTTCGCAGCATCTACACGGACAGACTTGGCAGCGGTCATGGTCTGAGCGTGGGCAGCCATAGCCTCCGGACGGAGATGAGTGTAGGAGATGGCTCCCTGATGACACTTTTCGAGACAGTCCATNCAGTCGACACAGCGGGAATAGTCAATCGAGTGAGTCTTGCTGTCGATGCAGGCAGCCTTGCAGTTGCNTGCGCAAAGACCGCAACCGTTACATTTAGAAGTATCGATGACGGGGCGCAGCCATGCAAAGCGCGAGAAGAAGCCAAGCACCGTACCGACAGGGCAGATGGTGTTGCAGTATGTACGGCCATTACGCCATGCGAGGACGGCAAGGACTACGAGCGTCACGGAAGCGACAATCAGTGTCCCCCACCCCCGCATCCAGAGGTCCACCGAATAGAAAGCATAGCTGTCATGCTCGGCAGCCCAGTCGGCAAGCATATTGTTGCCCCACTGCCACACCGGGGCAAGGAGACTCTGGACTATACGNCCGTAGGCACTNTAAGGAGCAAGGAGAGCCACGAATGAACCNATGCCGAGGACGATGGCAATTGCCATAAGGCCGAGCATGGTATAGCGGAGAGCGTTTTTAGCTGCCGAATAGCGGTAGCGGTTCTTTTTGGCCNTCTTGCCGAGCCAGCCGAAACCATCCTGCATGATGCCGAGCGGACAGATGACTGAACAGTAGACACGTCCGAAGACGAGCGTAAGGACTATAAGCCCGATGACTACACCGACATTAAGCGCGAGCAGCGCGGGNAGAAACTGGATTTTCGCCAGCCANCCGAACCATGGGTGGACTGTGGCGGTAAAATCGACAAACAGCGAAGTTATCAACAGGATAACTATCACCGCCAACGTCACTCTGAGTTTGCGTAACATAAAAGAATTATTGTGTGTGATTGGTCATTATTAAATAAAACTCTTGCAGACATACTTTTTCCAACGCAAATATAGCACTTTTATTTCAAATCTGCATTATACAAATCCCCGATACTCTTACNATTTATTTATANCTCTTACCATTATTTATTACCGCCGTAAAGTACATATTTTAAGCACGCAATCAGAATATGGGAGCGCAATGCCATACATACTTCTTACATACATGAGAACAAGGTGAGTCTGTGACAGTCACAGACTCACCTTGTTCTGGTGCGCATGAAGGGACTCGAACCCCCACGTCCTGAGACATTAGATCCTAAGTCTAACGCGGCTACCAATTACGCCACATGCGCAGGTTGTGAACGTAACGCCCGCAACACCGGGCTTACTTTACGATTGCAAAGTTAGGTGTTTTCATCAAATTTTCCAAATTTTTATTTCAGAACAGATTGTCCCAAGGTTAAATTGGACAATCTTCCCTAATTTGGCGACTACACTTCTTCGTTTTCCTCTATCAATTGTTCAATGATCCCCAATAAATCATGAATATCCGAAGACACAGCTTCATATACCATATCAGCATCTATTTCAAAATATCCATGCGCAATATGGTTACGCATCCCGATTATTGCACGCCAAGGGACATCAGGATGACGATTCTGCAAATAATCCGGCATGATACGGTTTATACGATTAATACCTTCTCCAATAGCAGTAATCAAAGTACAGTTAGCGGCAAGTAGCTGCATACCGTGCTGTGACTTATAGTAATCCTCGGATGAAAATATTGTCTTATTCCACTCAATCAACTGCACAATCGTTCTTTTGATTGAATCAAGGGTTTGAAGAACACGAGTTCTATCAGATTCAGAATATCGGGATAGCATCTTGATTAATTTGCTCAATAAATTTTGAGGACAGATTAGAGTGACGACGTATAAGGTCAACTGATGTATGCAGTATATTTTCCAAGAAATCTTTAAGTGCGCTCAGAAGGAATATCTTCGGAGGCATTTCCACAAGAATATCAATATCACTGTCAGGCCGATTATCTCCACGCGCCACCGATCCAAAAATCCATAGTCCCGTAACTCCGAATTCCGATTGAATCCGAGGCAGATTGTCGGTTAGAATCTTTATGCAGTCGGTTGAGTTAAACATAAACGATTGAGGTTAGTAACTTTTCAATGCAAATATAAAACTTTTCAGTGAGAAAAACTAATACCGGCGAATTATGGATTTTTTCGTGTAAATTTGCATTGAGAAATATAATCCTCAGGCTTATGACCAACACTACCGCCACAATAACTCTTGAAGAATTCACTTCGCGGCTTTCAGGACTGATAGCGTCAGCCAGTTCACTGCGCAATGTCTGGGTGACGGCTGAGACTTCCGATGTAAGGCGTGCGATGCACTGCTATCTGGAACTCATCCAGAAAAACCCCTCGACAGGCGAACCGATAGCGCGTGTCCGTGCGACAATATGGCGCACCGCTTTCGCAAGAATCGAAAGTGATTTCATGGCAGCCACAGGAAGCCGGCTGGCAAGCGGCATGAAGGTAAGAGTGCTCGTGTCGGCAAACTACCATCCTGCCTACGGCCTCTCGCTCAACATCACGGATATCGACCCGGTCTATACGATGGGCGACCTCGTCAGACTCCGCATGGAGATTCTCGCACGTCTGCAAAACGAGGGGGTAATCGACCTGAACCGCTCGCTCGACTGGCCGGATGTCCCGCTGCGCATAGCTGTCATCTCTGCGCCGGGTGCAGCAGGCTATGGCGACTTCGTCCATCAGCTCTACACCAATCCGCGCTGTCTGCGGTTCTCTACCCGTCTCTTCCCTGCCCTGATGCAGGGGCAGCAGGCTCCCGGGGCAATCATCGCCGCCCTTGAAGCCATCGCTGCCGAGGAGGAGCAATGGGACGGCGTGGTCATAATCCGTGGCGGAGGAGCGACAAGCGACCTTGCCGCCTTCGAGAACTACGACCTTGCCGCCAACATCGCCCAGTTTCCCCTTCCGGTCATCATCGGTATCGGCCACGAAAGGGACGTGACCGTGCTGGACTATGTGGCGAATATGCGTGTCAAGACCCCGACGGCGGCTGCCGAATGGCTCATCGGGCGCGGCGAGTATGCACTCGGGCGGCTTGACACCCTTGCATCGGAAATCCATCATACTGCCTCCGCCCTCATCGCAGAGTCGCGCGAACAGCTCGCCTACATCAGCGCACGGCTCCCCTATCTTCCGCAAGCAGCCATAGACAATTCACGCAAGCGGCTCGACCGCGCGATGGTCACTCTCTCCGAAAGGGCGCGCGGCCAACTGCGACCTGCCATGTCGCGCCTCGATGCGATAGGTGAACGCCTGACAGCCGCAACCTCATCAATCATCGAGCGCCGCCGCCATAGACTCGACTCCATCGGAGAACTTATCGAAGTGCTGTCGCCGGTGGCTACGCTGCGCAGGGGCTACTCCATCACGCGTGTGGACGGTCAGGCGGTCACCTCCGTCAATTCCCTACGTCCGGGAATGAAGATAGAGACCACCCTCGCCGACGGAAGCATAAAATCGGAAATCATTACTGCCTAAAATCCATTGACGATAAAAAATCATGTACTAATTTTACCCACCGGTTCAACATTGTGGCCCGAACCGGTGTTATAAGTACATAACAATGATTTTATAAAACACACTAACAGGATTACTATTATGGATTTACAGCAAAACATAGCCGACCGTGCAGGCGAACTCTCCGCACAGGCCGCAAAAGTAAGTGCCGAAGCTGCCGAAGTAGCAGCCAAGGCTCAGTTTAAGGCAGACAAAGCTCAAATCGAAGAAACAGCAGCTCAAGCTAAGGCTCAGGCCGCCGAGAACATTGCATCGGCAAAGGACACTTTGGCCGACAAGCTCGCCGCTGCAAAAGATAAATTTGCTGACGCACAAGGTGCTATCGCCGACAAACTCTCTGACGCACAGGACGCGCTTTCCGATAAGGTTGACGACCTCAAAGAGAAGGCTTCACCTCTGCTCGACAAAATCAAGGCAGGTGCTGCAAGCGCTCTCAATTCGATAGCCGACACTGCGTCGAATCTCGCCGACAAGCTGGACTGAAAAGCAGCCGGCTTCCAAGGCAGAGAAATCAATTCACTCCCAGCGATTAGATTCTCTCTAATATCATAAATTTACACACTCTTTTTCCGTCCCTTCCGCCCGCGAAATTTCCACCACCATCCGGGCAGGAGGGGCGTTTTTCATGCGCGGAATACGGGGTAAGAGGTCCTACCCTATTCATCAGCCTCCTCAGGGGCAGGTTCGACGCGGATAAGGTCGAGACGCGTCGCACTGCGGGTGAGGATGGTGAAGATAAGCCCGTCAATTTCAATCTTCTCATCCTGAGCCGGAAGCGAACCTGTCTCATGGATGATATAGCCGGCAAGTGTCTGGTACTCGTCGTCCTCCGGAATATCAAGACGGAAATCGTCGCGGAGGGTGCGCACTTCTATGCGGCCGGAGAACTCGTAGACTCCGGGCGACACCTCCGTAGCGACCAGTCCGTTCTTGTCATGTTCGTCCTGAATATCGCCGAAAATCTCCTCCACGAGGTCTTCGAGCGTCACAAGACCGGCAGTACCGCCAAATTCATCGACCACGACCGCCATCGACCGCTTTTCGCTGAGCAGACGGCGCATCATGGTGTTGGCGAGGAGGGTTTCAGGCGCATAAAGCACCTCCTTGATATGTTCTTTCCAGTTACATTCAGGGTCGAAAAGCTCTGAAACATGAACGTAGCCTACGACGTTGTCAATATCCTCCTTGTAGACAAGAATTTTGCTACGCCCCGACGAGGTGAACAGATCCGACAGCTCTGCGCGGGTGGTCGTGTCGATGTCGACTGCCACAAGCTCATTGCGCGGAGCCATACAGTCGCGGAGCTGGGTGGTCGAAAAGTCAAGGGCATTGTGGAAAATCTTCACCTCATTCTCGACCTCAACCTCCTGCGGATTCTCCAGATCGTCAATCTTGGTTTCAAGATAGTTGTTGAGGTCAGTAATCGACATGACCCCGAGAGGCGTATCATCCGCCTTTATTCCCGCGAGCTTCATCAGCAGCTTCGAAATCCAAGACGTGAACCATGCTATCGGGTAGAGGATGATATAGAAAAAGTAGACCGGGACAGCCGAAAGTTTCAGAGATGTGTTGGGGTTGATACGGAACACCGATTTAGGGAGGAACTCACCCGTAAACAGAATGATAAGGGTCGAGATTATGGTCTGAAGAATCAGTATGACGGCCTGATTCGAGGAAATATGGGCAGCAATCCACGGTTCGAGCAGTGCGGCGGCTCCCATACCGTAGATGACAAGCACGATATTGTTGCCGACAAGGATTGTCGAGATGAAGAAATCAGCGTTGGAGTAGTAACGGCCTATGATGCGGTTTATCAGACCACCGCGGTTGGTATCAAGTCCGACGCGCACGCGGTCGGCGGATATATAGGCAATCTCGACTCCCGAAAACAGAGCCGAGAAGCAGAGTGAGACAATGGAGAGTATGAGCCAGGCTGTAAGTGTCATCTGTAAAGTAGAAAAAATTTAGAGCGCGTGGTTAGATACTATCGTTCTGCCGGGTGGCAGAGCCTGAATCTCCGGCGGAATCATCCTCTTCCTCATTCCTGTCAGAAGCGGAGGCGCGTGAGTCGCCGGGACTGCGGAAGGCGTTGGCAGGGAAGATACCCGAGACGTTGCGGATATTGTAGCGTGTCAACTGCTCGTTTGAGTCAAACCCATAGCCTTCAAGCACCTTGTCCTGACGCTCGATGTGGATGAATGAATCGGAGTAGAGTTTGTGGAGGCGCTGATCCCAGAAAAGCTGATTGGTCAGAAACTTTTCATTCATCACATTGGTGATGTTGACATTCCCGTCAAGACGCCATATCTGTTTGTTCTTAAAGTAGACCGCAGAGTCGGCGACCACCGTGGCCTCCGTTCGGAAAAAGTTGTCATACTTATCGAGATTCAATCCTTCGGGGAAAGTCCAGTAAGGTTCGTCGACCTCATCGTAGACATACCAGACAGGTGTGACGATTCGGAAGCGGGTCACTCCGGAATCCGAAATAAGGGTCTCGACATTGCGGGTCATCATGGTCGGCGCATGGGTCGCATCGACGTTGCCCACGCCGACAGGGTCGCTCTCCTTACATCCCGAGACGACCGACGCCATCACTGCCAGAACCCCGGAAGCCACAAACGGCAGGAGGCGCATGGCCGTGACTGAACGCCCCGACGACTTGACCGGCACATCAGCGGCTGTATGTCGTGGATGACGGGACATCAACGGAGCTTATTCTTGAAGAACCAGACCTGATTGAAGTTGATGCCGAGAGTGACATTGAAATACTGTTCTTTCAGGAGCGGATTCGGAGTGGCCTGACGGCGGATATAGTCAAAACCGAGATTGATGACCGTCTTTCCGCCGGCAGCGGGGAAACCAACACCGCACGACGCACCGAAGTCACGCACGTTGTTGCCCTCGACCATGATATAGTCACGGTTGTAGTAACCTCCGGCCCGATAGGTCATCCTCTTGAAATACCCACCTCGGGGATCGGGGATGTAGCTGACACCCGCACCGATACGCCAGCGGTTGGCAAACTTGGTATCGGTGAAATTTTCAACCTGCTGATACTTCGCTTTCGCCCAGTTCTGATAAGTCAGGTCGACTTCGGCTTGCAGACGCTCGTTCCATTCATAGCTGATACCGCCGCCCCAAGTGTCGGGGAGCGAGAAATTGCCGCGCATATTGACTATGCCCGGGGCAATCGTGTCGGGCGAAGAACTTGTGTCGTAGTATTTGAGCATATACGTCTTGCCAAGCAGGGTCTTGCCGGGGGAATAGACCACGCCGACGGTCACTGAGTTCTTACGCGAAATATTGTAGGTGTACTGAGCGCCGAATTGAAGATGGAAATCCTTGACTTCCATTACCTGCTCGAACAGTGTCTGTGAAGTCGACGTGAGCTGGGAGGCAAATACATCATTGGAGATATTGCCGAAAAGATAGCTGATATTCATACCGACCGAGAGGTTCTTCAAAGGCATCACGCCTGCTCCGACATAGAGCTGGTTGAGGCCGCCGGTACCCTGATGGCTGGAATAGCCGTTGGTAACTTCCGAACCGAATGAGTAGCCGACAGAGGAGTACGGAAGAAGGCCTGCGCTCACACCGACAATCTTCGAGACAGGAAACTGCATGGTGATATAGTCGAGACCGCCCCCCCAGTCATGGCTCTTGCCTGCGGCCTCCTCTCGCCAGAACATCGAGAGGTCGGTTCCCATGTCAAACAGGAAGGTCATCGAGTCCATCGCGGCGTATGCGGCAGGGTTCATGACGTTGACCTGACGGCCTGAGTGCATGGCATAGCCGACACCTCCCATCTGGCGCTGTGCGGAGGTGGCGTTGTCACGGAGAAGACCGTAGCCGAACTTGGAGTACGGACTGGTGGTGTTCTGAGCCGAAATCCCTGTTGCGGTTGCGGCTGCAATGAGGGCGAGGATGAGAAGTGTCTTAATTTTCATTATATAGCAAAATTCTGTTTAGACCCTTGCTGCACAGATGTTCATCGACATGGACATCGAAGTCGCAAAGGTTGGCGAGATGATGGCCGCACCCACCGCCAAGCACCACGACGGTGCCTTCGGGGAGACGGCTGCGATAATATCCGATTGAGGCGACCACACTGTAAACCGCACCGAGCGTTATGGCCTCGGCGGTGTCACGTCCGAGGAGTGAACCGTGGAGTTCGCTCATATTTTCCGGGAAGGGGACGAGCGGGAGACGCGCCGTGTAATGGTTGAGGGCTTTCAGCTCCATTGTGATTCCGGGAGCTATGTTGCCGCCACGGTAGACCCCGGAAGCATCCACATAGTCGTAGGTCACGGCAGTCCCTGCATCCACCACAAGAATATCGCGCCCCTTGAAGTCGCTCCACGCCCCGACAGCGGCGGCCACACGGTCGCTACCGAGAGTATTGGGTGTGGCATAGTCGATGGTGATGGGGAGCGGAGTGGAAGGACTCAGGCGATAGACACAGCGGGCAAGATGACTGAGTTTGTTGATGACAGGGCCATTGTTCTGAACCACCGAGCAATAGATTGCGCCAGAAAGCGGACGGCGGTTGACGAAAGTTTCGACAGACGAGGGTGTCAGACGCTCCTCGATGACGGAGTCAACGAGTTCCATATCATCCCAAAGCGATATTTTGGCTTCGGAGTTTCCCTGATCGATGGTGAGATAGTGCGCCATTCTTGATGATTTGGGGGCAAAATTACTCAAATTGTAGCAATTTATCCCCAAATTAAGATGTTTTTTAATGTTTTACCGACAAAGAAATGCTCTCGGCTTGACGTAAAGCTACTTTAACTTCTGGCGGGGAATCATTATGGACGTGTAGAGCGTCAGGAAACCTCCGGCAAGCGTGAACGCAAGCCAGTCCCTCGGACCGGCCGAAGGAATAAAGAGAAAGACGGCTCCCGCCACGAAGATTAGCGCAGTCCAGATTTCGACATGGAGCAGACGGCGCAGACGCAAGGGGGCATCCTTGACCTTCGGGGCAATGATGCGTCCGGCAAGCAGCACGAGCGCCCCGGCTGCATAGACATAGCGCATCGAGGCGTTGGAGATATGGACGAGGGGAAGGAAGGCGGCGGTCATGATTGCAATCAGACCTACCGTCGAAAGCAGTAACGCCACAGTCTGACGCTTCGACTGTGACTGCGGTGATTTATCATTCATAGATGTAGACATCTTCATCAGGATGTTGCATGTGGTATTGCTCACGGACTATACGCTCCATCGTTTCCTTGTCGGTTTCGAGCGAGTGGTTGAGCTTTCTGTAATAGTCAAGTGTGTCGGTGGCCTCACTGATGGCGGCTTCAAGCTCGGCTATGCGACGTTCCTGCTCGACCGTGCGGAGAAGGGAGTTCTCATTGACAAACAATACGAGGACCGCCACCGTGACGGCGGCAAGCAGAGTGAAGGAAAGATAGCGTTTACACCATGCGTAAAAATTTTTCATCGCGGATTGAGGTGATTGGTCAGACTGCTCCGACAAGTCCGGCAGCCCGGAGAGTTATCGTCATGAAAAAAGAACTGTGAGAAGAAAACCGAGGGCATAGACAAGCATCAGCACTGCGGTCATCCCGAGGAGTGGATTGAGGGCGGAGCCGCTCAGACGGGTCAGACGGAAACTGAGCGTCAGATGCCCTGCAAGGTAGATGGCGGGAACTATCCACCACAACCGGCTGGAAGCCAGCCATGCGGGAAAGGTGAGAATCAGGGCGAGGATACCGTCGGCACAGTAGAACATCGCCATGGCTCTGCGCCCCATGACGACGGCAAGCGTACGCTTCCCTACGGCACGGTCGTCGTCGGCATCACGGTAATTGTTTACTATCAGGACATTCGCGCCCATAAGCCCTATCCCCACCGAGGCGGCGAGAAGCCACCACCCCCACGGACCGTCCATCAGTATGTAGGTCAGACAGACGGGGATGATGCCGAAAAAGCAGACGACCGCCACTTCACCCAGTCCGTGATGCGACAGGGGGAAAGGGCCGGTACTGTAAGCAACGACACCCAGAGCGGTAAGCAGTCCGACAGGAAACATCCACCATTGACCGTAAAGAACCACAAGTACGCAACCCACGGCGCAGGCTACGCCAAGGGTTGCGAATGTGGCAATCTTCATTGACCCGGGAGTGAGGTCCCCTTCGGTGACACCTCTGCGGGGGCCATCGCGCCCAACGCGGTCGAAACCGCGCTTGAAGTCATAATATTCGTTGGCAAAATTCGATGCTATCTGGGCAAGGAGCGCAAAAATCAGACAGAGAACGGCAGGCACAGGGCGGAAATGCCATGTGGCCAGTCCGAGACCGACAGCATAAATCACTCCGGCAAGCGAAACCGGGAGTGTGCGCAGTCTCATCGCTTCAATCCATGCCGAGGCTTTGTCCCGTCCCATCGCTCAATCAGCCCTCAGGATAGAGTTCGGAATATTTGTCGGCAATGCTTTTGGCTATCGCTTCCATCTCGGTCGAGGGAAGCTGTGCCTTGTTGTGGAAATCCATATCGGCCTCGGAGCTGATGGGAATGAGGTGGATATGCGTGTGGGGAACTTCCAGTCCGATTACGGCTACGCCGACACGCTTGCAGGGGATGGCCTGCTCGATGGCTTTCGCCACACGTTTCGCAAAGAGGGTCAGCGCCGAATAGTCGTCGTCGGAGAGATTGAAGATATAATCCTCTTCCTTGCGGGGAATCACGAGGACATGACCGGGGGTCACAGGATTGATGTCGAGGAAAGCATAGTGGCGGTCATCGGCTGCGACGCGGTAAGAAGGAATCTCACCGGCAGCAATCTTGCTGAATATGGTTGACATAAATACTGATGAATCAATAGTTGATTTCGACAATCTCAAACTTCATGAGGCCTGCGGGAACCTTGATTTCGACCTGCTCGCCGAGCTTGTGGCCGAGAAGTCCCTGCGCGATGGGGGTGCTTGACCCGATTTTCTTAGCTTTCAGGTCAGCCTCGGAGTCGGCAACGATAGTGTACTCCATCATCATACCGTTGGCGACATTCTTGATTTTAACACGGTTGAGAATCTGCACCTCCTCGTTGTTGAGCTTGCTTTCGTCGATGATGCGCGAATTGGCGACGAGGTCTTTGAGCTGCGCGATTTTCATTTCAAGCATACCCTGAGCCTCCTTAGCGGCGTCATACTCGGAGTTCTCCGAAAGGTCGCCCTTGTCACGGGCTTCAGCGATAGCGGCAGATATGCGGGGACGCTCCACGGATTCGAGGAACGCGATTTCTTCCATTTTTTTCTTATAACCTTCCTTGGTCATGTAAGTTATAGCCATGGCAGTGTAAAAGTTTTTGGGTTTTATTTTAGTAATGTGGTTGTTTGCACGTAGTCGGCCGCATTTCCTCGGAGGAATACGGCTTCGCGGGGAAAGAGAGAGATGAAATTTCTCCGTGGGGGACAGTTAAAAAAGAAGGAATCCCGAGGCATATCGCTACGAGACCCTAACGGATGCTGTTGACTTTAAATTGTCAAAAAGATGTTTTGAAAAAAGAGTCAACCCTAACAGTTGACCTTTGCAAAGATAGGCAGAATTATCCAATCCCCCAACCGGCAAGGAAGCATTTAACATTAATTTGCTAATGGTTCCGGGAGGGTGCGCCACGGGAGTCAGGCCACCATCCTCAAAGGCCTTCCCGACGGTTGCGGGGATGAAAGGCGAGAATGTCGGAGCGAAGTGTGGAGCGGTCGAGATGGATATAGATCTGGGTGGTCGCTATGGTCTCGTGGCCGAGCATCTGCTGGATGGCACGGAGGTTAGCCCCACCTTCGAGCAGGTGGGTCGCAAAGGAGTGGCGGAGGGTGTGGGGCGATATGTTCTTGCGGATTCCGGCAGCTTCGGCAAGCGATTTGACAATCTGGAATATCCGTTCCCGCGTCAGCTTGCCACCACGACGGTTCAGGAAAAGGATATTCGTGCAGTCGGGCTTCACTTTGAGCAATGCGCGGTCATGAAGATATTCCGAAATCTCGTAGACAGCCACTTCCGACACCGGGACCATGCGCTCCTTGTTACCCTTGCCGCGCACGACTATGTAGCCCTCCTCGCCGTATATCTTCGACATTTCAAGTCCGATAAGCTCGCTGACACGGAGTCCGCAGCCATAGAGGGTCTCCATGATGGCACGGTCGCGCTGCGCCTCGGCCTTATCCGGGTCGATGGCGGCAATCATGGCATTAATTTCCTCGACGGTGAGGACTTCGGGCAGATGCAGGCCGATTTTGGGCGATTCGAGGAGTTCGGTCGGGTCGGGACGAAGATAATCCTCGATGCTGAGGAAGTGGAAAAACGAGCGAAGGCCGGACAGTATGCGTGCCTGAGAACGCTCGGCTATGCCGAGGTCATGCAGTTCGCCGACGAAATAGCGCAGTGTATCGGGAGTCACGTCGCGTAGTGCAGTCCCCCCTTCACCGAGATAACCAAGAAGTTTGCGCACGTCGGCGACGTATGCCTCCCGGGTGTTGGCCGACATACCTTTCTCCATCTGGAGGTAGAGAGTGTATTCCCTCAGAATCCTGTCGAGGTCTGTGATTGAACGCATTATGTCTACGGACGTTTGGTTAGAAGTTTATCTCGAAATCCTGACGCGGCAGGTCCGGGCGGCAGACGGCGACGAACATACGGCTCCCGGCGAAAGTCATGCCGGAACGCAGATTCATTTTCAGACTCTCACGGACACCGCGCGGAACGTCAATCCACACCCCGACAGCTCCCCTCTCCTGAATCCCGGCCAGATGTGCAAGACGTCCGGCCTCATCGCCGGAGAGTGACACGAACAAGACCGGAACGGAAGCGGGCAAGTCCTCCGGCAGTGAACCTACTGTCTGCACACCGGAATCGGCCAGCGCGACCGCCTCTGCGACCTCATCGCGGTTACGCTCACCGCTGACAACGACAAAGCGTGGACGGAACTCGCAGACAAGCCGGAAAATCAGGGCAATGCTCCTGAAACGCCGTCCCTTACCGGCCAGCCGCCTCAAAGCGGGATAGGCGTAGTATTCCCCCTTCTCGCGCAGCACACAGGTGACAAAACGGAATGCAAAAGGGGAATGTATCCCGAATCCACGGCTACGCCATGCACGTTTCAGGCGGCGGAATCCCGGAATGTAGCGGTAAGCCCTAAGCAGCCGCCTCATCGGGCTTGCGGGTGATGAATTTCTTTATGCCGAANGCCACCGCAAGGGCAAGGGCGATATAGATGACGATGACCGAGACCGTAGCAAGAGTGTCGGTAGCGTGGAGCGACGGCGGGTCAAAGGTCATCACAATCTNATGGTCGCCGGCAGGGACACGCATGGCACGAAGCACATAGTCGACACGCCCGAGCTCGGCAGGCTGACCGTCGACAGTCGCTGTCCAGCCCCACGGGAAGAAGATTTCCGAGAAGACCGCTACCCCACCCTTCTCGCTGTGGCTGCGGTAGCTCAGGCGGTTAGGNGCGTAGAAGGTCTCGACAATGGTGTCGGANGGAGCGGGAGCGAAAGCCTGACCGAGAACCGGCTCGAACTTCTTGTCGGCCACGGCAATCAGACGTGGATTGATACGCGAGAGCATACCCATTTCNTCGTCAGGATTAGCCACATAGTCGATATGCTCCACGAACCACGCGTTGCCGTATGCCTCAGGATTGCGGAGNACCTCNCCATCAAGACTGACGATATAGCGGGCATTGAGCATATTGAGGATATTCCAGTCGGCATCATTCTCCGCCCCGCGCTGGAAATTGGATAGATGACGGTCGATAAGGTCCTGATAGCGCGTCAGCTTNGCAGCATGGTATCCACCAATCATCTTGTGATAGTAGGAAGGATCGGCACTGTTGAAGCGCGGGATGTCCATGACGCGGTAGTTCATNGTCGTGTCCTGAAGGATGGCGGCATCGACGGCTGTCTTNGCTATCGGTGCGCCGACCGTCAACTGTTTCGGCACGAAACTGTCATGGCTGATATAACGTTTGTTGACTGTATAGAGGTCTCCGAGGACGAGGATGGCGATGACGGCNGCAGTCACTCCGGGTGTAATCTTACGTCGCAGATATGCCGAGAGGATTATTCCGCCGAGTGCCACGATNATNAAGCTGCGGAGCGCATCGGCACTCACAAGCCCGAGACGCAGACTTTCGACTGCGGAGTAGATGGAGGGATTCTGGAGNCTGAACTGACGGACGGCGGAGGCATCGTAGCCCTGATTCATCAGCGCNCCGGTGATATAGTTGTCAATCTGACGGTCGTTGTCGGAAATNGCGCTTCCGTAAAACTCAGGAANGCAGAACCCGACGGCACAGAGCGCGAGGGTTATNCCGAAACACCACCACACCTGCTTACGGTAACGCTCCCATGCGTCNGGNGACGACAGAAGTTGCTGGAGCGCCATCACGCCGAGGAGCGGCATGGTGAACTCGGCGATGACGAGGATACTCTCGACCGTGCGGAATTTCGAGTACATCGGGACNACCGAGAGCATGATGTCGGTGAACAGCATCGCGTGCTTNCCCCATGCAAGGAGGATNGANAAGACCGTCAGCACGAGAAGCACCCACTTCATCGGACCGCGGACNATGACACATCCGAGGATGAANAAGGCNAAAATCAGCGCGCCGACATAGACGGGGCCGTTGGTTCCCTCCGGGTCGCCGAAATACTGGCTCATNTAGCTGAGATATTGCTGCTGCATNCCGTCGAGCTTCCCTTCGGAAATCATCTGCTGTGCGTCAGGGAGGTCTGTCAGGTTCATTGCCACCATGCGTCCCTGTTCNGGTTTGGCTGAGGCTCCACCCTTGATGTTGGGTATCAGCAGCGAGAAGGTCTCGGAGGGCTGGTAGCTGTACTGGGTNATATAATCCTTGTCAAGTCCGGCCGTGCTTCCNCCACCCTGNACCNTGGACNACGACAGTTCNCTNTGGCGNCCACGCATAGTCTCCTTGGCATATTCGTAGGTGAGATAGAGGCTCGGNGCATTGGCGGCCACACCCAGTCCNCCAGCGACGGCAAGNACCCCGGTAGCGATGANCCAACGGCGAAGATTACCGCCACGGACAGCATCAATCAGACAGGCGATGACCACACCGATGACGACAAAAAGGAAGTAGTAGGTCATCTGGACATGATTGGAGGCAATCTGCATCATGGCAAACAGTGCGGCAAGCGACCCGCCGAGCAGATAGCGTCCGCGATAGCAGAGGATGATTCCCGCTATGGTCGGAGGGATATAGGCGAGAGTGACGAATTTCCATATATGNCCCGCTCCTATTATTATGACGAAGTAGGAGGAGAAGCCGTAGGCTATNGCACCGATAAGCGCCACATACCACCGCATCCGCATNGCNACAAGCAGNATGAAGAATCCCACCATCATCATGGCTATCAGCGAGGANGGNGACGGGAGCCACAGNCCCATNACGGAGTTTATCCANCTGTAAAGACTGCTTGACGGATAGGAAGGGGAAATCTGGAATGTAGGCATTCCTGAAAAGAGAGAGTTGGTCCAGCGGGACACCTCACCCGTCTGCTCGGCGTATGCCTTGGCTTCCTGACCGATGGCGACACCCTGCTGCATATCATGCTGACGCAACTGATTGCCTTCGGACGCATCGGGATAGAAGAACGCGAAGGAGATGACGGCTATCACGAAAATGCCGCAGAGAAATGTGAGTAGTGAGCGATATTTCTTCAAAAAATCCTGCATCGTGGAAAATTTCGGTTTTTATGATGTGAATCGGATATATTTAGCACTATGGATGTGACGTGGATGTCGCTACATAGCCGGACGGAGTTCCACAGGCAGTTCCTTCGGCTGCTGCACACTGTCGGGCATCTCGCCGATAGTGTCGGCGACCGCAGCAGAGGCAGCGGCAGTGGCGGGCGAACCGTCCTGCATGGAATCATACTGTACGAGTTTCTCGCGGAAGACTTTGGCTATGGAATCGAAATCCAGCGACGGATTCTTGCGTTTGGCTTTCTTGAAAGCGGCGCGCGTGTCCTTGGGATTCACGCTCAGGGCGATGTCGTAGACATCGACATACTTGCGCAGTGTTTCAAGGTCGCGGCGAGATTCGTGTCTGGTCGAAGCGTCGTTGTGGAGNGACACGAATGCCGTCAGCACCTGCACGGTCTGCTCAGGGGTGAAGTCGTCGACAAAAAGCGACATACTGTCGGCCACGACNGAGGCATTTTTCAAATCGCCGGAGGTCAGGGCCTGTTCAAGCTGCGATTTACGGACCTCCACGTCCTCAACGACGGGGACTGACTCGNTCTTTTTCTCTCCACTGCCGCAGGATGCCGANACCAGCCCGACAAACGAGGCCAGCATCATGATGAGGATATTCTTTTTCATAGCGTGATTGCTCAATTCTGGTATTTCACGCAAAGTTACACAATTAATTGAAAAGAAAAAACATGGTTATGCCAAAAAGCTNCCACATCGCTCACCGGCTCAGTCGAGCTTGCGGATGACGCGACACGGATTGCCGACCGCAAGAGAGCCGGAAGGAATGTCGCGGTTGACGAGGCTTCCGGCACCTATGACACAGTTATCGCCGATGGTAACACCGGGCAGGACATGGACACCGGCACCGATCCAGACATTGTTGCCGACGGTAATCGGGCGNGCATATTCAAGTCCGGCATTACGCTGCTCCACATCAAGAGGGTGGCCTGCGGTGTGNAAACCGCAGTCAGGAGCGATGAACACATTGTCGCCGAAGGTCACTTTGGCACAGTCGAGTATTACAAGGTTGACATTNGAATAGAAGTTCTCGCCGAGGGTGATGTTATAGCCGTAGTCACAGTAAAACGGCTGTTCGATATAGAATTCCTTTCCGGTTGCGCCGAGAAGTTCTGTCAGAAGAGCCTTACGGCCGTCAATGTCGTCGGGCTGGAGGTCATTGTAGGCNCGGCAGAGTTTCTTGGACCTCATGCGCTCCTCCCTTAACTGAGGATCATAGTTGGCATCGTAGAGNTCGCCACGGAGCATCTTGTCTTTTTCAGTTGNCATANCTNTGNTAAATAAAATATGGGTGGNTATATGNAGTGATATGAANGTCAANGACCGGTGATATAGTCGTAGACCTCGGCGGAGACAGTGGCAATCAGCTTCTCAGCCCCNTCGAGAGTACCGGAATAGTCGCTTACGAAGACTGCAAGNGTATAGGAGCGNCCGTCGGGAAGCGTGATGTAGGCCACATCGTTGACCGCCGCAATCTCACCGCGCTCGTTGACATAGCCGCTTCCTGTACGGTGAGCCACCGCCACGCTGTCATTGCCGACGAAAGGCGCGGGGATGCGGTCAATCCCCGTGACGCAACGTCTGAGCGCGCCACGGAGATAGTCGCTCTTNGCCTGAGAGACAAGACTGTCGGTGAACAGGCGGTCAATCAGGGCGGCGGCAGCGATAGGAGAACTCCAATTGGATTTTGCCTTCGCATGGTCNAGCTGCATTTCATGCTCGGTGTAGCGGAGGGCAAAGCTCTCAGGGATGCCGAGTGAACGGATGATGCTGTCGGTAGCGGCCACGGAGCAGATGCTGTCAAAGAGGATATTGCTGACATTATTGTCGCTTTGCAGAAGCAGATAGTCGAGAAGTTCGGTCAGCGGAAGNGTGATGTCGCCCTCGGGATAGTCCAGAAGAAGCGGACTCCATGTNTCGGGGTTGAGGTCGGAATGGCTGANGCGAATCAATGTGTCAAGTCCGGTGCCTGATTNGTCAAGCAGACGNCTGAGGGCTATCGACTGATGAAGTTTGAAGACGCTCATCAATGGCTGACCGGCGACAGTGTCATTGCTGACGGCGACGGTGTCNCGGTCCGGAGTTATGACAGCTATNCCTACAATTCCCCGTGCATCGCCGACGATACCGGCAAGGCGTTTTTCAAGCCCCTCTTCCCGNGTGAGATTGCAGGCTGAAAACATAANTGAGAGGAAGACGAGCAGCAAAAGTCGCGGCAGAATCACTGTGACGGCGTTTTTATTCATCAGGACAGCGTTTTTATTNANGATGTGTAGTTGGTGGCGGAAAATATTCCCGACAATCTTATTAAACGAAAAAGCAGAGCCTTCAATCGGTCCTCCGAATTATTAAGGAAGCGATGAAAGGCTCTGCTGAGTTTTTTATGTCCGNCCGCCGGGAATCATGGTGATGACGGACGGAAGTCAGAATCAACCGATTTTNATGCCGGAGAATCCCATGAACGCCATTGCGAGAAGACCGGCGCAAATCATGGCGATAGGCACACCGCGCATTGCCTTGGGGACTGAGGTCCATGCAAGCTGTTCGCGGATACCTGCGAAGATGGCGATTGCCATTGTGAAGCCGACGGCAGTNGCAAAGGCATAGACGAGNCTCTCGCCGAGGTTCATGTTCTTCTGAACGACGGTGATGGCGACACCGAGGACGGCACAGTTGGTCGTAATGAGCGGGAGGAACACACCNAGCGCGCTATAAAGCACCGGGGCAATCTTCTTGAGGATAATCTCGAGCATCTGCACGAGGGCTGCGATGACGAGGATGAAGACGATGGTCTGCATGAAGCCGAGACCGAAGGGGGTCAGGACGAGATCCTGAAGGAGCCATGTGATGGCAGTCGCAAGCAGCATCACGAATGTCACCGCCGCTCCCATGCCGACCGCACTTGACAGCTTGCGCGACACTCCGATGAACGGACAGATGCCGAGGAACTGGGCAAATACGATGTTGTTGACAAAGATTGCCGTTATTATGATTGAAATATATTCGAGCATGATATCAAATATTAAGTATNCGGGGTATTAAGTATCAAGTCTTGCGTATCAGCAGGATTTCGCACGGAGTTTCGAGAAAAGCGCGATGAGAAGGCCGAGGGCNATGAACGCACCGGGCGCGAGGACGAACACGAGCGAACCGAACTGCTCGGGATAGATGGTCAGGTCGAAAATCTTGCCGGTTCCGAGAAATTCGCGGACAGCNCCGAGGAGGGTGAGCGCGATGGTGAAACCGAGACCGATGCCGATACCGTCAAGGCAACTGTCAAGCACCCCGTGGCGCGAAGCGAAAGCCTCGGCACGGCCAAGCACGATACAGTTTACCACGATAAGGGGGATGAAGATGCCGAGAGTGGCGTAAAGCGAGGGGACGTATGCCTCCATGACGAGCTGAAGCACCGACACGAATGCNGCGATNACNACAATNTAGGCCGGNATNCGCACCTTGGAGGGNACAAAGTTCTTGATGAGTGAAATCACCACGTTGGAGCAGATGAGTACGGCCATCGTAGCAAGTCCCATNCTCATACCGTTGATTGCACTGCCGGTGGTGCCGAGGGTCGGACACATACCCAGCATCAGGACGAATGTCGGGTTTTCGGCAATGATACCGTTGAAAAGTATTTTAAGTTTATCGTTCATGGCTTGACAGGATTATTNCCGGGCGGCGAATTGTTGGGATGCTTTGTTGGCAAGGTCGAGGGCGCGGAGGAACGCACGCGACGAGATGGTGGCGGCAGTGATTGCGTCGACATCGCCACCGTCCTTGCTGACGGTAAGATTGGAAGTGGCGGGATTCAGACCGATGATGGTGTGGGCGGGATTAGAGAACCACTCCCCCATCTTCGAACCGAGTCCGGGAGTCTCGGCGTGCTGCATCACGGCATAGCCGGTGATGTCGCCTGCGGGATTGAAGCCATACATGACNGTGATGAGGCCGGAGAATCCGTTNGTGTCATGGCTCTCGACAGCCATGCCGACAAGTTCGCCGTCCTGACGGGCGGGGAACACGGTGACGGTCTCACCGTCGACGGTGATTTCGGCCGCTTCCTCAGCGGGATTGTTGTTGAACTGAATGGCGGGAAGCACGTCGCCGATTGCGGCTTTCTGCTTGGCAGCCTTCGCTTCGGCGATGGGCTGCTCGGTGGCTGTGTAGACTCCGGCAAGGGCNGCGGCGGCAACTACCGTGATGACACCCANCGAAAGCACCATATTTCCTAATGAAGATTTCATGCGGCTACCCTCCCTTCTCCAAATTTACGGGGTTTGACATAGCGGTTGATAAGCGGGGTGACGCCGTTCATGATAAGGATNGCAAACGATACGCCTTCGGGATATGCACCCCACTGNCGGATGATGACGGTGATGATACCGATCATCACACCATATATTATCATGCCGAGATGACTCATCGGCGAGGTCACATAGTCAGTGGCCATGAAGATGGCACCGAGCATAAGGCCGCCGGTCAGGAGCTGGACGCCGACATTTGCGCCGATGCAGAGCGAGAAGAGTGCGACAGTCGCAAGGATAGCGACGGGGATATGCCAGGTTATCACACGGGTGCAGAGAAGATANACGAAGCCGATGAGAAGGGCTATGGCACCGATCTCACCCATCGAACCGCCGGTGAAACCGAGGGCTTGGTTCAGGAGGTCGACATCAGAGCCGTCGATCTGCGCCATCTTGAGCTGACCGAGCGTAGTTGCGCCGGTGGTGGCATCGAGGTAGTTGAGACGGTTTTCCATCGGGAGGGGCCATGTGGTCATCTGGACGGGAAATGACAGGAGCAGGAANACGCGGCCTACGAGGGCGGGATTGAAAATGTTGCAACCGAGNCCTCCGAAGGTCATCTTACCGATGCCGATTGCAATGACGCAACCGATAAGGACGGTCCAGACCGGGAGGTTGGACGGGAGGTTGAGTGCAAGGAGCAGACCGGTCAGGACGGCTGACATATTGCCGATCGAGGGACGCTCTCCGAGCATGAAACGCGAGATAAGGTATTCCACGGCGACGCAACCGACTATTGAAGTGACTATTACGATTGCCGCGCCGATGCCGAAGCAATAGAGCGCAAGAGCTACGGCCGGAAGGAGCGCGATGATGACATGGGTCATCAGCTTCTTCACCGTGACGGATGTCTGCGCATGGGGCGATGGTGAAATGGTGATAAACTGGCTCATTACTAAGTTTTGAAATTGGTATTAGTCGGTGCAAAATTAAGAAAAAATTTTTAAATAACGGTTAGAATATGATTTAAAAAGAATGGAGAGNNGCGAAGGGNCGGNAAGTTAAGGGATATAAGGGAATTCGGGGAAAATATGATGANTTACACATATTAATATAAATCATACATAAAAAATGTCAGGCCGATCCTTGCGGACCGACCTGACGGCTATCTGAAGTCTAAATGATGCGTGATTAATACCAGCGGGGGTCACCGATCTTCTTCTGATAGATCTCGTGTGACTGAACCTTGGCATCGTTCTTGACCTTGAGAGCCTCGAAGATGTTGTCGGGAGCGGCGTGGTCGTCCTTGTCGGGGGCAGCCTTGTTAAACGCCTTGTTCTTCGGGTTGGGGCTCTGGAAGAATTCGTCGGCACGGAGAGCGGGAGTACCGGTCTTCACGATAAGGTCGGAAGCGTCGCCGGATACGAGACCCGGAGTCCAATCCCACTTGTCGCCGATTGAGTTCTTNTTGGCAGAGAAGGCAGCCGAGGTGAAGATACCGTCGTCAACCATGTGGGCATCGCGGCAACCGAGAGAATAGTTATCCTTGAGATCCCATGTCACGCTACCGCTGCCTGAAATGTTACGGAAGTCGCAGGCAGACTGGTTGAGGTCACGGTTGTCGGAAGGATCGGCAGCAAGAACGATAAGGTTGTTCTTGAATGTGATGCGTGAATTGTCAGGCATGAAGCGGAATTCGAAGAGCAGACGGCCTGAGGAGCGGGTCGAGAAGTTGATGAACGTACAGTTCTCGATAGCGATATTGAACTTCACGTCGTCACCCCAGAGGAGGTCCTTATTGTTGTCAGACAGGAGAGCATGGCGGGGAGAATCGTAGAANGTACAACGGCGCATCTGGAAGTCATTGTAGAGGTTTGACTTCGCATGGCCGCCGTCGCCTGCGAACCACGAGTAACCACGACCGTTGTTGTCATAGTAGCCCTGATTGTAGAACAGACAGTCCTCGATAAGAATCTTCTTGAAAATCTTGTAGCGGGGNCCCTGAACACGGAAGAATCCGCGGACGAAGCCTTGGAACGTACAGTTCTTCAACTGGAACGACTCGAAGCTGACGGCAAGACCGCCGGAGTACATATTNACGAAGTAGTTGCCGGTCGGACTGCCCATGCCGAAGTTGCGGGCGAGAGGACACTGGAAGTCAATGCCTTCGAAGATGACATCCTCAATCTGNATGGGAGCATCGACGTCGCCGGCTTCCTTGTTCTTACCGAAAATCCAGTTGCCTGTCACGGGGCTACCACCCTTTTCAGAGATACCGCCNAGGAACACAACGGCACGCTTGCCCTGAGCGAGGTCATCGGGATGGGTTGCAAGGGTGAAGCCCTTCTGCACGAGGGGATTNCCTACGGTGTAGTAGTTGTGGCCTCCACGGAGATAATATACCTGACCTTCGGCAAGCACGTTGGAGTTGACAAAGTTGGAGATGACGGTGTCAATACGGGTAGCGTTGTACTCAACCGCACCGGGAATGGTATCATTGGGNTCAACGATAGGCTCGATGATGATAGGAGCACCGGGATCACCCTTGGTACGGATGAACACCTGATTGTACTCAGCATCGATGTCGCAAGTCACGGTCTCTCCTGAAAGGTTGGTGTAGGTGAACATACGGGCATCGTTGCGGAGAGTAACGTAGTAGCCNGAATTCTCTGTCAGACCGGTGAGGCGGATTTCGCCGGCAGCGATTTCCTCGGGAGAGAGGACACGCGTACCGTTCACGAATCCGTCAGGCATACTTGCATCGGGATTGAAGGGAGCAGGTCTGACAACGACAGTGGTAGCGACGAAGTTACCGTTGGCGTCCACATCAAAATTCTTCTTGATGTAGTCGGGGTTGGGAGAGCCGTCGTCGAGAGTCTCGCGGAGGTCATTCTTTGAATAGTCAGCCTCGTTGAATGCAAGAGCGTAGGTGAATGTCACCTCGTGATAGTCCCTGTCTTTCTGACTGCAGATGTTGGGGGTCGGATAGCGGTCGCCGGTCTGGATNCCGAGNTAGTCCTCCCATTCGCGGCCACCACCGATACCATACCACTCCGAGTGATGTTCCTCACCCTTGGGNGAAAGCACGCGGATGATGAAGCGGTAGTCAGTCTTGTAATTGAGGTTGGGAATCTCGATGTGGGTCACTTCGGGGCCTACGATGAACGACTCGACAATCTTCTCGGGATTGTTCCAGTCTTCGAGCAGACCGGTGTTGAGGTTNTCGGCATAGCGGATCTCATAGCCGGCAGCACCCTCGACACCATACCAATAGAGCTGGACGGTGTTGATAGAGTTGGGAACGACCTTCGATGCATAGTCGTCATTCTCGACCTTNACGTTGGTTGTATTTTCGCTGCGGAACATGGTTCGCGGCATACGATCCAGATCCACCGGCGAGTAGCTTGTCTCGTCGTCCTTACAGGAGGTCGCTCCGACAGCGACGAGAAGCGTAAGNGCATATAGGAATTTTTTCATTTCTGTTCTTAGATAATCAGGTTAAAATTACTTGTAGCCGTAATAGTTCTGGTAGCGGCCCTCCGAGCGGCTGAGGACGGCGCGGGGGATGGGAAGGATGTAGCGGATGACGGGGAGATTGGTGCGGTCGGGCTTATTGGCCAAATCCCTTACATCCATGGCATACTTGCCGTTNGTGTTGATGACGACGACTCCGCCCGGGCCGTTTTCGTCACCCTCTTCGGGCGTCATGTAGATGTAGCCGCGGAGCGAGAAGCGGATTTCGTTGCGNATGTTACCCTCCTTTGACCACTCGACGATGTCCTGACGGACATTGCTGAGGCCAAGGCCGTTGACCTCTGCCGACGACATTGTACGGTAGGGGTTGAGTACACGGCACACCTTGACATTCTGGTTGGGGAAGACACTTTCGGGATAGATAGGGGTCTCGACACCGTCGACGGTCATCTTATTGTCGACGCTACGGATGTTGTGGTAGNNGAAGGGGAACTTGTCGTAAGCCTCGTCGTCACCGTCGAAGTCGTAGGCGGAAACATGNCCGAGATTGGTCGAAGAGCTTTCGGAAGCCTCGGCAAGCGAGAGATAGCGGTAGAAGGTCCAGTAGACATTCTCGGCGAGGAGGTCGTGACGGACGAGGTCGCGCCAACGCATATTCTCACCGGCGAACTCAAACTTACGCTCGTCAAGGACAGCCTTGCGGAAATCCTCCTCGGAAGTGCGGGCGGCGATGTAGGGATCGACGAGTTCAGGGTTGTTGGGGAAGGCACGGCGGCGAACCTGTGCGAGTGCGCTGACAGCNTCTGCACCGTTGGGNCCGTTCACACCATGCTCGATTTCATTGACAGCCTCGGCAAACATGAGGAGGACATCAGTATAGCGCATGAAGGGGAAGTTGATACCGGTGTTGTCAGTAGTCTGNTTGCCGAGACCGCCGGGAACCCAGAGCTTCGACCACTTACCGTTGGAAACGGTGTAGGTATTGTCTATGATGGCGTCACCGTTGGGAGCATCATACTGAGTGAGCTGGTTGACATAGTCGCGGCGTGCGTCNTTCTCGTTGAACATGAAGCGGTAAGCAGCGTTCAGACGGTTGTTTGACTTTGCCTCGCCATAGTTNTGGGGAGTTTCGCTCTGATAAGAAGCGAGCTTGGGACCATGGTCATAACCTACGCGNCCGTTGGCTGTCTTTGCNAAGGGGATTTCCCATATAATGTCGTCGCCGGTGGCAACCATGAAACGACACTGGTCATAGAACACCTGATAGAACGGCTTGCCGAGGGTGTGTTTCTGAGAGTCGATGACTTTCTTTGCATAGTCGCGGGCAATCGCATAGTAGTCGAGGTAGTTGTTCGGGTTCATGCGCTCCATCTTGCCGTAGGTGTCGCCGTCGGGACGGAGAGTGTAGCCTGCGGCGGTCTGGGCGATACGGGCAATCATCGCCCATGCCATTTCCTTGGAGATGCGTTCTACACCGTCGGAAAGTTCGCTGGCAAACTTCATGTTTTCCGAAATCTCTTTCAGGTCCTCGATGACCTTGTCGAGAACCTCGGCGCGGTCGGTGATGGGATAGACACGCTCGGTAGTGGTGCGCGACGAGTTGAAAGAGAAGGGAACNTCNCCGAACATCCATGTAAGGTCATGGTAGGCGATGGCACGCATCACCTTGGCCTCACCGATCATCTGCTGAATGTCGGCATAGTCCGTTTTCTCCTCGGGGTCATAGAGAGGGGAAGATTCCGCACCCTCGACAAAGAGGTTGGCAAGCTCGATGGTGGCATACTGGGCTGCCCAAGTCGAGTTGATGGCACCGCCGTCAGGGTCAGCATCGTAGCGGCTCCATGCCGAACCTGAAAGGAAGCGGCTGGAATTGGTCTTGAAATCGACATCGGTGTTCATGACGTAGGTCGAGTACATCTTGTCACCGTAGGTATCGCTGCTCAACATTGAGGTGTAGATACCGTTGAGAGCGTTGTTCATCTCGGTTTTGTCGGAGTAGACATATTCCGGGACATTCTGCGAGGGCGCGTCGACCTCGAGATAGTCCGAGCAGGAGGCGAGAGCCGCAACCGAGAGACCTGCTATGAATATATTGCGAAATTTCATTGTGATTATTCCGTAATTTGGTATTATGATTTAATTAGAATGACAGGTTGATACCGAATACATAGCTGCGGCTACGCGGGTAGCGGTTCATGTCGTAGGAAGGAGTAAGGCCGCTCTGGACGTCAACCTCGGGGTCAAAACCTGAGTAGTTGGTGATGATGAAGGGGTTGGTGACAGAAGCATAGAAACGACACTTGCTCATGCCGATTTTCTGGAAAATCTTTGAGGGAAGGCTNTAACCGAGAGTGATGTCGGTACAACGGAGGAACGAACCGTCCTCGACGAAGCGCGAGATGGTGTATTCCTTGTTGACATCGGCGGGGTTCCACTCGGTGCGGTCGCGGTTGATGTACTGATACATTTCATAACCGTCNAGGAGAGCCTTGTCCATCGGCACGCCTGAACCTTCGAAGTTGTTCCATGTAGCCTGAGTGTTGCCGAGCATGTGTTCCCAACGGCACTCAACATCGGTGTAAGTCCAGCGGTTTGCCTTGTTGAACGAAGAAAGAACGTTGTAGAAGTTGTTCTTATTNTTCTTCGATGAAGATAATGTNTAGGCAGTGGCGTTGTAGACGTCGAAGTCAAGGAAGAAGGTGAAGTTGGCAGTGAAGTCAAAGCCCTTCCACTGACCGTTGAGACCGAAACCACCCTGAAGTTTGGGAGTGGTGCGGCCGATGATAGTCTTGTCGTTCTCATCGATGACACCGTCGCCGTTGAGGTCCTTGAACTTGGGCTTACCGGGCTGNGTCTGTGTACCCTGATCGTTTGAGTTGTACATATTGTCCATCTTCACGGTTCCGGAAACGAGCTTGCCGTTTGCGTCGAAGACCTGAGGAATNGGATCGTAGACCGACGAAGCCGAGTTGTAGGTNAACTCGTCGAAGCCATAGAGACCGTCGTAGACATANCCGTAGATGAGACCTACCTCACCGCCGACCTGAAGGCGGTAGTTGTTGCCTGCCTCAGAGTTTGTGCGGCCGTGGCGGAGTTCGAGGAAGTTCTCGTCGCCGGTCAGTTTGTCGACCTTCATCTTGTTGGCACCGATATTGAAGTTGGCNGAGAGGACATAGTCCTTGCCACGGAGAATGTCGCCGTTGATAGAGAGCTCGAAACCGCGGTTGGTCACCTGACCGATGTTGCGATACTGCTTGCTGTAACCGATTGTGGTCAGCACGTCAGCCTCATAGATAAGGTCGGAGGTGGTGTTCCAGTAGTATTCGGGGGTGAGACGGAGACGTCCGTTGAAGAATGCGAGGTCAAGAGCGAAGTTGCGGGTGAGGGTTGTCTCCCACTTGATGTCGGGGTTGGGGAGATACCTTGATGTGTCGTAGTACATCTCACCGTCGGGGCTTGTGGTCGATTCGCCGAAGTTGGGGCCGCCGGAACCGTTGGAGGTATAGAGGTAGCGCCACATATCGGCCTTGATACGGTTGTTACCGGCCTTACCGATGGCGGCACGGAGCTTAAGCTCGGTGAGCCAGGTGAAATCCTTCATGAATTCCTCACTTGAAAGCACCCATGCACCTGACACAGAGGGGAAGTAGCCCCACTGATGACCGGGAGCGAACATTGTCGAACCGTCGGCACGGAAGGTGGCTGAAAGGAGATACTTGTGATCGTAGTTGTAGCTGAGCTGACCGAAGTAAGAGGTAGTGCGGTCGGCTGTGCCGAGGTTTGATTCAGAAATCCATGCCTTGCCGAGACCCATGTTGTTGAATGCCTTGTCAGCAGTGATTTCGCGGGGGAAATAGCGGTTCTTCTGGTCAGTGTTCTGAGCCTGCTTGTGGTAGAGCTCGAAACCGACGAGGGCATAGAAGTTGTTCTTCTCCTTGATGCTCCAGTCGTAGGAAGCAGTGGTGGTCCAAGTGTACTGGTTGGTCTGTGACTTCTTGATTTCAGCTACGGGGAGTGTCTGATACTTTCTGCCTTCCGAGGTAAGGGGACCCCAGAAGCGGTTGTCGTCCGCGAAGGAGAAGGTGTAGTTGCCTTCGGTGCGGAGAGTCAGCCCCTCGATGGGCTTGAATTCGAGAGATGCCTGATTTGCAATGGTGTAAGAGTGTTTCTTACGGACATTGGTCATGATGTCATTGACGGGGTTGGTATACTCAAAGATAGCTTCCTGATCGGGGTCGGCCACGCCGGGAGCCCAGGTGATACCGCCAAGCTCACGGATACCGTTGGAGGGACGGTAGCGGAGGACGTCGATGATACCGCCTGTACCTACGTTGTCACCACCGGCACCTTCGTCACGACGATAGGAGATTTTGGGGTTGTACTGGAAGGTAAGGTTGGGGAGAATCTTGGTAGAGAGCTTGGTGTGGATGTTTGTACGGCGCACACCTGAACCAAGGATGATACCGCGGTCGTCCGACTGGGTGAAAGAGATGTTGTAGCGGGTCTTGTCGTTACCGCCGCCGATAGAGAAGTTGGTGGAGTAAGAGAAGGGGTCGTTGCCCATGACTTCATCCTGCCAGTCGTGAGTGGGAGCGGAGCGATAGAGTTCAAGGTCACGGATGTTACCGAAGTTGTAGCGGTAGAGCTTTGCGGAAGACGATGATTTTGAACGTCCGGTCGCAAAGTCCCACTGATAGTCGACGAAGTCGTAGGCATCCATGAGGTCGAGTTTCTTCGAGATGTGTGAAACCGAACCCTGAAGGTTGAGCGATACCTGAGTCTTGCCTTCGGCAGCGGACTTGGTGGTCACGATGACAACGCCGTTACCACCCTTCGCACCATAGATAGCGGTGAGGGAGGCATCTTTAAGAATGTCAATTGACTGAATGTCAGACGGGGGAATATCGTTGATGTTCTCGACTTGGAAACCGTCGACGATGTAGAGGGGGTCGTTTGACTGGGTGACTGATGTCGCACCACGCACGCGGATATTGATGTCGGCACCGGGCTGACCGTCGACCGTAGTTACCTGCACACCTGCGACCTTACCCTGAAGGGCTACGGCTGCCGAGGTGACGGGGACTGCGGCGAGTTTCGCACCTGAGACCGAACCTACCGAACCGGTGAGGTCGCGGCGGGCGCGGGTGCCGCCATAACCGATGACGACCACTTCATCGAGGGCCTCGGAATCTTCCGTGAGGACAACGCTGATGTGGGTCTGGCCGTCGACTGCGATTTTCTGAGTCTTGTAACCGATGTAGGAAACCACGATAGTGGCGTTCTTAGCCACATTCTTTAAGGTGAAGTTACCGTCGATGTCGGTAACCACGAGGTTCTTGGTGCCTTCAACCTGAACAGTAGCACCGATCATAGGCTCGTCAGAGCCGTCGACCACCGTACCGGATACGGAAAGGTTCTGCGCGCCGGCATTGAAACCGACACAGAGCATCAACAGAAACAGCATGGCTTTCCAATGCGTAGCAAAGGAAAAATGCCGCAACCATTGACCACGAGTAGTAATTAAGTCTTTCATGTTGTGGTTTAAATAAATAATAAGATTTCTTTCATGTGGATAATTAATAGGTATATAAATTGGTTTATTGTCATCGGGAATGTGGAGGAGACTCCTCTCCGCCGGAAAAAATTTAAGGTTAATTTCAGCAGTAGTTTTAAGATTCAGACACCGACAAATGGCACTGCAATCTGGACATAATGACCAAAATTCATCGCAAATTTAGTGATTAATATGTATTTTTCAAAAATATTGGATAATATTTACAAATTAAAATATTTGGATTAATAAAAATATAATCAGCGGATTAAATGTGTTAACGGTAGATAAATCCGCCTGATAATGTAGCGTCTGTGTATAGAACTGAATTTTTTTAGAAATATTGTGCAAAATAATCTTAAACTGAAAATTAATATGATAATGCACCCTCACGCTACATTAAGGGACGGCACTTTGTGTATGGCAAAACGACGGCTTATTGTAGATTCGGGACATCTGCGGGAGAGAGAAAAATCAGGAATGTTAAAAAATAATCGCCGGCCGGAGTTGTAGGTGTGGCGGGAGAATGTTAATTTTGCAATCTATCCCCTCCACACAGATTCCAATCAGACAACTTAAACCATCCATACACCCACTATCAGACAGACCATGAAGAAATTTGCAATGATTGCTGCTGCGCTTTGCCTGAGCCTCGGGGCCTTCGCCCAGAAGCCGGAAAAGGAGTGCTGCAAGCAGGACGCAGCAAAAGAGTGCTGCAAGAAAACCGAAGGCAAGGAGTGCTGCAAGAGCGGCAAGGCGCGCGGACAGAAGAGCCTCGACGCTGCGGAGGCATGGGCCACGCTCTATCCGCAGATCGAGAAGTCGATAAACGCCCCTACTTTCCGCGACAAGGACTACAAGCTGTTTGACTACGGAAAGAAATCCAAGACCAAAGGATTTCTCTACACCGAACTCATCAACAAGGTGATCGACCTCTGTTCCAACGAGGGTGGCGGCCGCGTCGTCATCCCTGCCGGAACATGGCTCACGGGTCCCATCACCCTCCGCAGCAACGTCAACCTTCACCTCGAAGAGGGAGCGACACTCCTTTTCTCGGACGACCCCTCGCAGTATCCCATCGTCAAGACCCGTTGGGAAGGCATGGACTGCTACAACTATCAGCCGATGGTCTATGCTTATCAGCAGGAGAACATTGCCATAACCGGCAAAGGCACGATTGACGGCGGCGCGTCAAACGACAACTGGTGGCAGATGAGCGGCAAGCGCGGCTATGTCGAAGGCCCCATCACCCAGAAAATCGGCCGTCCCCTCCTTCAGGAATGGAACGAGAACGGCGTTCCGGTCGAGAAGCGCATCCTCGGCGACGGCTACGGCATGCGTCCGCAGCTTGTCAATCCCGTCGAGTGCAAGAATGTCCTCATCGAGGATGTGACCCTCCTGCGCTCCGCTTTCTGGGTCATCCATCCCCTCCTCTGCGAGAATCTCACCGTCAAAGGTGTCCACATCCAGAATGACGGACCCAACGGCGACGGCTGTGACCCCGAGTCGTGCAAGAACGTACTCATCGAAGGTTGCTACTTCGATACCGGCGATGACTGTATAGCCATCAAGAGCGGCCGCAACCGCGACGGACGCGAACAGGGCATCCCCTCGGAGAACATCATCGTCCGCAACTGCCAGATGAAGAACGGCCACGGCGGTATCGTGGTCGGCAGCGAAATCTCCGGCGGCTTCAAGAACCTCTTCCTCGAAGACTGCGTCATGGACAGCCCCGAGCTCGACCGCGTGGTACGCATCAAGACCAACGCCTGCCGCGGCGGTGTCATCGAGGACATCTATGTGCGCAACGTGAAGGTCGGCCAGTGCAAGGAATCGGTGCTTAAAATCAACCTCGTCTATGAACCCAACGAGGACTGCGACCGCAGCTTCCCCCCGACCGTCAAAAATGTCTGGCTCGACAACATCACCTGCCAGAAGAGCAAATATGGCGTGATGATCGAAGGCTTTAAGGAAATCTGCAATATCGACAACATCAACGTCGACAACTGCCACTTCGACGGCGTGACCTCCGGCGGCAACTCAATCACCGGCCTCACGAAAAATGTCCGTTTCAACAATCTCTACATTAACGGAAAACTCGTGAAGTAAAATTAAGGTCTCCCCTCTCACACCACCTTAATATTTATATCAAATTATATCAGACAACTCCCCCACTCCATAGAAAAGTCCGCACTGAGTGCGAATCGCACCCGGTGCGGACTTTTACTAAAATCAGCCTACGGCAACTAAATGACCTTAAATCAATAATACCACCGCGAACCATGACAATGAAATCAGACTACGAAGAAATTAGAAATTTAATGTTCAAGCTATCCCACTTAGGGGTATGGAAGTTCTCCGAAGAGGGCGGATTCTTTATCGGGGAAACTCCATATCGGCGTACTACGGTATGGCAGAATACAATATTTCCGAAGATTTCGATGAAGGAGGTTGAAATAATGGAGGATGAGATGCACCGTCGGATAGCGCCATCATACGTCGACTTCCTTACTTCATTCTCCAATGGACTTAGGGTTCATCGCACACTCTCACTCTATGGATATCGCTACAGTTTCAAACGGGATGCAGCACATAACCAGCAACCCTTTAATTTAGTATGGATAAACCAAACTGAGAAACCGCGGAACTCAACCGATGATATGTTTTTCATCGGAACGTATAACTGGGATCACTCATATCTCTATGTGACTCCTGACCAGAAGGTGCATTTCTGTCACAGAGGGGATGCCACGAGCCTTCTTACATGGGATTCAATCACCGATATGCTAATTAGCGAGATCAACAGAATCTATACCCTTTTTGATGACAATGGGATGGAGATTGACCCTGAACATCCCTCAATCCCTGTAATATAAAGTCAACAAATAATATAAACTCCTCAGAACAATGAAATCAGACTACGAAGAAATCAGAAATTTAATGTTCAAGCTATCCCACTTAGGGGTGTGGAAGTTCTCCGAAGAGGGCGGATTCTTTATCGGGGAAACTCCATATCGGCGTACCACGGCATGGCAGAATACAATCTTTCCGAAGATTTCGATGAAGGAGGTTGAAATAATGGAGGATGAGATGCACCGTCGGATAGCGCCATCATACATCGACTTCCTTACTTCATTCTCCAATGGACTTAGTGTGTTTTTGGGCACACTCGAACTCTACGGATATCGCTACAGTTTCAAACGGGATGCAGCACATAACCAGCAACCTTTTAACTTAGTATGGTTAAACTGTACTTACAAACCGCTAAACTCAACCGATGATATGTTTTTCATCGGAACGTATAACTGGGATCACTCATTTCTCTATGTGACTCCTGACCAGAAGGTGCATTTCTGTCACAGAGGGGATGCCACGAGCCTTCTTACATGGGATTCAATCACCG
>JAAVCM010000013.1 GCA_014802345.1 Bacteroides sp.
GGATTGCTCCTCCCCCGCTGCCCCTCGACTTGCATGTGTTAAGCCTGTCGCTAGCGTTCATCCTGAGCCAGGATCAAACTCTTCGTTGTTGTCTATCTTTGTTTTCTTCTTTTCTATTTGAAATAGAGCCGAAGGCAAAGGCAGACGCGCTGTTCTGTTTTAGTTGCCTTCACAGAGACAGTGGCCGGATCCTGTCTGACTTGTTCGGTTGAACACCGGATTTTCAGAAATTTAACAGAGTTCATCTTTTAGATATGACTCTTGTACTACTTCGTTATTGTTGCAAATATTTCAATGTTCTCTTTTCGTTTCGCTCTCTTTGAAGCGCCTCTCGCGGCGTTCAGCGGAAAACTTTGCAAANGTACGTCTTATTTTCGAGACCTGCAAATCTTTTCGAGATTTTAACATCTTTTTAACTTTTCAGTGGCGAACCACATCAGGTCATTCAGCGTTTCAATCGTTAGCACTCTCACCGCCGTGAGGTCTGCTTCTCAAAAGCGAGTGCAAAGGTAGGCACTTTTCCTATTCCCTCCAAATTTATCAGGGTATTTTAACATAAATTTAACACTTAAAGCTATTTTAAGCCCATTTTTGCCCCTAAAAGTGCTTTTTCGGTTAAAAATATCCTGTATCACCTCTCCCCTCCCCCACCCTCCGCATCTATATAAACAACATTAAAAAAAGTCGGGCATCCGGAGAATGAACCCCGGATACCCGAAATTTAAATTACATATTTTAACAATTATTTATTGACACGGAAACGTTCTTCTCCCGTAGTCAGGAAAGAAATCACCTGACGTGCGGCAGCGATTCCGGCATTGATATTTGCCTCCGATGTCTGCGCTCCCATCTTTTTGGGAGTAAAAAATACGCGGTCACCAAATTTTTCCTTGATTTCTGCGGCACGCTCGGGAGCGACATCGGCTGCATACTTGATGTCGGGACGCTCTTCAAGCGCACGAATCAGTCCATCCTCGTCAATCACCTCCTTGCGGGCAGTGTTGATGAGCAGACCACCCTTGGGCATAGAGGCGATAAGATCATAGCCTATCGACTTGCGGGTCTCGGGTGTGGCGGGGATATGGATTGAGACAACCTTATTAGTTCGGTAGAGTTCCTCGACAGAGTGGACAGGAGTGACACCTGCATCCTCCATCACGTCATCGGGACAATAGGGGTCGAGAGCAGAAATATTCATCTCGAAACCGCGGCCGATACGGGCCACGTTGCGACCGACCTGACCGAAAGCCTGAATACCGAGGGTCTTGTCTTTGAGTTCAGTGCCGGAAGTGCCGTTGTACATATTACGGCACATCATGACGGCAAGCCCGAATACAAGTTCCGCAACGGCATTGGAGTTCTGACCGGGAGTGTTCTGCACACAGACTCCACGCTCAGTGGCGGCAGCCAAGTCAACATTATCGTAGCCTGCTCCGGCGCGAACCACCACTTTGAGCTGCGGGGCAGCAGCAAGAACCTCCGCATCGACCTTGTCACTGCGGATGATGAGCGCATCGGCAGTCGCTACGGCGTCGAGCAGAGCCTGACGCTCGGTATATTTCTCGAGAAGCACGAGTTCGGCACCCGCATCCTCGATCACCTTGCGCATACCGTCGACAGCGACGGCAGCAAAAGGCTTCTCAGTTGCTATAAGGACTTTCATTCCTCTATTATATTTATGTGTGGTTAGTAGACGTGGGAAATCAATGAGCCTTCTCGAAGTCGTTCATTGCGTCAACGAGAGCCTGCACGCTTTCGATGGGGAGTGCGTTGTAGAGCGAAGCGCGGAAACCACCGACCGAGCGGTGACCCTTGATGCCAACGATGCCACGGGCTGCACAGAAATCGACAAACTCCTTCTCAAGGTCCTTATACTCGGGAGTCATCACGAAGGTCACATTCATGATTGAGCGCGAGTCGGGGTCGGTGACTGTGCCGACAAACATCTTGGAAGCGTCGATGGCGTTATAGAGAAGTTCAGCCTTGGCAAGGTCGCGCTTCTCCATCTCCTTCACGCCGCCCATTTCCTTATAGTAGCGGAGGGTCTGGAGCGCGGAGAACACCGGAAGCACCGGAGGAGTGTTGAACATCGAACCCTTCTTGATGTGGGTACGGTAGTCAAGCATGGTGGGTATGACGCGGTCAACATGACCGAGGGCACTTTCCTTCACGATGACGAGGGTCGCACCGGCGGGGCCGAGGTTCTTCTGAGCACCGGCGTAGATAAGGTCATACTTGGCCACATCAATGGGGCGTGAGAAAATGTCGGATGACATATCGGCTACCAGAGGCACCTTCACGTCGGGATCCTTACGGAGCTCGGTTCCGTAGATGGTGTTGTTGGTGGTGATATGGAAATAGTCGAGGTCGTCAGGCACCACATAATCCTTGGGATAATATGTGTAGTTTGCCTCCTTTGAAGAAGCAAGCACCTCTACCTCACCGAAAATCTTGGCCTCCTTGATGGCATTTGCCGCCCATGTACCGGTGTCGAGATAACCGGCCTTTGTACGGAGAAGATTGAAAGGAGCCATGCAGAACTGAAGGCTCGCACCTCCGCCGAGATAAAGCACATGGTAGCCCTCGGGAACATCGAGAAGCTCCTTGACAAGTGCCTGAGCTTCGTCCATGACGGCAACGAACTCCTTGCCGCGGTGTGACACTTCAAGAAGCGACAGACCGGTGTTGGCAAAATTGATAATCGCATCGGCAGTGTTCTTAATGCAATACTCACTAAGAATCGAAGGGCCGGCAGAAAAATTATGCTTCTTCATAATTAATGGATATTATAAAAATTTGAAGTAATTGACGTTAGCAATTTAAAGTCAGCCGCCACAAGCGGACAGGGAAAGGCCGGCGGGCGACATAACATCCGCAAATTTAGCTATTTTTTCATTTGACCCAACTATAAAAGTAAAAAATTATGGAAATTTTTCATTAATTGCAGCTTTTCCACTAACTTTGAACCATTTCCCCACGACGACGTTAAAAAGTATGACATCATTGTGCTTTTTCGCCCGGATTCAGAGCAAGAATATTCATCACATCACACATATCACATTTGTCATCCGAACATGGACAACAGAAATTCAAGGGAAACTCTGTCTGAGAAGTTCAGCACGGACTACCCACCCGTAAACCGCAAGTCCCCCATCGCCAAAAGAGCATGGCTCGTCGTTGCCCTCGTGATTCTCATAATCGCCGCAGCACTCTATTTTTTTCTTCAGCCAAAAGCCCAGCCAGCATCTGTCCCGACTGTCGAAGTCGAGACCGTCGAGACAAGCAACGTAAATATCTACGGTGAATATGTCGGCCGCATACGCGCACAGCAATTTGTCGAAATCCACGCCCGCGTCGAAGGCTACCTCGAAAGTATGCTTTTCAAGGAGGGTTCCTACATCGAAAAGGGACAGACACTTTTCGTCATCGACCCCCAGCTATACAAAGCCCACGTCAACAAGGCACGCGCACAACTCAACAAGGCACGCGCACAAGCACAGAAAGCCGAGCGTGACCTCGCGCGCATCAAACCTCTCTACGCGCAAAACGCTGCCTCACAGCTCGACCTCGACAATGCGACAGCCGCAGCCGAGACCGCGGCGGCCGAAGTGGTCGTCAGTCAGGCCGACCTCACCCAAGCCGAGCTGACCCTCGGATATACCCGCGTCAGCTCCCCTATCTCCGGTTACATTTCAGAACGTGTTGCCGACATCGGCACTCTCGTCGGCCCTACGGCGGGAAAATCGCTGCTTGCAACAGTCGTCAAAAGCGATTCGGTCCGCGTCGATTTCTCGATGACCGCGCTCGACTATCTCCGTAGCAAAGACCGCAACGTCAACCTCGGAAGCTCCGATTCCACCCGCAAGTGGAATTCCTACGTCACCATCACTCTCGCCGACGGTTCTGTCTACCCCCACAAAGGACTTGTCGACTTCGCTGACCCACAGGTAGATCCCAAGACGGGAACATTTTCTGTCCGCGCCGAGATGCCAAATCCTGACCATAGCCTTCTCCCGGGCGAATTCACCAAAGTGCGCGTGCTGCTCGATGTCCGCGAGAACGCGGTCGAAATTCCCATAAAGTCACTTGTCATTGAAAAAGGTGGTGCATACGTCTTCATCGTGCGTCCCGACAGCATCGTCGAGCGCCGTTTCATCGAGCTTGGACCGGAGGTCGGCAACAACATCATCGTTGAGCGCGGTCTCGCCAAGGGTGAGAAACTTGTCGTCGAAGGCTACCACAAGCTCTCCCACGGCATGAAGGTCAACCCCATCCCCGCCCCCGCGGAAAAGGATACGGATTCCGGTGCCGACGTAAAGGATGTGATTATTTCGGAAGATAAGGAGGATTGAGATGAAAAAAAATTTCTTCCTTGACCATCCGGTCTTCTCGATAGTCATATCTATCGTCATTTTCATCATCGGAGCCATCGGACTCACACTGCTCCCGATCGACCAGTATCCGCAGATTGTCCCACCGGTGGTCAAAATCAGTGCCTCCTATCCCGGAGCCGACGCACAGACCGTCACTCAGGCGGTAGCAACCCCCATCGAGCAGGAACTCAACGGCACACCGGGCATGATTTATATGTCCTCGTCAAGCTCCAACTCCGGCGGTTTCACCGCACGCGTCACCTTCGACATCGACACCGACCCGGAACTTGCCGCCGTCGACATCCAGAACCGCGTAAAAATGGCTGAATCGCGCCTCCCTGCCGAAGTGGTGCAGAACGGCATTTCTGTCTCGAAAGAGACCGCAAGCCGCCTAATGACCATCACCATCCTCTCCGACGACCCCAAATTTGACGAAATCTACCTCAGCAACTACACTACCCTCAACGTCCTCGACCCACTGCGACGTATCCCCGGCGTAGGTAGTGTCAGCAACGTCGGCGGCCGCTACTATGCGATGCAGATATGGGTCGCACCTGACAAACTCGCCGACCTCGGACTGACGATTCAGGATATCCAGAGCGCGCTCAAAGACCAGAACCGCGAGTCGGCGGCAGGTGCGCTCGGACAGGCTCCGGCCACCGACATCGACATCACCATGCCCATCATCGCGCGTGGCCGCCTGTCGTCAGTAGCTGAGTTCGAGGATATTGTCCTCCGCGCACGCCCCGACGGTTCTTTTATCCGCCTCAAAGATGTGGCGCGCGTTTCGCTTGAAGCGTCAAGCTATTCCACCGAGAGCGGCATCAACGGCGGCAATGCGGCGGTGCTGAACATCAATATGCTCCCCGGCGCAAACGCTATGGAAGTGGCCGAGGCTGTCAAGGCCGAGATGGAGGTCATAGCCCGGAACTTCCCCGAAGGAATCAGCTATGAGATACCCTTCGACATGACCACCTATATATCCGAGTCGATTCATCATGTCTACCGTACATTCTTCGAGGCACTGGTGCTGGTGATTCTTGTCGTATTCCTCTCGCTGCAAAACTGGCGTGCGACACTTATTCCGGTCATCGCCGTCCCTATCTCGCTTGTCGGTACATTCGGCGTGATGCTCATGTTCGGATTCTCACTCAATATGCTCACCCTCCTCGGCCTCATCCTTGCCATAGGTATTGTAGTGGATGATGCCATCGTGGTCGTCGAGAATGTTGACCGCATCATGAACAACGAACATCTAAGCCCCTACGAGGCGACGGCCAAAGCGATGTCCAATCTAAGCAGCGCCCTGATAGCCATGTCGCTCGTACTTTGTGCCGTGTTCATACCCGTAAGTTTCCTCCCCGGCATCACCGGCCAGCTCTACCGCCAGTTCACCATCACCATTGCCGTGTCGGTCATCATCTCGACCATAGTCGCCCTGACCCTCTCGCCTGTGATGTGTGCCAAGCTGCTCCGTCCTGCCGTCCGCCGTAAGAAAGCAAAGATATTCCGCCTCATCAACATCTGGCTTGGCCGTGGTAATAAATTCTATGGCCGGACCATCGTCAGGGTCCTCTCCCACCCCCGACGTATGTATGTCGCCTTCGGTCTCGCGCTCGTGTTCATATATATGATGAACTCCCTGATGCCACGCAGTTTCATGTCGCAGGAGGATCAGGGCTATTTCACCGTCGAGCTTGAACTCCCCGAAGGCTCCACCATCGAGCGCAGCCGTGAAGTGACAGAGCGTGCCATGGCCTATCTGCTCGACGACCCCGACGTGCAGTATGTCCTCAACGTGACAGGGTCGTCGCCCCGCGTCGGCACAAACCCGGCTCACTCCCAACTGACCGTCATACTCAAACCGTGGGACGAGCGCGAGACTTCGGACATATCCGAAATCCGCTCACGCATCCACGACCATCTCTCAGCCTATCCTGAAAGCAACGTCTACATCTTCTCCCCTGCCATCATCCCCGGCCTCGGAAGCTCCGGCGGTATTGAAATGGTGCTTGAAGCACGCGGCGATGCCACATACGCCGACCTTCAGAATGCGGTCGACACTCTCCGCCACTATGCAGCCACCTCTCCCGCCGTCGCCGACCTCTCGACATCAATGCAGGCTGACATCCCCCAGCTTTATTTCGATGTGAACCGCGACCGCGCAAAAATGCAGGGCATCCCCGTCAGCGACATTTTCTCAACCATGAAAGCCTTCACCGGTTCGATTTATGTCAACGACTTCAATATGTTCAACCGCATCTATCGTGTCTACATTCAGGCAGAAGCCCCCTACCGCTCCCGCCGCGACAACATCAACCTCTTTTTCGTGCGCGGCGCGGGCAACGTGATGGTTCCGATTGCCTCGCTCGGCACATCGCATTTCACGACCGGCCCCGGCACAATCAGCCGCTTCAATATGTTCAACTCGGCGACAATCTCAGGCGAAGCCGCCCACGGCCACAGTACGGGCGAGGCGATGGATGCGCTTCAGAACATTGTCGAACGCCATCTCCCCGAGAACATAGGCATCGAATGGAGCGGCCTCTCCTATCAGGAGCAGCACGAGAGCGGCAACACCGGACTCGTACTCGGTCTCGCCCTCTTGTTCGTCTTTCTTTTCCTCGCCGCCCAGTATGAAAGCTGGAGCGTCCCGCTTGCCGTCATCCTCTCCCTGCCCATCGCCGGTGTGGGTGCCTATCTCGGCATCTGGCTCTGCGGCCTCGAAAACAACACATATTTCCAGATAGGACTGGTGATGCTCGTCGGCCTTGTCGCCAAAAATGCCATCTTGATTGTCGAGTTCGCCAAGGAAGAGGTCGACAAAGGGATTGGTGCGGTGCAGGCAGCACTGACTGCTGCGCGCCTTCGTTTCCGCCCCATCGTGATGACCTCTCTCGCTTTCATGCTCGGACTCCTTCCCCTCCTCTTTGCCTCGGGACCCGGTTCGGCAGCACGCCGCGACATCGGTACAGGCGTATTTTTCGGAATGTTGGTGGCAATCACCGTCGGCATCGTCTTCGTCCCCTTCTTCTTCGTAGCCATAAATAAATTGACTCATCGTGGTGGAAAATCCGCCAAAGCCATAGACAAGAAATGAAATCACCAATCCCTTTCATCATATTTATCCTGAGCCTCACGGGTTGCTCGGGTGTCAGAAACCTCACCCCTGCCGACACGACCGTCCCCGACACATACATGGCGGGACTTGAAGCTGACTCGGCTTGCGTGGCTGATATGCCGTGGTGGGAATTTTACTCCGATTCCACGCTATGTCACCTAATACGCCTGACCCTCGACAATAACCGCGACCTGCTCAAAGCCGCCGCCCGCGTCGAGGAGACCCGCCAGCTCTACGGCATCGACAAACTCAATCTTCTTCCCGAAATCAGCGGTCTCGTAGGCGGCAACTACGAGACGGACAATTATGGTGGCAGCGGCATCACGAAAGACCCGGAGTTTGACCTCAAACTCACCGTCAGTTGGGAGGCAAACCTGTGGGGGTCGCTCTCGTGGGCTAAAAAAAGTAGTGCCGCACGCTTCCGCGCGTCGGTCGACGACCTCCATGCCATGCGCATGACACTCATATCCGAAGTGGCATACGCCTATTTTCGCCTAATCGCGCTCGACAACGAACTTTCCATAGTCCGTCAGACCCTCGCCACGCGCGAGGAGTCGCTCGATCAGGCGCGTATCCGCTTCGAGGGTGGACTCACCCCCGAGACTGTCTACCAGCAGGCGAAGGTGGAATATGCCACGACCGCCTCGCTCATCCCGAATCTCCGCCGCCAGATTACCGAGGGACGCAACGCTCTCACCATGCTTATCGGTGAATATCCCCGTGAAATTCTTGAACGCGGACAACTTTCTCTCAATACGACCCTTCCCGACAAAATCCCTTCCGGACTCCCGTCTACCCTGCTCCAACGCCGTCCCGACCTCCGTGCAGCCGAACACCGTCTGGCAGCAGCGATGGCCGATGTGGGTGTCAGCTATGCCAACCGTTTCCCAAATATCCAGCTCGCCTTCACTCCCGGTTTTGAAAACGATGACCTCGCAAATTTCTTCAAGTCACCTTTCACATATTCTATAGGGACAATAACAGGAACAATCTTCGACTTCGGACGCAAGAAGCGTAAATATCAGGCATCCATCGCCGCCTATGATCAGGCAAGATATGACTATGAAAAGGCGGTCATCACTGCCTTCACGGAGGTAAACACGGCTCTCGATGCCTACAATCGTGTCCGTCAGACGGCAAAACTCAAAGTCGAACTGCGTGATGCCGCCGTAAAATATGTTCATCTCGCCCACCTCCAATACCGCGCCGGTACGCTCAACTACATTGACGTACTCGATGCTCAGCGACGCTATTTTGACGCGCAGATAGGCGTAAGCAATGCCCTCCGCGACCAATATTTTACCCTCATAAATCTCTACAAAGTCCTCGGCGGAGGATGGACTCCTGCCTATCAGCCTGAATAATCCATGCTAATACTGTTGAGCGTTCAGGCAATTACACCTTAGTTCACGCCCACCTAAAATGACGATACTAAAAAATCAGGAACCGCGAAATTGCGATTCCTGATTTTTTAATACTGAATCTTGGTTAAATGTGTGGCTGACGAAGCCTATGATCTTTCGAATATCAACGACCCTATTCCTTGCGGGCATTCCGGGAATATATGACCAAATAGAGGAAGAAGGCAATCATGCCGAAGAATAGGAAAGCCAGACACCATCCCACCTTATACCACGGGGATATGACCTTATTCTTTAAACACATCGGGATTCCCACAACTAACGGGACTAAGAACCATATAACGGCGATCACATACACGATTCCTGACCAAACACTATCAAAGGGGCTAAACAATTCCATATCTTCGCTTTTTAATGTGAAATTCTGATTATTCATTTATTAAATTCAGGGTACTTTTATTTCCTATATATTAAAATTTCATGAACTCTCAGGTATTTTTTAATAAAATACATATATAGGTTCATTTGTTCATGTAAAAATATCATTCTATAAAAAATAGAGAGTAAGTCGGTCATCAAAAAAAGCAGGAACCGTCCGAGGGACGATTCCTGCTGATATGTTGGTTGTGGCGGGATTAAATCCCGACACTTGCCAATCGGCGATTTTTACTTGCCTGAGAGCTTCTGCTTGAGTTCAGCGAGAGCAGAGAGGTCGCCAAGAGTGGTCTTTTCGAGAGGAGCGTTGAGGGCGGGAGCCTCTTCCTGACGACGGTTGCCACCGCGACGGTTGCCTGCTGACTTCTTGGGAGCTTCAGCGCGCTCACCCTTCTGCTCATCTTCGAAGATGCGGCTGTGAGAGAGGATGATACGCTTGCTGTCCTTGTTGAACTCGATGACCTTGAAGTTGAGCTTCTCGTCAACCTGAGCCTTAGAGCCGTCTTCCTTAACAAGGTGCTTGGGAGTAGCGAAGCCTTCTACACCGTAGGGGAGAGCGATGACTGCGCCCTTCTCGACCATCTCGATGATGGTGCCTTCGTGGATAGAACCAACGGTGAATACAGTTTCAAATACGTCCCAGGGATTCTCTTCGAGCTGCTTGTGGCCGAGTGAGAGACGACGGTTGTCCTTGTCGATTTCGAGAACCTGAACGTCGATGTCAGCACCGATCTGAGTGAACTCGCTGGGGTGCTTGACCTTCTTGGTCCAAGAGAGGTCGCTGATGTGGATGAGACCGTCAACGCCTTCCTCGATTTCAACGAATACGCCGAAGTTGGTGAAGTTGCGCACCTTTGCAGTGTGCTTGCTGCCGACGGGATATTTGGTTTCGATGTTCTCCCAAGGATCGTTCTTAAGCTGCTTGAGACCGAGTGACATCTTGCGGTCCTCGCGGTCGAGGGTGAGGATGACAGCTTCGATTTCGTCGCCGACTTTGAGGAAGTCCTGAGCAGAACGGAGGTGCTGGCTCCAAGACATTTCGCTGACGTGGATGAGACCTTCAACGCCGGGAGCGATTTCAACGAATGCACCGTAGTCAGCCATGACTACTACGCGACCCTTAACCTTGTCGCCAACCTTGAGGTTTGCGTCAAGTGCATCCCAAGGATGGGGCTGGAGCTGCTTGAGACCGAGGGCGATGCGCTTCTTCTCGTCGTCGAAGTCGAGGATAACGACATTGAGCTTCTGGTCGAGCTGAACCACTTCTTCGGGNTGGCTTACGCGGCCCCAAGAGAGGTCAGTGATGTGGATGAGGCCGTCTACNCCGCCGAGGTCGATGAACACACCGTAGCTGGTGATGTTCTTGACAGAACCTTCGAGCACCTGACCTTTNTCGAGCTTGGCGATGATTTCGCGCTTCTGCTGNTCGAGNTCGGCNTCGATGAGTGCCTTGTGGCTGACAACCACGTTTTTGAATTCTTGATTGATCTTCACGACCTTGAACTCCATGGTCTTGCCAACGAAGATGTCGTAGTCGCGGATGGGCTTCACGTCGATCTGTGAGCCGGGGAGGAAGGCTTCGATGCCGAAGACATCGACAATCATGCCACCCTTGGTGCGGCACTTGATGTAGCCCTTGATAACCTCGTCTTTCTCGAGAGCCTCGTTGATGCGGTCCCATGAGCGGGCTGCGCGGGCTTTGCGGTGAGAAAGAATGAGCTGACCCTTCTTGTCTTCCTGATTTTCAATGAAGACCTCTACGGTGTCGCCCACCTTGATGTCGGGGTTGTAGCGGAATTCGCTCATGGGGATGATGCCGTCGCTCTTGTAGCCGATGTTAACCACAGCCTCACGCTTGTTGAGGGCGATGATGGTACCTTCGATTACGTCCTTGTCACGCACGGTGTTGAGCGATTCATCATAGGTCTTGGTGAGTTCCTCGCGGGTCTTTTCGCCCTTGGTCTCACCCTTTTCGTAGGCTTCCCAATCGAAATCAGCGATCGGGGAGTTTTTTACTTCTTCAGTCATTAAAAAATGGGGTTAATAAATAAGGTTAATTCTCTGCCTGCGGGCGTCTGCCCGTAAAGCGCTGCAAAGGTAGGAATAAAATTCCAATCTACAAGCATTTACCGACCCGATTTTTCAGGAAGTTTTCAACATCAGGCCACGATTGTCCGAATAATCTCCCACACCCGGCTCTATGTACGGAGCGCTCACTCCTGCTCCTCCTCATCTCCCCGGGATTTATATAGGGCGAGATAGACAACGAGGGCAAGCAGGCTTGAGAAGATAAATGCCAGACACCACAAAGCCTTCATTCCGCCCGACAGCCTGTCGTTGGTCAGACAGAGATACATTCCGTAGACCATCGGTCCGAAGGCAAGCACCAATGCCAGCAACCACAGCAGCGTAAGACCGATAACCTTAACAAATAATAGAGTACACATACATTTCATCCTTTCTCTCTTGTAATTATTCCAACTTTCATTCTTTCAATCTGTGATAAAACTGCCGCAAAGTTCTCCATTAATTATCAGAATTATCCTATTTTCAGGACAGATTATTTTAATCTATCCATCGTTTAATAACCTGAAAATAAAACATTTACAGGTGTACATTCCTATTAAATTTTAATCATCTGAAACTCTTTGATTTTCAGCAAACTACGTCATTTAATTACTATCAGCCTGATTCTCAAACACTTTCAACCTCACTGACGAACCAATCCTTGTCCTTTGCCCCGGACTGGGATATTTGTTTCACGATTTGCTTTTTCAGCTTGTAGGTAGAATTGCCATGCATTCCGAGAAACAGACCGATGGCACGTGCATTAAGTCCGGCCAGTGTTAGCGACACGAATGTCACATCGCGTTCCTTCATATCGGGCATCTGCTCCCTCAGCCGACGGATAATTCCATCCTTACACTCGTCGACCATACGCTCGATTTCGGCAATGTTTTTCGGACGGCGTATCTTGTCAAGCTCATATTCTATATTCTTGTAGAACACAAAATAGTTTTCCTCCGACTCCTTTACCCCACTATACTCGTTTATAATCGTATTGAGATGCGAAAAGCGTCCGCGGAGCAGATTACCAACCGTTGCCGACAACCTGTCCTTTTCCGAAAGGGCATCAGTCAATCTAAGTATATCGTCGCTTTGGTCGGCCACTTTCCTGTCAAGAGTCATATTATCGGCCTTCGCCTCCTCAACTTCACGCGTAAGCAACATCACCTCCGTAATCTTACGGTTGATTTCAGCATTCTTTTTCTGGATTCTGTAACGATAAAACAATATGCCGGAAGTCAGACAAAACACTATCACAATCACCGAGACAACCAACTGCTTCCGCGTCTTAGTCTGTTCAACCAAAGCCATATCCGTTTCGGCCTCATAAACGTTCCGCAGACGTAAAAACAAAGATTGCCACACCAAATCTCCATAGCGCACATCAAACAAGCTGTCCACCATATTCTTATAGCCTTTTTCATCAGGAACCATCCCGGACCTCTCAGCCAGTTTTGCCACGGCAAGCCAATAATGAAGCGAGTCGCGCCATCCCGCCAGATTTTCACGGGCAACCGCAATCAATGCGGAAGCCTCATCATACTTTCCAAGTTCAGCCTTTAAGTTTGCGACATCAGCACAGACCGACGTCGCTTCTTCCCTACCCGATAGATATTCAAGCAGAGAATCGCCATAGACTTCTGCCTTTTCAAATTCACCTGTGACGGCATACAGACCAAGTCGACCGAAGCTACTGTCAATTTCCGAAACGACATCCGGCAAAAAACCGGCTACTCTGGAATCGGCCGTCTCTTTCCCACCATCCGCTCTGGAACTTTCATAAAAAATAATTTTCGACAATGAGATCAGTCGCTCCGTATCCTCTACTTCACCGATAAAATTAATCAGGCAGTCAACATGAGCCATAGCGTCCCTCACGCCGGGTGCGCCACCAAACGCATCGGCAAGCCCACTCTCAGCAAGGATCCGCAAATTTTCATCGCCCAACTTGACGGCCGATTTATAGGCTTGCAGCGCAGGGACGACGGCATAGGAATAATTTCCGGCGTTTCTCAGCAATTCACTGTGCAACGACAGTGCCTTTACTCCCAATGCAGACGGCTCGCTTGTACTGAAATATCTGGAAGCACCGGAAATAAAAAAATCTCTTGGATTATTGACCGACAATTCATGCGACATTCGTGCCAGCAAATACCAATATGTCGCCATCTGCCGATTTGTTGCGGAAGAAAGAATCGACTCGTCTATACTGTCATACAACAACCTATATACCGTAGAATCAGGAGCTGTATCCAATATTTTCTCGGCCTTTTCAAGATAGCCGTCAAGCCTGCGATTGTCATGATAGCATGAGGTGGCAATACAACACAAAATCACACAAATCACGGTCCTGATTCTACCGGAATACCGTCTCATATCTCCTCAGATTATTATTGTCATATTGCAATGAGTCAGCCGACCTTTGTCCCGAAGGGGAACAGCGCGAGTTTCATCAGTTTGAAATGTTGCAGCCCGAAGGGGATACCGACGACGGTCAGACAGAATATGACTCCCCAAAGCAGATGGGTCAGCGCGATGGGGACACCGCCGACAAACCACCATATCACATTCATCACTCCCGCAAGACAGCCCGAAGGCCAACCGTCGTCCACAATGTCAGTCCCGAAAGGCCACAGGGCGACAAGAGCCAGTTTAAGGGTCTGCAACCCGAAAGGAATACCGATAATCGTTATCATCAATGCGAGGCTCGACACGGCATATTCAACGGCTATCATAAGTCCGCCGAACACAATCCACACGATATTAAGCAGTAATTTCATCACCAACAGGCTTATTGATTAGACATATAATCCATAGAGATGGTAAAATTACGATAATGTAGGAAAAATTGCAAGGAAATTGCGTAATTTTGCAGTGAGTTTATCTTCAACGTTTCTGACGAGGGTACTATCTATGCTAAGGATTTTTGTGCGATATACATTAGTTGCAGCAATGCTCCTCACAGCCATCGCAACGGGAAGTTTCAGAGCCGCTGCGGAGACTGCTCCGTGCGATTCGCTCCCACACAGTTCGACGCGGTGGATCCGTCAACTGATTGACAACGGATTCCATATCCACGACTCGACCGTGTGCTATCCCGCCTTCCCGCGCTTCGCCCTCAACGTCTACAACTGGGGTGACAAGACCTTCAATTCTTACGATACTACCTATGTCGTCGGCACCGGAAAAAACTGGAAACTCCAAGGCAAGGGCTACGGCTGGATCGAGACGCAGACCATGCTCTTTCCGAAAAACTCCTTCATCTCCATGCACTCCAACCTTTTCTCCGATGCGGGTGCCTATCTCAGCTTTATGGCCGTGAGCATCGGCTATATGTGGAACATGGACCGGCTGTTTGACCACGACACAAACCGCCGTACCTTCAATTTCGACTTTACCTGTTCGCGTTTCTTCATAAATTACAGTAAGGTATCATCGGAAGGAGGTATGATTCTCACACGTTTCGGCGACTACAACGACGGCAAAAATCTCCACTATGATTTTGACGACGTGAGCATCACCACCACCAATCTCGATGCCTACTACATCTTCAATCACTACAAGTATTCCCACGCCGCTGCATACACCTTCTCGAAGTATCAGCTACGGACATCAGGNACGGCGATAGCCGGACTCAATTTCGGCGAACAGAACATACACATGGATTTCGCCAACCTCCCCNCGCCAATGCTTGAAGCCCTCCCCCTCGACAATCCTAACTACCGTTTCCATTACTTCGACATCGCACTGCTCGGCGGCTATGCCCGCAACTGGGTGCTGAAACCCCGGAAGTGGCTAATCAACATGACCCTGATGGGTGCCTTGGGCTACAAGCACACATACGAGGATGCNACCGACGGCGTCAGGAATATGATTGCCAACAGCTATCGCCTGTCGTTATGCTGCACCTACAATCANAATGCCCTCTTTGCGTCCGCCCAGCTACGCTCCCACGGCTCCCTCTACTACAATTCAACCTTCACACATTTCAGCACCTTCTCCTCCCTCACCCTGATAGTCGGTATGAGATTCTGAACCGTCCACCAACGCACTTTGTAGGGACGCGCCGTGGCGCGTATGCCAAATGAATAAATTACAGCCTGTTGAATCTATAAATCCAAATCAGGAGGATTTAAGTTTTCAACAGGCTGATGTATTTTAGNCGGCATACGCGCCACGGCGCGTCCCTACAAACTGCCTAAACTGATTCCGATAGTCATTCCCTTATTCCGTGGGAGCCGGGAGGGAGGTCGGTGATGACTGAACTTTGTGGTCCTTGGGCGCGAAACAGCGGAGGAGGAGCGCGGTGACGAAGTAGAGTCCGGTCAATGCCCACAAACCCCAGTAGTAATGCCCTACGTCGGAAATGGTAGCGCCGTTGCTGTTGATTCGGATGAACGCCTCCATGCCGAGGGTCGAGGGTATCAGGTCGGAAATCATGTACCAGAACTTGTTGAAAGCATAGCGCGGCCATGTGAGACCTGAAAGGAAAAGGAAGACAACCGAAGTGAACACCACTACCAGCAGGCTCGTCTCACGCTCGCGGACAAACACCTGTATGGTCTGCCCGAGGAAAGTCGTTGCGAGGAGCATGACGAATATCAGCGGCATGAAATCCAAGAAATGCCCGACGTGAGGGAGAGAGAACATATAGGGGATGATTTCAAGGATATAATAGGCCAACGGGAGATAGATCATCATGTAGCATAGCGATTTTCCGAGGACGGTGGCAAGCGGGCCGGCATCATACCCGAGCGGGTCGACACCGCCGTTGCGACGTCGGCGGTCACGCGAAGTACCGGCAATCATCGTGATGCCGAGGAGCATACTCTGTTGAAGAATCAGCACTACGATACCCGGCATGACAAACGAAGCAAAACCCTGAGTAACGTCGCCGAGGAAATTGGCCTGTGAATTGACAGGGAGACCGCCNATGGTGCTTGTGATGAGACCACCCTGATCAAGACGCTCGGAAGTGATGCGGAGAGCCTCGTTCATCTGCACGTCAGTAATGGAAAACAGATACTGACGATAACGGATCAGGAGCGAAACATCGCAGTAGAACTGGGCGACAGCCTGCTCGCCGCGGCCGATATTCGTCGCATAGTCCGAAGGGATTTCGATAATGCCATAGCACTTCTTTTCATGCCAAGCCTGCTTCGCCTCCCCCATGTCGGAAGCGTAGCCGATGATATTTATCGACTGCGTGGCGCCGAGTTCCCTCACCAGCTCACGGCTTTCGGAACTGCGGGAGTTGTCGACCACGACGGTGTCAATCTTTTTCACCACCTCCGGATTGTAGATAAGCGTATAGACCACCGGATAGGCAAGTGGGAGAAAGAAGAAAAAGAGCATCACGCCCACGTCGGTGAACACAAGCCGTGTCTCCCGGCGCCAGACTCGAAATAAACTTTTTATCCAGTTCATGATAGTTGTATGAGTTAGGGGTTAGCCCCGGAGAGTGAGATCATTCCACATAGACGGGATGGGCGAGTTGCTTGGCAAGACGGCGCAATCCGAGGAGAGGCAGGAATAGGAAGACCAGAAGGGCGATATAGTAGAAGCGGGAATAGTACAGAGGGATACCGTTGAGTGCCTGATCAATATAAATCAGGAAGTAGTAACGGATGGGNAGAATNTAGGAGAAGATAGCCACGCCGCCATACATCTTGTCGACCGGAAACGAGAATCCGGCTATNGAGAAACACAGGATGCCGACGAGCGATACGATACTCATGGCCATTCGGAGATTGGGGAGCATCTCGGTGATGAANGTGGCAAATGCCTGTGACGCCATGACGAGAAGGAGGACGGCCAGAATCATGTGGAGCGGATGGCAGTTGAGGGGGAAGTGCAGGAAACCGAACATGATTGCCTGCATGGTCACGCCGACGATGGTGAATATGACAGTCTGTGGCAAGAGTTTCCCTGCAAGCGCCACCGCCATGTTTCCTTTTGCCATGGCAAGCCATTCGACCGAGGTGCCTCTCTTTTTCTCCTCACAGATGCTGAACACCGTAATCAGCAGCACAATCAGTGCCAGCAGACAGGGAATGAACGACTGCGAGAGATAAAACGAATAGTTGAGCCACGGATTGTTGAGCGGATGCGAGTTGATGACCACCGGCTGAATCAGCGAACCCGCNGTCTCCTCGCCGAGTCCCATCCCGACAAGAGTGGTCTTGACAATGCCGCCGCTTGTGGTGACGGCTATGGTCTTGAATCCCTTGAACGATAGTGACCCGGGGACGAAGATGGTCATATTTGAATAGAACGACAGGGTCGGTGTCCCACCCCCGATGGCCTTCTGCTGAAAATCGTTCGGGATGAGGAAAAAACCGTAAATCTCGCCGCTTTTCACCTGCTGCATGGCCTGATGGAAATTCTCCGGTGACGAGGAGAGGTCAATCAGCTCACTCGCGTTCAATGCCCTCCCCACCTTTCGTGAAAGCGAAGTNTGGTCAAGATCCACCATGCCCACAGGTATCCTCAGCGGCAGCCCCTCGTTCATCAGGTTGAGAAAGAAGAAGGTGAAGCCGAGCGGCACAATCAGCATCATGAAGATGTAGATTTTGCGCGATGTGAGGCGGCGTAGTTCGCGTTTGATTATCTTTAAAAGCATGGAGCAGCAAGTTAATGGAGAGAGTTCACGAAGTTAATGGTTGTCTTACAATTTTACCGGCGTGTCATTTGAAATAGACCACGCTCATGCCGGGACGGAGTGCCGGGATAGGCTCCACCGTATGAGCCTTGACCTCGAAAGTCTTGCTGTCCCATTGTCCCGTAGCCTTAGTAGCCTGCCAAGTGGCATAGCTGCCGAGGTCACGGATATAGTAGATTTTCGCTTTTACCCTCTTCTGGTCGAGGGCAGGAATCATGATTTCAATCTCCCCACCCATAGGCATATCGTTGAGAAGTTCCTCACGCACATTGAAGGTCACCCATTTGTCGCTTAGTTTCAGAAGGCTCATGATAGGAGCGCCGAGCGACACGAGTTCGCTTTCCTGAGGATAGACGGCATCAATCTGTCCGTCGCAGGGAGCGATGAGATACTGGTCTTCAAGCAGNCTCTCGACCTCGGCCACTCCACCCTTGGCGACATCGACCATCGCGGCGGCACTCTCCTTGTCCTCCCTCTGCGCACCGGCTATGGCGAGGTCAAGCTGGCTTTTGGCAGCTTTGTGGGCGGCTACGGCAGCATCGTAGGCAGCTTTTGCCTCATCACGCTTCTGCTCTGAGATGACACCCTCCTTGAAGAGATTCTCCATACGGGTATAGGTCTTCTGTGTGATGTCGACTCCGGCTTCTGCCTGACTGACGAGGTCGCGTGCGGACTGAACAATCTGCTTGCGGGTTCCGGCATCCACTTTCTTGTTCTGGGTGCGTGCCACGGTCTCCATNCCTTCNGCCTGCATGAGCTTGGCATCGGCAAGCGACGAATGGATGTGGACGAGAGTGTCGCCCGCCTTCACTTGGTCACCTTCGTGGACATAGAGTTTGACTACACGTCCGGGGAGCTTGCCGGAGATGCGGACTGAGGTTGCGTCGGCCTGACCCTCGACAATATCCTTCGGTTTGTTGAGGAAACAGAATCCGATGATGGCAAGAACTATACAGATGACCAGCATTACGGCCATAGCTACCATGAGGAGCTTGTTTTCGCGCTGTTCGGGAGTTGCAGCGGAACTATTCTTTGTATCTGACATGATGCAGGAGATAATTTATATGGTTATTGTTTCCGTTTTTATCACTTTATTTCACCACAGGCGCGCTTACGTCCAGACGGCCGAGGACTTTATTGAGATAGACATCGCAGAGATATACGTCGATGCGGGCATCGACATTCTCCGAATGGGCTTTGAGCCATGCAGTCTGCGCCTCCATCACGTTGTCGACCGTCATCACGCCGTCGCGGAAACCGAGGTCGGCGCAACGCAGGTTCTCGTCGGCTTTNGCGAGGTTGGTTTCAGTCATTTTATAGGTCTTGACAGCCTCCTGAGCCTTGAATGAAGCCTGATTGACCTGAAGATCGACGAGCTCCTTCGCATTGTCGAGTTCAAGACGTGCGGCGACAGTCTGAGCCTTCGCAGCGCGCAGCTTGTTGTAGTTGCCACCCCAGTGCCAGATGGGGACTGTCAGCATGGCACCGACCGAGAACATTCCGCTGAACTTACGCTGGAAACCGTCAAACATATTCGGGTTCGAGAAGGAGTAGGAACCGACGAGTGCGAGATTAGGCATCATCGAGGCTCGTGCCACATTTTCCTTTTCCTTATATATCTTCACGCCATATTCAAGTGCGCGGAGGTCCTCGCGTGCGGCGTAGACATCCTGCATATCGTATGTCTTTTCTGCGGGTCCATTCATGGCTGTCATCGACCCGGCATCCTCATCGGCGAGGGTAAAGACCGAGTGGACGGGCAGACCGCACACCTGTGCGAGAGCCATGCGGGAAAGGACAAGACCATTGTCGACCTTCGTCAGATCGACCTGAGCCGAATTGAGCTTGACATCGACCGTAAGCTGGTCGCGCTTCGTGGCCACACCCTGNTCGACCATCAGCGCGACATTGTGGCTGAGCGTGTCGAGAAGATTGACGTAGCTGACCGCAAGTTTCTGCTTGGCTTTGAGCGAGACCACAAGCCAGTAGGCCGCATCCACGGCATAGACCACATCCTGAGCGGCATTGTCGTGCATCGCGCGGGCAAGCTCCTCGGCATANCCGGTAATCTTGTTCATGGCAACGATTTTACCTCCCATGAAGATGGGTTGTGTGAGTGTGACGGCTCCGAAAAANACATTGTGGAGGTCATAGCTCAACGCTTCTTTGGGAAGGAAAGCCACCTGCTCGGGGATGGGCTTACCGTCGACCATCACCGGTTCGCCGGTCATGGGATTCTTNACGAAACTGAATTCATAGCCCTTCTTTTCAAGGTCGAAATTCTTGATTGGGAGAAGTTGGTCGGAACCTAATACGGAGACACCCTTCTGATTATACATATATCCCCCGGCAAAATCGAGTGCAGGCAGATAGGCGGCGAATGCCTGATCCTTTTCATAGCCTGCCACTTTGATTTGCTGGGCGGATTTCCTGAGGTCCTTATTGTTGTGGAGCGCCAGTTCTCGACACTGTTCAAGTGTGAGCGTCGAGCCGTCGGGAACCGTTGCCGGACTCTGTGCGGCGGCTCCAAGGGCAAACAAACCCATAAGAGCAAGGAAAATTTTTCGTGTTGCCATGATTTGCATATTCGTAAACTTAGTTGAAATCGTGAGGTTGCTTCGCCCCCATGTTACTGTCGTGATGAGGGACTTGCAAATATAACCTCTTTTAACTAATAAAAGTTTAAAATTTTCAAACGAAATTTAAGCACAAATATGCCAANTTTTGTCCTGTTTTTCCTCCGCCCCTACTCCGGATGTTTATTCCATGCTTTACAGCATACATTTACTCCTTAAAAATTCTTAGCCATCTGCCGTAGGTCAGCATACGCCACACCCATTCCATAGGGCCGAAACGGAACACCGTCAGCCATGCCCTGCTGAACAGAATCTGGAATCCGAACACACCGAGAGCAATCAATTCGGTAGCACCCAACCCTACCGACGCGCCGAGTCCGAGCCCGATTCCATAGAACAGGAACATTCCTATCACCGACTGACTGACATAGTTGGTGAGCGCCATGCGTCCCGGCGCGGCAAACCATCGCCACACCGCGAGATGCCCGTGGCGGATGCAGAACAGTCCCAGTAATCCCGCGTAGGCGAATCCGAGGGGATAGACACTCAGAGTATAGAGAACCGTATGCACCGTTCCTCCCCACTGATGTGAACTGACGCCGCTTATGGCATAGACCACCGAAAGCGGCACTCCGATGACCGAACCCCACAATGCCACCTTCACAAGCAATCCTCTGTGAAGCTGCAAATNCGCATAAATCTTATGCCGCCCGACGACGAAGCCGATAAGGAAAAGCCCCATCACTTTGAAATATCTGTTGCCGTCGACAAATTCATACATCCTCTCCCATGCNCCTTGAACAAGGAACTGCGACACTTCTCGGTAGCTCGACGCATCCCTGAGCCACGTCCCGAAGTTGTCCTCCGTTATCCCATAGGCAGCCGCATATTCCCACCATTTGTCGTAAGGATACTTTGCCAGAAATATTCCGGCCGACTCACACACCGCGTCAANCCCGACCGGAATCAGGAGAAGAACGGCAGCCACCATCAGTATTTTCCGGTCAGATAGATTCCTGAACAGCGGGAGCAACATTCCAAGGACGGCATAGAGCAGCAGTATGTCGCCGCTCCATATCAGCATCAGATGCGTGCAGCCGATAAGGGCGAGNATGACCATACGGCGGTAGAAAATCCTGAAACCGTCAGCCCCNCGCTCCGCCGCGTGCGAGATGATTATTGAGAACCCTATGCCGAACANCAGCGAGAACAGCGTGTAGAACTTACCGTCNATGAAGACATATTGCAGAAATTTCACCACCCGGTCTACCCCCGCACTCGCCATCCCATCCGCTACCTCATCAGGCTGGAAGGAATAGAGCGAAAACTCGGGATAGTTGGCAAGACAGACACCGAGGAGGGCAAACCCGCGCAAGGCATCCAGAAATATGTGTCGCTTAGTACCGGTGACAGGAGCGGCACCGTGACTTAGTTTGCCGTCAGACATCAACATTCGCTCTTTATATCCGTCGTAGATTTCATTTCCTTCCGAAATCGGCNGGNATTTCTCCCCAGTTCGGAGTGTCCCATGTAAGGATGGGATTGGTTATTTCATGGGTCTGAAGCCANGCGGTCGCACGGCGTAGCATCTCAAACAACTGTGCGTTTTTTGCCGTAGGTTTGAGGGTGGTCTTCGGCTGACGGTTGCGNACCCACGAGCGTGCCGTGCGTGAATCTGTGTAGATAGGCGTATTCGGTTTTCCCTGCTTCTGNAGCAAAGCGAGNCCGTGGACGAGGGCGAGATATTCCCCGATATTGTTGGTCCCGCCTTCGAGCGGCCCGATACGGAAAATCCGCTCTCCTGTCCTGACCCACACTCCCTGATACTCCACCGGNCCCGGATTTTTCGAGCAGGCGGCATCGACGGCAAGCGCGTCGAGTTTGATTTCGGGGATAGCCTCGTAGTTGACCTTGACCGCAGGCCCTTTGGCTATCGCTTTGAGCAGATCGAGCTGCTGGACAGGGTCGCCGCGATAGGCTTCCACAGCCGCCTCCTGCGAATCGAAACTTTTGAACTTTGCATTAGGATAGCCCTTGATCTGAAGCTGACATTCCTCCCATGAATCGAATACTCCGGTGGCAAAACCGTTCCAAACGACATAAAATTTCCTTCTCGGTGCCATTTTTCGGGGGATTTNATTTTTCAGGAAAGGGTGAGATATATGCTTATNTCGACGCTGCGCATACCGATGGCGCGTGCAATCTGGGGATTCACTATGCGGCCGAAGAATGTGAACGTGGCCTTCTGCATACCCGGAAGAAGTTTGAGGGCGTTGCTGACACCCTCGCAGCTTACAATCGAGTTCATCAGCGTGAGGAACGTATTGCTCAGTGCCATGGCAGCGGTCCGTGCCACCGCACACCCTGCATGGGTGAAACATACCCGCTCCTTGATGTCGGCGGAGTTGCGCACCGCGAAAGCCCCGGCAAGGTCGACGGCAAGCATACCGGGGAAAGCCGCCCCTGTGTCCGAAACAAGGTCAAACGTGAGGACTCCGCGCTTCATTATGGCTGTCTGCTCCCTCGTGACCTTGAAAGGNTCGGCAGTCGGAGTGACCACGACCACATCCGCGCTCCTCAGTGCGTTGTCAAGGGTGTGGGGATGGAGATTTGAGGTGATGACCCACGGGCCCAGTTCCTGCTGGGCGCGACGGAGGGAATANACATCGTTGTCATACATCCTGACGGTCGAGCCGAGTCCGACGGCTGAACGGGCGGCCGCACACGCNGCTATNCCCGAACCGATTATCAGGGTCTCACACGGAATTATGCCAGCCACTCCTCCGAGAAGTATCCCCTTCCCGCGGGTGTAGTCGGCAAGGAGGGAGGACGCCATGGCTATCGACGCGCGGCCATCTATTTCAGCAAGAATATCGGCGAAGGGGGTGCAGCCGCGCGAATCCTGAATCAAGTCCACAGCTATCGAGATGATGTGGCGGTTGAGGAGTTCGCGGATAGCTGCGGCATCCTGATTGGACGGTTTCAGGAATGTCAGCAGCATGGCACCCCGCCGCATTTTGCGGACATCGGCAACNGCCATCGGAGCAAGATGGATGACTATGTCGCTGCGGAGTGCCTCCTCGCGCGTACCGACCTCCACGCCTACTCGCATATAGCTCGTGTCNCCATAATTGATGCACTGCGCCGCGTCCTCCTGCATCTTGACTCTGAAACCGCGCTCAATCAATTGGCCGGCAGCCTCCGGCGTGAGAGGGAAGCGGCGCTCGAAAGGCGCGTCGCACGCGGGCAGCCCGATGGTAAATCCGCGATATGCCGTGCAGGTCTCCTGCGGCTGTTCCTGAGGGGTGGGAATATCCTGAATCATTTCCTAATATATTCTGTCTGAACCTTAAAAACTCTACGTCACGCTTTCTTCCGCGTCAGTCCGAAGCGTCTGATGAAAGCCTCNCACTTCTCCTCTATCTGATTCTCGTCTTCAAGNAGNGTTGAGTCAAAGACTTCGGCGGATTTCGAATAGTGAGGCATACGCTTCGCAAGCTGTTCACTGATGAACACATCAAGTTCCTCATCGGTGAGCGAGGCAATCAACGGACGTTTATGCCGTCCGCGTTTCAGTCGCTCGAACAGACGCTCGTGGGAGGTCTGAAGAAGGATTGTGGTGCCGTGGCTGTTCATCAGCTCCATATTGTCGCCGAAACAGGGAGTGCCGCCTCCACAGGCAACGAGCACACAGTCCTTTCCGCTGACTTCAAGGAGCATCCTCCGCTCCAGATCCCGGAAGGCCGCCTCGCCGTCGTCGGCAAAAATCTCGCGTATCTTCTTCCCGGCGCGGGCTTCGATATAGTCGTCAAGATCGATGAACTCGACCTCGCAACGCTGAGCCAGAGCCTTGCCGAGAGTGGATTTCCCACTCCCCATGTAGCCTATAAGGTAGATTGCTTTCATCAGTTTGTGCGGATATGGTGAAACATAGATGTTTCCTCTGCAAAATTAACCATTTTTCTCTCCACTTCCACACTCTCACATCAAAACTACACGATTTAGGCACTATAATCCGTAAAATCCACCTTTACGGCATCCCCCCGGCTCCCTCACCTGCGGCGGGGGATGAGGTCGCGCCAACCGATATGCTCGAGACGCATGGCCATGAGGATATAGGCGGCAAGGAGAGGCGTGCGGATAATCATGTTGAGCCACGGACGGTGGCCGAATGCTATCAGTTCGGCAAAGAACCAGAGGGCTATCGCACTCACGAAGTAGAACATCAGCCGCCCCACATTATAGTCTATGGGATATTTCACCTGTCCGACGAAATAGCTCACAGCCATCATCACACCGTAGCAGGCAAATGAAGCCCACGCACACCCCATGTAGCCGAAGCGCGGGACGAGGATTATGTTGAGGACAATGGTGATGGCGAGTCCGAGCAGTGAGAACCACATTCCCCATGCGGTCTGGTCGGTCAGCTTGTACCACAGCGACAGATTGAAGAATATGCCGAAGAAAAATTCCGCGACCATGACTATCGGAACCACTTTCAGACCGCTGAAATAGCTTGCTGCGATGAAATGGCGGAGGATGTCGAGATAAAACATCACCGCGAGGAAGATAATCATGCCGAAGATGACGAAATATTTCATCGCGTCACTGTANCTCTGCAACTTGTCATCTCCCCTTTCCTTGGCACGAGCGAATATGAAGGGTTCGTAGGCGAAACGGAATGCCTGAGTGAACATCACCATCACAATGGCAATTTTCAGGTTCGCGCCGTAGATACCTAACTGCGACATGGCCTGAGCCTTGTCGGGGTATAAAACGGGAAACAGTATGGAGTAGAGCGTCTGGTTCATCACACCTGCGATACCGAGGACAAGCAGCGGAGCGGAATAGACAAGCATCTCGCGCCACAGAGCCGGATTGAANCGATAGGGGAAACCGCGGAGTTCGGGAAGGAGCAGGACCACGTTGATGACCGACGTAATCATATTGGCAAGGAATATGTAGCCGATACCGAAATCAGGGTCGTAGAACCATGCTATCCACCCCGGTGCCTGTTTCCAGAGCCACGGGCATATCAGGATGAAGAACAGATTGAGNCCGATGTTGAGGCCGATGTTGACNAGGCGGAGAAACGCGAACCGCATCGGACGCTTGCGGAAACGCAGATAGGAGAACGGCAACGCCGTGAACGCATCGCAAGCCACGGCGATTGCCATCAGTATGACGTATGACTCGTGCATGGCAGAGTGCATGGCCGCCGAAATGGGCTTTATGAAGGCAAGGACGAGCGCAAGGAAAGCGGTCGAGCTGACACCGAGGGAGATNAGCGACGTGGAATAGACCTCCATCGGATCCTTGTANCGCTCGTGGTTTGCGAAGCGGAAGAAACCGGTCTCCATTCCGTATGTCAGGATGATGAGCGCCAGCGCNACGATGGCATAGATATAGCTTACGACACCGTATTCCGACGAAGGGAACATCTGTGTGTAGAGCGGCACCAGACACCAGTTCAGAAAACGTCCGATGATACTGCTGAGGCCGTAGATGGCCGTGTCTTTGGCGAGNGATTTTATTCCTGCCATCTTATTTGATTTGGTAAGTTGTCAAATTGAATCGTGAGGACAGGTATCGGGAGATACCCGTCATTTATTTCAAAACAGGGTGTTGAATGTGGTCGGGGGATTGATTTTGAGATGCGTGTAGGCGAGTGATGTCACTTCACGTCCCCGGGGTGTGCGGCGCAGGAAGCCCTCCATGATGAGGAANGGTTCATAGACCTCCTCGATGGTNTCCTGCTCCTCACCTATGGCTGTCGCAATGGTCGAAAGACCGACNGGGCCACCCTCGAACTTGTTGATCATCGTCAGCAGAAGTTTGTGGTCCATTTCGTCAAGGCCGTAGCGGTCTATGTTGAGGGCTTCAAGCGCGAAGCGGGCAATCTCCGGCTCGATGTCGCCGTTACCCTTCACCTGAGCGAAATCCCTCACGCGNCGCAGGAGCGAGTTGGCTATTCGGGGGGTGCCGCGGCTGCGCATCGCAATCTCGTGAGCNGCCTCAGCCGTNCATTTCACACCGAGGAGTGCCGCCGAGCGGAGAATGATACGCTCCAGCACCTCATGACTGTAATATTCCAGATGGCAATTGATGCCGAAGCGGGCGCGCATGGGAGCCGTCAGCATACCTGAGCGGGTCGTGGCACCGACGAGCGTGAAAGGCGACAGGGAGAGCTGCACTGAACGCGCACCGGGCCCCTTGTCAATCATTATGTCGATGCGGTAATCTTCCATGGCGGAGTAGAGATACTCCTCGACCACACGGCTCAGTCGGTGAATCTCATCAATGAAAAGCACATCATTTTCCTCGAGCGAAGTCAGAATCCCTGCAAGATCGCCCGGTTTGTCAAGCACAGGGCCTGACGTGACCTTGAAATTGACACCAAGCTCGTTGGCTATGATGCCGGCAAGCGTAGTCTTTCCCAGACCGGGAGGCCCGAAAAGAAGCAGATGGTCAAGAGCCTCGCCTCGCATCCGTGCGGCCTGCACGAACACTTTGAGATTTTCGACCACCTTCTCCTGACCGTTGAACGAGTCGAAGTACGACGGACGCAAAGCCCGCTCGAAATCCTTGTCGGCACTCACGCGGTCATGTATATCGAAGTCTGAATCCATTTATTTAGAGGAGTATTTTTAGATGCTTGGTTAAAGATTTTCTGTTTCCTCTACAAAATTAGCAAATTTCCGCGACATCCCCCCTACCCTCCTCCCAACATTTATCCGCTTCCTCCCTCCATCCCCCGCGATTTTGGAGATAATTTCAATTTTGGCTACCTTTGCCTGACCTTTATAGAGGAAATTTTTGAGGACATGTCCCAAATCATTTCCCTACACGGAGAATTGAAAACTTCAGAAGATATAGAAGATATAAATGAACAGAAAAGATTTTGAAATAATGGCTCCCGTCGGGAGCTACGAGTCGCTCCACGCCGCTATCGAGGCCGGAGCCGACGCAATATATTTCGGAGTCGAGGGACTGAATATGCGCTCCCGCTCATCGGTCAACTTCACTCTCGACGACCTGCGCAACATCGCCTCAATCTGCGATGAGGCCGGAGTCAAGACCTACCTTACGGTCAACACAATCATATATGACGGAGAACTTGACAAGATGCGTGCCGTCATCGACGCTGTTAAGGAGAGCGGGATTTCAGCCATAATAGCAAGCGACATCGCTGCCATCTCCTACGCCCGCTCAATCGGTGTCGAGGTACATATCTCGACCCAGCTTAACGTCACCAACATCGAGGCGGTCAGGTTTTTCGCCCAGTTTGCCGACGTGATGGTGCTTGCCCGCGAGCTCAATCTTGATCAGGTCAGGGCGATAGCCGACGCCATCGGGCGCGAGGACATACGCGGCCCCAAGGGTGAGCGCATACGCATCGAGATGTTCTGCCACGGCGCACTCTGCATGGCGGTGTCGGGCAAATGCTATCTCAGCCTTCACGAGATGAATTCAAGTGCCAACCGCGGAGCCTGCACACAGATATGTCGACGCGGCTACACGGTGACCGACCGCGANACCGGCGACGAGCTGGCGGTGGAAAATAAATATATCATGTCGCCCAAGGATCTCAAGACAATCCATTTCCTCAACAAAATGATTGATGCAGGGGTCAGGGTGTTTAAGATTGAAGGTCGCGCACGCGGGCCGGAGTATGTCAAGATTGCAGTCAAGTCCTATTCGGAAGCTATCGAGGCTATATGCAACGGCACTTTCACGGAGGATAAAATAGCCCACTGGGACAAGGAACTTGCCAAAATCTTCAACCGCGGCTTCTGGGACGGCTACTATCTCGGGCAGCGCCTCGGCGAATGGTCGGCAAAATACGGCTCGTCGGCCACACGCGTCAAACGCTATGCCGCAAAAGGTGTGCGCTACTTTCCGAAACTCGGTGTCGGTGAGTTCGTGATGGAGGCCGGTGAACTCCATGTCGGCGACGAGGTGGTGATTACCGGAACTGACACCGGGGCTATCATCCTGACCGTCGAGGAACTCCGTCTGGAATACGATCCAGTCCCGATGGTGAAGAAGGGGGATAATTTCTCACTCAAAGTCCCCCGCAAAATCCGCCCATCCGACCGCCTCTATATCTGGGAGGAAACAGGCATTGAAAATTAAACGTCGGAAGTTTTTAACTCACAATAATAAAATTCGGTGTGTCAAGATTTCTTTTCTTGACACACCGAATTTTATTTCCTCAATATCTATATCCTTATTTTCTGAAGCAGGATTATTGATTGTTGCAGATGATTTCCATACCATCCTTGATTCTCAGATCAAGGGTACGGACTGAGTCAGTCGGTGCGGGCGACCATACGAGGGTCGAGATNTTAGCATCGGCGAGGTTGAGGTCTCCACGGTTCTTTGCCTTCACCTTGTTCACTCCGCGGACTTCCATACGCTTTATCAAGCCGGAAGCNTCTTTGCAATCGACCTTCAAATCATCCTCACCCAGCGGAATACGGACATAATTGACAGTCGAACTGTCGACACTGAGTTTGGGAACCCCAAGTTTGGGGACGATGATTGAATCAAGGGTGCAATTCCTCACCGACAATGCACAGCGATTGGTCTGCACCTCAACGGAGCCTCCATTGAAATTTTTAAGCATCACCNACCGCTGCCGTCCGTCCACACCGCGCAGCGTCATGCCACGGGGAATAATAACAGTTATTCCCCAGAACTCCTCACTACTCAAATAAGGATGTGAATCGTCTTCTGCCATCCTGAGCGAATCGACCAGATTATCAAGATTGAAAGCGACATTGAGCGTATCGCCCGCGACAGCCGTTGTCAGTAATTTCTGCCATTCGTATGTGGTTCGCAGGCATGGCGCGGAGACCGAGTCAGACACCTCAACTGCAAACCCGACCTTTATATGATAGTCACCGTCATCCGATGTATCATCAAATACAATCCGGCTGAACGGCTCGGATATGGAAAGCGTAACCGCCGGTCCACCTATGTTATATATCTTGTTTCTGTCGCGGCCCCGGGGATTGGAGAGGAGTATCATGCAGAAGATACCTGCCANAACAAATCCGCCAAGAAACACGGCAAGCATTATATATGTCGTTCGTTTCATTTTATTTTTTCTCGTTTAGATAGTTTTCATACATGGTTTTGACTTCATCAGGCGACACGGCGAGGAGCATGAGCTGATGGAAAAAATAAGGCATCTCCCCTTTCAGGAAACTCTCGCGCCGCTCGGTGAGGACAGTGTCGCGTGCGGTTTCAGCGATGAAGAATCCGATTCCGCGACGGTTGAAGATGACCCCCGACCGTTCGAGATACTCGTAGCTGCGCATGACTGTGTTGGCATTGACTTCAAGCGATGCCGCATATTCACGCACCGACGGAATNCGCGCACCCGCNGCAAGCTGACCTGTCACGANATCNTCACAAATCTTATCGGCAATCTGAAGATAGATCGCCTTGTTGTTCTCTTTGAATACCATAGGCTTGAATCTTCTTTAACTACCAGCGGTTTATGATTTCCGACTCACGGAAACGCATGAAAGCCAGACAATAGTTGAACAAGGCGACAACAGAAAAGAATGTCCCGAGACACAGGATGAACCCTCTTTCGTCATCAAAAATCACAGGGGCGGCATACCATTTGTCGGGGTCTTCCATCAGATCGTAGAACCATGACCCGAACCAGACATAGAGCATACCTATCACCATCATGGCTACAAAAGTCTTGACGAACGACAGACGTGTCCACACCACAGAGCCAAGAAGGAAAAATGACTGCACGGCAAAGAAGCCAGCCATAACCATGAACGACGCACCAGAGAAATAGCCGGCCTCCTTGGGATGGACAAACAGTGACCACCAATCGACTGGTCTCGCGGGTATTTCATAGTAGCTGACCATGAAGCCTACACGAATCAAGTCGGCAAGCATGGCACAAACCATGAACATAACGAAGAANAATGGAACGGCAACAAACCAGCGATAGATGAATTTTTCGGTCTGGGAGGCGGGGAGAATGAGCATCGACAGGGCTGTCGGAGGTGTCGACAGTGACTTGAAAGNACCGGAAGCCACCAACGCNCCCCATGCAAACAGTGCGAATGTCATCCACCCTATCTCTACAAACGCGATGTGCCTGTGCCAGTTTTCCATATCGTCATTATAGTAATGGAAAGCATCGTNCTGCGCAAAATCTGTCAGTAGGGCTATAAGCGCAAGTACGCCAAACATCGTAGCACCTGTCAGGAGGTAATGACGCCAGTTCTCGTGCAGATCGCGGCGCATCAGCAGATTCATGCGCTGAAAGTCAAATATCCGGGTTTCGTTCATAGCTTAGGGGTATTGGAGTTAAACAGGTCTTTAAGTACATCGGGACGTGCCATCGACATCTCAAAAAGCGATTCAAGATTCAGCTCGGTATCAGTCTCATCGTCGTTGGGAAGAATGACNTTCATTCCTCCGATTGAGGGCTGCGAATAGAGGGCTGCTTCGATGACCGACGGCGAGTCGGTCACAAGAAATTTCAGCCTATCGGTTATGCGGTCGACCCGCTCGTTGAGCAGCACCTGCGAGTGATCCATGATTATCACATGATCAAGCAGACGGTCNATNTCGCGGACCTGATGGGTCGATATGACTATTGAACGCTCATCGGTCATATTGCTTGCGATGAAGCGGCGGAAAGCACTCTTGCCGGGGATGTCAAGTCCGTTGGTCGGCTCGTCCATCAGCAGCAGTGATGTGTTGCAGGCAAGGGCGAAGCTCATNAAGGCTTTCTTCTTCTGCCCCATNGANAGNGNGCCGAGATTGAGGTCGGTNTCCATGTCGAANATTTCGAGATGNCGGNGNANATCCTCCTCNGAGAANCGGGGATAAAACGGCGCATTGGCTTTCATNTAGTCTTTTAAAGGAATACGGGGAAGNGTGAATTCCTCGGGGACAATGAATATGTCGGAAAGTGTCGCNGGCAGACGGCGGCGNGTATTTNCGCCGCGAAACANCACCTGACCGCNCCGGGGGGTCAGCAATCCTGAAATCAGATAGAGGAGCGTTGATTTTCCCGCTCCGTTACGGCCAAGCAGTCCGTAGACACCGCCCGCATCGACATTGAGCGAGAAGCCGTCAAGTACCGGCCGCGANTTGCGCCGATAGGAGAAAGTAAGGTTTTCGACTTTTAGCATAATGGTGTATTAGTATAATAGTACACCGCAAAGGTAGAGNTATTTTTTGANTNATACAACACTCCTGTGAAAAATTTTTACAGTGAACTTCNAAAAATTATCTATATTTGCATCATGAGGTCTGATTAATTGCAAGGCTTGAAATACGGCCTTTACAAATGAAGGCTTTACATGAACGAATCTCAGCACAATATTCATCCGANAGAAACCTGAACAGAATGAAACCGATATTGAACCCTTACCGCCTTACGGCCATATTTGCAGTCTTCGCTATATGTTCGTCCGTCGCGGGCGCGGCAATCCTGCGTGTGGTATTCAGGAATGAACGTCCTGAAAAAATCATGGTGGAACGCAGACTGACCGCCCGCGACAATCCCTATTCCTACTATTTTTTCCGCGACACGGCCAATGTGACCGACTCTATTGTCAAACTACGGTTTAACATCAGCCAGCCATACGAAGTTTCTGTCAGGCGCGTAGGGNCGGACCGTCCCGGNTCACGGTGGGTGCCGATGGGACCCGACGATGAGATAANCCTGACCGTCGACACGCTGATTGAGGAAGGACNTTATGACGGAACGGAATTTATTGACAGTCTTCATTCATTCGCCCGCCAGCAAACCGAATTTCTGAAACTCAACAAAANCGCCTCGTCGGATTTCAGGGAGCATACAAAGATAAGCGACCGTTTCCGTGGACAGTTTGCCCTTGCCCACAGTGACCACCCAATCGCTGTAACCGCCCTTGCCCACGCATCGGATTCAGTCAAGGCCGCATACTTCGACCTCCTTGATCCCNCGCTGGAACACAGTGTCGTGGCCAACGACTACATCCGTCTCCGTAACCNCGTCCGTGACATTCAGGCTACCAATAAGGCACGCTTGACGATGACCGTAGGAAAAATCATGCCGGACTTCGCACTGCCCGACTCCACCGGACACATCATCTCGCTCAGTTCAATGCGTGGAGATTGGGTATTGATTGACTTCTGGGCTACATGGTGTGGCATCTGCATACGCGGCTTCNCTGACCTCCGTCAGTTTTCCGCCGAGTGCGGCGACCGTTGTANGGTCGTGACCGTCGACATTGACGATCAGGAAATGATATGGCACTCCTTCATGTCCAGACACGATATGCCTTGGATCAACCTCCTCAATGACCCTACCAACCACACTGATTCCAATCCGGNGGAGGCTCTGGGNATAGATGCAATCCCTGTCACCATGCTCATAGACCCCGACGGCAAGATAGCCGCACTTCAACGCGGGGCGAAACCGGGATTTCTTGANAAAGTAAGGCAAATTATAGGTATAAATCCCCCCTCTGCGACTCCGTTCTAATTGATTTTAATTAGTAGAAGGGCGGGAGCGCCACCAAATTACTCAAATTTAGGTATGGTNAAGCCGGAAATATGGCAGTAATTTTGTATCATGTAAACGGGACGTTACCGACAACCCNTTTAACGGATGATTTATACGAAATTTGCTTAGATTATTTATACGAAATTTGATAAAAAANACTTGGACAATACACTGAGCCATAATTCTTCCGCTGACTAAGCGCTAAGGCAGGCTTCTGTAATCTATTTTTTGAAATTGATGCTATTGTTTAAAACGGCGTGGCCCGATGGTTGTGAAACCCTCCCCCACGCCGGTTTTTTATTNTTACCNTANCNGANTCAGATAGAAAATCGTAGANAACGACAGAGCAGGGTCTGCANATNATGNTNTGCAGACCCTGCTCTGTCGTTATCTATGAGANTGTAGTGTATCTATCCCTTACTTATTGAGGTTGTAGACGGTGCGGCGGATNTAGGGTTTGAGGGCGGGGACTTTTTCTGCAAGGGCATTGACGGCGAGACGTGAGACGACGATNCCNCCGTAGACATTCAGGTGNGTGTTGTCGATGCGTCCCTGCGGNGCAAACTCATATTTACCGACAGGCATCCACATGAAGAGGTCGCGCGAATTATCGCGTCCGAGACCCTGCACAAGCTCGTGGGTCAGCGCGTTCATGTCCACGAACACCACATCCATCTCCTCGGCTACGTTGCGGGGAGCTATGCGGTAGTCTCCGTGAGTATCGACGAGCGTATCACCTTCGGCGGGATAGTTTTCGAGACCTTTTTTCCATGTCTTCTGACGGTCGTCGGTCTGCGCGGCAGCAATGCCGTTGGCAGGGAAGTTNCGGCGCACGATGGAGTTCATTAATATAGGTGTCCCCCCCTTCTCGCGGGTNTCGTTGACAAACTTNTTNAGATTCGCGTCNAANGTCGAACCGGGGACTGTGTAGCGGTCAGGGCTCTTTGCCTTCTCGTCGTTGTGGCCGAACTGNATGATTACATAGTCACCCGGACGTATCTGTTCGCGGACCTTATCCCANCGACCTTCGTCAATGAAGCTCTTTGAACTGCGTCCGTTGACGGCGTGGTTGTCGACCTTGATGGCTCCTTCGAGATAGATGGGAAGCATCTGCCCCCAGCCACGTTCCTGATTCTCTTTATCGAGGGGCTTGTCGGCCATAGTTGAGTCTCCTACCATAAAGACGGTGATGGTGTCGGAAGGAACCTGAGCGACAGCCATTGCAGGCAGCGCGAGGGCTACCAAGAGCGATGAAAGAAATTTCATGATAATGAAGTTTTTTTATTTAAGGTGTAAATAATTTCCAAGGTGCAAATTTAGTCATAATCTCCCTTTAAGCCTCATCCCGACCCACCCAAGCCAATCGGCGGTTAGTGTTTTTTAACATTTCGATAATCGCNACCCGGTCTTNTATCCATCTCGTGGGCCGGCTGCGATGCAATTTGATTGTTTGAGGGAAAAGTGTTAACTTTGCGGGAAATAAGATGTATGGGATACCCGCCTCTCCGTATGTGAGCCTCGTCTGATAGCGGNCCCGTCATTNTGACCTTAAANTGACCATTCACAGACTTAATAGACCGATGACATTCAAGACCATCTTCTATGCCGCAGCCCTCACGCTTCCGCTGCAGGCTTNCGTGGCGTGCCAGAGTGCAACAGCCATTGACCGCAAGGCCCTCGTAGAGCGCAANAATCCTCACATTACTTCGATTGACACCTTAGCCTCACTCTCGGTGGGTAACGGCGAATTTGCCGTCACTGTCGACGTGACCGGACTCCAGACCTTCCCCGAAGTTTACAGCAAGGGTGTGCCTCTGGGGACACAGAGCCAGTGGGGATGGCACAGCTTCTCCAANCCGGAAAACCTGAAATTCGAGGAAACTCTGAAAGACTATGACTTCGGNCGCGGACGTCTGGAGCCGTATTCAGTCCAGTTCAACGAGAAGGGACGCGCCCACGATGCCGCCAACTGGTATCGCGTCAACCCTCACCGCCTTCATCTCGGCGCACTCGGCTTCGCNGACCTCAACCCCGACCAGATAACCGANATCGACCAGACTCTCGATATGTGGGACGGCGAAATCCGCTCTGACTTCAAGGTNGACGGCACGCCGGTGAGCGTCCGNACCTACGTCCACCCCGAGAGGGATATGGTNGCCGCGTCAATCAAATCGGAAAAACGTCTGCCGGTGGCTCTCCGCCTCCCCTACCCGACAGGCGGCCACTGCGATGATGCCTGCAACTGGGATGCCGACTCGCTCCACTCGACAGAGATTGTCAGCTCCGACGCCAACCACGCAATCCTCCGCCACACACTCGACTCCACNTCTTATTATATCAACCTCGCATGGACCGGCGCGGAAGCCCCTGTCCTGACCGGCCCCAACACGGCGACCATCACCCCCGTGGCCGACGAGTGGACAGTCAGTGCGACCTTCACCCCGGAACTNACCGACACCGCATCACCCACACTTGCCGAGACNCGCGACGCATCGTCGGCCTACTGGACCGATTTCTGGAAAAAGGGCGGAGTGGTCGATTTCAGCCACTGCACCGACCCGCGCGCAAAGGAACTTGAACGCCGCGTGGTCCTCTCGCAGTATCTTCTCGCCATCCAGTGTGCCGGCTCGACACCNCCGCAGGAGACAGGCCTCACCTACAATTCATGGTTCGGAAAATTCCACATGGAGATGATCTGGTGGCATCAGGCGCAGTTCGCGCTCTGGGGTCACGAAGACCTCCTCAACCGNACCCTCCCTTGGTATGAAAGCTCGGCAGGAGTTGCCCGCGACATCGCNGCCCGTCAGGGNTTCAAGGGNCTCCGCTGGATGAAGATGACCGATCCCTCGGGCATCGAGGCACCCTCGAAGGTAGGCTCCTTCCTTATATGGCAGCAGCCCCACCTCATCTATCTCGCCGAACTCGCCTACCGTGCAAATCAGGATACCGCCGTCATCAACCGCTACTATGACCTCGTGCAGGGAACGGCAGAATTCATGGCCGACTTTGCCGACAAGGATTCACTCGGACGCTACACCCTCCGCGGCATCATCCCCGCACAGGAAACCCTCCGTGCCGCCGAGACCGTCAATCCNCCCTTCGAACTCTCCTANTGGCACTTCGGACTCAACACCGCACAGAAATGGCGTGAGCGCAAGGGGGAACCCCGCGTAGCCGAATGGGACGAAATCGTAGCCGCCCTCTCGCCCCTCGCTGCAAAAGACAGCCTCTATCTCGCAGCCGAGACAGCNCCCGAGACTTACAGCGACATCCGTCTGACCTCCGACCACATGGCNGTNCTNGCNGCCGTCGGNATCCTNCCCGCCTCCCCCCTCGTGCAGCCCGACATCATGGACAATACATTCGACTGGGTCTACGACAACTGGAACTGGGACAAGACTTGGGGCTGGGACTANCCGACAACCGCGATGAACGCCGTGCGACTCGGTCACCCCGACAAGGCCATCAACGCCCTCCTTATGGACAAGCGCACCAANACCTATCTCCCCAACGGCCACAACTATCAGGACAACCGTCTGCGCTGCTACCTCCCCGGTAACGGCGGTCTGCTCACTGCCGTCGCCCTCATGTGTGCCGGATGGGACGGATGCGAGACCGAAAACCCCGGCTTCCCCAAGGACGGNACTTGGGATGTCCGTTGGGAAGGCATAAAGCCCATGCCTTGATAAGAGTTGAAAGTTTGAAAGTTTAAATAAAATTCATATTGCAATGGGAATTGGAGCGAAGATTATTACTCTGATGCTTATGGCCGTCTNTGTCTCAGGGACTGCAAGCGGTGAGGTAAGNCCGCAGCACTACCGGCCTGACGGAAATTCGGCGGTTACGGTCGACGGTCAGTCNCGGTTCAACCGCGGACTNTACGGCGCACATTCCGGCTTCCGTGTCGACTGCTCGGACACCCCCGAGTTCGGCATATACCTGCCCCGCATGGGTGGTAATCTCCGCCTCACTCTCCCCGAAGGTAAATGCACCGCNCGCTACACTCCCGGNCGTATGGACTACGAGCAAGGGGGNGTGAAGGTCGAGGCGCAGGTGATGCGCAGCGAGGACATGGCTCTCTGGTCGCTCACCAACACCACAGGGAAAACAGTCACGATACCCGTGCGTTTTGGCGGTGTGGCCGACAAAAAATTCTCGCGTGAGGGTGACCTCGGCGTGGACGACCCGACCTGCTTCGACCTCAAACCTGAATACTGCACCGGAAATGTCTACACCGTCGACGGTGACCATGTTTCGGTGGAGTACGGCAAGAAGGACCGCTCNATACTCTCGCTGATCATCCCCGCCAAGACCTACCGAATCAACGACCTCCCCGCCTANGAAGGGGAAATCGAACTGAAACCGGGCGAACAGGCAATCATAGCCCTCATCCCGTCAGCCGAAATCCCCTCCGCTCCCCTCGCGTCACTTCTTGAACGCGCCGAGGCTGAACGNGCCGAACTTGCCTCAGGTGTGGAGTTCANCACACCTGACGCGTGGCTCAATCCCCTCGGAGGCGCGCTTGCCGTGGCTGCCGACGGTATATGGAGCGGTCAGGCGTGGCTCCACGGCTCAATCGGATGGCGCACACCCCATCTCGGTTGGCGCGGTGCATACGTCGGGAGTGCGATAGGCCGCCACGACCGCGCACTCACCCACTTCAAGACCTACGCTGACAATCAGATTACCGACATCCCCCCTGTCCTCAGCCATCCGCGTCAGGACTCCACCCTCAATCTCGCCCGCGCCGAGAAGAAGTGGGGCACGCCGATGTACAGCAACGGCTATATATGCCGCCGACCCGGAAAGAAAGATGAAATGTCGCACTACGACATGAATCTTGTCTACATCGACGCGATGCTGCGTCACTTCCGTCACACCGGCGACACCGCAGCCATGCGTGAGCTGTTTCCCGTAATCAAACTNCATCTCGATTGGGAAAAACGCAACTTNGACCCCGACGGCGANAANCTCTATGATGCCTACTGCTGCATCTGGGCGAGTGATGCCCTCTATTACAGCGGCGGAGCCGTCACACACTCGTCGGCCTACAATCTGTTTGCCAACCGCCTTACCGCGCAGGTAGCCGAGGCCATCGGCGAGGACNCTACTCCCTATCTCCGGGAAGCCGAAGGGATAGCCGCTGCTATCGACAGCGTCCTTTGGATGCCCGAGCGCGGCCACTGGGCGGAATACCGCGATGCCGCCGGCCATCAGCGTCTGCATCCGTCAGCCGCCCTCTGGACCATCTACCATGCCATCGACTCCGAGATAGCCGACCCGCTGAAAGCCTACGCCGCAACCTGCTACATCGACCGTGAGACCCCTCATATTCCCGTCGAGGGTGAAGGTGTCGACGAAGGGTTGTTCACCCTTTCGACCACCAATTGGAAACCCTATTCGTGGAGCATCAACAACGTTGCCATCGCCGAGGTTATGCACACAGCCCTCGCCTACTGGCAGGCTGGACGCAACGAGGAAGCCTATCGCCTGATGAAAAGTGTAGCGATGGACAATATGTATCTCGGGGCAGCCCCGCTGAACTTCGGACAGATCAGCTACTACGACAAGGCACGCGGAGAGTGTTACCGCGACTTTGCCGACCCTGTCGGAGTCTGGAGCCGCGCCCTCACCGAAGGCCTGTTCGGTATCCGTCCCGACCTCCTCGCCAAAGAGCCTGTGGTGAATCTCGTCCCCGGTTTCCCGGCTGAATGGGACGAGGCGTCCGTCAGCCTCCCCGACCTCGCATATTCGTTCAAGCGCGAGGGCAAACGCTCGGTCTACACCATCAGCAACCGCTACGGTCACAACTCCGACCTCCGCCTGACCGTCCCCGCCAAGGGGGTGAAAAGTGTGAAGGTCAACGGCAAGTCCGCCTCTTGGAGTTCTGCCGAAAATTCCATCTCGACACCTCGCATAACCGTCAATGCCGGGTCAACTCCCGAACTCGAAGTTGAAATCATCGAAAGCGACAGCTTCGACCCGCGTCCGTCAGGCCGTGAGCGCAGCGAAGGTCCTGTAAATTTCCGTGAGATGACCGACGGCACACTCTCATGGTGGATGCCGGAAGTCAGTCCTATCGCCCCGACCCACGCCGCTCCCGCAAACGGCTTTGACGACATCCGTCCTGACCGCTGCGAGACCGCCGACCTCAGCGGGAACTACAACGCATCCGTGACCGATATTTTCCGCAACGAATATCTCTCACCCCGCCCCGCCGTCACGACCCTCCAGCTTCCCAAGCAGGGCATTGGCGAATGGTGTCATCCGAAACTCACAGCCGACATCGACGATTCGGGTCTACGCACCCGCCTCGCAACCGACGGAGGAATCCTGCATACCGAATCCGGTGTCCCATTCGCTCTTCCTTCGGAGGGGAGCAACATTGTATTCACCTCGCTTTGGGACAACTATCCCGACAGTGCGACCGTGAAGCTCTCGGGACGTGCGTCCCACCTCTATCTGCTAATGGCAGGTTCCACCAACCACATGCAGTGGGGAATGGAGAACGGTCTCCTGCGCCTGCGCTATGCCGACGGAAGCGAGGAGGTCACACCCCTCATCAATCCCCACAACTGGGCACCCATCGAGCTCGATTTCTACCATGATGACTATGCCTTTGCGCAAGCTCCCGGCGCACTTCCTCCCTATCGCCTCCACTTGAAGACCGGACACATGAGCCGTACACTCGGCGACGAACTCGGCATCAAGGGTGTCGGTGACCGTTTCATCGACGGTGGTGCCGGAATCGTCCTTGACGTTAAGACCGACCCGAAGCGCGAGCTTGAATCACTGACCCTCGAAACCCTCTCGGGCGATGTGGTAATAGGCCTGATGGGACTTACACTCCAACGTCCCTGACGACATATCCTCTAAAAAACTGAACTTGTCTAATGTCACTGACCATGAACAGATTGACAAAACTGATAACTCTCGGACTCCTCACCCTCGCCGGTAGCCACACTCCCTTAATCACGGCGGAGACAGCAGTAAATCCGACCGACTGGTATCCTGTGACGGTCGAAAACCGTCCCTTCGTGCGCTGGTGGTGGCTCGGAAGTGCCGTTGACCCCGAAGGTCTTACCTTCAACCTCGAAGAATTTTCAAAAAAAGGACTCGGCGGTGTGGAAATTACTCCCATCTACGGTGTCAAGGGCAACGAGGCAAACGACATCCGCTATCTGTCCCCCGACTGGATGCGTATGCTCTCCCACACCATAGCCGAAGGTGACCGCCTCGGCTTACAGATTGACATGAACAACGGCACCGGCTGGCCTTTCGGCGGTCCCGAGGTAGGTACCGACCACAGTGCCCGCAAACGTGTTGTCGAAAAGTGGACAGTCAGCCCCGGACAGAAGATTACCGAGAAAATAGCTCCCAAGGACGCGAAGCAACGCCCCGTCGCTACCCTCCAGACCATAATTGCCGCCAACGGCGACAAGCGAATCGACATTACGTCAAAACTCAACGCCGACTCCATCCTCTCGTGGAAAGCACCCAAGGGAAAAGGAGACTGGACAGTCTATGCAGTATTCAGCGGACGCACATTCCAGAAGGTCAAACGTGCCGCTCCCGGCGGTGAGGGTCTTGTCCTCAACCACTACGACAGCGTAGCGGTCAACCGCTACCTCGACCGCTTCGACCGGGCCTTTGCCGAGTCAGGAAGTCGACGCCCCGACACCTTCTTCAATGACTCATACGAGGTCTATGGCTCGGACTGGGCCGACAATATACTTGATGAATTCCGGAAGGACCACGGTTACAGCCTCGAAATGTATCTCCCGGAGTTTCTTGCCGAGGACAACCACGACGACCTGCGCTCAAGAGTGGTACGCGACTATCGCTCGACACTCGCCCGTATGCTCCGCGACAATTTTACTGAGGTCTGGATGGCTCGAGCCCATGCCCACGGTGCAAGGATACGCAACCAGAGCCACGGTTCGCCCGCCAACATCATAGACCTCTATGCGGCGGTGGACATCCCTGAATGTGAATCGTTCGGACAGACCGATTTCTCGATTCCCGGACTGAATCAGGACGGCCCGACGCGCCCGAGCGACTCCGACCCTGCGGTGCTGAAATTCGCCTCGTCAGCCGCCCACCTCACAGGCAAACCCCTCACCTCCGCCGAGACACTGACATGGCTCACGGAGCATTTCCGCACATCGCTCTCCCGCTGCAAACCCGAACTTGACCAGATGTTCTGCTCAGGTGTCAATCACGTCTACTTCCACGGTGCGCCCTACTCCCCAAAAGGTGCGGCCTTCCCCGGATGGATGTTCTACGCTTCCATCAATATGTCGCCCACCAACAGTATCTGGCAGGATGCCGACTCACTTTTCGGCTACGTCAGCCGGGTGCAGTCGTTCCTCTCTGCCGGAGTGCCTGACAATGATTTCCTGCTCTATTTCCCCATTGAGGAGATATGGCAGCGTCAGGGAGGCAACCCCTATTTGATGTTTGACATCCACAAGATGCACCAGCGTATGCCCGACATCAAGGAAGCCATCGCCGAAATAATCAAAGCGGGATATGATGCCGACTATGTATCCGACGCACTTCTTGGGAATCTCTCCGTGACGGAAGGTCGCCTGCAAGCAAAGGGTGGCGCGGACTATGGCGCAATCATTGTCCCCCCCGCCCGCTTCATCCAGCCCGCGACACTCCGCCGCCTCCTTGACCTCGTCGAGGCGGGAGCGACGGTAACATTCGTCGGGACACTCCCCTCGGATGTCCCGGGTCTCGCTGACCTCGATGCGCGCCGCGACTCCCTTGCCGTCCTCACTTCAACCCTCCCTGCCATCGGTGACATACCGACCGTCATCCCCTACGGAAAGGGACGCATCATCACTTCGCCCGATTTCCCCAAAGCGCTTGCCACTATCGGAGTCCGTCCCGAAACCATGCGTACCACCGATGGCCTGTCGATGATACGCCGACGCAACGAGGCGGGAGGCCACAACTATTTCATCGCCCTCTTGCAGAATCGTCCGCTCGACGGTTGGATCACCCTCTCCAATCCCGCTGCCGGTGTTGAAATCTTTGACCCTCTGACCGGACGCAGCGGTATGGCTCAGACACGTACATCGTCTTCGGGCGACACTCAGGTGCGTCTTCAACTTGCACCCGGACAGTCGCTCATGCTGAAAACCTTCCCTGCTGCTACTGCCGGGGAGCCGTGGGCCTACGTCGAAGCGAAAGGAGAACCCATCGTGATAGACCGCGGATGGTCTGTAAGTTTCCCCAAAAGCGAACCTCCCATCTCCGGCACGTTCACGACCGATACACTGACCCAGTGGTGTGCCCTCCCCGACCCCAATGCGTCCGTAAACTTCGGCACCGGCCGCTACACCGTAGAGTTTACCCTTGATGATCCCTCGGCTGCCGACGACTGGCTTCTTGACCTCGGCGACGTGCGCGAGAGTGCCGACGTGAAGGTCAACGGAGTCCCTGCCGGAAAAGTATGGAGCGTGCCGTTCACCCTCTCTGTCGGTGAATACCTCCGCCCCGGAGTCAATACCCTTGAAATTGACGTGACCAATCTTCAGGCCAACCGAATAGCCGACTTCGAGCGTCGCGGTGTCAACTGGCGTATATTCAAGGATGCCAACATCAACTCCGTGACCAACGCCAAGCAGTTCAGTTTCGGCGATTGGCCGGTCATCCCCTCAGGGCTCAACTCGCAGGTAAAGCTCATACCGCTGACCCTATCGAAATAATCACCATCACATCACATAATCCAAATGAAAAAGCTATTGCTATCAGTCCTCGCGCTCATCTTCATGCTTCCAGCCTCAGCCGCCGGGCAGCAGCTTCCACCCCGCGAGGAGACCCTCAAAACACTCATCAAGGTCAACGACCTCTATCTCAAAAACCATCCCGACCCCCTGCTCGGTATCCCTTACTATTCACGCAAGAAGGTCTACGAGGCCAACATCTGGACCCGCGCCGTGTATTTCGAAGGTCTGATGGCTCTCTATTCCATCTATCCCGCCAACCGCTACTATGACTATGCCTACGAGTGGGGCGACGGTTTCAAGTGGGGTATGCGCCGCGACGACACCACAACCCGCAACGCCGACAACTACTGCTGCGGACAGACCTACGTCGACCTCTACCGTCTCACCCCCGAGCCAAAGATGCTCACCAAGACCAAGGCGTGTATGAATATGCTCGTCAATACTCCCCAGATTAATGACTGGACTTGGATTGACGCTATACAGATGGGTATGCCCCTCCTCGCCAAAATGAGCGCACTTACCGGCAACCAGCGCTACAACGAGAAGGCATGGCAGATGTATGAATGGTCGCGCGACTCCCTCGCCGGCGGTCTCTTCAACGAGAAAGAGGGTCTCTGGTGGCGCGACAAGGATTTCGTCCCCCCCTACAAGGAACCCAACGGTAAGAACTGCTACTGGTCGCGTGGCAACGGCTGGGTTGTCGCCGCACTCGCAAAGGTGCTTCAGGAACTCCCCGAAGATGCTCCCCACCGCGATGTCTACATCAAGGATTTAAAGGCTATGCTTGACGCTGCCGTGAAGTGCCAGCGCGAGGATGGGTTCTGGAATGTCAGCCTCCACGACGATAGCAATTTCGGTGGCAAGGAGACCACCGGCACCGCCCTTTTTGTCTACGGTATGGCATGGGGTATCAACAACGGTATCCTTGACCGCGACAAATATCTCCCCGCTCTCACAAAGGGCTGGAATGCAATCATGAACGAGGCTATCCACCCCAACGGCTACATCGGCTATGTTCAGGGTACAGGCAAAGAGCCTAAGGATGGTCAGCCCGTGGCCTACGATTCCAAGCCTGATTTCGACGACTACGGTACCGGCTGTGTCCTCCTCGCCGGCTCCGAAGTCTACAAACTCAAATAACTTGCAGGAATCCAACAATAGCTTGTAGGGACGCGCCGTGGCGCGTATGCCAAGTTGAATAGATTCAGTATAGAAAAACTCTTAGTATCCTAATCTCTTAGTATAGAGTTAAAAAGTTTAGAGTTTAGATAATAGTATCGGCTGAAAAACAACATCCGGGCTATTATCTAAACTCTAAACTTTTTAACTCTATACTATTTCTATTCTATACGGCATACGCGCCACGGCGCGTCCCTACAAGCTATATTATAAAAAATCCGTATAGATTTTTGCTTTTTTGCTATATTTGGACTACATTTGCAACGCATAGTTCAGCGGAACTTGCACCTTTACATATAAAACTTCATTTCCCTTTCGGGAATGAAGGTAAGAAGCGTTTTTTTGCTTATCCCAATTCGAAAATCGCCAACTTTCATCAGCAAGGATAATGCAGTCAAAAAAGACGCTCTTGCGTGTCGTATATCCACTCCCCGACACCTTCACTTAACGGGGGGACAACGTGATAGACGATTGGACGTGGGAGTGGACTGCACATTTGCTGAGCGGCGTTTGGCGATGCCTCGAATTGGTGTGCGGCAATACAGGTCCCACGTCTCTGTATGTATTGGTTAGATTCTATTTTTTTTACCGCCCGCAACTGGGATCAGCGGGGCATCGCCAACCAACATTTTATGTTACACAATCTAACCCGAGGAGTAGTCGCAACAATTCTGTCGCTCCTCGCAATCATCCCGATGTCAGCCTATGACTTCGAGGTTGACGGCATCTATTATGATGTCGTGTCGTTCACCGACCTAACCTGCTCGGTGACACACAATGGTAGAAATTCTTATTCAGGAGACATTACAATTCCTGATGCAGTCACTTACAACAGCCGAAAATTGAGAGTGATAGGTATTTCTCAAGAGGCTTTCAGGTCATGTACTTCCCTTGGTAAAGTCATCATCGGTAGTAATGTCGAGAGTATCGGTTCAAGGGCATTTCAAGAGTCTTCAATAAAAGAAGTCATATTTGGAGAAAAGGTATCTTCCATAGGGGATAGGATATTTGATAACTGCAAAAATCTTTACTTGGTAAAACTCAGTCCAGCTATTAAGGTCATACCCGAACTTGCATTTCGTAATACTTCGGCATTAACCACCATCAGTCTTCATGAAGGCATAATCGAACTTCGGTCCGCCTCATTCCGAGAGTCAGGAATTTCCTCTATAACTCTACCTTCTACCGTAACTATTTTAGGTGAAAATTGTTTCTCACAATCTAAATTAACAAGCGTTGATTTCAATGGCAGTAACATTGAAGAAATACCGTATAATTGCTTTTCTTCTACTCCTCTTTTAACCTCAATTACAATTCCGTCGTCAGTAGTAAAAATAGGAGGAGGTGCTTTTGATGGAAGTGCACTGTTAGAAGTGAAAGGTGGGGAGAATGTAGCCGAAATCGAGTATCACGCATTTCGTAATACTCCTCTCGTTTCAATGGATTTAGGCCAAGCATTGAAAGTCATTCATAATACTGCATTTATAAACTCAGCCGACATCAGAACCATAAACTGTTATGCCCCTATCGCACCTGAATTAGTCGGCAATGCAGGGCAACCACTTTTCGACGGCAAAGTCTACATAAATGCAGAACTTAACGTACCTGTAGGGGCAGAAGCACAGTATCAAACAGCCGAGGACTGGAAGAATTTCTGGAACATAAGACCCAATCTCAATATCTCTCCCGAGACTTTCAGTTTCAATGTGTATGGTTCAACCACAGGCGGTAACGGTTCTGTACTTATCAACGGAGAAGATAAGAACCGTATCGCAGTAGTCGGTAACAGCTCAGTAACCTTTACATTCATGCCTGATTTCGGCTGCAAGCTGACTGCCGTCACACTTAATGGCGAGGATGTGATGGATAAAGTCAGCAACAATACATTGACCATAGAGAAAGTAACAGAAATCCTCTCACTGCGCGCCACCTATACCCCCGCTGTCGTTAACTTCACCATTGCTTCGGGCGACAAAGGTCGCGTGACGACAACAGCACCCTACGGTTCGTCGGTCGGTTGCCGTATAGAGCCACAGGAAGGCTGGCTTATAAGTGCTGTGACCTTTAACGGTGAAAATGTCACCTCTCAGATAGGGACAGATGGATTCTACACTACCCCCGCCCTCACCTACGACGGCATCCTTGCTGTCAGCTATATCTCTGATCCCTCGGGCATAAGTACTGTAGTCGCCAATTCGAATGTCAGTGTGATTCCCTCGCGTGGAAGCCTCATTGTGACTGGAGCCGAACCAAATGACATCGTGAATGTCTACAACGTAGCCGGCCATACCGTCAAGTCAACCTACGAAAAGGAATTTACTCTCGTCCCCGGCATATACATCGTATGCGTAGCCGGAAATACATTTAAAGTGAGCATCTAAGCGTAATTAAACCTAACCAAAAATATATCAACCAATTGTAGGGACGCGCCGTGGCGCGTATGCCAAGTTGAATAGATTCAGTATAGAAAAACTCTTAGTATCCTAATCTCTTAGTATAGAGTTAAAAAGTTTAGAGTTTAGATAATAGGCCGGATATTGTTTTTTCAGCCGATACTGTTATCTAAACTCTAAACTTTTTAACTCTATACTATTTCTATCCTGTACGGCATACGCTTAACGGCGCATCCCTACAAGCTATTCCTATCCTATACGGCATACGCGCCACGGCGCGTCCCTACATATTATGCGGATGTAGGGTTGTCGTTGGGGATGGACTTGGAATCAGGCTTTTTGTCAGCGTCGGTGGTAGACTGAACCTCAGGAGTGGATTGTGGTTGGGATGTAGACCGAGATTCAGGTGTTGACTGAGATTCGGGGACTGACTGAGTTTCAGGTGCTGACTGAGTTTCAGGTACTGACTGGGATTCAGATGTGGCCTGCGGGGTCTTTTTCAGTTCGGGATAGGAGATGCGGGAGTGATACATGGTGCGCAGACGCTGGGCAAAGACCTCCTTGATGACACTCACATCGCGGAACGATATGGGCGACTCGTTGTGGAGACCGTCGGCAATCTGCGAGTCAATTATTTTATTGACAAGACCCGAAATAGCCTCAGGCGAATGGTTGGTCATTGAGCGTGAGGCAGCCTCGACCGCATCAGCCATCATCAGCAGTGAGGTCTCCTTGGACTGCGGATTGGGACCCGGATAACTGAACATGGCGGGATCAACCTTCTCGTCAGGATGCGCATTGCAATAGGTCGTATAGAAATATCGTGCCTTACCTGCACCGTGGTGTTCGGAGATGAATTTGCGTATCACTGCGGGGAGTTTCGCTTTCTCGGCGAGGGCAAGCCCCTCGTTGACATGGCCGGTCACTATTCGCGCGCTCTGGATGGGGTTGAGAGCATCGTGGGGATTGACACCGTGCTGATTTTCGGTGTAGAAGGCAGGATTCTTGATTTTACCTATGTCGTGGTAGAGCGCACCTGTACGGACAAGCTGCACGTTAGCTCCGATACGGCTTCCCGCAGCCGAAGCGAGGTTACTGACCGCAAGAGAATGGTTGAACGTGCCGGGACACTCCTCTGAAAGCTCACGCAGGAGAGGATTGTTGATGTCGGAAAGCTCGACAAGGGTCACGCGCGAAGTGAAGCCGAACACCCTTTCGAGAAGGAACATCAGGACGTAGCTGAACGAGATGAGTATGGCATTGATGGCGAAACAACCGAACACCCTACCCTGCGCACGTTCCAGCGAACCTGCCTGCATTATTTCCATCGCCGCATAGCAGAGAGTATATGATAGGAAGATGAGGGCTGCGGTGCGGATGAGCTGACCGCGGCGCGTAAGGTCTTTAAGCGAATCGATGGCAATAACACCGGCTATGAATTGAAGGAAGATAAATTCAAGGGCGAATGACGAGACTATGGCGCAGACAAGGACGAGGATGAGATGGCAGAAATATGCGGTGCGTGAGTCAAGGAAAATCAGCACGAGGATTGGGACAACGGTATAGGGGGTGATGTATGACCCGTTGATGAACGTCGCCTGCATCGCAAAGGCAAATAGCGTAAACAGTCCGATGAGCGACACGATGAAGGTGATGGTATGGTCATCGTCGAAATACTTCCGGCGGAATATGTAGAGGTAAGCATAGAGACATCCGTAGAGGATGAGCATATAGAGCGTCTGACCTGCAATCGGATAGTAGCGCTCGGAGATGGCTCCGTTGCCGCGCTCGGTCATAAGCTCCTCGTAGGTGCGCAGGACTGTTGCAAGACGTGTGGTCACGATATCGCCCTTGTCGATTATGCGTTCTCCCTGCTGGATGACACCCACCGGAGCCAATGCCTTCTGATATGCCTCGTCGAGCAAACGGCGTGAGGTCACGGAGTCGACAAGGATGTTGGGCTGAAGCATCTGGGAGAGTTTTGTGGCTGAAATGGCCTGCCGGACCTCACGGTTGTTCAGCACACTGTCCAGATGCTCGTAGGCACGGCGTGCCGACAGATAGTTGGCGGTAGGAATCGATATAGCCACATTGTCGTGGATGAAACGCACCGAATGGAGCTTCCCGGCGGCGATACGCGAATAAGTATCGCGGTCAACGATACCGTTCTCGTAGACCTTCTTGATTTCCTTAATTATCTGGTTGCGCTGTTCGGGGGTGATGTGGAGATCCGTCGCAGCATTCAGGCGGGTGGTGTAGTCCGAGATGATGGTCTTCTCGGTGGTCAGATCTCGGTCAAAGACAGGTTCGAAATTCGCATCTATACTGTCCCTGACCTTCATGCTGCTGACCGAGTCAAGATGGACAGGTATGTCAAACGGAGCCGTCAGAAGGGCGTAGCTCCACGGACGACCCTCCTCAAAAGTGTAGTGATTCTCCGAAGAGCGGGGAAGGAAGTAGACGGTGGCCGAGACAGCCGCGATGAAAAGCAGAATCCGAAGCCAGACTTGGCGCGATGGAAGTGAGTTCATAGGTCAAAAATGTTTCGGACGATGGTCCAGATAATGATGGTGGCGAGGATGAGAAGGATAAAGAAACGGTCGGAAAGCACTCGGCGCAGACGGGGGAAACGCTCGCCGGACAGACGCGAGAAGGCAAGAAGGCCGAGCAGAGGTATCTCGATCATAAAAAGTGCGTTGAAGGCGAAAGCACCCTTGAAATCACCTTCGAGGATGGCGTGAACGGCACGCTGCGAACCGCAACCGGGACACGAAAGCCCGGTCAGCATCTTGAAGGCACAGCGGGGATAAAGCCCCGACGAGGGTTCGGCAAAAAAATAGAGTATGAAAAGACACACCGCCGTGATGCCGACACCCGCGAAAATTATGCGACGGTAGAGGGCAAACCGGTCAGACATCATCAGATGATACCTCCGAGGATGACCGAGAAGGGAGCCCAAATCAAACCGGCGACAAACGAGATGATGGTCCACAGCTCCGCTTTCGACGAGGCTTCGACGGCTGCCATATAGTCACCGCGATAGTAGGCAGGTGAGACTTTTGAGGCATAGATGATGGCGACGATACCTGTCGGGATACAGCAGCATATCGTGGCAAGGATAGCCCAGACAAGATATGTGTCGGGCATCGGGGGTGTCCCGCCGGAATTACCGGGATTGAAATTGCCGTAAGGGTTCTGTCCGTAGGGATTCTGACCCTGAGCGTAGGGATTCTGATAGGCACCGTAGGCCGACTGGTAGCGGCTCCCGGCGTATGGGTTGGCGGAGGATGCTGAATTGCGGAAGCGCGCTGCGATTTCAGGAATCTCGCGTGCCGTGGTCCAGTCGCTCAGACCTTCGTGCCACACGGGAGTCGAAGGCTGCATACCCGGCTGCGCCACCACTTCGTCAAGCGATAGCGGGCCTCTCTGCACACCGTCGATTATTATCCAATAGTTCATCGGGGAAATGTGATTTAGATTTATGTTGATGATGAAAGAGGATGATTAAGGAAATATATAATCCAACTTGTAGCTTGAATTATATATTTCCTAATCATATCGGGAAATCCCTTGTAGTTTAGAAGAACTTGGTCTCCTCGCCGAGAATATCGGAAAGGATGGCGTTGGCAAGACGTGAAGCGCCGATGCGGAAATACTCGTTGGTAGCCACCCACTGGTCGCCGAGGACAGAGTGGACAATCGTGTAGTATTTCAGAGCCTCCTCGGTGGTCGAGATGCCTCCGGCAGCCTTGAAGCCTACCATACGGCCTGTCTTCTCGTAGTATTCCTTGATGCACTCACACATGATGTAGGCAGCTTCAAGCGATGCTCCGGGATATTCCTTTCCGGTGGAAGTCTTGATGAAATCTGCGCCTGAATACATGGCAAGCACCGAAGCGTTACGGATGTTCTGGGCAGTCTTGAGCGCGCCGGTCTCGAGGATGACCTTCATGAGCGACGAGCGGCAGGAGTGTTTCATCTCCGAAAGCTGGTCGCAGACCTCCTCATAGTCCTTGTCGAGGAAGTCACCCAGCCCGAGGACAACGTCGATTTCGTCGGCACCCGACTCAACGGCAAGACCTACTTCGGCAATCTTCACCTCGATGAAGCTCTGGGCTGTCGGGAAACATCCGGCGACGGCAGCGATGTCGACATCATTACATTCCAGCACTGTCCGCACGACGGGGACGAAGTTGGGATACACGCAGATTGCAGCCACATTGGGGAGGTCGGCGTGTTCGTGGGCAAAGGCGTTGACCTTCTCCGTGAAATCGGCCACTGAACGCTGCGAATCGGTCGATTTCAGCGTTGTGAGGTCGATTGAGTTGAATATCTTTTTCAACACCTCGGGAGTGTTGTTTTCGGCAAGATGCTTGTCAAGGATTTCATTGATTTTAGCAGTGACTTCGGCGTCGGATGTCGTGACGCGGCTGTCGGCAATGACCTGTTGATATTTATCCATGATGATTATGTGTTTTAGAATTTGAGTTTCGGATTTGATGAGTGACGGAGACTGTCGCGGGCTGTTTTCTTCTCCACATTCCGGCGGAAAGCCTCCGTGAGGTCTACACCGGTCTGGTTGGCTATGGCTGTGAGAACCCAAAGGAGGTCGGCAAGCTCGTCGGCGAGTGCGTCGGGACTCTCCCCCTCCTTAAACGACTGGTCGCCGTAGGCGCGCGCCATGATTCTGGCCACCTCGCCTGTCTCCTCGGCAAGAATAGCCATGTTAGTCAGCGGGGAGAAGTAGCGGACACCGATGGTCGTGATCCATTCGTCGACCGCAGCCTGAAGTCCGCGGAGCGATATTGAGTCGTCGGGTGTGGGGATGATGTTCATGGTCAGTCTCTAAGTCTGGAATCTATAACAATCGTTACGGGGCCGTCGTTCACCAGCGCCACCTGCATATCGGCACCGAACACCCCCTTGCGGACCTCTCTGCCCATAAGTCTGCCGCACTCGGCGCAGAACATTTCGTAGAGCGGGATGGCGATGTCATGGCCGGCGGCATGGACATAGCTGGGACGGTTGCCCTTCTTCGTGGATGCACACAGTGTGAACTGGCTGACGGCGAGCATATCGCCCCCGACATCGAGAAGCGAGCGGTTCATCACACCCGCCTCGTCGGGGAAAATACGCATGGCGACAGCCTTGGCCGAGAGCCAGCGCACGTCGTCAGGAGTGTCGCCCTCGGCAACGCCGACAAGAATCATCAGCCCGCTCCCTATGGAACTGTGAAGCTCTCCGCCGATACTGACGGAAGCCTCCGTGACACGTTGAATTACCAACTTCATAGATTCACTCGATTTTTACAGATTCGGCCTGCCGGACACCGTCATCAGTGTGAAATCCTCCGACGGGGAATCCCCGTCATGCCACGTCCGGCACACGGCGGCAAAGCCAATTCTTTGAGGCAAATTTACGAAATAATTCGGATTATTCCCCCTAATACCCTAAAAATCGTGAGTGTATCGGAGAAAAATGCGTAACTTTGCAGGACTTTGTCAAAACAATCACCAGCGGACAATTCAAAGCATAACACAGACTATGAATGAAGATATAAAACTGGACACCATCGAGGAAGCAATCGCCGCCATACGCGAGGGGCAATTTGTCGTCGTCGTCGACGATGCCGACCGCGAGAATGAAGGCGACCTCATCATTGCGGCTGAAAAAATCAATCCCGAAAAGGTCAATTTCATGCTCACCCATGCGCGCGGTGTGCTTTGCGCCCCCATCACCTCGGCACGTTGCAGCGAACTGCAGCTCCCCCGTCAGGTTGAGGACAATACGTCGATTCACGGCACCCCCTTCACCGTCACCGTTGACAAGCTCCCCGGCTGTACGACCGGAGTTAGCGCACACGACCGTGCGGCCACCATACTCGCCCTCGCCGACCCTTCCTGCGGCCCTGCGACATTCGGTCGCCCCGGTCATATCAATCCGCTCTATGCCGCCGATAACGGTGTGCTTGAACGCGACGGCCACACGGAGGCTGCGATTGACCTCGCGCGCCTTGCCGGGCTTCGTCCTGCCGGTGCGCTCATCGAAGTGATGAATGAAGACGGAACCATGGCACGCCTCCCCCAGCTTCGCCGTTTCGCCGACCGGTGGGGTCTGAAACTAATCTCCATCGCCGACCTCATAGCCTACCGCAAGAAACATGAGGCATAAATGAACGATGAATAACGGACAAAAAATCAGGATTCCCGAATTTCGGGAATCCTGATTTTTTGTATCCATGTCTAACGATAAAAGCGTCAGCCGTTAGACATGGTGATAAGGACGAGACCGACAATGAACAGGAGGAACATTGCCCCGATGAGCGGATAGGTGCCTTTCGGTGCGCCCTTGAACTCCTTCCAGATCCACACGCCCCATATCATGGCGACGATGGGAGCGGCGTTGCTGAGTGCATAGGAAATAGCCGGGTTTGCGGCTCCTGAACCCATAAAGCTGATGACCATACCGCCCATCCATATCAGACCGCCGAGCATACCGATGAGGTGGGTGCGCGAGCTACCTGCAAGATAATCCTTAAAGGTCAGCTTAGGTCCGTCAAACGGATGGTGCATGACGAAGGTGTTGAAAATCGGAGTGGAGATAAGCACGCCGAGGGCAAAGAAGAACACACCGGTGTAAGGCGCGAGGGTGCCTGTACCGCCATTGACATACATGGGATCGAGCGACTTAACGACAAGGCCGTAGAAGAAAATCAGACCGATACCCGAGATGACGGCGAGGACGATGCCTTTGGTCGGCGTCTGCTTACGGGTTGAGGTAAGATTGCCGTAAGCCTTGGCGCAAAGGTAGATGGCCACGATGATGATAGCCACGCCTATCCACAGGAGAGCCTGATTGCCCGGATAGGTGTGTCCGGCAAGGATGACGAGCAGATAGTTGAATATGATGCCGCCTATCCAGCCCAGACCGCCGCCGATGGGGAATCCCACCGACATACCGGCAATGGCTATCGCCGCTGTCAGGAAGATGTTGGCAAAGTTCCAGACAATGCCGCCGAGCATCGCACACCCCGTACTTCCGAGGTCAAGATGGGTCAGATTGTCGATAAACACAGGACCGCCGAGGAGCAGTGCGCCCAAAGCAGCGGTGAGGAAGACACCCCAAGTGAAGTCCCAGTAAAAGAGTTCAAAACGCCATTTGGGAGTGGCTACCAGCTTCTGGGTGTTAGCCCATGAACCCCAGCAGATGCAGCAGATACAGCAGCAGATTATCGCCAGAATATAGTTGTGGACCAGTATCATAGGTAGTTACAATACAGGGTTAGGCTTATTCGTGGACATAGAGTTCCCAGCCGAGATAGTTCTCGACAGCCTCACGGAGAATGTCGACAACATCGCCGCGGACCATGGCAACATGATGCTCGAAACCGTTCTTGCAGATGAACTTCATGAGTTTCTGGAGATCCTCCACCTTGGTGACGGCGATACATCCGTCCATTCCGTAGGGGTCGGCAGTGATTTCGCCCTTGCCGAGATATGATTTGATTTCACCGGCAGTGTCGTCGGTCGAGATGCGGAAGAAGGTGAAGTCGCCGGGAGCTGCCTTGGCATATACGGCACCGAAGGTATTGATCTTACCGAGGGTACGGCCGAGGACACCCAGAGGACCGAGTTTCAGGTCATCCTTCATGAAGCTCTTGGGAGCGTTGCCGCAGTGGGTACATACGCAACGGTTACGGTCCTCGGCGAAGTTGTTGTTCCAGTCGAGGAGTGTCGGGGCGTGCTGCGAGGCAAGCATGAGCGCATACATCGAGACGGCACCGGCGATGTCGGTCTCACAGGCACAGGGAACGTGCTGGTCACTGAGCATACTCATGGTCACGCAGGCAGCGCAGCCATAGTTCTGTTCGAGAGAATCCCAGCACTGAATGGCACACGCGTCGATTTCGTTGGCTTTGATCCAGTCCTCGACAGCGAGACCGAATTTTGCTTGAAGGGGAAGTTTCTCGCGGTAGTTCTCAGGCACGGTGGCATACTCGGAGATAGATTTCATCTTCTCGGCAAGGCGGGGATCGTCATCGGAGATGCGGCGTGCGTTTTCAAGGATTTCGCTGAGATCCACGGGTACTACCGTGATACCGCTGGCCTGAAGGAGCTTCTCGCTCACGCGGCAGGTGTTGAAGCCGAGAGGGCGGGTACCGATCTGACCGATGCGGCAGTGGGTGAGTTTCTTGACCACGCGGCAGATGGCAGCAAAGCGGTTGATGTCCTGCATGAGAAGCGGACTCTTGATTGAATAGGTGTGGAGGGTGGTATCAGTGAAGGGGATGCCATACTGATAGAGGTTGTTGCACACCGAAATTTTACCGCAGAAAGCGTCACGGCGGCTGTCGAGGTCAACCTTGTCATTCTCGTCGTCACAAGCCTGAACAAGCACGGGGACGTTGAGGTCGGCGCGGCTGATAGCGTTGATGATACCGATTTCGAAGCCGAAGTTGGGGAGCGATACGATGATGCCGTCGATTTCGTCGCGGTACTTACGGAAAAGCTCTGCACACTTCTTGCCATCTTCCAGAGTTTCCATCGAGCCGTCGGTAGGAGTGTCACACTCGTCAAGGATGACATAGCCGTAGCCGGCCTTCTCGAGGTCTTCAAGGAGGGTCTTGCGCACGTCGATTGCGAGATCCGAGTTGAAGTATGCGCGGGTACCGATGATGATACCGAAGGTTTCTTTACCGTTGATTGCGTCTTTTTTCATTACTGTTGATTTTATGGTATTAATATTTCAGATAAGTAAATTCTTAATCTATTGAATAGTAAATATGGGATGCTATTGTCGGGTGCTCAGTTGTTGTTGACCATGCTCACTGCGCGGCACCAGCCTTGATAGAGAGGCTCGTCGCGTGCAGGGTCACATTCAGGGATTATTATGTCGTCACACTTGCGTATGGCGGCTACCTCGTCAAGAGTCTTCCACTCGCCGAGGGCGAGACCGTTCATGATTACTGCTCCGAAAGCCGATGCTTCCTCGATGTCGGCACGGTTGACGTTGACATTGAGCATATTGGCTTGGAAAGTCATCAGATAGTTATTCTTTGTCGGGCCGCCGTCGACACGGAGTTCCGAGAGGGTCACCCCGGCGCGCCCGGTCATCGTGTCGATAAGGTCTTTAATCTGGAAAGCGATGGCTTCGAGAGCCGCGCGGCATATATGACCCTTTTCGGTGGCAAGCGTCATGCCGACAATGGCTGCCTTTGCCTCCGAGTTCCACCACGGTGCGCCGAGGCCGGCGAAGGCGGGGACGAAGTAGACACCCCCGTTGTCGGGGACACTCAGAGCCTCACCCTCGACCTCTGCGGGGCCGTTGATAAGATGGAGCTTGTCGGTGAGCCACTTGATAGTAGCACCCGTACAGTGGATATTGCCTTCAAAAGCATAATGCACCTTGCCGAGCGCGGCAAAACCTATCGAGGTACAGAGACCTTCGGGAGGAGTCATTGCCTCCTCGCCGATGTTGACCATCACGGATGAACCGGTTCCGTAGGTTGCCTTGCCCATACCGCGGGTGAAACACATCTGACCGACAAGTGCGCCGTGGGAGTCGCCGATGGCACCTGCGATGGGAATTTCCTCGTCAAAAAGACCTTCGATTGTGGTCTGTCCGAACACGGAGTCCGACGGCAATGCCTTGGGAAGCATCGAGGCGGGAATACCGAAGATGTCAAGCAGTTCGGCATCCCAGTCGAGAGTGTGGATGTTGAACAGGAGCGTACGCGAGGCGTTGGTGTAGTCACAGGTGTGTGATTTGCCCCCGGTGAGCTTCCATATCAGCCACGACTCCATGGTACCCATCAGGAGTTCGCCCCGGGCAGCCATCTCTGCGGCACCCTCAACATTGTCGAGAATCCATTTCACGCCTGTTGCGGAGAAATAGGGGTCAATCATCAGGCCGCTCTTTGCACGCACGGTCGGCTCATGCCCCGCCTCTTTGAGCTTGCGGCAGAGGTCGGCTCCGCGCTGGCACTGCCAGACCACGGCGTTGTGAACCGGCTCACCTGTAAGGCGGTTCCAGACGACCACCGTCTCACGCTGGTTGGTGATGGCGAGTGACCATTTTGCGCCGGAAAAATCCATTCCGGTGAGAAGCACATTTATGGCTTTGACGACGTTGTCGTAAATCTCCACCGGGTCATGCTCCACCCAGCCTGTACGAGGATAATACTGATGATGCTCGATGTTGACGCGGTTGGACAACCGATAGTCTTCAAACAACATCGCTTTCGTAGCCGATGTGCTTTGATCTATGGCTATTACTTTGTTTGTCATGGGTATGTCTGATTTTAGGTATTCTTTGATTGGCTGGTCTAACCCATTACTTCTCCCCGGCGGGAGCGGCAGACGTAAATTCGAGAGCCGCACGGACTATTCCATCGGTATCGAGGCCGTAATGAGCGAAAATCTCTTTTGAATTGCCGTGAACCACATCCTCGTCGGGAATACCCAGAATCTTCACCGGAACCGGATTTTCAGATATGGTTTCAGCAACGGCCGCACCAAGTCCACCGTAGTGGCTGTGTTCCTCGACAGTGATGATGCGTCCGGTCTCGCGGGCTGCTTTGAGGATAGCCTCTGTGTCGAGAGGCTTGATGAAGGCCATGTCAAGCACGCGGGCGCTGATTCCCTGCTCTGCAAGGCGGAGGGCTGCATGATAGGCGTGATAGACGGTCTCGCCGGTAGCGATGATGGTGAGGTCGGAACCATCGGTGAGCATATTGGCCTTTCCGAATTCAAAGGGGAAATCGTCGTTTTCATACACGTCGGGGACGGCTGCACGACCTACGCGGACATAAACAGGTTCAGGGCGTCCGGTCAGCATCCTGACGAGGCGTGCTGTCTGGCGTGCGTCGCAGGGAAGGACGATGTTCATGCCGGGGAAGGTGCGGAGGACGGCAATATCGTGGAGACTGTGGTGGGTGGCACCGAGAGCACCGTAGGCCACACCCCCGCTCACGCCGAGAATCTTGACGTTGGTGCGGTTGTAGGCCACGTCGACCTTCACCTGTTCAAGACTGCGGGCCACATAGAAGCAGGCGGGGCCGCAGACATAGGCTTTCTTTCCGCTGTGGGCAAGTCCGGCCGAAATGCCGACGGCATTCTGCTCGGCTATGCCGCACTCCACGAATTGGTCGGGCAGTTCCTTGGCGAAATCGCCAAGTGTCACCGAGCCTCGTGCGTCAGTTGTAACGGCCACTATTGATTTGTCGGTCTTGGCCAGTTCGAGGAGAGTATCTGTAAATGCTTTACGGCAGGCTATCATAAGTTGGATTCATTAGCGATTCGACATTCAATTTCTTTAATTGCAGTACGGTACTGCTCTTCGTCAGGCACACCGTGATGCCACTTGGCGACATTTTCCATGAAGGAAACTCCGCGGCCCTTTGTGGTCTCCGAGATGATGAGATGCGGTTTGCCGCAGTTATAGTCAATGGCATGGAAAGTCTTCACGAGGTCAGCGACATCATCGCCGTTTGCGGTGACTACGTCCCAGCCGAAAGAGCTCCATCGCTCGGTGATGTTCTCGATTGCCATCACGTCCTCTGTGTTGCCGCTGATCTGGAGATGATTTCGGTCGATGACGGCTACAAGGTTGTCAAGTTTGAAATGGCTTGCAGACATGGCGGCCTCGTAGATTGAGCCTTCTCCCTGTTCGCCGTCGCCCATCACAACGAATGTGCGGTAAGGCTTCGAATCCATTTTTGCAGCCAGAGCCATCCCGACCCCTATCGAGAGACCGTGGCCAAGAGCGCCCGAACTGACCTCGATGCCGTTGACCTCGATGGTGGGATGTCCCGAAAGGATTGATCCGAATTGCCCGAGTGTGTCGGTCAGCTCATGCGTGAAGTAGCCGCGTGATTCAAGTGTCACATAGAGTGCCTCGACGCAATGACCCTTGCTGAGGATGAAGCGGTCACGGTCCGGGTCTGAAGGATTGGACGGATCAATGTTCATTACGTCAAAGTAGAGAGCCGTAAGTACATTAAGACACGAGAGATCGCCTCCGATATGACCTGCTTTCGCACGGTAAACGACTTCCATAAGCCGTTTGCGGTTGATCTCTGACTGTAGTTTTAATTCATGGTTAGTCATAAGAAGTACAATATTGTCAGGTGATAAACCTACATAAAGGGGGTCTGATAGCTGTGTCGGGCCGCGTATGTAGGTGACACTGCGAAATTAATCAAAAGTTTTAACATATACACCACGAAATCCATATTTTTTCTGAATCCATGAACCGATTTGCGGAAATGCGCGTTATCGTATATGAACGTCAACTATTGTTTATGAAAGGGAAAACAAGATTGTTAATGGTGTTAGCAGCTTTATGTCCCTTGGGCCTGTCGGCTCAAGGGATTGCTGATGTTGTGGCATCTCTTGAAAAATCAGGGTGCTACGAGGCTAACGCAAGTTTCAACGTATCGCTCCCGCAGAGCGACAACGATGTGGTCTACAATGTAAGCCTCTCGTCGGCTCCATCGCCTTCCGACCCACTCTCGCCATGTTCCTATCTGACCGAATGGACCATGGACACCCCTTCGGGTGTCGTGAAAGGTTTTTCTGCCTATTATGACGGCCACCATTACCGCTACCGCAACGAGCGTCTGCAAGAATACCATACCGAATGGGACTCGATTCCCTTCATGCCGAGGGGCAACTCCGAAGGGGTTCAGGCTTCGGCTCAGTTCACCGACCTTTATCCTTCATATATAGCCCGCGAACTGTCGCGCATGAATTCCGACGGCCGCTACACCATCACCGTAAAGCCTGACGCTATTTTCGACGGCAAGAAGGCCATACAGGTCATGGCGGTAATGAAAGTCAACGATGTCACCGCGATGGAGAAGCGTTTCATCTTCGACGCGTCGACCCTCCTACCCCTCCGCATCGACACCGAGAGCAATCCCGGCCAGATTACGGAGCAGTCAATGCTCGTCACCTATACATATCCTGAGAGCATGGGGTGTCCCGACATCAGCGAGGAGGCTCTGACAACCGCATATCCCGAAGTGTTCGAGAAGTACAGGGAAAACAATTTCCGCATCGAGAATCTCGCCGGAACTCAGGTTCCGACATTCTCGCTCCCGACCACCACAGGCGAACGCTACACCTATCACCGGGGCGACCGCTTCGCCGCACCGACGGTGATTGCGCTCCTCGATCCGTCGGCCGGATTCAATTCGGAGCTTGTCGGAGCCGTCAGGGGTGCGGTCGACCGCCTTCCTTCTCAGGCCGACGTGATATGGGTGTTCAACTCGACCAACATTGATGCTATCGAGGCAATAGTCCCTGCCATCCGTCCCGGCGAACATCTGCTGATGAACGGCAAATCCCTTGCCCGCGACTGCGGAGCCGCTTCCCTTCCGGTCGTGATTATGACCGACAGCAGCGGCAAAGTAAAAAATGTGGTGCTGGGATTCAACAACGAGCTGGGAAATGTTGTTTTACAGACGATGGCACTTGTCGAGTGACCCCCGTCAGACGACAATCCATCCCCCCTACACCACCCCACTGATTAATTCTGACAACAAACAATTAAAACTATTTTACATATATGGAAACCGTATTTTTCAAAGGCCAGCCGTGCCATACCTGCGGCACCGTCCCCACAATCGGCGAAACCGCTCCCTGCTTCCACCTCGCAGGTGCAGACCTCTCTCAGCTTCTCTGCACTGATTTCGCAGGCAAGCGAGTAGTCCTCAATATTTTCCCCAGCCTTGACACCGAAGTCTGCGCCCGAAGCGTCCGCCGCTTCAACGAGGAGGCAGCCAAACTTGACGACGTGGTAGTCATCTGCGTCTCGATGGACCTCCCCTTCGCCATGGGTCGTTTCTGCACGATGGAAAACATCAAGAACGTGCTTTTCGGTTCTGCATTCCGCTCGCCCCTTTTCGGACAGAAGTACGGCGTGCAGCTCGTCGACGGCCCTCTCGCAGGTCTTCTCGCACGTTGCGTGCTTGTGCTTGACGAAAACCGCCGCGTGATTTTCCGCGACCTCGTCGAGGAAATCACCAACGAGCCTGACTACGATGCAGCCCTCAAAGTTCTCCGCAAGGAAGCGTAAGGCCGCTAACCACAGTTAAGAATAATATTACATTTCCTACCCCTGTATGATCTGAAATCCATCATACAGGGGTAGCTTCATATCCTCAAAATTAACACGCTATTTGTTGAATTGAGAAATTAATTATTTAACATAAGACTAATTATCATTGAAATATATTTTTCTTATGTCGAACTCATAGGGTTAGCTATATCAAGATCTTTTACACACCTCATAAAGCGAATTTAATAGTAATTAATCCATACGATTCTCCCCCTATACATCACATAGAATACAAATTACTTTGATTTTGTAATATTTAATTACTCATTTTACTTGTATAATAAAAAAAATTACCATAAATTTGCTGTGTAGATTCAAACGCAGAAGCCTATTATTGGGCTATGTGGGTGGGGTCTGCAAATATTTTTTTGAAGCGTTTACTTGACGCTCTTTCTTGACCATCAGAAACTTCGCAACTTTCTCAGGTTAGTCAGGATTGTAGCAACAGTAGATGCCTACTGGATAGGCCTATATCTCCAATCTATGACATCCTCATGTCATGGATTGGTATATAGCTATATTCTGCGTGAGGCTTCTGCGTGTTGTTCGTTCAACTAACCGGGCAATGCGAAGGCCTCTGATGGTGGAATGGACAACAGTATGGCTCTCACGCTTCATTGTATATATACCCAGATAGGGGGCCACTGGGATTAAAAATTAAATTATGCAGATATATAAAAACTGGCTGCGCAGAAATTCAATCCCTTATCGGGAAGAATCGTTTGGTATTGCTTTTCAATACCAAGGAGGAAGTTTCATCATTGCTGACAATGAAAATGACAAGGAGTATTTTCATCTTATTATGCCTGGCATCATGGATGTGAGAGGCAATAAATTGCAAGTTTTCGAGGCAGCAAATACTATTACATCTGAGATAAAATGCGTAAAGTGTTTTATTGCTGGGGGAGATAGTGTTTGGCTTGCGACTGAAATACTTCTTGATAAAACACCTGAAATAGATTCGATAATGCCAAGACTTTTAGGTATGCTTCACGGAGCTCGTATGAGATTCCAAAACGAAATGAATTAGGCAAAATTGTTTGATATCGCCGTACAAGCATAAGTAAATTTTGTTCAGCCTTATCATAACTATGAAACCTTACTCTAAAAACTAAGAAAATAAATATGAACCGTTCACAAATTGTGAACGGTTCATATTCTTATAAGTTTGTTTTGATTAATACGACTTTGACATACGACATCAAAATATGACAGATTGTATTATTGTTAAAGAATTTTCCTTATATTGAATATCCGTTAACAATCAATGATTAATAGTCGCTGAACAGTTTTGGCTTGATGACGAGACCGACGCGGAGCATCGAGTGAAATTCCTTGAAGGCAAGCAGACCTTCGCCGTAGCCGTTGTAGTACTGGACGAAAAGATACTGGTTGTCACGCGGAAAAATACGGTAGTTGACCTCGACGGTTGTATTGTAGTTCAGACGCCATCCCTTACGCTTCACGAGGTTGACGGCAAGTCCCAGACGGCCGTTGCGCGAACTGACGGAGGTACCTATCTGATAGATGCCGCAATAGTCGAGGATGTCACGGTTCTCGGCTCCGTCGATGATTGGAAGCCAGACCTTGCTGTGGACGAGAAGCTGGGGGTCTATCATGATGCTCCCCGCGATGCTGAGACGGTTCCACGAGCGCGAAGCCGCACCGTCACGTCCGTTAGACTCATGTTCGGCGATAAGGCTCACCTTGCCGACAAAACGACCCTTGACAAACAGCGGCTTTGTCAGGCCGATACCGGGATTGAAATTCAGGTCGGTCATCGGCATCGAGTCCTCAAGGATGTTCCAGAAACATTTCTGCGAATAGAACAAATAGAGATATGTGCCGAAAGGGAGTGTGCTTCGGGTAAGACGCTGGGCTATTGAAATCTGAAATTTGATGTTGCAGTTGTCGCGGGTGATGCGCGGCCCCACCGGACAGCCGAAAATGAAATAATTGTCCTTATATAGTCCGAAATATGGTCCGTCGTCAAACGCACGCCGGACGCTGTCCGTGTTTATTTCATCATTTGCGATGGCCACAATCTGGGCAGCCGCTTTGTCGACCGATGCGGCGAGAAGCGCAATGGCCAGAAACGTGAGGCGCAGTAGCATTTTCATCGGATGTGAATGTTGATCAAGGAAGATAAAATTGATAGTCGGAGCAATATAGGCATAATCCGGGTGCAAATATAAGCAAAATTTAGTAATTTTGCGCCCATGCGCAAGTTTAATGTACTGATGATAATGCTCCTCGTACTGCTGACAGGTTGCGGCAACGATGAGGAATTTGTGATTGACTGCAACATCCGCGGGCTTGGCTCGGAGGGTGTCGAGATGACATATATCAACCGCGGTGTCCAGCGGGCGGTCTTCCATCCGGTCGACGGCAAGGTGACGCTGCGCGGCTCGTCGGCCGAGCCGGTTCTCGTCGAGGTCTCCACCTCCGACGGCCGACCGCTTTTCACCTGCATCGCTGCCAACGGCGACGAACTCGACGTGAAAATGGATACGGACACTCCCGGCAAGATTGAAATCAAAGGCAACGACGCGTCACGCGACTACTCGCGCTTCATCTCCGCCAACGACTCGCTCCTGCGAAGCGGGGATGTCGCTGCCGTCAATCGTCTTGTGGCAGAGGAGGTGCGCAGTCACCCCGACCGTATCTCATCGGCCGCCATACTTGTGACCTGCTTCAATGCCAGAGGCTATGAACTTGAAGCCGATTCGCTCGTCAACGTGCTGAAAGCTGACGCGCGCCCCTCGGGTGTGGTCGGTGCTTTCCCGGGCAAGGTCGGCGAACAGGTTTCGGCCGATGCCCGCGGTCCCGTCAAGGCAATCACCGTCTACTGCGGGCATCAGAATGACCGCGACACCGTAATCCGCTACTGGCCGTCAAGCCAGAGCTACACACTCATCGCCGTCACCGGGCGCAACAAGGGCGACAGCGTCCGTAAAGTCCTGCGCACGCTGACCGACAGCCTTCATCAGCGTCGTTTCAAGGCGCTTGAACTCTGCGTGATGGCCGACAGCGTCGCGTGGGAACTCTCCATCCGCCGCGACAGCGCGAAGTGGATGCAGGGCTGGCTCCCGGGCAGTGTGGCAAATCCTGCGATAAGGAATTTGCAGATTCCCTCCGTGCCGTTCTTCATCGTGGCCGACAGTATGGGGCGGCAGGTTTACCGAGGTCACTCGGTGACAGCCGCCGACGACAGTATCCGCCATCGTCTGAGCCGCTTCCTGAAGAAAAATGACAGCAAAAAGGAGGATGAAACCGACACGAAGGCTACCAGAACCGACAGCAGGGAAAAGGATGACAAGAAGGTCACCACCGCACCGGCCTCCGCTCCCGCGAAAACCACACAGAAACGTCTTCCCTCCAGGCAGCTTGCCAAGCCAAAGGACGCAGAAATCATGAAAAGTGCCGATAGCCGATGACCTGACCGCCGTAGAGGGGGAAGGCCGAAGGAGGTAAAACAATAAGAGAAGGATTTTTGCGTTTATATGTAAGCGACCGTCAGGGGATAGCATCAAAAGAGCGTTCTCCCCGCGGCCCGACGTTTCCTTCAATAAAATGACAGACGCTATGAATTCACTCCTCCGTATATGCTTTTCGATGATTCTCCTCTCAGCCCTCGTCGGCTGCATCGAGGACGGCATTGACAACTCCCCTTCCGCCCAGCCGGAATTTTCAGTCGATACCCTCAGTCTCGGCGTAGTCTTCACCGACCAGCCTACCCCGACGAGCCGTTTCATGGTCTATAACCGCCACGACAAAATCATCAGCATCTCCAACATCTCGCTCCGCAATGCCGACGGCGCTTTCCGCATCAATGTCGACGGATTTGCGGGAACGAGCTTTCAGAATGTCGAAATTCGCCCCAACGACTCCATCTATGTCTTCGTCGAAGCCACCCTGCGCCGCAATGGTGTTCCCGCCCTCACGGAGTTCAGTGACATCCTTGACTTTACGACCAACGGCGTGACCCGCAGTGTGGTTCTCGCTGCCGCCGGACAGGATGTGGAGCGTCTTCACGGACTCATCGTCGAATCCGACACGCATCTTGACCCGACATATCCCTACCAGATTTTCGACTCCCTCGTCGTCGAGCGCGGAGCTACACTGACCATTCCCGCCGGGACTACAATGCACTTCCACGACGGTGCCGTCATGCGCGTGCGCGGCTCACTCGTCACCGAGGGGACGCCCGAAAAACCTGTCAACATGACCGGCGACCGTACCGGCAACGTCATCACCGACATCTCCTTCGACCTCATGGCCTCCCAGTGGCGCGGTCTGCACTTCGCTCCTGAGAGCCGTGGCAACCGTCTGAGCCACACCATCGTGCGCAACACCGTCAGCGGTGTCCTCGCCGATTCCCTTTCAGAAGTTTCTTTCCTAAACTGCCGTCTGCGCAACAGCGCGGGCTATTCGCTCGAATCACGCTATGCCGACCTACGCCTGACCGGATGTGAGGTGGCTGAGGCAGCCGAAGGGGTGCTCGCCGTCACAGGGGGCAAAGCTACCGTGAGCAACTGCACTTTCGCCAACTACTATCTCTTTTCAGCCCTGCGCGGTGCTTCCGTCCAACTCTATCATCTCGACGCAGAGAACAACGATGGTTCGGGTCTCCCGCTGCTCCAAGCGACGTTCAACAACTGTATTTTCTACGGCAACGGAACAGATTTCTCCCCCGGTGACCTCTCGGGCAGCAACGTGACTGTCCAACGTTCACTCCTGAAAAGCAACGGCAGCGACGATTCAAACTTCATCGACTGCCTCTGGGGGGCTGACCCGCTCTACTACACCGTGCGCTCGGACTACTATTTCGACTACCGTCTCCAGCCCGGCTCACCGGCAATCGCCGCAGGCTACTCTCCCCTCGTCCCCGCCGAAGGTGCAAGGGACTTCTATGGTGTCGAGCGCGGCGCCACCCCCAACCTCGGTGCATATCAGGCAGAACTCCAATCCGATGGCCTGACATTCTGAGTCAGTCGCGCAACTATATCAGATGTAGGGACGCGATAGCTATGTAGGGACGCGCCGTGGCGCGTATGCCGTATGAAATAGTTATAACAACATGTAGGTCAGAAGGTGTATTTTACTGAGGCGAGAAATTCTATCGGACGTAGGGTGAAGGAGTAGCTGTAAATGTCCGAATCTGAAAAATAGCTATAAGCATAGCTGCGGCAATTGGTGAGGTTTTTTCCGCTGAATTCGATGTCGAAATGTCCTTTATGCCACCTCACTCCTGCCCCGAGGAAGAAACTCTCCTTTGTGCCGTCAGTTCCTATCGTCGCCCTGTTCCAGTAGAGCTGCGAATAGATTTCAAGTGAATGAATCGGATGGACTGACAGCGCCCCCTGTGCCGTGAGGTCATCCATGTCGCTTCGCATACCAAGGGCATCGATTTTCTGCACCGATGTGCGATACCAAGCGTTGACCGACAGATCTACCGCCCCATTGAACGGGGTGCTGCTCACCGCGCCGTGGAGCGCATAGGCGGTATTGCCGACACGATAGGGATTCTGCTGGCGGAGTATCTTGCGGCGCATCGACGTGACATTACCGTCAAGCGTGAAGGTGGTATGCCATGCGCGCATATTCTTCGATATGATGAGGGCCGCGGTGAACATATCGCTGCGGTTACGGCGGCTCTCGACTGATGAGGCAACTTCATCGGCAGTCACATTGCTCCCGCTGATGCGGTTGTTATGCCCGAAGCGGTAGAGTCCGTTAAAGGTGACGAAAAAAGCCTTTATCGGGTCGCGGAAAAACAGATTGGTACCCGCGCTGTAATTTTCCGTGCTGTTCAGCGTGCCGGAGCCGAAAGTGGTGCGCTGGCGATAGGTGAGATAGACCGGATTGGTGATATAGTCCGTAATACCGCCGAGCCGAGTGGTACGCGCGAGAGTCATTGAGCCACGGAACTTCGCCGTCAGTCTGAAATTGACCACTGTCCTCACCCCGATATCAGTTTTGTCGACGGGATACCTTCTGTCGGTCAGTCTGTCAGTGAACCTCATTGAAGTCAGCGTGACCGGCAAAAGCACCTTGACGTTGAAACGCACGTCGGGCTTATAGGTGTACTGCGGCTCGATGACTGTCTGCAAGTCGTAGCCACGGACATCGTTGGCAGCCGAAGCATTTCCAGTAGTGAACTCGGACTTAAATTTATCATACGCGGACTCGAAGCGAAGATTGACCCCGAGCGTTGAAACCCCGCTCAACATCCAGGAATAGCCCACTTTTTCGGCGGTTGTGAACGACAGCGCGCCTCCTCGTTGCGCAAGCATGGTCGCCACGCCGTCGGTCGCGCTTATACGGCTCACCGGGGTATTGACCACCGCGATATCGGAACTGAACGACACCACCTGTCTGCCGATCCGCAGTGTCACGTCGAGAGCGTTGGTAAAATTATAGTCATCCGTGCGCGACATCTGTGCGACATCCCCTGAGTTGAAAATCGAATATCCGTTATCGGCGAAGCTACCGCGAAATGAGAACTTATCGGCAACGAAATGTGCCGGGGCATTTTCCTCTATTTTCATGCTGAACTTCGCCTCCCGCGAGTGTGGATTGCTCTCTACCCTCTCATGGAAACCAATCGCGGGATCCTCGCCGTTGCTGTAAGTAATGGACTCGGAATTGGCAGCGCGGTTGTCCTCATCTGTGTAGTCGGCTGTAAAATTGAGCTTGCCGTATTCCCCTACCTTGCTTATGGTGTTGACAGAAGCGGTGACAGACCTATTGTCGAAATATCTGTCAGATGGGATTTTCGGATTCCCGAAAGGCATCTCGGCGTAGAGGTCACTGGCAGCCGATGTCTCGTCGCCGCGCTCCGGGAGAAGCGACTTAGTCTCATTGCGGTAGGGAGTCCCCCAGTTATTTCCCTTAGCCGTGACAAGCACCTGCATCGACGGAGCAATGAACATCCCGAAACCCTCGCCGAGCCATTTCGTCGCGCCGTCATCGTCCCATCCGATTCCCCCTTTGATATTGCCTATTGGCTTCAGCATACTTTTACGCTTCATCTTGAGATTGATTGCAGCACGGTTGGAGAAGTCCACGTCTTTCAGCACCTGCTTCGGCTGATGGTTCTCGTAGACATCGACCGCAAGTATATCGTCGGGCGAGATGTTGCGCGTGGCAATCGTGTAGCGACCCGACACTACGTCGAGACCCTCGATGTAGAAGCGGTTGATTCTTTCACCGTTATAGGATATTGCCCCCTTCTCATCAACATCCACGCCGGGGAGCTTCTTGATGACATCCTCAATGTTGCGGTCGGCCTTGCTGCGGAACGAAGCGACGTCGTAGGTCAGCGTGTCGCCGTGGCTCTTGATTGGCGGTACTTTCACCACCACCTCTTTCAGTTCGAGCGGTGCATCGGCAAGCGTCACCGTCATCCCATCTTTCATCGCGGCTGGCGTGAATGTCTGTGGCGAGAAACCGAGAAATGCGAATGTAACCGTCCAGTCAGCTCCGGGTGTCCCGGAGAACCGAAGCGTGAAGCTGCCCCCGCCGTTGGTCGAGCAGAACGCTACGGTCTTTTCCACCTTATCAGCCATTTTCACGACGACTCCCGCCAGAGGCTCACCGGAAGTATCTACGACACGTCCGCTGACCTTCCACGGCTCAGCAGCCGAAACCGCCTCCACAGACAGCAGGACCGTCAGCATCAAGGCAAACGCCCGCATCAGAAATCTCATCGCTCTACCTTTCATATTCAAATCAATCATTTGGGCTACAACAACAGGCTTTTAGGGACGCGCCGTGGCGCCGTATACAATTTAGATTTTTCAATCCACCTTGTAGTGACACGCCGTAGCGCCGTATACAATTTAGATTTTTCAGTCTACTTTGTAGGGACGCGCCGTGGCGCGTATGCCGTATGAAATAGTGCATAGTTTAGGTTTTTTATAGTGTATAGCTTTGGATTTTATTGTATCATCTATGTTTTTTATTCGGCATACGCGCCACGGCGCGTCCCTACAAAGCACCCTCAATCTTTCTCAACAGGATTATAAAACAGCCGGCGTTTTTTACCTTTCAGGGTTGAAGAGCCGTCAAGATTAGTCGGAGCAAGCGACGAACCGGACATAAAGCCCCTGACATCGCTCTTGTATTCCTCCATCATCTTGTTAAACTTTTTGCGATCTGTCTTTATAAAGTCGGAGTCACGATAACCAAACGGTTTGGCACTCTCGCGTAGTTGAATCGCCTCAATGATATGCTCTTTCTTGTCGTCCTCAACTTTGAGTATGAACCCCGGCAACCCGCAGAACTTCAAAGGGCCATCGTCAATCGTTAGGTCGGGAGCATACCACACTGTCCAGTCACGTCCTCTTAAATGCGCGATGGCTTTCAGACAATCGTGACCACATACCTCCTCTTTCTCATCGGTTAATACCCAGTCAATATGCGGAATAGGCTCGTCGTAGTAATACTTATCCTCCAAAATATTGTCATAGGACTTGAGTAGACCTTCCTTGCGGTCCTTTATCTGCTCTGTGAGGTCTCCTCCTCCATATTGTTTTGAAATCTTCATATATTCCCCGAATGTAATGCCATTGGAATAGCTATCCACCACGGAATCACGCTGATATGTCCCATAAAGGCTATAGCGCGAAGCCTTAGGGCCGACTTCAAGAATTTCGTTGGTAATCTTGGTTTTATCCTTAACAGGGTCATAAATTATATGCTCATAAACACACTCGATAAAACTCGTATCAACGACAATAAATGGTTGGATACTGACAGGTTTATTCGCCGCCGGTCCCGTTACGATACCGTCCGCCATTGAAATTGTAGTAATTTCTCCTCCATCAGTCTGGGCGGAAATAGTGCAGAACGAAGTAGCCACAAGCAGCAATGCAATGAACATAGTCTTCATAACCGTAATGATTTTTAATTTAAGGTAGCACAAATATATGGATTAGTCATTAAAACAACAAATTTAGTGAATAAATATATTAGTTATTTTTACCAACGAATATTATTCTAAGACATACCTGTCTGGTTTGTAGGAACGCGCCGTGGCGCGTATGCCTGATGAAATAGTACATAGTTTAAGATTTTAATTGGCATAGGCATTATGATTTTCATCCGGCATATGCGCCACGGCGCGTCCCTACAACCCGGATTTTTTTGGATTTTGCAAAAGGACGAAAATCTATAAATCCTTCTCGACCGGATTATAGAACACACGGCGTTTGCCGGTTATTAGTGGTGAGCCGTCAGGATTCGTCGGGGCAAGTGGAGAGTTATTGAGAACCGATCCCATATCCATTTTATAATTAAGAAGCATCTTATTGAATGGCTTTCGGTCGGTAGAGAACTGTGACGACCGGACACGATGTCCAAAATCTTTGTCACTCCTCCTTATCTGCATTGCCTCAAAGATATGTTCCTTGTCAGAATCCTCTATTTTCAGTATCAATCCCGGAAGGCCGCCAAATTTCAATGGCCCATTATCAACTGGTATGTCCTCCGCATACCATGCATTCCACGTCCGACCCCTGAAATCGGCAATAGCTTTCTTGCATTTATAACCACAGATTTCATCAGTTTCATCTGTAAACTGCCAATAAAATGAAGGAATAGATTCGTTATAGACATAATGATCTCCTGCGATAGACTCATAATGACTCAGCTTCCCTTCATCAAAATATTTAAGTGTCTCGGTTGTAGATGTCCGACCTATTTTTTGTGTCAGCTTATAAAAGTCAGCTACTGTAAGCCCATTAGGATAATCCACCACAATGATTGAGTCGCGGATATACCAATTGTAGTTGCTGTATCTGCTCGCTTTGCGACCAATTTCTAAAATTTCATCAACAATCTCTGTCTTATCAAAAAACGGATCATAGATGCAATGCTCATAGACACACTCCATAAAGCTCGTGTCTACTGTCTGACACTTGCCGAGACGTGCGGGACGCGTATCTTTTGACCTATCATAGAAAGTAATTTGGGCGGAAACACTCCCGAACGAAGCAGCCACAAGCAGCAATGCAATGAACATAGTCTTCATAACCGTAATGATTTTTAATTTAAGGTAGCACAAATATATGGATTAGTAATTAAAGTAACAAATTTAGTGAATAAAATATTAGTTATTTTTACCAACGAATATTATTTTAAGACATACCTGTCTGGTTTGTAGGGACGCGCCGTGGCGCGTATGCCGAATAAAAAACATAGACGATACAATAAAAATCCTAAACTATACACTATAAAAAACCTAAGCTATACACTATAAAAAACCTAAGCTATACACTATTTCATTCGGCATACGCGCCACGGCGCGTCCCTACAAAGCGCCCTCAATCTTTCTCAACCGGGTTATAGAACAGCCGGCGGTGAGGAGTGGCAGGAGTACCGTCGGGCTTTACTGCAGCAGGAAGCTCTCCGCCGAGGAAACCTACGACATCAGTCCTGAAATCATGTAGCATCTTGTTGAAAGTCCTTCTGTCAGTAGGGATTAGTAAGGATCTGACCTTATAACCGAAATCCTTGTCACTTTTCCTTATCTGCATCGCCTCGAAAATATGCTCCTTATTGTAGTCCTCAACTTTCAGTATCAGTCCCGGAAGGCCGCCGAATTTCAGCGGACCATTGTCGATGGGAATATCCTCCGCATACCATGCGTTCCACGTCCGTCCTCGGAACTCCGCAGTCGCTTTCTTGCATTTGTGTCCGCAGACTTCATCCGTCTCGTCGGTAAACCGCCAGTCAAATGCGGGAATTTCTTCATCATAGACATAGGGTTCACCGAAAATACTCTCGAAATGCCTTAACTTCCCTTCATCTATATTTTTAAGTGTCTCAGTGGTCGAGCCATTCCCGATTTTTTCATGCAGCTTGTTCCACTTCTCCCGGGTAATTCCATCAGGATAATCGGCTTTAATTATTGAATCAAGCATATATGAGTTATAGTTACCATATCTACTCGCCTTACGGCCTATCTCAAGAATCTCATCATTTATCTCTGTCCTGTCAAAAAACGGATCATAGATGCAATGCTCATAGACACACTCCATAAAGCTCGTGTCTACTGTCTGACACTTGCCGAGACGTGCCGGGCGTGTATCAACCGCCCTACTATCATAAGAGGAAATTCGGGCGGAAACACTCCCGAACGCAGTAGCCACAAGCAGCAATGCAATGAACATAGTCTTCATAACCGTAATGATTTTTAATTTAAGGTAGCACAAATATATGGATTAGTAATTAAAGTGACAAGTTTAGTGA
>JAAVCM010000014.1 GCA_014802345.1 Bacteroides sp.
GGATTGCTCCTCCCCCGCTGCCCCTCGACTTGCATGTGTTAAGCCTGTCGCTAGCGTTCATCCTGAGCCAGGATCAAACTCTTCGTTGTTGTCTATCTTTGTTTTCTTCTTTTCTATTTNAAATAGAGCCGAAGGCAAAGGCAGACGCNNTGTTCTGTTCTTAGTTGCCTTCACAGAGACCGGAGTTTCCTGCCCGGGATGTCCGTTTGTATTGCTGTTGTCAGTAGAATTGACAGAGGTCATATCTTNATGACTCTTGTACTACTTTCAATGTCTATTGTAAATCTTTCAATGTTCTCTTTTCGTTTCGCTCTCTTTGAAGCGCCTCTCGNGGCGTTCAGCGGAAAACTTTGCAAAGGTACGTCTTATTTTCGAGACCTGCAAATCTTTTCGAGATTTTAACATCTTTTTAACTTTTCAGTGGCGAACCACATCAGGTCGTTCAGCGTTTCAATCGTTAGCACTCTCACCGCCGTGAGGTCTGCTTCTCAAAAGCGAGTGCAAAGGTAGGCACTTTTNCCATTCCCTCCAAATTTATCAGNGTATTTTAACAGAAATTTAACATTTAANCCTATTTTTGAGCCATTTTTATGCATTTAACGCAGTTTTTTACCCTCTTTTGGTGCTAAAATCACTTTTGCCGCCTCACCGTCGGGAAAGCGTACCAACGTCTCCCCTCCCCTATCTGATGAAATAAAAAAGTCNGAAATCACACCATCCTTCCAAGACATATCAACAATGAATCCGCCNCTCGCGCGAAGTCCATGCACGCACCCCTCCCCTTTCCACGCATCAGGCAGCGCAGGCAATACNGTTATAACTCCCGGCATCGACTGCAATAACATCTCGGCGACTCCGGCNGTCCCTCCGAAATTACCGTCAATCTGAAATGGAGAATGTGCATCAAGAAGATTCGGATATGTCCCTCCGCCACGACGCTTGTCAGGTCCGTCGTATCGGTCAGGGCTGACATAGCGGAGCAGTCGCCTATACATATTATATGCACCCTTGCCGTCGCGCAGCCGTGCAAGCAGGTTGACACGCCAACCCGTACTCCACCCTGTGGTCTTGTCGCCCTTTATTTCTAATGTACGCGCGGCAGCCNGCGNAAGCTCCGCCGTAGAGTCAGGACTCAGATGTCTGCCGGGAAACAGCCCATANAGATGTGACTGATGGCGATGCTTCGGGTCCTTATCTTTCCAATCGAAATACCACTCCTGAAGATTTCCATCACGCCCCACCTTATANGGATGNAGACGNTGGAGCACTGAATCGATTTCACAGCGCAAAGCATCATCCACCGCAAGTTCGGCGGCGGCATCGCGCGTNTCCATCAGACACTGGCGTATCATGGCAAGGTCAGCCGTCCCGCCGTAGAGCGTGGCTCCGGCATAACCGTCAGGGGTCAGATAACGATTTTCAGGAGAAGTGGCGGGCGATGTNACCAACCGACCATCCTTCTCCGTAAGCCAACCCAGACAGAACTCGGCAGCCCCTTTGAGCACTGGATAGTAACGCGCAAGTGTCACCTTGTCCTGTCCGAACAGATAATGCTCCCATATATGGCTCGCCAGCCATGCCCCACCCATGTTCCAGTTCGCCCACATCGGATCACCCTCNTTCATNCCGACCGGATTCGTCATTGCCCAGATGTCGGAATTATGACCTACNCACCAACCCCGATCCACGCCGAAATAGCTCCGTGCGGTCGCTACTCCCCCTTNCGACAGATTCTCAATCCACGGCAAGAGGGTCACGGCGTGCAATTCGCCAAGCCCGGTTACCTCTGCCGGCCAATAATTCTCCTCCACATTTATATTAGTGGTATAGTTGCTTGACCACGGAGGGAGGATATATTCATTCCACAATCCCTGAAGATTGGCAGGCACTCCCGGCGTACGCGAACAGGAGATGAGCAGATAGCGCCCATATTGAAAGTAGAGTTCTTCAAGGTCAGGGTTTACCTCAGCCATATCAGTGTAGCGTTTCAACTGAACATCGGTCGGCAGGGAGGCCACTGAGTCAGGAGTCGAACCGAGGTCGATGCTCACGCGGTCAAACAATCTGCGGTAGTCTTCAATATGCGACGCGAGGAGTCCGTCGAAACTCTTTTCCTCTGCCCTCCTGATACGTTTTTCTGCCAGACCGACAAAATCGCGTCCTTCNACGACAGGGTCACGGTCAAAACCGTTAAAGCTCGTGACATTCGTAATCAGGACGGTGGCCTCACTCACCTCATCCAATCTCAGGCTTCCGTCATCACCGGCAACAACCGCTCCATCAGCAGGGATGACTTTCACAAGCGTACAGAAATGCGTACCGCGTTCAGGGTCATAACTGAGTTTCTCCTCACTCCCGGCATAGTTCGGGAGNGAACTGTATGCTGCATAGCCCTGCGACCGCATGATTCCATCCTTAGAGGCGGTCACTTCATGAGGAAGCTGCGAATCAAGCCGCAAAGTAGCTGTCAGCGGTCGTTCACTCCTGATTCCGATAACTATGACCGAGTCAGGGGCGGAAGCAAAATATATGCTCTCCACCTTACCCATCGGAGAGGTATAGCCACGGAAAGCTACGGCTTCCGAAATATCGAGATAGCGCATATAGTCACTGACGGCCGAGGAGTCGCCGCCGTATGTGATTGTCAGCGTTCCGAGCGGCTGATAATTCTCACTGTAATGTCCCTGCACTTTGCGTTGGAGCGAGTCGGCAAGACGGTAGTCCTCACGGTCAAGTGCGGCGCGTATGTCGGGGATAGTCTTGTAAGCATCCGGATTCCATACGCCTTTCTCCGGCTCACCGGTCCACAAAGTAATGTCGTTTAACGACAGCTTCTCCTCCCCTATTCCCCCATAGAGAGTAGCTCCAAGGTTGCCGTTGCCTATGACGAGGGCTTCCTCAAAGAACTCGGCGGGACGGTCGTAGCGAAGGGTCAGAGGTCCAAGCCCACNGCTCCGGGCGCAGACACTTGCTGACATTGACAAAAGATACAGGACAGAATAAAACAGATATGGTTTCATGGCACGATTTTTTCAAAATGATTAAACCGGAGCCGACCCCCATCTGTCCGTATGGAAATCTGCTCCGGCTTAAAAATTAAATTACCTGAATTTCAGTTTATTTGCATGATGCGTGGAGAGTGACAGAAGGCATCACACATTAAAGAGGAAGTGCATTATATCGCCATCCTCGACGATATAATTCTTGCCTTCGATTGCCATTTTACCGGCCTCGCGGACTGCGCTCTCGCTTCCGAGAGTCACATAGTCGTCATACTTGATGACCTCGGCACGGATGAAGCCCTTCTCAAAATCGGTGTGGATTACGCCCGCACACTGCGGAGCCTTGCTCCCTTTCATGAACGTCCATGCCCTTACCTCGTCGGCTCCCGCCGTAAAGAAGGTCTGAAGGTTGAGCAGGGCGTAGGCCGCGCGTATCAGACGTGCCACACCCGATTCCTCAAGGCCTATTTCAGCGAGGAATTCCTGACGTTCTTCAAACGTGTCAAGTTCGGCAATCTCGCTTTCAGTCTGCGCTGCGACAATCAGGAGCTGGGCGTTCTCATCCTTAATGGCTTCGCGGACAGCTTCGACATACTTGTTACCCCCGGCAGCCGAGGCGTCGTCAACGTTGCAGACATACATCACCGGCTTATTGGTCAGCAGGAACAGGTCGCGGGCAAACTTCTGCTCGTCGACAGTCTCAAGCTCAACCGTGCGCGCCGGTTTCCCCTGAATAAGAGCGTCATAGTATTTTTTCAGGACTTCATATTGAAGTTTCGCTACCTTGTCGCCGCCAGTCTGCGCCTGCTTCTGGGTCTTGGCCATACGGCTCTCGACCGTCTCAAGGTCTTTTAGCTGAAGTTCATAGTCGATGATTTCCTTATCGCGGACGGGATCGACGGTATTGTGGACGTGGGTGACGTTGTCGTCGTCGAAGCAGCGAAGCACATGGAGGATGGCATCCGTCTCGCGGATATTTGCAAGGAACTTATTGCCGAGACCCTCACCTTTGCTTGCGCCCTGAACCAGACCGGCGATGTCGACAATCTCGACCGTGGCGGGGACCACACTGCGCGGCTGACACATCTCGACGAGCTTGTTGAGACGCGCGTCGGGGACTGTGATCACACCCACATTGGGTTCGATGGTGCAGAAAGGAAAATTGGCCGACTGAGCCTTGGCGTTGGAGAGACAGTTGAAGAGCGTCGACTTACCGACATTGGGGAGGCCGACTATGCCGCATTGAAGTGCCATGTTCTATTGCTGATGATATGTTTGGTTATATTATTCGTTTTCAGGAATGCAAAGTTAACGAAAAAAATTCACTCCTCAAACCCGACCTCCACACTTTGGACAAAACCGAAATCGGGATGCGAGTGGAGCAGCAGCAATCCTGCCATCTCCTCGGCCCAGTCGTCCATTCCGCGAAGGTCTATGACGACATCCGTTCCTCCCCAACGCACAGTCAGGTCGTCAATCATCCGCAGCCGGTTCTCGGCCACCTGAGGGTCAAACGGGTAATAGCGGCATCCCTCTGTCTGGGCTATCCGTGTGCAGTTTTTGGAATCGCCGTGGCAGAGTGCCACCTGACACCCGACACTGCGGAACTTCCGGGCAAGCGCGCCGACCATCCCGACATCACCTCCGATGATAGCCACACGCATAGGTGGGAAAACCAGCGAATACTCCCCCGGCTCGCGTTTCATCTGCCGGGTATCCCTGACGACCACACGCGTTTTGGGCGCAAGCCTCCCCGCGCGATACTCCTCCATCCGTTTTTCAAGATAATTGTCTGCCATAACGATTCCTTTTCGTCAATTTCAGCACAAAGATACTCAATCCTATGCAAAAATGATTATCACAAGCAGCAACATCAGAAGAAATAATACGACTTTATTCATAGTCTTTATACGTTTTTCAGATTACGGAGCAAAATTACACCACCGTCACACCGTATGCAATACCCAAAAGGGTATGTTTGCGATTGCATTGCCGATTTTGGAACGTAATTCCTCAGAAAGTAGTAATTTTGCACTGATTTTATCAGAAACAAAGATTATGAAAATGTCACTTCTACGCCAGAGACTCAAACCTTGGATGCTGCCCATAGCGATGGTTGCCGGAATGGTGTTCCACGACTTCATGGGGCGAATAGAATTCATCGCCCCCTACCTCATCTTCGTAATGCTCTTCATCACCTTCTGTCGTGTAAGGCCGAGCGAATTTCGTGTCACCTCACTCTCGTGGGGCCTCCTCTCGGTTCAGATCATCGGCGCGATAGCCCTCTATCTCCTTCTCCTCCCGCTGGGGCGCGACCTCGCGCAAGGCACATTCATCTGCGTCTTCTGCCCGACAGCCACAGCCGCGCCTGTCATCACCGGTATGCTCGGCGGAAGCGTTCCCCGTCTCGCCACTTTCTCCATCGTCTCCAATATCACTGTCGCCATCCTCGCCCCCATCCTTTTCACCCTCATGGGCACCGAGGCCGACCTCACGTTCACCGAGTCGCTTGCCACCATATCCATTAAGGTCATGCCGCTCATCCTCCTTCCCCTACTCCTCGCCTTCCTCCTGCTCAAAGTCGCACCCAAAGTCCATCACGCCGTTGCCGACCGTCAGGCAATATCATTCTACATCTGGGCGGTCTCGCTTTTCATCGTCGTCGGGCGCGCCGTCAGCTTCATCATGGACGAACCCGCCGAAGCTGTCCCCGAAATGATTCTCCTCGCNCTCCTTTCAGGCGTGGTCTGCTGCGCCCAGTTCTGGATAGGGCGTAAAATCGGCTCACGCTGCGGCGACAAGATTGCCGGTGCGCAGGGTCTCGGGCAAAAAAACACCGTCCTTGCCATCTGGATGGCTCTCACCTACCTCCACCCCATTTCGTCAGTGGCTCCGGCTGCATACGTCGCTTGGCAGAACACCATCAATTCCGCACAGCTCTACTTCAAGGCCAAGCGAGATGCCAAAGGCTGAAAAACACGGTGAGCAGAGCCTTGTCGCAGATATGACATAAATACAAATGTTAACGGAAAAACTAAAATCTATCAAATAACGTTAATAACAATAGATAGTGCTCGCAGACTCACCGCCTACGGCCCTTAATCATCAATAACCATTCTTTAATCAGACAAAGTCATGGCACTCAACAGCATGTATGAGAACCTCATGGGTCTCCCCCTGTTCAACGGCATAAGCTACAACCGTCTTTCGGAAATTGTCGGCAACACCCGCCTCGCGTTCTCAAAATATCTTCCGGGAGAAAGGATTCTTACGGCAGGCGACCCCTGTATCCGCATGATGTTCATAATCGGCGGAAGTGTCAGACTTTCAATCCGTAATTCGACCGACCGCTTCGCCGTGACGCAGACACTTGAAGCCCCGACCGTCGTGTCGCCCGACTTCCTTTTCGGACGCAATACACTCTATCCCGCGACTGTCACAGCCATTGACACAGTCTCGATTATGCAGATTGAGAAAAACGATTTTATCAACATTATCCGTTCCGACGAAGTCTGCCTGTTCAACTATCTCAACTATATCTCCACCAACGCCCAGAAAGCCATCGACGGTGTCCTTGCCCTCACCTCCGGTTCGCTTGAAGAACGCATCGCCTTCTGGATCATAGCCCTGACCCAGCGCGACGGGAAGGACATCACGTTCTCGTGCCGCCAGCGCGACCTCTATACACTTTTCGGCGTGCAGCGCTCCTCGTTCATCAGTACGCTCGAAGGGATGAAGGCCCGCGGCCTCATCGACTACTCGACAACCGAAATCCGCGTCCTCTCCCGCAACGACCTCCGTTCCGTCCTCCTCAAAACCCCGGATTGATTATAAGATCAGCATAGACCTCCTGCCAATAGCCGCCTCTACCTGACTCGAATCATGTATTTCAGCGTAATTTCTATCGACTGGTTGCGGGAGGCGGCGAAATAGTCGCGTTTCGAGTCATTAAATATGTTACCGAGGCCGAAATAGTAGCGTCCTTCAAGCATCAGCGAATGGCGGCGCTTGATGAGGAACTCCACACCGACTCCTCCGGCAATACCGTAGTCAAACGTGCGGTCAATCTTCTTGTTGAGCTGCTCATTGTTGCGGTAGCCCTGCGGAAAATCCGGGATTGATTTATAATCCTCGTAGTCGAAATTAGCCTTTATGGAATTGGAGAGCATGAAGCTCACCTCGGGGCCGAGGTTAACGAACCCCTTGACCTTCGGTGACCCGAAATAGATATGCGTCAGAAGCGGAATGGAGATATAATTGAACGTGCGCGAATAGGAAAACTGCGGGGCTTCGTCCTCGACAAAATCCTCTGCCCAGCCACGCTGCGTGAAATTGATTTCGGCAATCAGGCCGAAAAATTTTTCCTCGGTGTAGCGCGCGGCAAGACCCATAGTCAGACCTTGCGTCATCTTCTGATGCACTTCCGGCGAGAAAGAGACGGTCGACAGTGTCGCGCCACCCTTCACGCCTACCGCAAAGTTAGGCGAATACTCCCTCTGACCCATGACTGCCGCAGGAAACAGCACCCCGAACAGGGCTGCAATCAGTCCTGCCTGCACGCGCAAGCGTCTAAAAAACATCATCGTCCGTCGAGCAATAGGTTTCATCAGAGTGTCATTTTTTCAATCAGTCCTCCCGGACGATAGTTGATTATATAGAGGAGGTTATTGCAGTCGCCGGCTGCCCCCTCAGGGACAGTGAACTGGAAGCCGTTCTGCACACCGTCATATCTCACATGGGGATCCTTCTGATATTTAATGGCAAACATACCGGTGTCGAAACCGAGCATACCCTGACGCGGGATGGCGTTTTCCATCCCCGTGCCATACCATTCCTTGAACTTCCCCTCCACGCGGCGTGACCGGTAGCTGCTGTCGTCGTCAAAGAAGCGCGAATAGACGAGAGTGTTGAGGTTGTGCATATTAGTGAGTGTCTCCCCTCTGAACGTAATCCATTCAGGATAACCAACGATTCTGACCGATGCAGTGCCGGCATCGTCACGCCATTCTATCAGGCCGGGAAGAAGACGGTTGACATCGCTCTGTCGGCTCGTATTGGTGATGAACGTGTAGTTTCCATCCTTCGCAAGCTCCCTCAGATGGGCGGAAGTCAGACGGCCGTCTACGTTGACAGTCTTGTAGGCGATACCTTTCTCATCGAGACGCTTTTTCAGTGCATCCGTGAAATCACCTTTATCCTTCGCGCCGTCTGTCTGGTTGATGAACACCGGCGTGGTGTAGGCCACACGGTCGGCCATCCCCCTGACAGCCTTGTTGAGCATATCCCCGCTGGGGATATTTCCCTGCATGACGGCCGGATTAGTGCGGAAAGTCTCGTCGCGCACGATGAAGTCGTTCAGCACCTTTATGTTGTTGACACGGCCATATTCACCCAACATGGCAAGATGTTCGGCATTGTCCGGGGCTATGATGAGGCGGTGATTTTTAAGTTCCGGCTTGGCTATGATTTCGTTGAGTTTAGCTGTCGAGCCTTCCGTGTCGTAAGCACTGATGCGTACAGGAGTCCCGTTGTTGCGCAGACTGTCTATCGCCAGAAGGAAACCCTTGTAGAACTCCGTGTAGCGCTGCGCGCCCTTCGAGGGAGCGGCTTCATTGAGCATGAAGGGAAGTATGACGGCTATTGAAATTTCCGTTTTCTTCTCGGGAACGCCGGAAGCGGCTGCAAATTCATCGACGCTGATGGATTGACCCGAGGGAATCACCGCGCCACCGTTGTCAGGCGTCACCTCCTGAACGGGTGCGGCCGGGACTGTGGTCGTTGCAGCTACCGCCGGGGCAGCCGCAACTTTTCCGGGTATGGTGAGGACCTGTCCTTCTTTAAGAATGGTTATACCAGGATTGGCGGCTTCGAGCTGAGCCACGGTGATTCCATGGGCATTGGCTATGGAATAGAAAGTCTCCTTTTTCTTGACAATATAGCCCTCGTCCGGAGTGGCGGCGACAGGAGCCTGCGCCGGGACCGCACTGACGTGGGCGGCAGGGGCGGCAGGTGTATTCTTGGCCGGGATGGTCAGGTGGAGGGTCTGACCGGCTTTGAGGCCGTCACTGACAATCGGATTCTGCTCCATGACCTCCTGAGTCGACAGCCCGTATTGCGTCGCAATGCCGTAGATGGTCTCGCCTTTCTCGACTTTGTGGGTGATGATGGTTGTCCCCTGAGAGGCTGATGCAGCATCGGGCGCCGACATTAGCGGAGCATCGTCGATGGGGAAAAAGAGTACGGTTCCGGCCTTCAGCCCGTCGGCGACGGCCGGATTACACTTCACAAGCTCCTCCTTGCTTACTCCGAGACGGTGACAGATGGAGTAGACAGTCTCTTTGGGTGCCACTTCATAGTAGTGGTAGTGACGTCCGTTGACCTCGCGGACAGGCAGATCGTTGACCGACGCACTGAGCCACACGCACGACATTCCGAGCAGGAGAGCCGCAATTACACTGAGTCGAGTGAATTTCATATTGACAAATCTTCGATGTAAAGTATCTGCAAATTTAAGCAGAATTATTCAGATTGCAAAGTGATTGGATGGCAACGCAAGAATCCCTCCAAGCAACACGCGCTTCACTCCCCGACATTGAGTCGGATGTGAAGCGCGTGTTATGCGATGAAGCAATTAATGATGACGAGGCTCCGGCCTTATTTCTTCTTATTACGGTTACCGTAGCGGCTCATGAACTTGTCTACGCGACCTGCGGTGTCGACGAGCTTCTGCTTGCCGGTGAAGAAGGGGTGAGAGGAGCTGGTGATTTCAAGCTTGACCAGAGGATAGGTCACGCCGTCAACTTCGATGGTTTCCTTTGAGGCGACAGTAGAACGGGTGATGAAGATTTCATCATTTGACATGTCCTTGAATACTACTTCGCGGTAGTTGGAAGGATGGAGATCTGCTTTCATTGTTTTATTTGGAGTTTTTGTTGTCTAAATACCGTTGTTGCGTTGGTAGGACGCACGGATTCGTAATGGCGGTGCAAAGGTACGGATTTATATTTGATTTTTCAAAACTCTAACCGCAATTTTTTCACTCACCCGCATAGAAATCAATTAGATTGGCAAGGGCTTCCTCACACGCCGGGCAGAACACGGGCCAGTCGTTGTCGCGCATACGGCATCTGTCTGCCGGACGGTAGACTCCTTTGAACGTATATCCTCCTCCCTCGTAGACACCGACCGGATAGATTGCAGCCGACTTTTCAGGTGTCGGGACCGGGGTCTCCTCCTTGACGAGATGTTTCCACTTGCTGTCAAAATCGACGAGTGTCGTGATGTTGGGCTCCCAAGGCTCCACGTCGAGAGGGTAGCTCTCCTCCTGTTCCTGCTCGTAGAAATATTCGTCGGCAAGNCCTCCGAAACTGTGACCGAACTCATGGACCACCACAGGGCGGAAATTCTTGTGGCGTGCGGTCGTCAGTGTATANCTGTTGTAGATGCCGCCNCCCCCATATTCGTCAGTGTTCGCAAGGATTATGATATGCTCGTAGGGGATACCGGATATGGCGTTATGAATATCCTTAACATGGAGTGTCGTCAGATAACGGTCNGAATAAAATGTCGAGAAGTTTGACGAGAAGGCNGTTGATTTCCAGTCGTCGAGACGNGGNACACTCACCCCCGAATCCTCCGACTCCGTAGCGACCGCCACGAAATTGAACTTATCGGCTTTACTCTTGAAAGGCTCGTGGCTCAGGATTGACTCTACGGCAATCGCGGCATGGCGATAGAAATCNTCCATCTCCTCACGCGTGTACCCTTCGGCAAGGATTGCGACATCAATCGCATCCTTCGGATTACCACCTTTATGTATATAGNGGTGGGGAGCCATCTTTCCCCTACCCTTCTTTTCTATAAGTATGTCGGTAGGGTCAAAACGGTAGCTCATTGCCGCCATTGGTTCGTGGCGGTTGTNGAGAAGGTCGATTGAGATTATGGCCGGTNCTTTCGGAAACGGCAGAAGCACACTGTGTTCAAAAGCCTTAGGCGTTGCCGCAGCCTCGTCGGTAGTCAGCCATTCATGGTAGAGCGACGAGAATGATGTGCGGTAGAGGGTATCGCCGGTAGCNTCNGAGCAAACCGTCACGGTACCGTTGCCTTGCANCGGCAGTTGCGCCAGCCGACGGCGGCGACCGGCCCAGCCATCGGTGGACGANTGCCCGGCAAGACACACAGTCCGCTCTCCGCCGGGAGTAGCCGAAAAAATATAGTCGACGCGCAGAGTGCGGTCATCGAAATTCCGGTTGAAACTGACCTCGTCACGGCNACCTGTGGCGTAACGGTCAGAGCCTTCTGCNCCGGGAGACGCCACCNCACGNCTGTCGGCAGACGAAGCGACCGCGATTGCCGACGTACACATCAGCCCTAATATTATGGATNTTATCTTTTTCACNAGATGTCTATTTATTTTAATACNAGGNTTTTACCNACCTTTCAAGTAGGGAAAATCATACAGAAACGGATGGATTTGTCAGGCGGAATACATCCGGCAAATCCATCCGNTAGGTTATCTTTTCAAAATTCAGCGGACAATGAACTTCTTACCGCCNCGGATGTAGACTCCGGGGGCAGTAGGATTCTTTACCTCCACACCAAGGATGTTGAATGTTCTGTCATCGCCGTTTTCAACAGCGGGAGACATGATGACATCCTCAATTGCGCTGTCCTCAGTGCCATAGACCGGGAGTTCGACAGCATCATCGGCGTATGTAAGCTCGCCGTTGAGCATCTTGCCGTTGACATTTCCGGCGTCCATGATNTGTGCCACAAGTGAGTTCATATACAGTTCGAGGTTGGTATATCCGCTTGCCGAAGCCTTTGCGCCGTCAGTGGCATCTTCNGGATTCAGACCGTTGGCAGTCTCCCATTCGTCGGGAATTCCATCGCCGTCAGTNTCGGTCGGAGCCTCTGTCGATTTCAGGAGAGGAAGAACGCCGTCAAGCTCCACACCTTCGGGATAAGTCACGTCATTTGGCGTATTGATGAANCCCTTGCCGAGACCGGAACCAGTGCCTGATTTCGCCACATTTTCGCGCGCGTCGTTGACAATCATTTCGTCGAGCGCATCACGTTTCAGCGAAGCACCGGCGTTGGCAAGGACGGTTGCATANGCATCCTCTGCCGAATGGGTCGTTGTGTAGATNTATTCGATGGGACGGTCACGGCGGATATTTTCCTTCATGTTGTTCCAGTCAGCCGTGGTCGAACAGTTCTCCCATCTNGTCGACAATTGGTCATACATACCGTTGGCCCAGTTNTCCTCACTCACCTTGGGAAGATTGTGGTTATTGTTGCCGTCGACATAATATGTACCGGCGAGGTGAAGCGCAGGAGCATAGNTGTTCCAAGANATTGCGATGGTCTTGTCATCTACNGTTATCTTGTTGTCGTCCGAAATCTCATGGCGTCTTCCNGATACGGAAATATACTTTTTACCGTTGACAAAAGATCCGGTAAGATTACTTTTGGTAATCTTTGTACCCATAGCGTTGTTGTAGGCAGTCGCAATTTTGTCTTTGTCAAGACAGTAGTCTACNGTACGGATACCGACCGATGCGATACGGGTCTCCTTTGCCTTACCTGCATAACCATTGCCGGGNCCGGGCTGATAGTAGTTGTTGACGATGTTGACGTTCATACCCTCGCCGCCATAGCAGCTTTCACCCGAATAGTTGAACATCACATTGTTGCGCATATCCATCACCTCGTTGAGCTGGGTCGTCGGACGCGGGCCGAGACGAGGTGAGCGCGATGTGTGGTGAGCGAGGAGATTATGATGATAGGAGCCATACTGACCGCCCCAGTTTCCGCCGTAGCCGTGATTGCCTTTCGTATGTCCGGCATTGACAAGGCTCTGCGACACGATACACCANTGGACGGTGGTATTGGTGGTTCCGCTGAACGAAAGACATTCGTCGATGCTCCAGCTCACCGAACAGTGGTCGACAATGAGATTCTTGCGGTCGAGGGAGCCAAGTGCATCCCAGCCGTCAGCGCCGTTGACCGTCACGTTCTTATTGCCGAGACGGAAGCGCACGAAGCGGATGATTACATTATCGGCTTTTATGCTGAAAGGATAGTCCGTGATGCAGATTCCGTCGCCCGGCGCGGTCTGTCCGGCTATTGTGACATTTCCTTTTGAAAGATTGAGTGCCGAGGTGAGATGAATGTTGCCCGACACGTCGAATACAATCGTGCGCGTACCTGACTGATTGCAGGCATAGCGGAATGATCCGGGCTTGTTATTGTCCTCAAGCGTAGTGACATGATAGACTTTTCCACCGCGTCCGCCCGTGACATAACGTCCATAGCCTTCCGCTCCCGGAAAGGCTTCCAGTCTGTCTGTTGTCTCCCGCGCCGACAGGCCGACGGTGCATAGCGCAGCCGCCAGAGCGGAGATAAGTAAACTTCTTTTCATATTGTACTGAAATGGTATAGAGATTTAATTAAAATTCTAAGTTAAAAAGAGTTGGGTGTGGCTTTTCACTCTGCAAATATAAGATTTTATTCGTTTTTTTCAAAAAAATTCAACCACAACGATGATGAAAATACCAAACGCCACCGCAATGAATCAAATCTNCCCGACATATAGAACAGCCCGGCAGTCAGGAAACGCAGAAGCGTACAGCACGCGGGGGAACTACGATATTTCTATCGGATTTTACCCGGTCTGTACGCTTCTGCGTTTCCTGACTGCCGTTNTTTTTATCCTTTCAACTCCGGCTTAGATGACGCCGTAGGTCGAAAGGAGGATTGTCATGTGGTCGCGGAGCTTGCGTGCCTCGGCAGCGGCNGCCTCAGCGAAATCCTCGCCTGTCGAAGCGTAGATGATGCCACGCGATGAATTGACGAGCAGACCGCANTCGGGGGTCATGCCCCACTTCGCCACCTCTTCAAGACTTCCACCCTGAGCGCCGACTCCCGGGACAAGGAGGAAGCTCTTGGAAGCTACACGACGGACCTCGGCGAACATCGCACCCTGAGTAGCACCNACCACAAACATCAGATTGTCGGGTGTCCCCCACTTCTGGGCGGTTTCAAGAACCTGCTCGAACAGACGTGTACCGGTCATGTCCGTGCGGAACTGAAAGTCGTGGCTACCGGGATTGGATGTCAGGGCAAGCAGGATGACCCATTTGCCGGCATAGTCCATGAAAGGNTTCACGCTGTCGAANCCCATATAGGGAGCGACCGTGACAGCATCGACACCCATATTCTCAAAAAATGCACGCGCATAGAGCGACGATGTGTTGCCTATGTCACCGCGCTTGGCATCCGCGATGATAAACTGCTCGGGATAGTTTTCACGGATATACCTGACGGTACGGTCAAGCGACTTCCAGCCATCGACACCGAGGCTCTCGTAGAAAGCGGTGTTGGGCTTGTAGGCCACGCAGTAGGGTGCGGTAGCGTCGATGATAGCCTTGTTAAAAGCAAAGATAGGGTCTTCCTCGTTGCGGAGGTGTTCGGGGATTTTCTTGATGTCCGTATCAAGCCCGACACAAAGGAAAGAACCTTTCTTCTTAATCTGTTCGATAATTTGCTGACGATTCATATAATTATTGATGTGTTGTGTTTTTTGTATGATTAAAGTTCAGCGGCTTTGAGCTTCTCGGCGTTTTCGGCAATGGTGAGCTGGTCGATTACATCCTGAATGTCACCGTCCATAAACGCTTGGAGATTATAGATGGTGTAGTTGATGCGATGGTCCGTGATGCGTCCCTGCGGATAGTTGTATGTGCGGATTTTTGCCGAGCGGTCGCCGGTTGAGACAAGTGTCTTTCGGCGCGATGCTATGTCGTCGATATATTTCTGATGTTCCTTGTCGTAGATAAACGTGCGCAGGCGGCTCAACGCGCGCTCCTTGTTCTTGGGCTGGTCGCGTGTCTCGGTACACTCGATGAGGATTTCCTCACTCTCGCCCGTGATGGGGTTACGCCACATATAGCGCAGACGCACGCCAGATTCAACCTTGTTGACATTCTGTCCGCCGGCACCCCCCGACCGGAAGGTGTCCCACTTTATTTCTCCTTCGTTGATTTCCACATCGAAAGCCTCGGCCTCAGGAAGTACGGCGACAGTAGCTGCCGACGTGTGGACACGTCCCTGAGTCTCGGTGGCAGGGACGCGTTGCACGCGGTGGACACCGCTCTCGTATTTCATAGTGCCGTAGACGTTCTCGCCGGTCACTGCCATGACAATTTCCTTGAAACCACCTGCGGCTCCCTCACTGAAACTTGTTACAGCCACGTTCCAGCCCTTCGACTCGCAATATTTGACATACATCTTATACAAGTCGCCTGCAAAGATTGCAGCTTCGTCGCCGCCTGTACCGCCGCGGATTTCCACGATGGCATTCTTACCGTCCTCCGGGTCGGCGGGGATGAGCAGAAGTTTGATTTCCTCTTCGAGCGCCGGGAGAGCCGCCGTAGCCTCGTCAAGTTCATCCTTGGCCATCTCACGCAGCTCAGGGTCATTTTCAGAGGCAAGCACCTCGCGCGCCTCGTCGATGTTTCCGAGGAGCGCACGATAGTGGCGGGTCACTGCCGTCAGCTTTTCAAGGTCTTTATATTCCTTCGTGAGGCGTACATAACGCTTCATGTCCTGAATCACGGAAGGGTCGGTGATGAGGGTACCCACCTCTTCAAAGCGGGCCTCGATGCCGTCCAGACGTGACAAGAGGGTATTTTCTGCCATTATATTGAATTATGTGTTTTGGAGGTGCAAATTTACGAATTTTCCCTGACAAATCTTCAATCCTCATTTCAAAAGCAGGCTTCGGGCGCGCTGACTTTTCATCCCACAGCTTGATATTTTTCTGAAAAACGTTGTCACCGCAAATAAATTTGCGTAATTTTGCCCGCAAAATTAAACAACTGTTTGTAAAGTTTCGTCAGTGAAACGGACATGAAACCTCCGCAGGAGCGCCGGCAATCCGTGACCTGACACCCAAAATCTTCACCCCACAAAAATGAAAGTATTAAAATTTGGCGGGACATCCGTAGGTTCCGTAAACAGCCTCCTTAATCTCAAGGAGATCGTCGAAGGTCAGGAAATGCCGACCATAGTAGTAGTCAGCGCACTCGGAGGAGTGACCGACCTTCTCATCAAGACAGCCCGGACAGCCGCCGACGGCAGTGACGAATACCGGGCTTTGTTCGACAGCATAGTCACACGTCACCACGAAATCATCGACGGAGTCATCACCGACCGTCGGGAGGAGCTTCTCAGGGAAATAGACACGCTCCTCGCCGAACTGTCATCAATCTATCAGGGTGTCTACCTGATACGCGACCTAAGCCCGAAGACTCAGGCGGCCATCGTCAGCTACGGCGAGCGTCTCAGCAGCCGGATAGTGGCACGCCTCATAAACGGAAGTATGCTCCACGACTCGCGCGCCTTCATAAAGACCGAGCGCAAACACAGGCGTTCAGTGCTTGACAGCGAACTTACGCGTTCACTCGTCGTCGAGGAATTCCGTCCCGAAGTGCTTGGCAGCCGTATCCACATCGTCCCCGGATTCATCAGCACCGATAAAAATTCAGGTGAAGTCACCAACCTCGGCCGTGGCGGAAGCGACTACACCGCCTCAATCATCGCCGCCTCACTCGATGCCGAATCCCTTGAAATCTGGACGGATGTCGACGGCTTCATGACTGCCGACCCCCGCGTAATCCCCACAGCCTACACCATCAATTCTCTCAGCTATGTCGAAGCGATGGAGCTATGCAACTTCGGCGCAAAGGTCATCTATCCCCCGACAATCTATCCCGTCTGCGTAAAGAATATCCCAATCCGCGTAAAGAACACTTTCAATCCTTCGGCACCCGGGACTGTCATCCTCAATGATGTCGAGGATGACCGCAAGCCCATCAAGGGCATATCAAGCATCAGCGGAACATCGCTCATCACGGTCACCGGCCTCTCGATGGTGGGTGTCATCGGTGTAAACCGCCGTATCTTCACCGCCCTCGCCGAAAACGGCATCTCGGTCTTTATGGTCAGTCAGGCATCATCGGAAAACTCGACCTCAATCGGTGTGCGCGATCAGGATGCCGATGAAGCCATCCGCGTGCTTGACCGCGAATTTGCGAAAGAAATCGAGGAGGGTGCCATGTTCCCCATGCACGCCGAAAGCGGCCTTGCGACAGTGGCCATCGTTGGTGAGAACATGAAACACACACCCGGTATCGCCGGTAAACTTTTCGGCACACTCGGACGCAGCGGCATCAGCGTGATTGCCTGTGCGCAGGGTGCCAGCGAGACAAACATCTCATTCGTCGTCCACGGCGACTACCTGCGCAAGTCGCTCAACGTCATCCACGACTCCTTCTTCCTCAGCGAATACAAGGAACTCAATCTTTTCATCTGCGGAATCGGCACGGTGGGTGGAATGCTCATCGAACAGATACGCAGCCAGCAGGAAAAACTGCGCCAGACCCACAGGCTGAAACTCAACGTGGTCGGCATCGCTTCGAGCCGTCACGCCATCTTCTCCCGCTCCGGCATAGACCTCTCGACCTACCGCGAACAGCTTGCCGAAAGCCCGGTGAGCAATCCGCAGCTTCTCTGTGAGGGAATCGTGGGGATGAACATATTCAACAGTGTCTTCGTCGACTGCACCGCAAGCCACGAGGTCGCCGAACTCTATCAGACGCTTCTCGACCACAACATTTCAATCGTTGCCGCCAACAAGGTCGCCGCGTCGAGCAGCTACGAGACATACCGCCGACTCAAAGACACGGCACTCCGCCGCGGAGTCAAATTCCTTTTTGAAACAAATGTCGGTGCAGGCCTCCCCATCATCGGCACCATCAATGACCTCGTATCGTCGGGCGACCGCATCCTGAAAATTGAAGCAGTCCTCAGCGGCACCCTCAATTTTATCTTCAACGCCCTCTCCGCCACCGTCCCCTTCTCCGAGACCGTACGTCTGGCAAAGGAGCTGGGTTACAGCGAACCTGACCCGCGTATCGACCTCAGCGGTCAGGATGTGGTGCGCAAACTCGTCATCCTCACCCGCGAGGCAGGCTACAAGGCCGAGCAGAGCGAGGTGGAAAAGAATCTTTTCATTCCTGCCGAGCTTTTCGAAGGCACACTTGAAGAATTCTGGGAGCGTCTTCCCGAACTCGACCCCTCTTTTGAAGCCAGACGCGAGGTGCTTGAAGCCGAAGGGAAACGCTGGCGCTTCGTCGCACGCATGGAAATGGGGCGCATGAGCGTAGGGCTTGAAGCAGTCGACCGTACACATCCCTTCTACGGTCTGGAAGGTTCAAACAATATCGTGCTTCTTACCACCGAGCGTTACCGTGAATACCCGATGCTCATTCAGGGCTATGGTGCCGGAGCGGGCGTGACCGCCGCAGGTGTCTTTGCCAATATAATGTCCACCGTCAACAACTGAACATCGGCATGAAACACCTCATCATCCTTGGCGACGGGATGTCAGACCATCACGTTGCCGCTCTGGGTGGCAAAACGCCGCTTCAGTATGCTTCCACACCTGCTTTCGATGCTCTTGCCTCCAAAGGCCGCTCCGGTCTGCTCGTGACTGTCCCCGACGGTTTCTCGCCCGGAAGCGAAGTTGCAAACACCTCCATTCTCGGCTATGACCTCAACAAAGTCTACGAAGGACGTGGGCCGCTCGAAGCCGCAAGCATCGGCTACGAGATGGAACCTGACGACATGGCCATACGCTGCAATATCATCACTCTCGGCAATGACGGCGAAATAGCCAATCATCACGGCGGCCACCTCACCACCGAAGAGGGAACCGAACTCATCAACCATCTCAACGCCGTCCTCGGCAACGACCGCGTCAAGTTCATACCCGGCATACAGTACCGCCATCTTCTTGTCATCAAAGGAGGCAACAAACATATCACCTGCGCTCCGCCCCATGACCATCCCGGCGAACAGTGGCGGGAGCTTCTTGTCAAGCCGGAAATCTCGGCATCCGCAGAAGACGGACGCATGACCGCAGAGGAAACCGCCGCACTTCTCAACGACCTCATCCTGCGCTCTCAGGAGATTCTTGCCCAACACCCCATCAACAAGCGCCGGAGCGCCGGAGGACACCTGACAGCCAACTCAATCTGGCCGTGGAGCCCCGGCTACCGCCCCAAGATGCTTACGCTTCAGGAAATGTACCCCTCCGTGAAAAGTGGAGCTGTGATTTCGGCAGTCGACCTCATCAGGGGTATCGGCCACTACGCCGGACTGCGGACCATCATAGTCCCCGGCATGACCGGACTTGCCGACACGAACTACGAGGGAAAGACCCGCGCCGCTATCGAAGCACTGCGCACAGACGATTTTGTGTTCCTCCATCTTGAAGCCACCGACGAGGCCGGACATGACGGCGACATCGACCTAAAACTCCGCGCCATCGAGTATCTTGACCGCCGCGTGGTCGCACCCATCATGGAGGAACTTTCAACATGGGACGAGCCGGTTCGTGTGGCACTCCTCCCCGACCATGCCACGCCGGTCGAAAAACGCATCCATATCGGCGACCCGGTTCCATTCACCATCTACACACCCGGCGCCGAACCTGACGGAGTCACCGCCTACGACGAGGAGAGTTGTGCAAAAGGCTCCTACGGCCTCCTACGGCTTCAAGAATTCATGAAAGAATTCATGGAGCAATAAAGTAGATTTTTCTGAGTGAACATATCAAAATTCCCACTCTCAACTCTCCATTCCCAATCCCTAACTCTCAATTTCCTATGAAATATTACAGCACCAACCGTCAGGCTCCCGAAGCCTCTCTCGAAGAAGCCGTAGTCAAAGGTCTCGCATCGGACCGCGGCCTATATATGCCCGAACATATCCAAGCCCTACCGAAAGAATTTTTTGATAATATCGACCGTATGTCGTTCCACGAAATCGCCTGCCGCGTGGCAGAAGCCTTTTTCGGCGAAGACATACCGAAGGATGACCTTGACCGAATCGTATGCGACACACTCGCTTTTGACTGCCCGGTGGTCGAAGTCGAACCGACCATTTACAGCCTTGAACTTTTCCACGGCCCTACCCTCGCCTTCAAGGACGTAGGCGCACGCTTCATGGCGCGACTCCTGCAATACTTCATCCGTCGCAGCGGTGACAACCGCGAGGTCAACGTACTTGTGGCAACGAGCGGTGACACCGGCTCGGCCGTGGCCAACGGATTTCTCGGCGTGGAGGGCATCCACGTCTATGTCCTCTATCCCAAAGGAAAGGTAAGCCCCATTCAGGAATGTCAGTTCACCACCCTCGGCCGCAACATTACCGCCGTCGAGGTCGACGGTGTGTTTGACGATTGCCAGCGACTCGTCAAAAGTGCCTTCATGGACAGCGACCTGTGTGAGCATTTAGTGCTGACCTCCGCCAACTCCATCAACGTCGCCCGCTTTCTTCCTCAGGCCTTCTACTATTTCAACGCTTACGCCCGCATGAAAGCCCTCGGTAAGGCCGACGAGCTTGTGATAAGCGTCCCCAGCGGTAACTTCGGCAACATCACTGCCGGACTTTTCGCCCACCGCATGGGTCTTCCGGTCAAGAGATTCATCGCGGCCAACAATGCTAACGACATATTCTATAATTACCTGCTGACAGGTGTCTATTCCCCCAAGGCAAGTGTCCAGACCATAGCAAACGCAATGGACGTGGGCGATCCGAGCAACTTTGCCCGCATCCTCGACCTTTACGGCGGCTCACACGAGCGCATATCATCACTGATTAGCGCGACCACCTACACCGACGCGCAGATACGCGAGACGATGCTCGAATGTTTCGCGCACACCGGCTATATCCTCGACCCCCACGGAGCGTGCGGCTACCGCGCCCTTAAAGAAGGCCTGCGCGAAGGCGAGACCGGAGTCTTCCTCGAAACCGCCCACCCAGCAAAATTCAAGGACACCGTCGATGGAGCCATCTCGACAGATGTAGCCATCCCTTCACGCCTCGCCGACTTTATGAAGGGCGAAAAGAAATCCGTCCCCATGACAGCCGACTTCGCCGATTTCAAAGCCTATCTTCTGTCGAGATAATCTTTTCTTTTTATATTTTTTGCTATTCAGAAGTTTCCGAGTATCTTTGCAGAGCAAATTACTGACATCAAGGTTAACCTAAACCAGAGACAGAATATTTAATACCATAATCATGGCAGAAAAGAAAGAAAAATTGTTTGAACAGTTCCCTCCCGTCTCCACCGCCGAGTGGAAAGCCAAGGTGGAAGCTGACCTTAAAGGCGCACCCTTTGACAAAAAATTAGTGTGGCGCACCAACGAAGGCTTCAATGTCCAGCCGATGTACCGTCTGGAAGACATCGAGGACTTCAAGACCACAAACTCACTTCCCGGCGAATTTCCCTACGTCCGCGGTACCCGNACCGACAATGACTGGCTCACCCGTCAGGAAATCATCGCCGAGACTCCTGCCGAAGCCAACGAAAAGGCTCTCGACGTTCTCACAAAAGGCGTGACCTCTCTCGGTTTCCACATCGACGAGCCGACCGTAGAGACTCTCGAAGTGATGCTCAAAGGCATCGACCTCGCCAAGGTTGAAATCAACTTCACCTGCTGCATCAAGAAAGCTCTCCCCCTCGCCAAGGCNCTNGTTGAATATGTNAAAGCCAACGGATGTGCCGAGACCTTCAAGGGTTCAATCGACTTCAATCCCTTCCGCAAGCCGCTCCGCAAGGGTGTGGCCTTCGATGCCGCGACACTGACTGAAATGGCAGGCGAAATCCTCGATGCCGTCAAGGACGTGAAGAATCTCCGTGTCCTCTCAGTCGACAGCGATATGCTCAGCAACGCCGGCGCATATATCTTCCAGGAACTCGGCTATGCACTCGCATGGGGCGCACAGTGGATGACNCTCCTTACCGATGNCGGCCGCAGCGCCGACGAGGTNGCCGACCGCATCAAGTTCAACATGGGCGTATCGTCCAACTTCTTCATGGAACTCGCCAAGTTCCGCGCCGCCCGTATGCTCTGGGCCCAGATAGTCAAGCAGTATGGTGCGTCTGACACAGCCGCCAAGATGATGGCTCATGCAGTCACCTCACGCTTCAACCAGACCCTCTACGATGCACACGTCAATCTCCTCCGCAGCCAGACCGAAGCAATGTCTGCCGCCCTCGCCGGAGTTGACTCAATCACCGTCACCCCCTTCGACGTNCCCTATAAGACTCCCGATGAATTCTCGGAGCGCATAGCACGCAACCAGCAGTTCCTCCTCAAAGAGGAAAGCCATCTTGACAAGGTTGTCGACCCCGCAGGCGGCAGCTACTATGTCGAGACCCTCACCGTAGCCATCGCCAAGGAAGCATGGAAACTCTTCCTCGAAGTCGAGGACAACGGCGGNTTCCTCGCCTGCTGCAACGACGACAAGGTTCAGAAAGCTGTCCGCGAAAGTGCTGAAAAGCGCCACACCGACGTCGCACGCCGCAAGGAAATCCTTCTCGGTACAAACCAGTATCCCAACATCAANGAGATGGCAGCCGATAAGATTGTCGANCTCAAAGGCTCACTCCCCTGCGCTTGCGGCGGTCACGGCGATGCCTGCGAAACTCCCGCCGGTCTCCCGACCAAGCGTGCTGCCAGCGACTTCGAGGCACTCCGNCTTGAAACCGAGGCTGCATCCAACCGCCCGAAGGTNTTCATGCTCACCATCGGCAATCTCGCAATGCGTCTTGCCCGCGCACAGTTCTCGTCGAACTTCTTCGGCTGCGCAGGCTACGAAATCATCGACAATCTCGGTTTCGAAACCGTAGAGCAGGGTGTCGACGCTGCCCTTGAAAAGGGTGCCGACATCGTGGTTCTCTGTTCAAGCGACGACGAATATGCCGAACTCGCTCCCGCCGCCTTCAAGTATCTCGACGGCCGTGCAGAGTTTGTTGTAGCCGGCGCCCCCGCTTGCACCGACGACCTCAAAGCCATCGGCATCAACGACTTCGTCCATGTGCGCTGCAATGTCCTTGACACACTCCGCACATTCAACGCAAAACTGCTCAAGAAGTAAATCGTCACCCCCTACATATTAACTAAGACATGAAACCGAATTTCAAAGAAATCGATATTGTAAAGGATGCTTTCGGCGAACAGCACGTTCCCGAAACCCAGGGGGAAGACTGGCTTACCCCCGAACTCATCCCTGTAAAGCCCATCTATACAAAGGAAGACCTTGAAGGACTCGAACACCTCAACTATGTGTCGGGTATCCCCCCCTTCCTCCGTGGCCCGTACAGCGCCATGTATCCCCTCCGTCCTTGGACCATCCGTCAGTATGCAGGCTTCTCGACAGCAGCCGAGTCAAACGCCTTCTACCGCCGCAACCTTGCTTCGGGTCAGAAGGGTCTGTCAGTGGCATTTGACCTTGCCACACACCGCGGCTACGATGCCGACCACGAGCGTGTAGTCGGTGACGTTGGTAAGGCAGGTGTATCCATCTGTTCGCTCGAAGACATGAAGGTTCTTTTCGAGGGTATCCCCCTGAACAAGATGTCTGTCTCCATGACCATGAACGGTGCCGTCCTCCCCGTCCTCGCCTTCTACATCAACGCCGGTCTCGAACAGGGCGCCAAGCTGGAAGAAATGGCAGGAACCATCCAGAACGACATCCTCAAGGAATTCATGGTGCGCAACACCTACATCTACCCGCCGGAATTCTCGATGCGAATCATCGCCGACATCTTCGAGTACACCTCGCAGAATATGCCCAAGTTCAACTCCATCTCGATTTCCGGCTACCACATGCAGGAGGCCGGTGCAACCTGCGACATCGAGCTTGCCTACACCCTTGCCGACGGTCTCGAATATCTCCGCGCAGGTATCAACGCCGGTATCGACATCGACGCTTTCGCACCCCGTCTCTCCTTCTTCTGGGCTATCGGCATGAACTACTTCATGGAGGTTGCCAAGATGCGTGCCGCACGTCTCCTCTGGGCTAAGATTGTCAAGCAGTTCAATCCGAAGAACCCCAAATCGCTTGCACTCCGCACCCACTCTCAGACATCAGGCTGGTCACTCACCGAGCAGGACCCCTTCAACAACGTAGGCCGTACCTGTATCGAAGCGATGGGCGCTGCCCTCGGCCACACTCAGTCGCTCCACACCAACGCACTTGACGAGGCCATCGCACTCCCGACCGACTTCTCTGCCCGTATCGCCCGCAACACCCAGATCTACATTCAGGAGGAGACCATGGTCACCAAGCAGGTAGACCCGTGGGGCGGTTCATACTACGTCGAAGCCCTCACNAACGANATCGCTCNCCGCGCNTGGGANCANATNCAGGANATCGAGAANCTCGGCGGTATGGCCAAGGCTATCGANNNNGGTCTGCCCAAGATGCGTATCGAGGAGGCTTCCGCACGTACTCAGGCCCGCATCGACTCAGGCCGTCAGACCATCGTCGGTATCAACAAGTATCGTCTTGACCACGAAGACCCCATCGACATCCTCGAAATCGACAACACCGAAGTGCGCAAGGATCAGGTGGCTCGTCTCGTCGACCTCAAGGAACACCGCGACGAGGAAGCTGTCAAGAAAGCCCTNGAAGCCATCACCGAATGTGTCCGCACCAAGGAAGGCAACCTCCTCGACCTCGCTGTCAAGGCTGCCGGTGTCCGNGCCACNCTCGGCGAAATCTCCGATGCCTGCGAAGAAGTAGTAGGCCGTTACAAAGCAGTAATCAGAACAATTTCAGGCGTGTACTCATCCGAAACCAAGGCTGACCCCGATTTCGTGAAGGCTCAGCAGATGTGTGAAGAATTCGCTAAGCGCGAAGGTCGTCAACCCCGTATCATGATTGCCAANATGGGTCAGGACGGACATGACCGTGGCGCGAAGGTCGTAGCCACCGGCTATGCCGACTGCGGATTCGACGTGGACATGGGCCCTCTGTTCCAGACTCCCGCCGAGGCTGCACGTCAGGCCGTCGAGAACGACGTTCACATCCTNGGCGTCTCCTCACTCGCTGCCGGTCACAAGACCCTCATCCCTCAGGTCATTGAGGAACTCAAGAAACTTGGCCGTGAGGACATNCTCGTGACTGCCGGCGGTGTCATCCCCGCTCAGGACTACGACTTCCTCTANAAGGCAGGTGTAGCAGCCATCTTCGGCCCCGGCACNCGTATCCCCGTGTCGGCCATCAAGATGCTCGAACTCCTCCAGCCTGAGGATTGATTCCGACCTTTCCCTGAACATCAGGAATGAATAATATNGACAGACCTTACATGGAGAGAATATTNCTCCCGGTAAGGTCTGTCTTTTTTTTCACCACCATTTTAACACATTGTCAAAATGAATAATTTCACCTTTTGCACCCCTACCCGCTATATCTTCGGACATGGAGCCGAATGTCAGGCNGCCACACTCTGCGCGCAAGCCGGATGGAAGCGCGTCATGATAGTCTACGGCGGACAGTCAGCCATCCGAAGCGGACTTCTCGACCGCGTAAAGCAGAGCCTTGAAGCCGCAGGCGTAGCTTTTGTCGAACTCGGAGGAGTGAAGCCCAATCCGACCGACGACAAAGTATATGAAGGTATAACTCTCGGACGGGAATCGGCCGTCGACTCTCTCCTTGCCGTAGGTGGCGGCTCGGTCATNGANACCGCAAAGGCNATTGCTGCCGGCATACCATACAATGGCGATTTCTGGGACTTCTACTGCNGTAAAGCCAACGTCAGCAAAGCTCTCCCGCTCGGTGTCATACTCACCATCCCTGCCGCAGGAAGCGAAGGGAGCGGCAACTCTGTCATCACCCGCCTCGACGGTCTGCGCAAACTCTCGCTCCGCACCGACACCGAACTCCGTCCCCGCTTCGCCTGTCTCAACCCCGAACTGACCTTCACCCTTCCGCCTTATCAGACCGCAAGCGGCATNGCCGACATGATGGTCCACATCATGGAGCGATATTTCTCACCCACCGAAGGCGTNGAGCTGACCGACCGTGTCAGCGAAGGTATCCTCAAAGCCATCATCGAGGAGGCGCCCAAAGTCATGGCCGACCCTGACAACTACGACGCGAGAGCAAACATCATGTGGAGCGGTACACTTGCCCACAACGGACTCTGCGGTTGCGGACGTAGCGAGGACTGGGCTTCACACTTCATCGAGCATGAACTGAGCGCGCTCTACNACGTNACNCACGGNGCAGGACTTGCCGTAATCGTNCCTGCATGGATGACCTACGTCGGTGAACGCAAACCCGGGAAAGTCGCTCAGTTCGGACGACGTGTATTTGACATCACCGAAACNGACGACGCAAAAGCCGCACATCTCGCCGTCGACAGCCTCCGCGACTTCTTCCGTTCCATCGGCCTCCCTGTCACGATGAAGGAACTCGGCATNGAGAACCCCGACATCCCTACCCTCGTCAAGAAACTCCACGAGANCAAAGGNCCTCAGATCGGCGGCTACCTCCCCCTCGACTCNACCGCNACCACCGCCATTTTCGAACTGGCAAGGTAAACCTGTGNAAATNGTAATGTATCAAAATTCANCCGGGATGTAGGNCCTGCGCANGCGNAGGCNCTACATCNCTTGATTATANGACTTTNCCNCATCCTCATTGCCACCACTGCCNATTCCTCTTATTCAAATTATTCAATACTTANNCGTGATTTCAATGCGTATTAATGAATGACCGATAACGGCTGAAATTTTTCCTCCTTCTATCGGCATAGTCAAATCTATTGGAAATTACGGGGAAATTTTGTAACTTTGTAAGTTATGAATTTCCAGTTATCTTCTCAATACAAACCGACCGGCGACCAACCGCAAGCCATCGAGCAACTCGTGGCTGGCATAAAGGCCGGTGAAAAAGCACAGACCCTGCTCGGCGTGACGGGGTCTGGCAAGACTTTCACGATGGCAAACGTCATCGCCCAAATTGAAAAACCCACATTAATACTCAGCCATAACAAGACCCTCGCAGCACAGCTTTACAGCGAGTTCAAAGGATTTTTCCCTAACAACTCGGTGCAATATTTCGTGTCGTACTACGACTACTATCAGCCCGAGGCTTATATACCTACCGTCGACAAGTATATCGAAAAGGACCTTATGATCAACGACGAGATTGAGAAACTCCGTCTCGCCACTGTGTCGGCACTCCTTTCAGGTCGTAAGGATGTCATTGTGGTTTCCTCCGTGTCCTGTCTCTACGGTATGGGAAATCCCGAGGATTTCGACAACAACGTCGTGACCGTCAAAGTCGGGCAGAAAATTACGCGCAACAAGTTTCTGCGCACCCTCGTCAATTCGCTCTACTCGCGCAACGAAATGGAGCTTTCGCGCGGCACATTCCGTGTCAAGGGGGACACGGTGGACATCCGTCTGGCATACGAGGAAATCATCGTGCGCGTCACCTTCTGGGGGGATGAAATCGAGTCCATAAAGACCATACATCCGTCCGACAACACATCGCTCGGCACTCACGACATCTTCCAGATCTATCCTGCAAACCTCTTTGTCACGTCGCCTGAACGTATGGGTTCCGCCATCGGTCAGATTGAGCTTGACCTCGGGGAGCAGTACAACTATTTCATGCACGAAGCGAAAGAACTTGAAGCAAAGCGTCTCCTCGAGCGTGTCACCTACGATGTCGAGATGCTCCGTGAGGTCGGTCACTGTTCCGGCATCGAGAATTACAGCCGTTACTTCGACGGCCGTCAGCCGGGGATGCGCCCCTTCTGCCTCCTCGACTATTTCCCGAAAGACTTCCTGACAATCATCGACGAGAGTCATGTGACGCTCCCGCAGTGTCGCGCGATGTACGGCGGCGACCTGTCGCGCAAGATGAATCTTGTCGAGTACGGATTCCGTCTTCCGGCGGCTCTCGACAATCGTCCGCTCAAATTCGAGGAATTCGAGCGCCTGACACCTCAGGTGCTTTACGTCAGTGCGACTCCTGCCGACTACGAACTTGAAAAATGCGAGGGCGTGGTGGTCGAACAGATAATTCGCCCGACCGGACTCCTCGACCCGGTTATTGAAGTGCGTCCGTCGCTCAACCAGATTGACGACCTCCTTCACGAAATCAACGAGCGTATCGAGCGCGACGAGCGCGTACTCGTCACCACGCTCACCAAACGCATGGCCGAGGAGCTTAACGATTATCTCACACGTCTGCACATCAAGACGGCCTACATACACAGCGATGTCGACACACTTGACCGTATCAAGATTCTCGACGGACTCCGTGCGGGCGAATTTGATGTGCTGGTCGGTGTCAACCTTCTCCGTGAAGGCCTCGACCTCCCCGAAGTGTCGCTTGTGGCCATCCTCGATGCCGATAAGGAAGGCTTCCTCCGCAGCCACCGCTCGTTGACGCAGACGGTCGGACGTGCCGCGCGAAACCTCAACGGCACCGTCATCATGTATGCCGACAAGATTACCGATTCCATGCAGCAGACCATCGACGAGACGGCTCGCCGACGCGCCGTGCAGCTCGCCTACAACGAAGAACACGGAATCACCCCGCAGGCCATCATAAAGGCACGCAACTCAATCATCGGGATTGATACCGACGACGAGACTGCAGACAACCTCAAAGCCGCACGCTCACGCGCTGCTTCGCCGGGCAAGCAGCAGAAGACCGGACGCGCAAAGACACCCGTCCCCTACGCGGAGGAATACGGCACGAAAGTCAATCTTGCCGCCGACCCCGTCATGCCATATCTCTCGGCCGACGCGCTCCAGAAGCTCATCACCAAACGCCGTCTGGAAATGGTCGACGCGGCCAAGCGCATGGATTTCATCGAGGCCGCACGTCTGCGCGACGAAATACTTGCAATGGAGGAACAGCTTGCAGGAATGTCAACTGAAAAGTCGGAAACAAAATGAATCAGTCATTGAAAAAAACAGTAAAGCCTTCGACGCAACAGTCTTCCGCTCCGACACAGCGTCTGCCATATCCTCCTCTCGACCGTTATCTCCCGACAAGTGTCAAGGAGATGAAGGCGCTGGGATGGGACCATGTGGATGTCGTGTTGTTCACCGGGGATGCCTACGTCGACCATCCGTCATTCGGTGCGGCTGTCATCGGGCGTGTACTTCAGGATGCAGGCTACAACGTCGCCATCGTTCCTCAACCCAACTGGCAGGATGACTTGCGCGACTTCAAGAAGTTCGGTGCCCCACGCCTGTTTTTCGGTGTCTCAGCCGGAGCCATGGACTCAATGGTCAATCACTACACGGCGGCAAGAAGACGACGTAGCGACGACGCATATACCCCCGGCGGACGTCACGGGGCGCGCCCTGACTATCCAACCGTGGTCTATTCGCAGATACTCAGGGAACTTTTCCCCGACACACCGATAATCGCCGGAGGCATCGAAGCCTCGATGCGCCGCCTGAGCCATTATGATTACTGGCAGGACAGACTCCGTCCCTCGCTGCTTGCCGACTGTAAAGCCGACCTCATCAGCTACGGTATGGGCGAAAAGGGAATCATCGAAATCGCCTCGCGTCTTGACGCCGGGGAGAGCATCAGTGACCTGACCGACCTACCGCAGACAGCCGTAAGGGTCGCCGACACGGACTTCTCACCGGGCAAGGACGATATAATCCTCCATCCCTATTCCGACTGTCTGCGCGACAAGCGTCTCCAAGCCGAGAATTTCAAAGACATCGAGCAGCAGAGCAACGCCATGCACGGACGGACCCTCTGGCAGAAGCACGATGGATTCTGGGTGAAGGTCAATCCGATGTATCCTCCGATGACGACAGGCGAAATCGATGCTTCGTTTGACCTCCCCTACACACGTCTCCCCCATCCGCGCTACAAGGACAAGCGTATTCCCGCCTACGAGATGATACGTCAATCCGTCAACATCCATCGCGGGTGTTTCGGGGGATGCTCATTCTGCACCATCTCCGCCCATCAGGGAAAATTCATTGCGTCGCGCAGCAAGGAGTCAGTTCTGCGTGAAGTCCGTCAGGTCACACAGATGCCCGATTTCAAAGGCTATCTCAGCGATGTCGGAGGGCCGAGTGCCAATATGTACCGTATGGGTGGCAAGAATCTTGCAGCTTGCGAAAAGTGTCTCCGTCCCTCGTGCCTTCATCCGAAAGTGTGTCCGAATCTCAACACCGACCATCGTCCGCTGCTCGACCTCTACCATGCCGTTGACGCGGTCCCCGGAGTCAAGAAGTCATTCATCGGGAGCGGTGTGCGCTATGACCTTTCGATGCACCTCACCGGTGACGGGAAGATTGACGCTGCCAACCGCCGGTATAACGAGGAACTCATCACGTCACACGTCTCCGGCCGTCTGAAAGTTGCCCCGGAGCACACGTCGGACACCGTCCTGAATATGATGCGCAAACCATCATTCCAGCTTTACCACGAGTTCAGCAAGTTTTTCGACACGGTCAACTCCCGCCACGGACTCAAACAGCAGTTGATACCCTATTTCATCTCCTCGCATCCCGCCTGCCGTGAGGTCGATATGGCTGAACTGGCTGCCGAGACCAAGGAACTGAATCTCCACTTAGAGCAGGTACAGGATTTTACCCCGACTCCCATGACTCTATCAACGGAGATATACTATACCGGCTACCATCCCTATACCGGTGAAAAAATCTTCACTGCAACCACTCCGGAAGAAAAACTCGCCCAGCGCAAATATTTCTTCTGGTACGACCGTGCCTATCGTCCCGACATCACACGCTCGCTCCAACGCCTCCATCGTCCCGACCTCCTCAAACGCCTGTTCCCTCCCCAAGCCTCCCACCCCTACCGCAGTAAAAAGAAGAATTAGAAATAAAATGTGACGGCTTCACGAAGAGACCGTCACATTTTATTTCTAATAATACGTCTATCCTTGATTAAATCTTACCTACGAGGTCGATGCCGGGTTTGAGGGTTTCTTTACCGGGCTTCCAACGTGCGGGGCAAACCTGATCGCCGTGCTCGGCTACGAACTGGGCTGCTTCGAGCTTGCGCAGAAGCTCCTCGGCGTTACGGCCTATACCGTTGTCCTGAATCTCGGCAATCTTGATTTTGCCCTCGGGATTGATGACGAAAGTTCCTCTATAAGACATGAAATCCTCGGGGTTGAGGACGCCGAAATACTCTGAAAGTACACCGGTCTTATCTGCCAGCATCGGGAATTTCACTTTCTTGATGGAATCACTGGCGTCATGCCAGGCCTTATGGGTAAACTTGCTGTCGGTGCTGACACTGTAAACCTCCGCACCGAGCTGCTTGAACTGGTCATAGTTCTCAGCCATATCGACCAACTCGGTCGGACATACGAAAGTAAAGTCAGCGGGATAGAAGAAAAGGATTGACCACTTGCCTCTGAGGTCGGCATCGGTCACAGTCTTGAATTCACCATCAACAAAAGCGTCAACGGCAAACTCGGGGATTTCCTGATTGATGATTGTCTGCATAATTTTGTATTTGTGTTTTATGTTATATGTTTTAATTAAGAAACGCACAAATGTCAAAACGGTTCGGGCTGCATATCTATGTCTTTTTCACATAAATTTAATGTAATCAAAAGTCTTATAAATAGTTAAAAGCCTATCTACAAGTGCCTGAACATCGAGTTAAGTGAAATCACAGTTGCAATATTCACATTTTTATGTTAATTTTGACGCAAAATGTTAATCCGATTGCAACTTATTTGAAAAATTTCACAACAATTATACATTGCAGTTGTTAACATATTAAATATCCACGCAATCTCACGGTGGGGTCCCCACCCGGGACACACAATAAAAATATATAAAGAGAGACAAGAGAGAATGAAAAAGTCAACTATCTGGTTCCTGACCATCATAATGGCGCTCACCTTCATCGGATTGCTCTATGTTCAGATAATGTACATGAACAACATGAAGAAGATGCGTGACGACCAGTTTGCCGAGGGGGTTAAACGCTCTCTCTACGCGGTCAGTACCCGTCTGGAACAGGACGAGACAAAACATTTTCTTGAAGAGGACATGGCGACGATGGACACCCAATTTATCCCCCGGACAAACGCCGACGGGACAGTCGACATGAACTATAATTTCACTACATCTGACGGTACCAACTATGACCTCACACTCAAAGGGAGTGTGAACAAGCCGCGTACCAACAGCTCCATGCGCGAAATAATGCGTGGCAAATATCTATATCAGAAAGGACTGCTTGACGAAGTGATTTTCAACATCATCACCCAGTCGAGCAATCGCCCGATAAGCGAGCGCGCCGATTCGACCGAGGTCAACCGCTATCTCCGCTCGGAACTTGACAACAACGGCCTGACACTTCCGTTTGAGTTTGCCGTGGTCAACCGCGTGGGGGGCATCGTCTATCGCTCCGAGGGCTACCATCCGACCCTCAGCGATGAGAACTCGATGTTCATCCAGACGCTGTTCCCCAACGACCCGAAGAACAAGATGTATTACCTCAAAGTCTATTTCCCGACCAAGAGCGACTACATCTTCGGCTCGATACGCTTCATGATACCGTCGTTCATCTTCACGTTCATACTACTCGTCACCTTCCTCTGCACAATCATCCTTGCGTTCAGACAGAAGAAGCTGACGGAGATGAAAAACGACTTCATCAACAATATGACCCACGAATTCAAGACCCCAATCTCCACAATCTCGCTTGCAGCGCAGATGCTAAACGACGGAGCGGTCCTGAAATCGCCAGCAATGCTCTCACACATATCCACCGTCATCAACGACGAGACAAAGCGTCTTCGTTTCCAAGTCGAGAAAGTGTTGCAGATGTCAATGTTCGAGCGTCAGAAAGCCACCCTGCGTCTCCAGCACGTCGATGCCAACGTGATAATAGCCAACATCACTTCGACCTTCAAGCTGAAAGTCGAAAAGTATGGCGGAAAAATCGACGCCGTCCTCGATGCAGAGGAATCGACAATCAACGTCGACGAGATGCACTTCACCAACGTAATATTCAATCTCCTCGACAATGCCGTCAAGTATCGCCGCGAAGATGTCCCGCTGCAACTCACCGTCAGCACACGCGACCTCACCACCCACGGCACAGAACGCATAGCCATCACCGTGAGTGACAACGGTATAGGCATGAAACGCGAGGATCTGAAGAAGATATTCGAGAAATTCTATCGCGTATCCACCGGCAACCGCCACGATGTCAAGGGCTTCGGGCTCGGACTCGCCTACGTCAAGAAGATGGTCGGCGAACTCGGCGGCGAAATCAGCGTGGACAGCGAAATCAATGTAGGAACAAAATTTACAATAACATTACCAATAACTAAAAACTAAAAGAACTATGGAAGAACGTTTGCGCATACTACTTTGCGAAGACGACGAGAACCTCGGTATGCTCCTCCGGGAGTACCTTCAGGCCAAGGGTTTCAACGCCGACCTCTTCGCAGACGGGGAAAGTGGCTACAAGGCTTTCCTCAAAGGGAAATATGACCTCTGCGTCCTTGATGTGATGATGCCCAAGAAAGACGGTTTCGCACTCGCTCAGGAAATAAGGACCGTAAACTCCGAAGTCCCCATCATCTTCCTCACCGCCAAGTCGCTGAAAGAAGATATTCTTGAAGGATTCAAGATCGGGGCCGACGACTATATCACCAAACCCTTCTCGATGGAGGAACTCGTGTTCCGTATCGAAGCCATCCTTCGCCGTGTCAAAGGCAAGAAAGGCAAGGAAATCACCATGTACAAGATTGGTAAGTTCACTTTCGATACTCAGAAACAGGTGCTCCTCATCGACGACAAGGTGACCAAGCTGACCACCAAGGAATCGGAACTCCTGAGCCTTCTCTGCGCCCATGTCAACGAGATTCTTGAACGTAATTTCGCCCTCAAAACCATCTGGATTGACGACAATTACTTCAACGCCCGCTCTATGGATGTCTACATCACCAAGCTCCGTAAGCATCTCAAGGATGATCCCTCCATCGAAATCATCAACATCCACGGCAAGGGCTACAAGCTCATCGCCCCCGAACTTGAAACATCAAACTGAACCAGTAGCGACCACGCTCCACATTAAGCCGGCCCGATGCCTTTCAGCAAGGCGCCGGGCCGGTCTGCATTTCCTGCGTCACAATTAAAAATCATCAGCCCCCCGAAACTACCAACCCTTCTAAGTCCCCTCTGTTAAGAATCATGCAAAGACTCCATCCGCGAACCATCATCTCCACCCTACTGCTCGTCATCGCCCTCTCACTCTTTTCGCAGAGCAGCGCGTGGATTCCCGACATCCTCGGTGACGGCTATGAGATGCGCCATGTCAGGCAGCCCGACGACTATACGGGACCGGTCACATCGACAATCATCCGCAAGCTATGTCCCGCCGTCAGAATAGACAGCACGCGCACACACCGCGGAGTCCTCTACGTCCACGGGTTCAACGATTACTTCTTTCAGGCCGAGATGGGCAACCGCTTCGTCGACCACGGATATGACTTCTATGCCGTCGACCTCCGCCGCTACGGTCGTTCGCTCAAAGAGGGCGACAAGCCGTTTGACATACGCAACATGACCGACTATTTTCAGGATATCGACTCGGCGCTCGTAGACATGCAGCGTGAGGGTCTGACCGAAGTCATCCTCCTCGGACATTCGACAGGCGGCCTGACCTCAGCCTATTTCGAAAGCCGTGAACATCCCGAGGTCATCAAGGCGCTCATCCTCAACAGCCCCTTCCTCGACTGGAACCTCGGATGGAAGGAGAAGCTGATTCCGTCGATATGCCTGCTCGGAAAAATATGGCCTACATTCAAAATCAGTCAGGGAAAATCGACCGCCTATGCTGAAAGCCTGTTGAAACAATACCACGGCGAATGGGATTACCGCACCGACTGGAAGAAGATTCAGTCGCCCCCGGTGACGGCAGGATGGATACGCGCAATCACTATGGCTCAGAAAGCCCTCCGAGGGGGCAAAGCCGACATCCGTGTCCCCATTCTCCTCCTCTACTCTTCGGCCAGTATCGAAGGTTCGGAATGGACACCCGCACACGACTGCGCCGACGGCGTACTTGACGTGAAGGATATTAAGAAATATGGCAGTCAGCTCGGACCGGAAGTGACCTGTGTGCGTGTCGAAGGAGGCCTCCACGACCTTGTCCTCTCGGCAAAAAATGTCCGCGAACCCCTCTATCGCTACATCTTTTCGTGGCTTGAACGCAAAGGATTTTAGATGAAGAGCCGCAAAAGTTAATTTTACGTTAAAATCGCGCTGATATTTGCATTATAGACCTTTAATTCCTACCTTTGTAAACTATCTTCATCGCCACCACCAAAGGAATAGAGATTCTGACGATGACGGAGATGCGAGATGACACACTAATATAAAGCTACGGGGCTGACCGGTTTTGACAGCGTGTAGAAGTGGTGTGTAAGCATGCAGAGCAATGATGGCTACGCTCTTTAATCAGGGACATCAAAATTTCAAATGGCGAAAACAACTACGCTCTCGCTGCTTAATCGAAGCACAGTAGATTAGCTTTATCTCCGCAACAGTTGCGGAGACGAGACATCACCCGATTGTCCTTTTTCCGAGACGGATCGACAAGGTGGTGCAGGTAAATCGGAAATATGGCGACGAAAGCCTCGATAATCGCCGAGATTCTTAGAGGATAAGGTCGAGATTGGTCGTTTCTTGCCTGTCCCGACACGAAAACCAAGTAGAAACTAAGCATGTAGAAAGCTCATTAGTTCCGCGTTTGGACGAGGGTTCAAATCCCTCCAGCTCCACTATGTACTACCGAACTTATTGCTGCAAACAAGTTACAGCGAGCTAAAGGTTCGGACAAAAGAAGACTCATCGCCCTATGGGCGCTTTGACCACAAAGAAACCTCGGACTATCAAGTAGTTCCGAGTTTTTTTGTATCTAATCCTTTCGTTTCAGGACCGAAATAAGACCCCAAAAAAGACCACTCCAGACCGAGTTTGGGCACTAACCAGGCACTAAGATTTTGAAAATCGTTTTAGTGTCTAAATAGTGCCTAAACGTGGTATAAATTTCTAATGCTCAATAGTATATACAGACACAACTCGGACAAAAGTCGGAAAATAAGGGATATTTTAACTGTTCGTAAAGTAGGCGTTAAATTGGATCTTTGACACTATTTCCTATATTCCGGTTTAATTCATTTTATAGTAGGGAATTTTGTTCGGATTGCTTATATCAAACGCACGTTAATAGATGCTATATCAACACACAATAGCTTAGAAGAGTTTCAGATACAGCATATACCCAAAAATTTATTTGGTTTTTTTGAAAAAAAAGTCGTAATTTTGCATCACGTTTTGGTTCGCGGAAACGCGATTAATAGGGAATCCGGTGAAAATCCGGGACAGACCCGCTACTGTAATTCCTTTATAACTCACTGACATAATGTCACTGTCGGCAAGACCGATGGGAAGGCGTCAGTGAGCAGGATAAGTCAGGAGACCTGCCAGGACAACATATAGTTTTGTAGTTTTCGGGTAGATAAAACACAAGACAACAATCTTTGTTCTGCAGAGCGGCCTGTCGATTTCCTTTGCAGCAACAAGGTTAATTGCCTGCGTGTCGATGCTGTCGGAAAACATTTCCGAAAAAGCATCCCAGATGGCAGCATTCTCTCGGTTACTGTTTTTCCTTGTTCTAATTATTTTTTCCTCCGGTTTCAGGTCGGGGGCTTCGGTTGTTGTAACCGGACGTGTGTCTGATCCTGATGGTAAGCCTATCGAGTTCGCAACGGTAACTCTTGATTCGACTGGTATTGTAAGTCGGGCGGATATAAATGGAGATTTCCGTATTGAAATGTCGAGGGCACATGGCGTTCTCACTGCGTCGGCCACGGGCTATAACAGCTATTCGCGTCCGATAAATTTAAAAGCAGATGCCAGAATAGACTTTGTGCTGTCGCCTATTGTGGAGCTTAAGGGGGTTACAGTAACTGCAAAAAGCAAACTCCGTCGTCTGCGCGAAAGCGAGTTTACCGTAAATTCAATCAACGTTGAGCCGGTAATAAACATGTCGGCAAATCTTTCGGACCTTGTGGGACGTACGGCCGGAGTGCGGATCCGAACGACGGGTGGTCTCGGCTCAGACTTCGATGTGAGCCTCAATGGATTGAGCGGTAGCGCGATACGCTATTTTATAGATGGAGTTGCCATGGAAGCGCTAGGCTCCGATATTTCTCTTGAAAACCTTCCGCTCAATCAGGTTGAACGTATTGATATATATAAAGGTGTGGTGCCATCGTTTTTAGGTACTGATGCTATGGGGGGAGCAATAAATATCATAACCCGTAAATTAAAACGTAATTATCTTGACGCATCGGTCAGTGCTGGTTCGTTCGGCACTGCCAAGGCAAATCTTACGGGTCAGATAGCTGAAAAACGTACCGGCCTGCTCATACGTCCTTCTATTGACTTAAGTTATTCCAAAAATGACTATTTGATGAAGGGCGTTGAGGTCTGGGACAAGGAGGCAGACAGCTACGTGACAACTGACCGCCGACGCTTTCACGACGCTTATCGTTCCATTCAGGGACTGATTGATATAGGGGTAGAAAATAAGCCCTGGGCGAAGCGCTTATTTTTTAATGCCTCTTATTCAAACGTCGATAAAGAGATTCAGACAGGCTCCGTCCAAGCTATTGTGTATGGAACGCCACGGCGAAAGAGTCATGCATGGAGTTTCGGGGCTATTTACGCTCAGGATAATTTCCTTACCCATGGAATGAGTGTCAATCTGTCGGCCTCGCATACATGGGACCGATCGGTGACCGTAGACACCGTGTTCCGCAAATATGACTGGAACGGTAACTGGATACCGACACAGCGAAATGAAATAACCGGAGGTAGCCGCTCTATACGCCATTATATCAGACCTCTTACATTGGCAAGAGCGAATATCGACTACTCGATTGCGGAGATCCACACTCTCAATTTCAATTATTCACTTAACCGGACAGGAAACCGTCGCTACGATGATGTGGACACCGAGTATGATCCATCCCAAGATGTGCTGACAAAACATATCACCGGGCTATCGTATAGTCAGGCTCTTCTCGATGGGCGCCTGCAGAATACAGCGTTTGTGAAATCCTATATAGAGCAATTGGTTATCAAGCAGATGAGTGCCAACTGGTCAGGCGATCCCGTCAAAACAACAACCCAGTCGTTCTGGGGCTACGGAATCGGGTCGCGGTTCAATCTTATCGAGAGCGCCCAGATGAAGGCATCGGTTGAGAAAGCGGTCCGTCTGCCCCTTTCAAGGGAAATGCTCGGAAACGGAAGCACGGTTTCTCCCAACCTCTCTCTCCGTCCGGAAAATTCACTTAACTTAAACCTTGGATTTTTCGGGAACATCAATCCTGGAGGCGGCCACACATTCTACTACGAACTCAGCGGATATCTGAGGCGAGTACATGATATGATCCACTTGATCACCAACGAGAATACCGGCCTCTCTGTCTACAGCAACATCTCGCGGGTGTCGGTGAGAGGATTGGAAGGAGAGGTGGGCTACCACTATGCTGACAGATTCCATCTGACATCTAACTGGAGTTATTCCGTAAGCCGTGACAAGAATCCGGTCAGATCGGACGGAAAACCATCCGTGACATATAATAACCGTATCCCTAACCGACCATGGCTATATGGGAATACCGAATTTACGTTCATTCACCGAAAACTTTTCAATCCTACCGACCGACTCAGGACAGGATATATCTTCCAATATGTCCATTGGTTTTTCCTGACATGGGAAGGGTATGGCAGTCTGTCATCAAAGTCAAAGATTCCCACACAGTGCGAACACAGCATCTATCTCACCTACTCGTGGTCTCATGAGCGGTTCAACGTAACCGGGGAAATAAATAATCTGTTTAACGCCACCCTATACGACAATTACAAGTTGCAGAAGCCGGGACGATCCTTCATGGTAAAATTCCGCCTGTTTCTTGAGTGATCATCCAAACATATATAAACCTTAACAACAAATCTGCTTAGATCATGAAACTATTCAGACATGTAGGGATTGCGGTAGCCACACTTATGGCTATAGCTCCCATGACATCGTGTTCGAACGATGCCGACGAGCCCGAAGATATCGGTGGCGAAGATATCAAGAATGTGCATTTCGACGTGTGGGTGACGGCCGGCACCAGTAATGGAACGGCCTATCTTGTGAAAAACGTGAACTCGCTCGAAGATCCCTCCGTCATCTCATTCGTCAACTCAGGATGCGACATAACCGGGAAACTTGACCAGGAAATCATATCCAAAGGCGGTTACTACTACGAGATACCTCCCACGGGCGATTGCTTCGGTAAGTACCGCATCACAAATGCCGGCATAGAAACTGTAGCCCGTCGTCCCTTCGAAAAAAACACCTACCGCACTTACCGCTACTGTCATGCCTGGATCGACGACAAGACGCTGGTCATAATGAGCTCAGACGGGCCAAAAACAAAAGCGCTCTGGACCAAGCTCGACACCGAGAATATGACCATCATAGCGGAAGGTGAATATGACCTTACAACGCTGAGCGGGATAAGTGCTCTGACCACATCCGGATTGCTCGGCTACCGCAAGAGCGATAACAAGCTGATCTACTTCTACGCCCGATCAGCATTTGCCTTTGACGGTTTCTACGCCGCTTTCATAGATGCCTCGACCATGGAGATCGACAACATTGCCCATGAGACAAAAGATGTCGTGATGGCCGGAACATCGTATGGCGAGCTGCTCCAGAACAAAATGGCCTTCGATAACAATGATAATCTCTACATAGCAGCCAATTTCCACATGGATGGCTTCAATACAACTACCCAGCAGTACGGGCGCATTCTTCGCATCAACAAGGACCAGATGGATTTCGATGATTCCTATGAAGGATTCCGCACCAATCCGTCCGGCACTCCCGACCGAGGCAAGATTCTTACGATCGACTATATGGGTTATGATAAACTCGTCCTCTCGGTCATGGATCCGGAGTATTGCGGAGTTGTGATCGATCCTAACGACAAGAATCAGGGTTGGGGCAACAATTACAACGTATATTATTGTGTGCTCGATATTCCCACCGACCAATCCGTGGAATTTACCTACGACGGTCAGCATCTGCCATACTCGCAGGGCAATTTCGCTCAGCGTTCGTTTGTGCTTAACGGCAAGGTATATATCGGCACAAATCCCAAAGCAGACCTTCCTACCATTTATGTCTACGACATTCGCAGTCAGAAAATGACCAAGGGATCACAGATTCAGGAGGGTTTCGGTTTCGACCGCATAACCTATTGTGCCGATACCAAATAAAAACTCCGTAAATTCATCGATATGAATCCATTAAACCGGGCCACATTTACCCTACATCGGGTCACAGGAACATTCATCGCCATTTTTTTCTGCATGTGGTTTTTCACGGGTCTCGTGCTTCTCTATCACAGTTTTCCACGACTTGACAGAAGTCGCGCGATGAGTATCTCCGATTCGCTGCCTGAAAGACTGGTATTTACCGACTCGCTTCCTTCCGGCCTGCGGTCGCTCAGCATCTCGTCGTCGGGAGCAAGGACAATCGTGAGTTGGTCAACTGCTGATACAGCGGTCGTCTGTACACCCGAGGGTAAGCCTGTCGGCCCGGCCACCTATGCCGACGCCCTCCAAACGGCATCGAGATGGCTGGATGCTCCAATAGTGCGTGTGGATACCCTCACAGAACGTGACCAATGGATAATGTATTCGCGTTATATCGGTGAACTCCCGATCTATAAGTTCCATTACGGCGATAAGAATAAAAGCGAACTGTATGTGGCCTCGCGCTCGGCGGAGCCACTGCAGTTCACTACTCTCCGGTCAAGATTCTGGTCGTGGGTAGGCGCCATCCCTCATAAGTTATATTTTCCGTCTCTGAGAGCCGATGTGGATCGCTGGAAGATGTGGCTTCATACGGGGGCGGCCATCTGTCTTATCGCTTCTCTCTCCGGACTCTATATCGCTATCTTCCTCTGGGTTAAGACCCGACGGCACACAGGCCGCTGGTGTAACCCATTGCGAGGCCGGCTGATGCGACTTCATTTCACACTCGGCCTAATTTTCGCGCTCCCTCTTATCTCCTGGAGCATAAGCGGACTTTTTGCCCTTCAGAAAGTTCCATCATGGTTGGTGCCGTTTGAGGGTCCGGAATACGTGTCGTCATCTAAGCTATGGGGCAGGGGAATGACAGATGCAGATAAGTATAAACTCGATTATGCAACAGTGCTTAATGCCTACCCTGATGCCCGGATAGTGAACTACGGTCGTATCGGATCAATTCCGACCATCGAAGTATCAACCCCCGACTCCTATCTCATATTTGATGCATCCTCAAGCGAGCTGCGTCCTCTCGATATTCCCCGACAGACAGTTGAAGATTGCGTATCCCATCTGTTTGGCGAAGACATCACTATGACGATCGAGACAATTAACGAACCCGACAATCTGTATTACGGTATCAAAAGCGACCCTCCCCTACCTGTGTATCGCGTCCGACTCGACTATCCCGGCAGTCCGGTGCTATATATAGATCCATCTGACGGCGATGTAACGTTCTACAACGACAACCGCAGGACACGGAAAATTCTCTTCAGCGGGCTGCATTACCTCAACCTACGGGTCTTTGCCGGCCATCCGGGAGCATGGTATATGACCCTCTGGATTCTCTGTATTACAGGTATCGTGTTCTGTCTTACCTCAGCTATCCTCGGATGGAGGTATATTAAACGTAAACTCAGACCTAAAAATCCACTGATTTAATAACCGCAAGATATATAACATTCTTTTTCTGCCGATAGCTTCCGGAGTCGTGATGACTCCAGGGCTTTTAATTCTTTACCTGAATAAAATTTAAAGGCAATGCGAAAACTTATACATTTGCTACTGTCTGTATTGCTGCCACTTATGTACTCATGTGGAAGCCGCCGGAATAATACAGACTTGAATTCCATGATTGGCAACGAAACGGATTCCACCTCTATTGTCGTTCCTCACTATGCCAAAGGCTTTAATGTAAGCTATGGTGATGACATTGCGCTTCTTGATATCAATGACCCTGAGAATAAGGAAGCCGAGCAGTTTCATTTTGCTCTTGTAGACAAGGAGTATAATGGAGATATACCCTCCGGCTATACTCGACTGAATATCCCGGTCGAGACAGCAATCTGTATGACTTCACTTCAGTTGTCAAACTTCCTGAAACTCGGAATTCCGGAAAAAGTGGTGGGTATCACAAGCACTCGCCATCTCCATAATGAGATTATGAATCGGCAGTTGAAAGATGGAAAGACTCATAAAATAGGGATAGAAGGGAATTTTGACAACGAAGTGATAATGGCAATCAATCCCGATGTTATTTTTATCTCTCCTTTCAAGCGGGGAGGCTATGACGCTATTCGGAATGTAGACATACCGATGATACCCCATCTTGGATATAAAGAATTGACTCCGTTGGGACAGGCTGAGTGGATTAAGGTTGTCGGACTCCTTACAGGCAACACTGCTCTTGCCAATTCAACATTCGAAGGAATTGAGAGGCGCTATAACAGGCTAAAAGCTATGGTGGATACCGTCAGGAGGCGTCCCACTGTGTTCAGCGGTGAAATGCGTGGAGGAAACTGGTATGCAGTCGGAGGACAAAGTTTCCTTGCTCAGTTGTTCAGGGATGCGGGTGGAGATTATTTTTTGAAAGACAATGAGGAGTCGGGAGGTGTCACCCTCGACTATGAGACAGTCTATACAAATGCCGCGCATGCTGATTACTGGAGGATTGTAAATAGTTTTGACGGCGACTACGGTTACAACGTATTGAAAGAACAGGACAACCGTTATACTGATTTCGATGCGTGGAAAAATCATGGTGTCATATATTGTAATATAAAAGATGTGCCGTTCTATGAGCGCATGCCGGTAGAACCGGAAGTTGTTTTGTCGGATTTTATCCATGTATTCCATCCTGAAATATTGCCTGAGCACAAACCTGAATATTACCATATTTTAAAATGAGCAGAAGCAGCACTATTATCCTTATGGGGTTGTTGGGAATCTCAATCGCCGGATTCTTCATACTGAATCTTCTTTTAGGTTCGGTCCATATCCCTGTCGATGATGTAATAGGGATTCTTTTAGGGCGCGATGACGGCAATATGATATGGCGTAACATTATACTGAAATCAAGGTTGCCTCAATCACTTACGGCTATGATGGCCGGAGCCGGACTTGCTGTCAGCGGCCTGCTGATGCAGACTGTATTCCGTAATCCGCTTGCCGGTCCTTCAGTGCTGGGCATCAGCTCTGGCGCAAGTCTTGGCGTGGCATGTGTAGTTCTACTTTCCGGTAGCATCGGTGGCGTCGCTCTCAGCAAACTTGGTGTGATAGGAGAAGTCACGATTACACTGTCGGCCATTATCGGTTCTTTGCTCATCATGGCGCTAATAGCTTTTGTCGCTCAGAAAGTAAGAGGCAACGTCACTCTTCTCATAATGGGTGTGATGATCGGGTACATCGCCAACGCAATAATCGGGGTGCTTAAATTCTTCAGTGCGGAGGAAGATATCAGGGCATACGTGATATGGGGCCTTGGAAGTTTTTCAAGAGTATCAGGAGGTCAGACATCTGTATTCATAATATTGATGCTCCTTCTTCTTCCCGTTTCTTTTTTCTTGATCAAGACCCTCAATCTTCTCCTTTTAGGCGACTCCTATGCAAAGAATCTCGGGTTGAACATAAAAAGAGCGAGACTGTCGGTAATTGGCTGTTCAGGAATCCTTGTCGCTATTGTGACGGCTTACTGCGGGCCGGTTGTTTTCCTTGGGCTTGCCGTACCCCATATATGCCGTGGACTTTTCCACACATCTAACCATGCGGTCATTCTTCCGGCTTCATTGTTGGGTGGTGCATCATTAGCATTACTGTGTAACCTTATAGCGAGAATGCCGGGTTTCGAGGGCGCACTTCCTGTCAATTCGGTCACGGCTCTTGTCGGAGCTCCTGTGGTAATGTGGGTGTTGTTCAAAAGACAAAAAAACAATATGTGATGAAGAAGAATGAAACCATAAGGGTCAAANATCTTGAAACAGGTTATTCTGATAGAAAGAATACAACGGTTATCACACGTGATATCAATGCCTCGCTGTANTCAAGAGAGCTCACCTGTCTTTTAGGNCCAAACGGCTCCGGAAAGTCAACGCTGCTTAAGACTCTCACAGCATTTCTACCACCCTTGAAAGGCGAGATTCTTATCCATGGAAGACCACTATCTTCCTACTCTGAATTAGAGTTAGCCACGGTGATTGGTGTCGTACTTACTGAAAGGCTGACTGTCAATAATATGTCCGTTAATGAACTTGTGGGGATGGGGCGCAGTCCCTATACCGGTTTCTNGGGTCGTATGTCTGATTATGACAGAATGGTTGTGAGAGAGGCAATCTCTCTTGTCGGAATCGAACCACTACGCGGCAGGATGGTGCAGACTTTAAGCGATGGTGAACGCCAAAAAGTTATGATTGCCAAAGCTCTTGCCCAAGAGACACCTGTGATTTTCCTTGATGAGCCAACAGCATTCCTCGATTATCCAAGCAAGGTGGAGATAATGCAGTTGCTTCAGACTCTTTCGCGTGAAAGAGACAAGACGGTTTTTCTTTCCACACACGATCTTGAACTCGCGCTTCAGATCGCAGATAAAGTGTGGCTGCTTGANAAACCGCATGGGGTGACCATGGGAACTCCCGAGGATCTTGCTCTGAAGGGAGAAATGACCAAGTATTTTCACAGAGAAGGTGTATCTTTCGATATCGAGAGCGGACTTTTCAAGATTGAGCATAGACTGACCCAAATGATTACTCTCGAAGGCAATGGTCCTGTCGCTNATATGATAAGNAAAGCTCTCGCCCGTCATGGCGTTGCCGTGACACATGAGNAAAACGAAAACATTATCNATGTGGATGATTCGGAAATTCGTCTGAACGGGGANACATATNCGGATATCGACTCTCTTCTTGAAGCGGTCGACACACTATTCGATTGTAGATAATGTGATTGNTGATGAAGAATATATCTTTTGGATGCGACGCCATATCTTTTCTTTATTAATGTTTAGGATTTTAATTCAACCAATGAGTTCGGTAAATGAAAGCTAAAATATCAGTCATAGGACTTGGTCCCGGAGGTCTTGACGACATGACATCAAAAGCAAAGGCGGTAATCAGCAACAGCAAAATTATTGTCGGTTATAATTATTANATCCCTTTTATAGAATCCTTGATAGGNGCTGATACAGAAATCTTGCAGAATGGAATGCGTCAGGAGCAGGACCGCATCATGAAAGCCTTTGAAATAGCGGANAGCGGTAAGGATGTTACAGTCATAAGTTCCGGAGATGCCGGAATCTATGGTATGGCTCCGCTGGTATATGAGACGTTGAAAGAACGTGGCGCCGACATCGAAGTAGAGGTCGTACCGGGTATAAGCGCTTTCCAGAAAGCGGCTTCATTGCTTGGCGCACCGGTAGGCCACGATTTTTGTGTCATCTCGCTCAGCGACTTGATGACACCATGGGATATTATAGAAAAACGTATCAAAGCAGCAGCCGAAGCAGATTTTGTCACTGCTGTCTATAACCCAAAGAGTCATGGACGATATTGGGAACTATATAGAATGAAAGAGTTGTTTCTTGAGTTCAGGAATTCNGAGACTCCGGTCGGATATGTACGTCAAGCCGGAAGGGAGGGTCAAAAGGTGACAATAACCACACTGCAGGCTTTTGATCNGGAAGACATTGATATGTTTACGGTAGTCGTAATAGGTAATTCACAGACCTATACGTTTGAAGAACATATAGTGACACCAAGAGGGTATTACGTTTCAGAATCAAAGGACATNGCCGGATTGGGACAGTCGATAATGATTAAGAGTTTCCGGACAATCGAGCGGGAACTCAAAAATCCAAATCTTCCTCTTGGCAGGAAATGGCCTCTTCTGCACGCTATTCATACCACGGCTGATTTCGAGATGGAGAATATAGTGAAAGTCGATGANGGCACAGTTGAGCGTATTTATGATGCCTTGTCATCAGGAAGAGTCCGAACCATTATAACGGATGTGACTATGGCGGCATCCGGGATAAGGAAAGGAGCTTTGGAGCGTCTTGGAATAGCAGTGAAATGCTATCTTTCAGATCCGGATGCTATTGAACTTACAAAAAAAGCAAATATCACGCGAACGCAAGCCGGTATTNGAGTGGCGGTTTCCCAACACCCTGATGCGCTTTACGTTTTCGGCAATGCTCCAACCGCATTAATGGAACTATGTTCATTAATAAGGATGGGAAAAGCCNATCCTTGCGGTATAATAGCAGCACCGGTCGGTTTTGTACATGTATGTGAGAGCAAGCACATGNTNAAGCCATTCAAGGATATTCCGAAGATAATAGTTGAAGGCAGGAAAGGTGGGAGCAATCTTGCCGCCACACTTGTAAACTCAATNCTTTGCTGGCCTGATGCGGAGCAATTAAGACCTGGAAGAGATGTCTGAGAAGCAGTTTTTTGTAATCGGATTGTCCGATAGTCGCAGTCAGTGGTTTTCTCCCGCAGTGAAGGAAATCATTGCCACTGCCCATATATTTTCCGGCGGCAGGCGACATCATGAGATTGTCAAGGATATGTTACCCTCCGGCTGTAGATGGATTGACATTGTCGTTCCGTTNGATAATGTATGGNCAGAATATGCAGGANATGACAGGATAGTTATATTTGCTTCCGGCGACCCATTGTTTTTCGGATTTGCCGCTACACTCCGACGGAAATTTNCTGATAGCTTGGTGAAGGTCTACCCGGCATTCAATTCTCTTCAGACTCTTGCTCATCGGATGCTCCTTCCTTATGCAGATATGGTGAACGTGTCGGTGACCGGCAGACCATGGAAAGGACTCGACACCGCTATCATTGGTCAATGTCCCCTTATAGGCGTGTTGACCGACCATAAAAAGGGNCCTNCGGANATNGCCGGAAGATTGCTTGAATACGGATACGACAATTATACNATGACAGTTGGCGAGAATCTTGGGAATGAAAATGAAGAACTTGTCAGGTCTCTTTCTCTCGAAGAGGCTTCAGGTGAAATCTTTTCTAATCCCAATTGCGTGATTCTTACCAAGACTTATTCCAGAAAGAGNTATTTCGGTATTCCCGAGACGGAATTTTACCACCTTGAGGGAAGAAAGAATATGATCACNAAGATGCCNGTNNGANTNCTNNCNCTNTCNATGCTNGANCTTTATGNNNGNCACACTCTTTGGGACNTTGGTTTCTGCACCGGATCTGTTTCGATAGAGGCCAAACTTCAGTTTCCTTCGCTTGAAGTGGTGGCGTTTGAACGTCGGGAAGAATCAAGNGNACTTCTGATTGAGAACTGTCGCAAATTTGGAGCACCGGGTATAACCGGAGTGATCGGAGACTTTATGAACTGTGATCTAAGTCGCTATCCCTCTCCGGANGCAGTGTTCATAGGTGGACATGGCGGACNACTTGATGAGATGGTCGGTCGCATATATAAGGTTTTAAACAAAGGTGGCGTANTTGTCTTTAACTCTGTCAGTGCGGAAAGTTGCAATTTATTCCGTAAGGCAGTGGAAGCCTATGGTGGAGTCATTGAAGCTGAGCACATACTGATTTTGGATGATCATAACCCGATAACAATACTGAAAGCAAAATGAAATACATAGTATATATAAATGATGCCGGACTTAAGTTAGGTGAGATTATACGGAAAGAAAAGTCCGATTACTTACTTATCGACCAAAGAACGTTCTCTTCAGTTGATCACCATGCAGTAGAGGCAATCATCTTTATAGGAGCTTTGGGAATATGTGTGCGTATGATAGCCCCGATGGTAAATGA
>JAAVCM010000015.1:0-43864 GCA_014802345.1 Bacteroides sp.
AGAGAAGTTAAACCTCACCACGTCGATGATACTGCGAAAGTGGGAAAGTAGATCACCGCCCCCTCTAAACCGACCGAAGCCTGAGCGCGAAAGCGCATCGGGCTTCGGCTTTTTTATATCCATGCCTTTCCCAGACTTATATGCCATCCGGCATGGATTCCATATAAATCCCGCTTCTGGATAGAAATCAAATCCATAAACCACATAGGATATAGGTCTACTTCCGGGGAAATCTGCCGACGTCTTCGCCGGGATAGGGTAGGCCGGGAGTGGTCTATTATTGGAGAGAGTGATGAATTTTGGGCGGTAGGTAGGATATGTGGGTGTTTTTTTGTAATTTTGCATCATCTATCATTAAATAATACCAATCAAAAAGATTGACATGAAACTTACTGAACTGACAGCCATCTCCCCGGTGGACGGACGCTATCGTGGAAAGTGTGAAAGTCTTGACGAATATTTTTCAGAATTTGCGCTTATCCGTTACCGCGTAAAGGTAGAAGTAGAGTATTTTATCGCGCTTTGTGAGCTTCCGCTCCCGGCTCTCGCTGATTTTCCGACGGAGCTTTTCGGTAAGTTGCGTGAGATTTACGAACATTTTACCGTAGAGGATGCTGCCAAGGTAAAGGAGATTGAAAGTGTCACCAACCATGATGTTAAAGCAGTCGAATACTTCCTCAAAGAGCGGTTCGACGCGCTTGGCATCGACAAGTACAAGGAATATATCCATTTCGGTCTGACTTCACAGGACATCAACAATACGTCTGTCCCCATGTCGGTCGCCGATGCGTTGAAGGATGTCTACCGTCCCCGCATCGTAGAACTTATCCAGCATCTTGAAGCGCGTGCCGACGAGTGGTATGACATTCCTATGCTTGCAAAAACCCACGGTCAGCCCGCATCGCCCACACGCCTCGGCAAAGAAATCCGGGTGTTCAGCTATCGTCTGCGCCGTCAGCTTGCCGCGCTTGATGCCGTTGAGATTTCAGGTAAATTCGGCGGTGCGACAGGCAATTTCAATGCTCATCTCTGCGCCTTCCCCTCGATTGACTGGCGTGCGTTCGGCGCGAAGTTCCTTTCAGAGAAACTCGGTATCGAGCGTGAGGAATACACCACACAGATTTCTAACTACGACAATCTTGCCGCGCTGTTCGATGCCCTTGCCCGCATCAACAACATCATCCTTGACCTCGACCGCGATATGTGGATGTATATCTCGATGGAGTATTTCAAGCAGAAAATCAAGACAGGAGAGGTCGGTTCGTCCGCAATGCCCCACAAGGTCAACCCCATCGACTTTGAAAATTCGGAAGGTAACATCGGTATCGCCAACGCCGTGTTCGGCCATCTCGCTACCAAACTTCCAGTCTCACGTCTCCAGCGCGACCTCACAGACTCTACCGTACTCCGCAACATCGGTGTGCCTCTCGCCCATACGATGATTGCGATAGCATCGACCATGAAGGGACTCGGCAAACTCCTGCTCAACCGTCAGGCAATTGATGCTGACCTTGACAACACATGGAGTGTGGTGGCCGAAGCTATACAGACCGTGCTGCGCCGTGAGGGTTATCCGAAGCCCTACGAGACACTCAAAGCCCTCACCCGCAAGAACGAGGCTGTGACAGCCGAAAGCATCTCGGCTTTCATTGACACACTGGAAGTCTCGGACGATGTAAAGACTGAGCTCAAAAAGCTCTCTCCCCACAGTTACACCGGTTACTGATTCCCGTTCTCCTCCAACTCTCTCAGGGATTTTTATGGATACATCCACTAAGATACGTTTCGGATTCATCGCTGTGCTATGGCTGCTGCTGTGTTACATGGTAGTGGCCTCGCAGCCCTTTACCCTCTGGGTCGCTTTCGTCATCGTCGCGTCCGGAATTGTCGTGTGGGTGCCACTTTATAAGAAATATATCAAGAATGGAAAAAGAAACGAAGGCCGATAAGTATCCTTTTCTGTCGCGCATCGATTCCCCGGCCGATTTGCGCAAACTACCGATGCAGGACCTCCCGCAGGTGTGCAGTGAGCTGCGCTCGTTTCTTATAGACTCACTCTCAACCCACCCGGGACATTTCGCTTCGAGTATGGGCGCTGTCGAACTGACGGTGGCTCTCCACTATGTGTTCAACACTCCGTATGACCGTATTGTCTGGGACGTAGGCCATCAGGCTTACGGTCACAAGATACTTACCGGACGGCGCGACAATTTTGACACCAATAGGACGTTGGGCGGTCTGAGCGGCTTCCCCTCGCCGAAAGAGAGCGAATATGACACCTTTACCGCCGGTCATGCCTCCAACTCCATCTCGGCAGCTCTCGGAATGACCGTCGCAAGTGCCTTGCAGAAGGAAAGCCCACAGCGCAACGTCGTTGCCGTCATCGGTGACGCCTCCATCAGCGGCGGACTCGCCTTCGAGGGGCTCAACAATGCCGCCAATGCCAATTCGAACCTGCTCATCATTCTCAACGACAACGATATGTCGATTGACCGTAATGTCGGCTCACTGAATTCGTATCTGGCACACCTCACAACATCGAAGACCTACAACAATTTCCGTTACAAGTTTTCACGCTTCCTTCGCCGTCATCATCTTGTCACCGACAAGGGTAAGGGGATGATCATGCGATTCAACAACAGCCTGAAATCGCTGATAACGAAGGAGCAGAACATTTTTGAGGGACTGAACATACGTTATTTCGGTCCCTTTGACGGCCACGACCTCCCGACGGTCATCAATGTCCTTAACGAAATCAAGGATTTCACCGGTCCGCGCATACTCCACCTCCGTACCGTCAAAGGCAAGGGGTATGCTCCCGCCGAACAGGACCCTACCCGCTGGCATGCTCCCGGGAAGTTCGACCCCGCCACCGGAAAACTCATTAAGGACCCGGTGAAGCGTCCCCCGAAATATCAGGACGTGTTCGGTGAAACTATTGTCGAACTCGCCAAGAAGAATCCTAAAATCGTCGGTGTGACGGCCGCTATGCCGTCAGGCACGTCAATGAATAAATTGGAGCGTGAATTTCCCGACCGTACTTTTGATGTCGGTATCTCCGAAGGTCATGCCGTCACGTTTGCCGGTGGTATGGCAAAAGAGGGGATGAAACCCTTCGTCGCCATCTATTCCTCCTTCCTCCAGAGGGCTTACAGCCATATTATCCATGATGTCGCCATCGCCGGACTCCCGGTCACCTTCTGCCTTGACCGTGCTGGTCTGGTCGGGGAGGACGGTGCGACACACCACGGTGTGTTTGACCTCTCGTATCTCCGTGCAATCCCGGGCATGACAGTGAGCGCACCACGAAATCTCGATATGCTCCGCCATCTGATGCTGACCGCCGAGTCGTTTGACGGGCCTTTCGCCATACGCTATCCCAGAGGAAACGGCGAGGAGGAAATGAAAGAGGAAATGCACGTTCTCCCGGTCGGAAAAGGTGAGAAATTGAAGGACGGAACCGATATGGTCGTCCTGACCATCGGCACTGTGGCTTCGGATGCTTCCAAGGCTATCGAGCGTGCCGAAAAGGATTTCGGTATCACGGTCGGCCATTATGACATGATTTTCCTTAAACCGATGGACATGGACATCATCCGTAAGGTCGCAGGGATGAATGTCCCTGTAATCACTGTTGAAGATGGAGTCATCGAGGGGGGAATGGGATCTGCAGTACTTGAGAAGTTGACTGAACTCAATTCGTCAGTCCCCGTCCACAGGCTCGGAGTCCCCGACCGTTTCATAACCCAAGGCAAGCCGTCGGAACTCAAAAATATCTGCGGCTTTGACGCGGATGGTATCTACCGCACGATAGAGTCGCTTGTCAATACTTCAAAAGCCGGAGCAGACAAATGAGGATTGTTATCGCAGGATCGGGCGCGGTGGGAAGCCACCTCGCCAAACTTCTTTCAAACGAAGAGCAGGACATCACGGTGGTCGACAGCGACGCCGAGAAACTTGCCATGCTTGATGCCAATTACAATCTGCTGACCGTGAAGGGGTCTCCCACCTCATTTTCAGGACTTCGTCAGGCTGGTGTCGAGCATTGCGACCTTTTCATAGCCGTCACCCCGTTCGAGACCCGCAACATCATAGCCTGTGCGATAGCCAAGAGCCTCGGAGCCACCAAGACTGTGGCGCGTATCGACAACTATGAGTACAAGGACGCTGCCAACAAGGATTTCTTCACACATATCGGCGCGGACGATATGATTTATCCCGAATATCTCGCCGCCGTTGAAATCATCGAAGCTCTGCGCCACAACTGGGTGCGCCACTGGTTTGAGCTTCATAACGGTGAGCTGATACTGGTAGGCATAAAATTGCGCGACAATGCTCCTCTGAAAGGTATGCAGCTCAAAGAACTCGGAATGACCGAACACAGCTTCCACGTCGCGGCGATAAAGCGCAACCACGAAACCATCATCCCGGGTGGTTTCGACCGTCTGGAAGCCAACGACATTGTCTATTTCATGACCACGCGTGACCATGTCGACTCACTCGTCGCGCTCTGCGGCAAGAAGCAGCAGAAAATCCGCAACGTCATCATCATGGGTGGCAGCCGCATTGCCGTGCGTCTCTGCGCGATGGCCGGCGACGAATTCAATTTCAAAATTATGGACATGGATCGTGACCGCTGCCTTGAATTGTCGGAAAAGTGTCCTGATGCCACAATCATAAATGCCGATGCGCGTGATACTGACGCGCTTCTTGAAGCCGGCATAGCCGAGATGGATGCCTTCATCGCACTTGCTGAGAGCAGTGAGACCAATATCCTCACCTGTCTTTCCGCCAAGGAGCTTGGAGTGGTCAAGACCATAGCCGAGGTAGAGAATCTTCAGTTTATCTCGGAAGCCGAGGGACTGAACATCGGCACCATCATCAATAAAAAACTTCTCGCTTCGTCAAGGATTTTCCAGATGCTCCTTGACCGCGATACATCCACATCAAAATGTATGGCTCTCGCCGATGCGGAAGTGGCCGAGATTATTGCCAAAGAGGGTTCGAAAATCACCCGTGGGGCGGTCAAGGATCTGCGTCTGTCGCGCGACATGACCATCGCAGGGCTCATACGCGACGGAAAAGGCTATCTCGTGTCGGGTAACACTGTCATCCGTCCCGGAGACCGTGTGGTAGTCTTCACGCTCAACGGCCTTATCCATAAGGTCGAAAAAATCTTTAAGTAGATAAATAAACAGAGATGAGCCGTCTGCTGCGTTACAATCCAACAGTAATCAATTTTCCGGTGATACTCCGTATCATCGGTCTGCTTCTGATAATAGAGAGTGTATTCGTCCTCGTGCCTCTCGCCACCTGTCTCGTCTACCACGAAAAGGATTGGATGTGTTTTCTCCTCACCCTTGCGGTCACCCTTGTGGCCGGACTGGTGATGACTTTCGGTATCCGTCCGCGCCATTCGCGTATGGGCAAGCGTGAAGGCTTCCTGCTGACGGCTCTGATATGGATTTTCTTCTCGGCATTCGGGATGATACCGTTCATATTCATGGAAAAGCAGCCGCTGTCGGTCGCCGATGCTTTCTTTGAGGCTATGTCGGGGTTCACGACAACGGGTGCGACAGTCATGGATTCAATCAGCCATCTCAGCCACGGTATCGTGATGTGGCGTAGCCTCATGCAGTGGATAGGGGGCATGGGTATCATACTTTTCACCCTCGCGGTGGTTCCGATGCTCAATCACTCCGGCGGAATGCAGATGTTCAATGCCGAGGTTACGGGAATTACCCACGACAAGCTGCGTCCGCGCATTTCACAGACCGCCAAAGGGCTATGGCTTATCTACATAGTCCTGACGCTTGTGCTTTTCGGATTGCTGCTCCTCGGGCCGATGAACATCTTTGAAGCCATTTGCCATGCGTTCAGCACGATGTCCACAGGCGGTTTTTCGACTGCCGATGCAAGTATCGAGGCTTGGAATTCCATCTATATAGAGATTGTGATGACAATCTTCATGTTTATCGGCGGTACGAGCTTCGTGCTTCTCTATCGTGCGGCTCACGGTGACTTCAAACCGATATGGCAGAATGAAGTGTTCAGGTGTTATGTAGGCATCATCCTTGCCTGCTATGTCCTTTTCGTCATTGCCATATTCTACCATGGCGAGGCCGATTCGATTAAATCAGTGACGCTTGATCCGCTTTTCCAGATAGTCTCGACAATTACTTCCACAGGCTACGAGGTTTCGGCGTTTTCATCGTGGGGTACATTTGTGCTTTCCATCGTCTTTGCCCTGATGTTTTTCGGAGCCTGTGCGGGGTCAACGAGCGGCGGAGCCAAGATTGACCGTATGATTTACCTACTGAAAAATTGTCGCAACGAAATCAACCGCTGTATCTATCCCAACAATATCTTCACTGTCCGCATCAACAAGCGCGTCATTCCACACGAAACCGTGTCGAAGGTGATCGCCTTCCTCTGCCTCTATGTGATGATTATAATGGTGGGGGGGATGCTCCTGACGGCGCTCGGAGTACCGTTGGTCGACTCGTTTTTCTCCGCTTTCTCCTGCATAAGCAACACCGGTCTTGGTGCGGGGGTGACAGGCTACGGCGGCTCCTATGCAATCGTTCCTGACATCGGGAAATGGCTCCTCGCGCTTATAATGATGATAGGGCGTCTTGAACTTTTCACCGTTCTGCTCCTATTCACCCCGACATTCTGGAAGAAATAAACTGATATTAGATTGACGTCTTGTAGGAACGCGCGGAAGCGCGTATGCCGGATGAAAATAGTGATAGCCTATACGCGTCAGGCTGCTGTATTTCATCCGGCATACGCGCTTCCGCGCGTCCCTATAAGGAGATGAAATCAATTACTATTAGTGGTAATTGATTTTTATTTTATGGTTGTGGATGTACGGTAATCGGGGTCAAAAAGGGTGTTCAGGAGGTGAGCGAGACGCAGACCGCCGTTGAGAAACTGTTTTTCGACAGTCGGAGTCCAGTCAGCCACTTCGTTGTAGGATATGTTGATGCCGGGAGTGAAATACTGATAGACACGGTCGGAAACGGATATTGTCTCCTTGGCCCAGTCGTCGACGGTTCCTGATATGATTTCTGCCTGAACTTCTGCCGGAGCGCGGTCAATCTGGTCCTGCCACTCCGAGTAGCTCCATTTATGGGCTGATTCAGGGATGGATGAATCCCATGCCGAGTGGAGATTGGTATCTCGGCCGAAATATTTCACCTTGATTCGGTTTCCTCCGAGGTCAGTCGCGTGACCCATGTGGAGCGGCATGTGGAGGTCGCCCATGACGTGGACGAGTACCTTCATGGCAAATTGCAATTCATCGAGCGACGCATTACCGTCGGAAAGGGTCTCCATCTGTGCCTTGATTGCTGTGACGGCATCACCTGCGGGGTTTGCCTGAGCCTCCTCGTAGCGTTCACCTTCATCGACATTCTTGTAGTGCCATGTCTTGGTGAAGGCGTAGGGTGGGGTGTGGCTGGCATTGTCGAGCCAGTTGGCCCAGTAAATCATTGATTTGCCTTCGAGTATTGAATCGACGGCTGCTTTGGTGGTGGGAGTGAGATGATGTTCGGCGATACAGGCTGTCACATCGTGACCTTTCTGCCCCCATCCGAAGGCGGTTAGTGCCATCGCCGACATGAAGATTGAGATTAAGTTGCGTTTCATTATAAATTTAAAATGGCGGTTAAAGAGTGCGAGTACTGACCGGTTCATCCTTTTGCTGTCCCCGTCTTGGTCTCTTTCGTGTGGCGTGCGTATGCCTGAGCCATACGGGTGTGGTAGTTGCGTCGTGCATACCCCGGGCCGTTGTAGCCCCGGGCAAACTCTTCCCAGTTCTTTTCGCGGAGCGGTTTGAGGAGGCCGGCGTTGATTATGAAATCGGCGAACATATCGAGCTGTGCGCGCTCGCTGCTCGACATCCGTGCTACGAAGTCTTCAAGACTGCTGGCTCCACATTTTTTCCAGTTGAAGCCTCCGATCTGAAACATTCCCCAGAATGTACCTTCGATTGCAGCGTGAGGATTGATACTCATTGCGGCATCGAGACGGCGGTGGGCTCTGGTCTGCGATCCTTTCGAGGCAGAGAAGACCACGGCGTGTGATTTACTGTAACGCGAAAGATTGACACCTCTGCGTGTGGCAAAACGGCGGAACATGGTCAAATCAAAATTTATCAGTGGTTTGCCGGGTGAGGCGAAGCCCTGATGTGATTGTCCGGCTTCGATGTCGACAACTGCTTTGATGGCGGCCACCTCTACTCCAAGTTGGCGCGCCACTTCCTGGAAATCTTTCTCCGTGAGTGTGATGATTGTGTCGGAGAAAAGCTTTTCACATTCCGCGAGCGTCCGGGAGAGCGAATCGGGTTCGGTGCGCAGGGGTGTCGACTTGTTGTCTTCCTGTGATAACAGAACGGCCGAAAATATGGCGGCGAGCGCAAGCAGAGCGAAACGTCTTAGCATAAGCATTTATTTTAGTGAAAACGATTTCCCTTATGCGCCACACGGCGCAAGGGGGAATATGACTATCTCATAATTGATGATTTTTTTGGTCAGGAGTTTCATGGGGAGTCCATACTGTCGCTGCATTGGCTCGGCATTACACCTGATAACGGACGCTTAAAAATGCGTGGAAGGTTGATTTCAATGGTATTTTCGCCGGATTTCCTCTGAAAGTCGCGGGAAAGAGTCAGGGGGAGGGAAGTGTGAGGAGGGGAGGCGAGAGGTGAGCGGATTGTTTATCAAGATCCGTGACAACGCGCCCTGTCTCCGATGGCCGGACGCGGTGTCACGGGGTGATGATGATTATAATCCTTCAAAAATCAAAAAAAATTATTTTTTGAGGTCTGCAACCTTTTCAAGGGTTCGCTTGAGCTGACCCCAGAAACGTTCGACGGCGGGGATGTGCATACGCTCCGAGGGTGAGTGGACATCGCGGAGAGTCGGGCCGAAGGACACCATGTCGAGATGGGGATACTTCGTGAGGAAGAGTCCACATTCCAGACCTGCGTGGATAGCTTTGATGGCGGGAGTGATGCCGTAGAGTTCCTTGTAAGCGTCGCGCGAAATCTTCATGATGGGCGATTCAAGGTTGGGCTGCCATCCGGGATAGCCTTCGCCGTGCTTCACTGTCGCACCGCCGAGGAGGAAGACAGCCTCGACCTGACGGGCGATGTCCCACTTGCGTGACTCGACGGAACTGCGCTGGCTGGTGGTCACGATGATGGTGTTGTCCGCTCCCATCTTGACAGAGGCGAGGTTGGTGGAGGTTTCGACGAGTCCTTCAAGTTCGCGGCTCATGGAGACTACGCCGTGGGGTGCGCCGTAGATGGCGCGGATGATGTTGATGGAGGTAGTCTGGTCAATGGTGAAGTCGGGGGTATCGACGCTTTCCATCGTGATTTTGAGGTTGGGCTCAATGCCGGAATATTCGTTTTCGAGGTCGGCGATATAGTGGTTGAGCGCTACGCGGATTTCCTCTTTGCGCGAGGTATGTACGCCGATGACAGCGTGGGCTGCGCGGGGGATGGCGTTGCGGAGATTGCCGCCGTCGATTTCTGAGAGGACCACTTCATGTTTGCCCGAGAGGAGGAAGAGGAAGCGGGCGAGGAGCTTGTTGGCGTTGGCACGTCCGAGGTGGATGTCGCCGCCTGAGTGTCCGCCGTTGAGACCTTCGACATTTATCTTGAAATAAAGGAAGTCGGAGGGAGCGAAAGAGCGGTTGTAGGTGAAGAAAGCCTGAGTGTCTACACCACCGGCGCAGCCGACAAAGATTTCAGCATCATCCTCTGAGTCGAGATTGATGAGGATTGAGCCGGTGATCATGTCCTTGCCGAGACCGAAGGCTCCGGTCATGCCGGTCTCCTCGTCGACAGTGAAGAGGGCTTCCAGTGGGCCGTGGGCGTATGAATCGTCAGTAAGCGCGGCGAGGGCAGCGGCCATACCGATGCCGTTGTCAGCTCCGAGGGTCGTCCCTTCGGTGCGGATCCATTCGCCGTCGATGACAGCGGGGATAGGACTGTTGGCAAAGTCGAAATTCTTGTCATTTGACTCGCAGACCATGTCCATGTGGCCTTGAAGGATGACTGTGGGGGCGTTTTCATGGCCGGGGGTGGCAGGCTTTGAGAGGACTACGTTGCCAACCTTGTCGGTCTTTGCCGTGAGATTGTGCTTCTTAGCAAAATCAAGGAGGTATTCACGGATTTTCTCTTCCTTTTTGGAAGGACGGGGGATTTTGGTAATCTCTTCGAAAATCGAGAAAACCTCGCGCGGTTGAAGATCTTTGATTTCCATATAGAAATATTTAAGGAATTGATGGAACATTACAAATCTAAAATCCGGAATGAAACGTGAGTATCACAGACTGTAGATTTTAGCAAATATTAGCGCAAGTGTGAAACAAGTGTTAAATATCTCACATTTGCACCACTAAATTATAAAATAAAATTGAGATAGATGCTATAATTTAGACTAAATTGCTACTTTTGCATCGGAAAAACCTAAATGACGATGAAAATAGCACTCCTCACCATAGCCGCAGCAGCCCTTCTTGTCGGAGTGGCGGTGGTCATCATGGGAGTGAGGGTTCTTTTCGTCAGAGGGGGTAAATTTCCGACCGGCCATGCCCACGACATCCCTGAGCTGAAACGCCGGGGAATAGGATGCGCCCACCGCGAATCCTGACCATGAAACTTTGAATTATTTATCACCAATCTTACATATTACATTCATACCTTTAACACATGAACAAGTTAGCAATATCAGCATCGACGCTGCTTTTAAGTCTTTTCGCCCTCACTGCTACTTCGTGCGGCGGTTCATCGTCAAGCGACTCCGCAGCAGGCGCTCCGATCCAGCAAGCAGTGCCGGCCGATGGCGCGACCACAACAAGCCTGAACATCCGCTATATCGACTCAGACTCACTGATGACCCACTACAATCTTGCAAAGGATTTTCAGGAGGCTTCAATGAGGGCTGTCTCAAAGATTGAGAGCGCACGTCAGGCAAAGGCCAACGAAATCCAGAAATTCGCTGCCGCCATCGAGCAGAAGGCCCGCAGCAACGGCTATCTTTCGGAAGCAAGCTACAACGCCGATATGCAGAAGCTCCAGAAGATGCAGCAGGATGCCGAGAACTATCTCGCAAATCTCAGCCGCAACACCGAGAACGAACTCGGTCAGCAGCAGCTTCAGCTCAACGACTCGATCGAGAACTACATCAAGGTCTACAATGCCTCGAAGGGCTACGACGCAATCCTCTTCAAGGCTGCCGGTGTCTATTTCAATCCGTCGCTTGACATTACCCGTGACATCATCAACGGTCTGAATGCCCGCTATAACAAGGTGGATGCTTCAAAGTAAGATAGGGTGGGACGTCGTTCCCGTCTCCTTACCGAAATAACAATTGACATAAGAATACCTCCGACCGACCTCGCCCTTCCCTTTCGGAAACAGGATGCGGGGTCGGTCGGTTGTATTCCGTAGATGTAGTGGTGTGCGGTGCTGATCGATGGAGCTTCCTTACACTTCCGGCTCCAATAAAAGAGCCGGTCATCGGCAGCTTGGGGTGCCGATGACCGGAAGATCTATGGTCTGGGTTTGTGTGTTTTTCGTAATATCAAATCTTAAAACAATCTTTTCTTACCTTATCAAATTAAAATGCTATCGGAAACCATAGTCTTTAACGTTGAAACATGAAAATTTAAATCTCTACAAAATAGTCTTTTGGTTGACGCCGGAGCTTGGTCCGGAAAAATGGCAGTAGTAAATGTGTGTGTTATATTTCGGTCGAGCCTTATCTGTATTTTAAATCTCGTTCGGGCTCAGGGGGAAGGGGAGGGGTGCTTAGCGATAGTCGGCGAAGCGCACCTGAAGTTTCTTGCGTGCGAAGAAGATGCGGCTCTTGACGGTGCCGAGGGGGAGGTTCATCTTCTCAGCGATTTCATTGTACTTGTAGCCTGCGACGTGCATCGAGAAGGGGATGCGGTACTCGTCGGGGAACTGGTTGATAGCGTCGGATATTTCGTTGGCGCCGAATGACCCTTCGGGAGTTTCAAGACCTGAATCCTGCGAGAGATTGAGGTGGTAGAGGTCCTCGGTCTGGTCAATGACGGTGGCCGAACGGACTACGCGACGGTAGTTGTTGATGAAGATGTTGCGCATGATGGTGAAAACCCATCCTTTGAAGTTGGTGTTGTCAACATACTTGCTTTCGTTGTCAAGGGCTTTCAGGGTAGTATCCTGAAGAAGATCGTAAGCGTTGTCACGATTTGAAGTGAGCATGAGGGCAAAGTTGAGAAGGTTGCCTTGAAGACTCATAAGCTTGTTCTGAAATTCCTGAGTTCCCATAATCTTGAAGTTTTAGAGAGTTGAACGTATATTTTCGAGTTTGATCGAGATTGTCTGAGTTGTTTTTGTCATCATCGCCTTTTTGAGGGGCTTTGTTTTGTTTGACACTTCAAAATTACAATGAAAAATCCAAAGAGAGATAAATTTGATGTAAAAATATGTTAAATCAGTGACAAAGATGTTACAAATATAGATATTTATATGTAAATCAATTTGTTAGGATAAAATTTTTATAATTACAAAAATGTTACAATGTAACACTTTCTGTAATAACACCTGAAATTGTAACAATTCCTACCCCCATAACATTAATTTAACCAAATTAACCCTTATTGTCGGAATCCTACATAAAGCAGACACCGCCGGACGCTGTTTGGCTGTCCGGCGGTGTCATATTTTTAATTAATTATGTGTGTCAGCAAGTCAGTGCTTAGTCAGCGAACTTGGCTTTGATGAATTCGCGGTTGAGACGTGCGATGTTGCTGAGGGGGACATTCTTGGGACACTCGGCAGAGCAAGCACCTGTATTGGTGCAGTTGCCGAATCCGAGTTCGTCCATCTTTTTCACCATTGCGCGTGCGCGGCGTGCGCGCTCCACCTGACCTTGGGGAAGAAGTGCGAACTGGCTGACCTTGGCACTGACGAAAAGCATGGCGGAACCGTTCTTGCAGGCTGCTACGCAGGCACCGCAGCCGATGCAGGTAGCAGAGTCCATGGCGACGTCGGCCACTTCCTTCGAGATGGGTATGTCGTTTGCGTCAGGTGCGCCGCCGCAGTTGAACGACACATAGCCGCCTGCCTGCTGAATCTGGTCAAATGCGTTGCGGTTGACCATGAGGTCGCGTACCACGGGGAACGCAGCCGAGCGCCAAGGCTCGATGGTGATGGTGTCCTCGTTATTGAATTTACGCATGTGGAGCTGGCAGGTAGTGATGCCCTGTACGGGACCGTGGGGGTGACCGTTGATGTAGAGTGAACACATACCGCAGATGCCTTCACGACAGTCGCTGTCAAAAACCACAGGCTCCTCGTTGCGGTCGACGAGCTGCTGGTTGAGCATATCGAGCATCTCAAGGAAGGAGCTTCCGGTAGAGACGTTCTCAACGCGATACGTCTGGAATGAACCCGGTTCCTTGGGACCACGTTGACGCCAAATCTTGAGATTTACATTTATAGTATGTTCCATTTGTCTTCGAAATTTTCTTATGATTTGTAGTTGCGTGTTTGAACCTTGATCTCTGTGTAGTTGAGGGGCTCCTTGAGGAGGATGGGTTTCTCGTTCTCACCGGTGTACTTCCAGCACGACACGTACATATAATCCTTGTCGTTGCGGGCAGCCTCGCCGTCGGCGAGCTGATACTCCTCGCGGAAGTGTGCGCCGCATGATTCGTTGCGGTTGAGAGCGTCGATGGCCATCATCTTGGCGATGACGAGGAAGTCTTCGAGACGGAGTGCCTTCTCAAGCTCGGTGTTGAGGTCGTCAGCGCGTCCTACGATGCGGAGGTCGGTGTAGAATTCCTTGCGTACATCCTCAAGCTCTTTGAGTGCCTTCACAAGACCTTGGAGGGTACGGCCCATGCCGACGAAGTTCCACATGACATGGCCGAGGCGCTTGTGGATCTGGTCGGGCGACTTGGTACCCTTGATGGCCATCAGCTTGGCGATGCGGTCGCGCACACCCTTTTCAGCTTCGTCAAACTCCTTGGAGTTGGTCGAGAAATGGGGAACCTTGATCTGGTCGCTGAGGTAGTTCTGCATGGTGTAGGGAAGCACGAAGTAACCGTCGGCGAGACCCTGCATGAGGGCTGATGCACCGAGGCGGTTTGCACCGTGGTCCGAGAAGTTACATTCGCCGATTGCGAAGAGACCCTTGATGGAGGTCTGGAGTTCATAGTCAACCCAGATACCACCCATGGTGTAGTGGCTTGCGGGGAAAATCATCATCGGGGTCTCGTAGGGATTGTCGTCAGAAATCATCTGATACATATCGAAGAGGTTGCCGTAGCGGTCGCGCACGACATCTTCACCGAGACGGTTGATGGCATATTTGAAGTCGAGATAAACGGCGTTGCCGGTTCCGACACCATAGCCTGCGTCGCAACGCTCCTTGGCGGCACGGCTGGCGATGTCGCGGGGGCAGAGGTTACCGAAGGCGGGGTAGCGGCGTTCGAGATAGAAGTCACGATCCTCGTCGGGAATATCGGTAGGTTTCTTCTTGCCGGCGCGGATGGCCTCGGCATCCTCTTTCTTCTTGGGAACCCAGATGCGGCCGTCGTTACGGAGCGACTCGCTCATAAGGGTGAGCTTCGACTGGTCCTCACCGTGGACGGGGATACAGGTGGGGTGGATCTGAGTGAAGGCGAGGTTGGCGAGATAGGCACCCTTCTTGAAGGCTTGGATTGCAGCAGAGCCGTTGCAGCCCATAGCGTTGGTCGAAAGGAAGAAGGCACGGCCGTAACCACCGGTAGCGAGTACGACGGCGTGTGCGGCGTAGCGTTCGATTTCGCCGGTGATGAGGTTGCGGACGATGATACCGCGTGCACGGCCGTCGATGATTACGACGTCAAGCATCTCGCGGCGGTTGAACGACTTCACTGTGCCTTTCTTGATCTGGCGGTTGAGCGAAGCGTAGGCGCCGAGGAGGAGCTGCTGGCCGGTCTGACCTTTGGCGTAGAAGGTACGCGAAACCTGTGCGCCACCGAATGAACGGTTGGCGAGGAGGCCGCCGTATTCACGCGCGAAGGGAACACCCTGAGCCACGCACTGGTCGATGATGTTGTTTGACACCTCTGCAAGACGGTAGACGTTGGCCTCGCGTGAACGGAAGTCGCCACCCTTGATTGTGTCGTAGAAAAGACGATAGACGGAGTCGCCGTCGTTCTGATAGTCCTTGGCTGCATTGATACCGCCCTGAGCTGCGATTGAGTGAGCGCGGCGGGGTGAGTCCTGTATGCAGAAGTTGAGGACATTGAAGCCCAGCTCGCCGAGGGTGGAGGCTGCTGATGCACCTGCAAGACCCGTACCGACGACGATTACGTCGAGGTTGCGCTTGTTGGCGGGGTTGACGAGCTTCTGATGAGCCTTATAGTTGGTCCATTTCTGTGCGAGGGGACCTTCGGGAATCTTTGAATCAATCTGATATTCAGGAAGCTTGGAGGATTCGATGTCGGCGTAATCCTTCATGATGGGGGTAGAGTCAATCATACCCTCAAGGTTCTTAATATCTGCCATATCTTTTGATTGGTATTTTTTATTCTTTAATGATTAAAACCCTTGGGGGTTATTCTGCGATGATGACTGTTGTCGAACCGCTCTCGCAGCAGGTGGGAGCTACGTTGGCATCAGTGTCGAGAGAGTAGACGGGACTCTTTGACTGGACATATTCCATCACTTCCTTTTCAAAACTGTTGGTGTTGGCACGGACGGTGAAGACGATGGCCTGAGCGATGAAGAGGGCGATGACGATTGTGGTCCACCAGCAGCCGATGGCTTTGAGGCGGGGGAGCCATGTGTCATTGTCCCAGCCGCAGCTCTGGAACATTGACCAGAAGCCGTGGTTCATGTGGAACCAGAGAGCGATGAAGCCGATGATGTAGACAATGGGAGTCCATACTTGGCTGAATGCAATCTGGATGAAAAGTGTACCGGCAGCAGGAGGCACTGCGAGACCGTCGTGAACATAGTCACAGTGGAGGATTTCGGCGAGCTGCATTCTTGCCCAGAACTGGATGAGATGAACCACGAGGAAGGCGAGAATCACGATGCCGAGTACGAGCATATTCTGTGAGGCCCATTCAACCTGAGCGGGTTTGGCTACGACTGCGTAGCGGTCATTGCCACGAGCTTTACGGTTCTGGATGGTGAGCCACACGGCATAGAAGATGTGGATGATGAAAAGCGCGGCGAGTCCGATGGATGCTACGAGGGCATACCAGTTGGCACCGAGAAATTCGCAGACTGCATTATAGCCTGAGGGCCAAAAGAGTGCGACACCATTCATCAAGCAGTGAAACGTGACAAATAGGATAAGGCAAATGCCCGTGAGAGCCATCACGAACTTCCTTCCTACAGATGAGCAAGTTAACCACATAGTTGGAATTGAAATTAAAGAAATTATTAGATTGGAATAATGAAATTGAGCTATCGGTGGAGGCCACTGAAAGTGACCGGAATAAAATTGACGTCGGATAAAGCGAATCAATTATGTGACCCGCTTTATAGTGCAAAGTTACGTCAAATCCTCGGTGTTTACAAGAATTAAAGAAAAATTTCTTTAACCGATTGAAAGAATCTTTAACAGCCCGCGTATGGTCGGCGACGCTATCATTGACTTATCATCGGGGCGGCTACGAGTCACACAATGGGTCATGTTTTCATAGTCGTTAATGATTATTATATATAATATAAGGTGATAACTGATGCGATAGTTGAGGATTGTTGATAAAATTGCACATTTTTTGAAGTTTTGAGAATAATGTGTATTTTTGTATCTGATATTTCTAACCATTCTTCACCCATGCTATTCATCTATCGTGTCTACCAGATTTTAGTGATGTGTCCTCTGCTGATTGTGGCAACGGTCATTACAGCAGTAATTACGGTCACAGGTTCGGCTCTCGGCTTCGGGCGCTGGTGGGGCTACTATCCCGAAATACTCTGGTCACGTCTTTTCTGTTGGCTGGCATTTGTGAGGGTTACGGTCAGCGGGCGCGAGAATATCGATCCCAATGTTAGCTATGTGTTCGTGGCAAATCATCAGGGTGCTTATGACATTTTCACCATCTACGGCTATCTGGGTCATAATTTCCGGTGGATGATGAAGCAGAGCCTGCGCAAGATTCCCTTTGTCGGATGGGCCTGCCACTGGGCGCGTCAGATTTTTGTCGACAATTCCTCGCCTTCGGCCACCCGCAAGACTATGGAAAGGGCTGAGAAGCTCCTGCGCGGCGGAATGTCGCTCGTGGTCTTCCCCGAAGGTGCGCGGACATGGACGGGCGAGATGCGTCCGTTCAAGCGCGGGGCCTATCGTCTGGCGGTGGAGTTCAATCTCCCGGTGGTTCCTCTGACTATCGATGGTGCGTTCAAGGTACTTCCTCGTTTCAAGAAATTCCCAGTCCCCGGTCATATCCACCTGACAATCCATAAACCTATCTTCCCATCTACGGATGGCCATGACCTCGGGCAGTTGATGGAAGAGTCGCGTGCGGCTATCTCTTCGGCTCTCTGATTGCAGAATATTACATTTTTTTCACTCTCATTTACCGAACCATCCTTCACGGGCGGGCGTTGAAGGTATGATTGGCCGGTGTTCCGGACGTTGTCGCACGCTTATGTGCGGCTCCGTGACTTCCGTTTTCGCCTTTCGTGATTGCCAATTTGTCAGTGGTGACTGACAGCACTCCTCTTTGGCATGATTTATGCGGTATTATCAAAGCGGATGAAACATCTATCCAATCCTTAACTCTTAACCGAAACGGAATATTAATCATCAATATAACTAACTGAAGAAATTATGAATATAAAGCCATTAGCAGACAGAGTGTTGATTAGTCCCACTCCCGCTGAAGAAGTTACCGCAGCCGGTATCATCATCCCCGACACCGCAAAAGAGAAGCCCCTTCGTGGCGAAGTTGTTGCGACAGGCAATGGAACCAAGGATGAGGAAATGATTGTCAAGGCAGGCGATGAGGTACTTTTCGGTAAGTATGCAGGCTCGGAAGTGGAGCTTGACGGCACTAAATATCTCATCATGCGTCAGAGCGACATTCTCGCTATCCTTGAGAAATAATAAGTCCATTCAATCTGACGTTCAGTTTGACGAAATAACAAGAAACACATTACAGGACATTTAAAATTCAAATCAGAATAAGAAAATGGCAAAAGAAATTAAATTCGATATAAAGGCTCGTGAAGAGCTTAAAAAGGGTGTCGACGCTCTCGCCGATGCCGTGAAGGTGACACTTGGTCCGAAGGGCCGCAATGTAATCATCGAGAAAAAATTCGGCGCACCCCACATCACCAAGGACGGTGTCAGCGTAGCGCGTGAAATCGAACTCGAAGATCCCTTCCAGAACATGGGCGCACAGCTTGTCAAGGAAGTAGCTTCCAAGACCGGTGACGATGCAGGCGACGGTACGACCACCGCTACCGTTCTCGCTCAGGCCATCATCAACGTAGGTCTCAAGAACGTTGCTGCCGGTGCTAACCCGATGGACATCAAGCGCGGCATTGACCGTGCGGTCGCTGTTGTTGTCGAAGGCATCAAGGCACAGAGCGAGGAGGTCGGCGACGATTTCAAGAAAATCGAGGACGTAGCCCGTATCTCTGCCAACAATGACGAGGCTATCGGCCGTCTTATCGCCGAGGCCATGAAGAAGGTCAAGAAGGAAGGTGTCATCACCGTTGATGAGGCCAAGGGTACTGAAACTACCGTCGACATCGTCGAGGGTATGCAATTTGATCGTGGCTACATCTCACCCTATTTCGTAACCAACACCGAAAAGATGGAGTGTGTGATGGAAAGCCCCTACATCCTTATCTACGACAAGAAAATTTCCAACATCAAGGATATTCTTCCCGTCCTCGAGCAGACCGCACAGTCGGGTCGCGGCCTTCTCATCATCTCTGAGGATGTCGATCAGGAAGCTCTCGCAACCCTCGTCGTCAACCGTCTCCGCGGTTCGCTCAAAGTCTGTGCTGTCAAGGCTCCCGGTTTCGGTGACCGCCGTAAGGAGATGCTTGAAGACATCGCAGTGCTTACCGGCGGCGTAGTCATCTCCGAGGAGAAGGGTATGCAGCTCACGAGCGCTACCGTCGATATGCTTGGCCGTGCCGAGAAGATTACCGTCAACAAGGAGAACACCACTATCGTCAACGGTGCAGGCAACAAGGATGCTATCGCAGCCCGCATCGCTCAGATTAAGGCTCAGATCGAGCAGACCACAAGCGACTATGACCGCGAGAAACTTCAGGAACGTCTTGCCAAACTTGCAGGTGGTGTTGCCGTCCTCCACATCGGCGCTCCCAGCGAGGTCGAGATGAAGGAGAAGAAGGATCGTGTCGACGATGCTCTTTCTGCAACCCGTGCGGCTATCGCCGAGGGTATCGTCCCCGGTGGCGGTGTAGCCTACATCCGTTGCGTGAAGTCTCTTGAAAACCTCAAGGGTGCAAACGACGACGAGACTACGGGTATCAACATTGTCCTCCGTGCCATTGAGGAACCTCTCCGCCAGATTGTTGCCAACGCCGGTGAGGAAGGTGCCGTAGTGGTTCAGAAGGTCAAGGACGGCAATGGTGATTTTGGCTACAATGCCCGCACCGGTGCCTACGAAAATCTTCTTGCCGCAGGTGTCATCGATCCTGCCAAGGTTACCCGTGTGGCTCTTGAAAATGCCGCTTCCATCGCAGGTATGTTCCTCACTACTTCATGTGTCATCGCTGACAAGAAGGAGGAGAATCCTGCTCCCGCAATGCCCGCTCCCGGTATGGGCGGCATGGGTGGCATGATGTAAAAGAAGTAAGTCACCTCTGAAATTACGAACCACAGACACTGCTTTCATACAGTGACACATATAAAAAGGACTCGCCTTCACGAATGAAGGCGAGTCCTTTTTTGTATTTTAGACCCCAAGGACAATGGCGGGGTCGATGTTGAGCTTCCGGCTGATTTCCCTTCCGACCTTGATTGTAGGTTCGCTTTTTCCTGAAAGGAAATCGCAGATTCTTGAAGGACTCACGCCTATCAGCTTTGCGAGGGCTGCCTGCGTCAGCCCCATCTCATACATACGGAGTTTGATGATGTCAATAAGAGAAGGCTGACCTAAGGAATAGTGTTCATCTGAGTAATCCGCAACAAGGTTAGATAAAAGAACGAGTTCGATATAATTTGGATCTGTTTCAGGTGTTTCATCATTTACGAGGGGGAGAAGCTCCTCAACTCTTGCAACTGCCCATTCATATTGGGCTTCATTTTCAATCTTTGTCATTTTTTCTTTTTTTCAAATAGTAGAACAATCAATGCGGTCATATTCTCTGTGAGTACCAATAAATCTGATATAGACAAACTGAGGTCGGAATTGAACTACAACCACTAATCTATAATCATTACCTTTAATGTTGAATACATAGTGTTGGTTACCTACATAATCGACACTGTTGAAGGTCTGCTTTATGTCAGCGAAAGTTTTCCATCGCGCTTTATTGACCTTGTTGATCCAGTCCTGAATCGCAGTCCGGGCTTCAGGATGGCGCATTGCGTAATCTTTAAGGGGCTTTTCGGTAAATATTCTCATTTTGATGGCGGTCTTTTGGATTGCAAATATAAGAATAAAATTTTATTTTACAGAATTATTTTTATGGCGATATTTTACTGCCGATTCCTAATGATAAGTGATATGAAATTTTGATAGAAAAGAATTTTATTTTGCAATTTGCTTGTAAATTAATGAATTATGTTCTATATTTGCATTAGCGAAAGAGGAATTTTTCAGTTTTTTGATACCCTTTTTACAATAAGCCTTACAGTCTCGAATATTTTATTTTATTATCAATAAATTTAATACCAATTATTACCAATCCTTAATCATGACAAAAAGAATCTGGAACGTTGTTCTTGTCATGGCCTGTCTGCTGGGCATCCAGTCGGCACGAGCTGAGTTCAAGGACATCAAAGTGGATTTGACAAACGGCAACCTGCTGACTGAGCAGGAGAAAGCCGACAAGTCATCACTTAATTTTGGAGTGACCGTCGGAGCCGACGGTTCAGTGACCCGTATGGGAGCCGACGATGCATCGGCTGCCATCATCCTCGGTGGAAAATACCATTCCGACGAGCATGGCTGGGGTAACTTCACATCAACCGTCAAGGTCGACGGTCCTGTGAAAGTCACCATGGGTTCATGCGCATGGGGTGGCGATGTCACCGTCAAGAACGCCGATGGCGAGACGGTTGCCACATTCAACACCAACACCGGTAAGTGCTATCACCAGAACAAGGACGAAAACGTAGCTTCTGCCGTCTACAAAGGTGATGCCACTACCCTTACAATCTCAGGAGGTTCCTATACCCCCTACATCGCTGTCGAGGCTGTCAATCCCGCAGACCTCGCCGAGGATGTTGAGGTTTCTTTCGGATTCGGCGACTATGCCGAGGCAGGTATCCTCCCCACCTCAGAAAAGGTAGAAGTCGGCAAGACATTCACAATTCCCGCCAACTTCACCATGTATGTCGACGGCAAGACTCTCGCCGGATGGACCGACGGAAGCAAGACTTATCAGATAGGGGAGGTCGTCACTGTTTCGGCTCCTCTCGCCCTGACCCCAGTCTTCGTCGACAACACCGTATCTCTTGCCGACCGCACCGATGCTCTCACTCTTCGCTGGGATTTCCAGCGTCAGAACGGTGCGCCCACTGTCGGTTTCCAGAATGTCACCGGTCTCTGGGTGACTCAGGCCAAGATTGGCACCGAGGTGATTGATGTCAAGCTCGATTTCGACACCAACAACGGTGGCAAGATTGCCAATGCCAACTGGAACGACTGGGCTCAGATGAACGGCGGCACGAAATTCGTCGCTCCCGCCTGTCAGGGTGCGATGGTTTCATTCGAGACTTACAGCCCGACCACTACCACTACCGTTGACGGCCAGTCAGTAGGTGACGGTACAAACAATCCCTCGTTCACCTGTGCCGGCAACATCGAGACTGTCGAAATCGTCATTGGCGACGGTAGCTATTACCGCTACATTCAGGTGGTGCTTCCCGTTGTCAAGTCAGCCGGCAGCGATGTCTACGCCAACGCTCCCGCATCGGTTGTCTGGGCGTTCAACAGCGGTAGCTACGATATGGCCACTATTGACCCTGCAAACGCATTCACCTTTGCTGCCGTTGACCTCGGCGGTGCCGAGACCACCGGAACCGGTACAGGTCAGGCTGTCGACGAAAACGGTCAGGCCGTTACTTTTGTGAAGCTCAAACCGCAGAACGGCGCAAGCGATCTCGTCGAGTGGACACTCAAACCCGCCAAGGGTCTGACCTTCACCCCGACCAAGGTCAGTGCCTACATCGCACGTTTCGGTACAGACTCTCAGAGCGGTGTCAACGTCAGCGTCAAGAAAGCCGGAGGTGAGGCCATTGCCATCGGAACTTTCACCGCTCCCCGCAATAACAAGAGTCAGGCTGACGACAAGTTCGGCAGCAGCGAGGACTACACCAACCGTTTCGTCATCGAACTCACTCCCGAGCAGCAGGCAGCCCTCGCCTCAACCGACGGCTTCTCACTCCTTGCATCAATCGGTGTAGGCAATACCAAGGAGGGTGGTTTCAGTGATGTCCGCATCGAGGGTATCATTGACGGTACAGTCGAGGCAGTCGAGAAATATACCCTTTCTGCCGTGACCGCTCCCGAAGGTGCAGGTGTCGTCAACATCTATCCCAAGGCTGATAGCTACGACTCCGGATCCCCAATTAAGATTTCCGTAGAGAAGAATTTCGGCTACAAGTTCATCAACTGGACCGACGCTTCCGGCAAGGTCGTTTCGGATGCCACTTCGTTCACCTACGAAATCGGTGCGAACACCGAACTTACCGCCAACTTCGAGCAGCTCCGCACATTCGCTCTCGAATATGCTGTCGAAGGTGGTGCAAACCTCTATATGGTTGAACCCTCTCCCGCACCTACCGTAATCGACGGTAAGAATATGTACGAGGAAGGCACAACCGTGACACTCACTGCAAGCTCTAACCCTGTCCTGACCTTCACTAACTGGAGCGACGGCCAGTCGTCAAGCGAGATTTCATTTGTCATGGATGAGGACCGCTCACTCGTGGCCAGCTATTCAGCCATTGATTTCGTCGCCGGATGGGACTTTGTCAAGGCAGGAAACAACGGTCGTGTGGCCGACTTCGCCGCCGCCGACAATGATGCCGCTGCCCTCGTCCTCCGCACTGCCGAAGGTGCTTCCTCCGGATGGCTCGACAAGAGTGCAGCATCGGGTGGCTATGAAGGTCGTCCCGGTGGTGTCAACTGGTGTACGACAGGTCTCGGTGACTACTACTGGCAGACCATGATTAACGCCGAAGCCTTCACCGACCTCAAAGTGATCACCGCTATGGTCTACAACTACAATGCTTACCAGAAGTACAACGTAGAGTACTCGCTCGACGGTGAGAACTGGAAGACTATCGGTACTATCTTCATGGAGGGTGCCAAGAACTGGACCGACGGTGAGTTTGACATCCCTGCTGATGCCAACAACCAGAAGACAGTCTACCTCCGTTGGATTGCCGACAAGACATCTGATGTCGACGGTACATCTTCAAACAACGACGGTGCTTGTATCGGCGCAACCTTCATCACCGGTACAGCCAAACTGATTGACGACGGCACTGCTCCTGTCCTCGTATCCGTTGTCCCCGAGGAAGGTTCGAACACCGCTTCCATCAATGGTAAGATTGTCCTTACCTTCGACGAGAAAGTCAAGGTCAAGGAAGGCACCACCGCTACTCTCGGCGATCTTACCCTCACTCCCTCTGTGACCGGCAAGACCATCCTTTTCCAGTACAAGAACCTTGCCTACGGCTCGAAGTACACCTTCACTCTCCCTGCCAACAGTGTCATGGACCTTACCGACAATACCATCAAGGAGTCCATCACCGTCAACTTCACCACCAAGACCCGTCCCGCTGTCGCAAAAGCTCTCTTTGATGCTGAGGTAAGCAACGTCGATGAACTCGTAGCCGCCCTCAAAGCCGCCGGCTCACGCGACGACAAGAGCAAGCGTTTCCGCATCTTCATCCATGACGGTAACTATCGTATCCCCGCCAGCGCTACCGCAACCAAGAAGGGTAACGACGGCAATACCTATCCTGATCCCACCACCTACGTTTCCGCTCCCAACATCTCCTTCATCGGTGAGAGCATGGAGGGTGTAGTCATCACCAATACCGTTCCCGGTGCTGAGGGTGACAACGGCTTCGGTGCCGCCAACGTTCTTGAAGGCATCGGTAACGGCGACGTGCTTCGTCTTGAAAAGACCGCTACCGGTACTTATTTCCAGCACCTCACCATGAAGAGCTCGATGGGTGACAATCGCGGTCGTGACATCGTCCTCAACGACAACTCCAACAAGACCGTCATGAAGGACGTATGCCTCTGGGCTTATCAGGATACCTACGTTTCCAATAACGAAAGCGGCCGCTTCTACTTCGAAGGTGGTATTCTCCGCGGACGCACCGACTTCCTCTGCGGTAAGGGTGACGTCTTTTACAACGCAGTCACCCTCCAGATGTGTGCGAGCGGCGGTTACCTCGCTGTTCCCTCAAATCCGAGAAAGTATGGCTATATCTTCAAGGATTGCGAAATCGTAGGCGAGAATGACGGCATCGACGGCAACTATACTCTCGGCCGTCCTTGGGGTAAGGGTACACCCATCGCTCTCTTCATCGATACCAAGATGACTGCCAAGCCTTCGGCCATCGGCTGGAATGAAATGAGCGGCGGCTGGCCTGCACGCTTCGCCGAATACAACTCGATGACTTCTACCGGTACCGTCATTGACCTCAGCCAGCGTAAGAAGACATTCGGCGATAACCACGAGAACAATCCTGTCCTCACTAAGGAGGAAGCCGACGCAGTTACCTACGAAGTTGTCATGGGTGCTGAAGACGATTGGGATCCCGCAAGCCTTACCGAACAGGCTCCTGCTCCCACCAACGTCGAGATGGCCAACGGCCTCATCACATGGGACAATAGCGACTACGTTTCATGCTGGGCTGTCTGCAAGGACGGCAAGGTCATCGGTTTCACCATCGAACCTCAGTTTGAAGTGACTGAGAGCCGTGCCGACGATGCAGTCTACTCTGTCCGTGCCGCCAATGAAATGGGTGGTCTCGGCGAAGCTGTCAAGGTCGGTGGCGCTACTTCCGCCATTGATTCGATTGATGCTGATGCCGAAGTCGTCTCCACCGTTTACTACAACCTTCAGGGTATCCGCGTGAACTCTGACACCAAGGGTGTCCTTATCAAGGTCGACACTCTTGCGTCAGGCCGCACCGTAAGCTCCAAGGTGGTTGTCAAGTAAACTATAAGTCTGACATACATTCCGATTCTCTGACAGCGCCCGCCGGCTCCCTCCGGCGGGCGCTTTTACTTTGCTTTTTCCAGAGGGGGAGGGGGCGAAAGGATGTGTGATATTACAATGAGGTTAAAATTCTTGTCGTGTTTTGGTCTAATCTTGACTTTTTAGGGTCTTTTCAGTATTTTTGCAGTACGCAAATTACTATTAACGCAATGAAAAAGGCTTTTCTTTTGGCTCTCTCTGCCGGAATGTTGGCTCTGAGTGCCTGTGACATTAAAACGCAGTCCAATTATTCCGTTACGGCAGAAGTCGTAGCTGACCGCAACAATACGATGGCCTATCTTCTCAACTGGGACAATGGCGAGAAGATTGACTCGGCAATTGTCACTAACGGGGTGGCAAGATTCTCAGGTCATACGTCCGCTCCGTTCATCGGCCGGTTGATTGTCGATGGTGCGCGCGGTCCACGTTTCATTGTCGAGAAGGGTGCGGTGACCGTGTCGGTCGACGGCGAGCCTTCGGGTACACCGATGAACGATAAACTGACTTCGTATGCAGGCGACATGAAGCAGCTCATGGAGCAATACAATTCCATTGACCTTAACGACTCCATACAGAAATCCAAGGCTTCCGCCATCATGGAGCAATATCAGGCTATCCCTTTAAAGGCATATAAGGAAAACAAGGGGAACACGCTCGGACTCTACTGGTTTCTCCAGCTTGCCTATGATATGAACCTCGAACAGATTGATGCGGCCGTGGATGCCGACAATTCGCTTATAGAATCGAAGCGTGTCAAGTCAATACGCAATTCTCTCCTTGCGCGTGACGAGACTTCCGAAGGTAAGCGGTTCAAGGATTTCACCGTGACATACGACGGTAAGGAACAGAAGTTCAGCGACTACGTCAAGCCCGGCCAATATACCCTTGTCGATTTCTGGGCAAGCTGGTGCGGCCCCTGCATCCGTCAGACGAAGGTCATCAAGGAACTTTATGCCAAGTATAAGGACGCAGGTCTCAATGTGGTCGGTGTAGCCGTCTGGGACGAACCTGCCAATACGCTGAAAGCTATCCAGTCACATGGACTTGACTGGCCCTGTATCATCAACGGTCAGACCCTCCCGACAGACCTCTACGGCATTTCGAGCATCCCCTGTATACTTTTAATCAACCCTGACGGTATCATCGTGTCGCGCGACAAGCAGGATCAGGCACTTATCGACGATGTCGACATGGCAATGTCGATTTTCGAAGCCCGCTCGCAGGCGGCTGTACCGGTGCAGCACATCGCCAATGATACGGCAACACTGACAGTCAGCGATACCGAGGTGATTTTCTAACAGTACGTCCACTTTTATCTGACAGATTTTGCATAATGACTGAAAGAGATCTTAAAGATTTGCTTGACACGGAGGCGGCGAGAATCAACTCACCGTCATTCATAGCCGACGACCCTGTGCAGTTTCCGCATCGTTTCGAGGATTTGCGTGACATCGAGATAACATCGCTGCTCACGTCGGCTATCGCATGGGGCAACCGCAAGATGATCTGCCGTGACTGCGACCGTCTGCTCTCACTGATGGACAACAGCCCTTACGACTATATGATGGAGCGGGGCTACGAAGATCTGCCTGACGGACAGAATATCCACCGCACGTTTTTCACCCAGCATCTCAAGCATTATCTCCGCGGACTTCGGGCGATATATGCCCGCCACGGTTCTCTTCAGGAGTTCGGGCGGAGTGAGGACATAGCTTCATTCGAGGCTCCTGCGTGGCGTCTCGTGGAGGGAATCAACCGTGTGCTGGCTGAAACCGACCCGGGAAAAACCGACCTTGCGTCGCGCTGTCTCCCTCAGAATCTGTCGACGACGGCACTTAAACGTGTCAATATGGCTCTCAGATGGCTTGTGCGCAACGATGGCATCGTCGACCTCGGGGTGTGGGACATCATAAAACCCTCGCAACTTTTCATACCGCTGGATGTCCATGTCGGCGACATCTCCCGCGAACTCGGCCTCCTGACCCGAAAGGCGAATGACCGCCGTTCAGTCGATGAGGTGACCGCCCATCTGCGTCGTTTCAATCCCGCTGATCCTATTGTCTACGATTTCGCTCTGTTCGGTATCGGCATGAAGCTCTGACACGGTCACTCCTTTGCGCTATTTTAATAAATTTCGGTTATGGCAGGATTTTCGGTGCGGATACGTTTTGTCAGTTTCTTTACGACCTCGCTGTAACTGTGGCGTATCTGGCTACGGATGAAGTCATCGTCAAGATTTCCGAACAGATTTATCTGATTCCAGTATTTTTTATTCCAGTGATATGCCCCTTCAATCTCCGCATATCTCTCCCGCAGTTCTATCGCGCGCAGAGGTTCACATTTGACAGCAAGATAGCCTTCTCCTTCAAGTGAGAGACAGCAAAAAATTTTGTCGAACACGCGGAACAGCACTATATCGTCGCCGAAGGCTGAGTCCTCTGTTGTCATCGGCAGACTCAGGCAATAATTCCTGACACTCTCAATATCCATGTCGTTAGAAGTTTGATTTTCCGATTCTAATGATTAAAGATAACCGCAACAAAGATACTGAAAAATCAGTACACCACATAAAATATGCAGAGCGGAACCTATATAGGTTCCGCTCTGCATATTTTATGTGGTGTACATCTCTGACCTATACGTTATCTGCGGTAGAGGGAGCCGAAGGTGTTGCTGCTGACGTTGAGGATTTCTCGATTGATTCGAGTTCCTTCATCTGATGTTTCTTCTCACCCTTTCGCTCGTAGGAGCGCCCGATGAGCATAAACACACCCCCGAAGAATATGAGGACGCAGAACGCCAGCGCTGTCGACCATACGGCGAGTGCCGCGGCTCCGGCAACCATTATTATAAGATAGGCTATCACGACACCCATCAGTAGGATGAAACCTAACCAGAACAGACCTTTACCAAATGACTTCATAATACAAATAGTTTATATGTGAGTTTTATTTAAGATTTCTTATATACATATAAAATGATTGTGCTATGTAAAAAGTTTGGTGGATAGATGCTTTTATTGGCGTATGGGATTAGGTCGGTTAATTCGGTTCATTCAGTCGAATACCTTGTCCCAGTCCTTCCATACGGCTTCATAACCGAGACGGCGGATGTCGGCGGCGACGGCTTCGGGTGAACGCGGGTCGGATACCTCAAACTGTTCGAGTGCGTCAGGGGTCGAGACATAACCCCCCGGTTCAGTTTTACTTCCGGCACTCATCGATGTTACACCGAGCTTCATCATGTTGGCTCTGAAAGTGGGATTCTCACGGGTAGAGTAGGAGATATCCACATCGTGGTCAAACAGTCGGAAGGCAAAGGTCACCTGCGCGAGTTCGCGGTCGGTCATTACGACCTTGGGCTGATAGCCTCCTTCGGCGGGACACATACGGGGAAAGTTTACACTGTAACGTGTACGCCAGTAGTTCTTGCGCAGATAGCGGAGATGACGCGCAAGCATCGTGAGGTCGGTGCGCCAGTCTTCGAGACCAATCAGCACACCCATGCCTATTTTGTGGACACCTGCCTGACCCATACGGTCGAAACCGTTGACACGCCAGTCGAAAATAGACTTCATCCCCTTGGGATGATACTTCTTGTAGTTAGCAGCATTATAGGTCTCCTGAAAGCACACCACTCCGTTTAGGCCGCTTTCGACCAATCGGGCGTAGCTCTCGGTTTTCATCGGCATCACCTCGATAGTGAGATTGTTGAAGTATGGACGGCAGACATGAAGCACCTGTTCGAGATAGTCGACTCCGTTGAGTGCGGGAAACTCGCCGGAGACAATCAGCAGATTCTCGAAGGGTCCGAGGCGACGGATAGCCTCACATTCAGCCTTCACCTGATCCATGGTCAGAGTGATGCGTTCCAGCGGATTGTTGTGGTTGAATCCGCAGTAGACACAATGATTGGTACAGGCATTGGAGACATACATCGGTATATACATCGAAATCGTTTTACCGAAACGTTCAAGAGTATGGCGGTGGCTCAGACGCGCCATCTCCTCAAGAAACGGTTCGGCTGCCGGAGATATGAGCGCCATGAAGTCATCGACGCTCAGATGCTCCCTGCGCAGGGCTGCCCTGACATGGGCTGCCGTGCGTGACTGGATGAAACGTGTTGTCTCATCCCAGTCATATTTGCTCAGTTCGTCCGAAAACATGGCTTAGTTCTTGGCACAGTCGTCGACGAGCTGCTGGGTGATACGCATGGCGCAGAAGTTGGGGCCGCACATGGTGCAGAAGTGGTCGTCGTCCACCTTGTGGCTCTCAACATAATATTGGCGGGCGCGGGCAGGGTCGAGTGAAAGATTAAACTGGTCTTTCCAACGGAATTCAAAGCGTGCCTTGCTCATGGCATCGTCGCGCACCTGCGCGCCGGGATGCCCCTTGGCGATGTCGGCGGCATGGGCGGCAATCTTATAGGTTATCACGCCGTTGCGCACATCTTCGAGATTCGGGAGGGCAAGGTGTTCCTTCGGGGTGACGTAGCATATCATAGCCGTGCCCATCCATGCAATCTGTGCCGCGCCGATTGCGGATGTGATGTGGTCATAGCCGGGAGCGATGTCAGTGGTCAGCGGGCCGAGGGTATAGAATGGAGCTTCGTGACACTTCTCAATCTGGCGATCCATGTTCTCGCGTATCTTGTGCATGGGAACGTGGCCGGGACCTTCGATAAGTACCTGAACATTGTGGCGCCATGCGATTTCGGTCAGTTCGCCGAGTACATCGAGTTCGAGGAATTGTGAGCGGTCATTGGCATCGTGGATTGAACCGGGGCGCAGACCGTCGCCGAGCGACACGGCCACATCGTAGCGGGCAAGTATTTCGCAGATTTCATCAAAATGGGTGTAGAGGAAGTTTTCGCAGTCGTGGAGTACCGCCCAGCGTGTCATGATTGAACCGCCGCGCGACACTATGCCGGTCAGACGCTCACCGACCATATCGGCATGGGCGCGGAGCGCTCCCGCATGGATGGTGAAGTAGTCCACACCCTGCTCGGCCTGCTCGATGAGTGTGTCGCGGTAGATTTCCCATGTCAGATCCTCCACCTTGCCGTTGACTTTTTCGAGAGCCTGATAGACCGGGACTGTACCGACCGGGACAGGACAGTTGCGGATGATCCATTCGCGTGTCTCGTGGATGTTGTCGCCAGTCGAGAGGTCCATCAGGGTGTCGCCACCCCAGTAGCAGCTCCAGACTGCCTTGCTGACCTCCTCGCTGATACCCGACGATAGGGCGGAGTTGCCGATGTTGGTATTCAGCTTGACGAGGAAGTTACGCCCGATTATCATAGGTTCCGCCTCGGGATGATTGATGTTGGCGGGAATGACGGCGCGCCCTGCGGCCACTTCATCGCGGACAAATTCAGGCGTGATGTGGCTCTTGATGCCAAGAGCCTCGGCATTGTTGTTCTCGCGGATGGCTACATACTCCATCTCGGGGGTGATGACACCTCGGCGGGCAAGTGCCATCTGTGTGATTTCACGTCCTTCGGCAGCACGGCGCGGTGCATAGCGATGGGCGAAGCGGATGGAGTCGAGAGAACTGTCTGCCTCACGCATACGCCCATAGTCCGATGTGATATGTGGGAGTTGTTCGAGGTCGTCGCGCTCCTCAATCCACCTTTCGCGCAGGCGGGGTAGTCCGGCATTGATGTCGATGGTGACATCAGGGTCTGTGTAGACACCACTGGTGTCGTAGACATAGACCGGCTCATTGTGGCGTGTCAGCTTTTCACCATTGACTATCTTGACCGTCGGGGTCAGGTTGACGCGGCGCATACCGACCCTGACAGGGTGGAGTTTGCCGTCGATGTAGACTTTCTCGGAACCCGGATAGGAGTTTACGTCGATGTTTTCAATTTTCATGTCTGTGAGGATTTATATGATAATGATTTGAATTGGATATACTTAAATATAGCCTTATTCTGAATAGTGTCTGATGAGGTAATATGGTTCGTGAAAGGGTGTGGAATCACTGGAATACGCTTTTGCGTATTCCTCCACGCGGGGATATGTACAGAGGTTAGATTATAGGTTCAGAAACTCTGTGAGCGGACTTGTGGCTGAAGCTGAGTCAGATACGTCACCGAGTCCGGCAAGATAGGCTCTGCGTCCGGCTTCGACGGCAAAGCGGAAGGCCACGGCCATCTCGACAGGGTCGCCGGCAACGGCGATAGCGGTATTGACAAGGACGGCATCCGCACCCATCTCCATTGCTTCGGCTGCATGGGAAGGTGCGCCGAGTCCTGCGTCGATGACGACTGGGACGCGGCTTTCGCGGATGATGATTTCAATGAAATCCCGTGTTTTCAATCCCTTGTTGGTGCCTATCGGAGCGCCGAGTGGCATGACTGCTGCGGTCCCTACCTCTTCAAGCCGTTTGCAGAGTACGGGGTCGGCCTGAATGTAGGGGAGTACCTTGAAACCCTGCTTCGCCAGTATTTCTGTGGCTTTTAGGGTCTCGACCGGGTCGGGGAGGAGATATTTCGGGTCTGGGTGTATTTCAAGTTTGATGAAATCGGTTCCGAAGCAGTCGCGTGCAAGATTGGCGGCGAGGACGGCTTCGTCGGCTGTCCTGACTCCCGAGGTGTTCGGAAGAAACTGGACATGGTCGCGGTTGATGTGACGGAGCATATCGTCCTCGTCGCCATGTTCGAGGTCGATACGCTTCATCGCCACTGTAATCATCTGGGAACCTGATGCCAGAATTGAGTCCAGCATGAGGCGGTTGGAGGAGAACTTGCCGGTGCCTACGAAAAGGCGCGATGTAAAGTCCTTACCCCCGATGGTGAGAATATCGGTCATAGTTACTTTGATTTGCGGTCTGTGCGGGAGATTTAGGTGGTATGGAAAAGGGAGACGTTATTTGCCGCTCCGTTTGGCAAATGCTTCGTGGAGGGCGTCGAGAACTTTGCGGGTATATTCGACCGGGTCGGTAGCGTTGATGATAGCACCGCTCATGGCGACACCGTTGACACCTGTCTGCATGACAGCTTCGATGTCGTCGAGTGTTATGCCTCCGATGGCGACTATCGGCAGGAGAATGTCGGCGGCACGGGTCTCCTTGACAATTTCGCTGTAACCTTCAAGTCCGATGACAGGCGAAAGATTCTTTTTGGTCGAGGTGGTGCGGAATGGACCGAGGCCGACATAGTCCACATCCCAGCCTTTGAGAGTCTTGATGTCAGCGGCGGTATTGGCGGTGCAGCCTATGATTGCTTCCGCACCCATGTTTTCGCGCGCGACGAGCGGATTCATGTCATCCTTGCCGAGATGCACACCGTGGACCGACATTTCGATGGCGAGCTCCACGCGGTCGTCGAACACAAGGAAGGCTTCATTTTCCTGACAGAGAGGGATGATTTCTTTGGCCGTCTGACGGAACTCCTCGTCTGTGGCATCTTTGAGGCGCAGTTGAATCCACTTACAGCCACCTTCGAGGACCATCTGGACCTCTTCGGCTATTGAATATTTATCGGAAGGATGGGTTATGAACTGGAGCATAATTTCAGATAGTGTTTAATTGTTTGACAAAGCGTGACATTTCATCCGGCTCTCCGCCCCACGGCAGGGCGCCAAGCATGGCGAAGCCACTGAATCTGTAACGTCTGAGAAGGTCGATACGTTCAGGGGTGACACCTCCGAGGGCGATGACACGCGCCGGGATGTCGGCAATCCGGCTCAGTTCCTCCCCGGTGAAAGCTGAGGCGTAGGCGCTCTTGGATATGCTGTCGAAAATCGGACTCAATGTCAGATAGGTCATGCCTGCGGCCGATTCTGCCTCTTCAAGCGAATGACACGATCGGCTGATGGGACCACTGTAACCGTCGGGGGGCGAGGGGGAGCGGCGGTTGAGGTGAAGCCCTCCGAGGTTGAAATCGTCAATAAGCCCGAAATGGTCGTGAATCACGAGCCATGGGTGCATCTCCTCGGGAATCGCTTCTATCAGCCTCCCCATTTCGTCACGCGAGGCATAGGGATGACGTAGATGCACGCGGTCCCATCCGCCGGAGATGATGGCACACACCAAGGCAGCCTCCTTGTGAGGGTCGGCGCAGTCGGTGGGGGTGATGGCGATTTTCAGCATGACGATTTATTTTTAATCCGTCAGCCTCCGTAGAAGGCTTTGATGATTACAATCTTGTCCCCTTCACGGAGAGTTTTGGAAGCTCTGCTACCGGCGGGGATGACCGTACCGTTGAGGGCGGTTGCTATCCCCTGCGGTTTGATTTCCTTTGCGTCAAGTGCATCCTGAACCGTGGCACCGTCGGGGAGCTGGACAGCCACATCGTTGATTGAAATTTTCATGATTGTCTGCGGTTGGGGTTGAAATTTTTGAGCCTTCGTGGAGAAAAGAAATGATTGACCGGGCCATGACCCTTCCCGGTGGTGACCCATGAGCCTTCTGAAAGTGCATGGGTGACGTAGAGCTTGGCCATACGCACTGCATCGGTCAGGTCATTGCCGAGGGCGAGATAGGAGGCTATGGCCGACGAGAGGGTGCAGCCGGTACCGTGGGTGTTGCGTGTCTCGATGGCATCTGCACGGAGTTCAATCAGTTCGTTGGAGCCTTCGACTGAGAGGATGTCTATCTTAAAGTCTGTACGCTCGGAGTCGCCCCCGGTTATCAGAATGTTGCGGCATCCCATTTCCCGCAGGCGGTCAATCTGTCGGTTCATGTCCGTCTCGCCGGTCAGGAGTTCGGCTTCACGGCGGTTGGGAGTGACGATTGCCGACAGTGGCAGGATTCTTTGTGAGAGCGTACGGAGTCCGTCATCCGACAGAAGTACTGACCCGGAGGTTGAGACGATGACCGGATCTACTACGATGTTGTCCGGGCGGAAGTAATCGAGCCGGTCGGCTACGGCCTCTGTCACTTCCGCATTGCAGAGCATCCCGAGTTTCACGGCAAGCGGTGGGATGTCGGTCATGACAGCGTCAATCTGAGCGGTGACTATTTCAGGTGTCGCAGGCATTATTCCGGTCACTCCGGAGGTGTTTTGCGCGGTCAGTGCAGTGATGACCGACATGGCATAACATCCTATGGCCGACATTGTCTTGATGTCAGCCTGAATCCCGGCACCACCTGAAGGGTCTGAGCCGGCTATGGAAAGAACAGGATAGTAAGTTCGCATCGCAGTTCAGTTTTATATATGTTTTTACAGTGATGTGTACTGAGACAAAGCGATGGAAGAAATGAAATCGCTCCCTACGGCAGACGTGAGATTACGAGTATTTGCCGGATTTATAGTGGAGCATATCCGTAGTGCAATCCCTTCGGCGGTACTAACCGCATCAGGTTCGGAGGGTATCATCTCAGCGTGCCGTAGAGAAATCGCATCGGCGCGCACCCCTTTGTCGCCACAAAGTTAAGTTTTAATCGCGTAAAAACCAAATAAAAATTAGATGTGCCGACCGCGGATGTCGGAATCGGGTACAAATCNTCCTTTCCTGCCGACACGCGAGTCTTNACTGTCCATTCTCAATTCTTTTTTGTAATTTTGCAGTGAAAATTCAAATCCATAATGTCAGAAATATCATNCGTTTCAACAAAAGAAAAAGTAGTTTCCTTTCTGTGGCAGCACATACTGCTGATGTCTTCAATGTTCTTCATGACGCTTGGGGTNGCCCTGTGCGTCCGTTCCAATCTCGGCAGCGGTGTCATATCATCTATCCCGATGGCGTTTACNCTTGCCGGTGAGGTTGGTCTGGCTCCCGGNTGGACAATCGGCGGCTATACTAATATAATGAATGTGATTCTTGTCGCGGCGCAGATTCTCGTGCTTCGCCGGCAGTTTGAAAAGGTGCAGCTTTTTCAGCTTGTCGTTGGTTTCATATTCGGGGCNATGCTCGANATAAATATGTGGCTCACCTCATATTTCAGTTATGATTCCTTGGNCANTCAGATTTTTGCGCAGTTTGCCGGTGCGACAATACTCGGCATGGCTGTGGCTGCTGAAATTCGTTGCGGTTCTGTCACGATGCCGGGTGAGGGTATTCAGGTGGCTATCGCCCGCGTTACCGGGAAGCCCTTCCCGACGGTAAAAATTATTGTCGATACTACGCTTGTGGTGATAGCCGTCATCTGCGGTTTCTGTTTCTTCGGTTCATGGCCGTGGACGGTGGTGGGTCCCGGTACATTGTTTGCGATGTTCTATGTCGGCTATGTAGTCAGGCTCGTTAATCCTCACCTCGGNTGGTTTGACCGTCTGCTTGCCTATCGGCCNGGTTTCCGCCGCTACATCTACGGCCTCGCCCGCTTNATCTACCCGAAGAAATTGTTTTAAAACTCCATATTTCTATGTGTAGGGCGTGTCCTTGCGCTGGCCGACTTTCCTGATAGGTTATAATCAGGGGATAGACTTTTATAGAATAGCGTCTGCGCTTGCTACGGCGAAGTTCCATGGACAGAATGATGCTGGGCTGGAACTCGACCGTGGCAAGCGCAGACGCTATGATGACCGGTTTGTCGAAAAAATACGCCGGATTATTTTATTCGGATTTTCACAGGATTCTTTTTCTCCTTTTCCCATTCCTGAAGATACTTGAACCAGTCGGCGGCAGAGTGGGGCGACGCCGATTCGCGGAGTGCGCCTGAGGTGAAGCTGTAACGGATTATGCCTTTACTGTCGGGACGCAGAATTGTGAGATAGTTGACTTCATCCTCTTTTACCTCTTTGAGATTTTCGGCGGGTACCCAGATGCCGAGACCGATGGTATCGGTGATGTCGGCCATATTTTTGTCAGGTACATTGCTCCCCCAGCTTCCGGCAAGACCTCCGGGGGTAAGGAAACCTTCATTGTCGATGGCAAGTTTCTGGACACCGGTGCAGAAAACCGAGTTGGCCGGTGCGCCTGTGAGTTTGATTTCAACGTCATAGTCGCGGTGACGGTCATAGACGGTATAGCGCTGGCGCATATCCATCGGTTTTCCGTTGTAGACCCAGCCGCGGTCCGATACTTCGATGATTGAGCGGACAGGACCGGTGGTGACAATTCGCTGTGAGCGGGTGGTCACAGTGTCGATGGTGACGGGATTGCCGTCCTGATAGCCACGGAAAGAGCCGAGTGCCACCGATGTGCCTGCCCATAGGACATCGCGCCCATAACCTTCTTCAAGCTGCTGGCGGGTAGTATAGAAGGCGGTTTCGGCAAGTTCGAGACGCGGGGTGTTCTTGGCGTAGAGGTCGACGCTCTGGCGGTTGTCCATATAGACTCGGATGGCGTTGTAGAGACCTTCAAGTACGGCTCCGTGGCCGTAGATGCTGCTGTACATCTGACGGTTGTCGGTATCGCCGGGGAAGGCGATGGCCTGTATGCGGGGATATTTCTTATTCTTGTCGTTGAGGCGCAGATAAGCGTATGTCCCGGCATTGAAGTCAGTGGCAGCAGGCTCTGTGGAGAGGTCGATGGTATATGTGTCGGTNGCCGAGGGCTTCACATCGACGAGGAACACGAGTTCGTCGGCNCGGCCGTCGTCATTGAGGTCGTCGAGCTGCCATGCTATTTCGGGATGACCCTTTATTGTGACCGATTTGATATCCTTGCCGTTCTGCCCGACGGGGACAACGACCGGTACGGCTTCACGGGTCTGGGCGGTNGGGTTGCTGACGGAGACGGTGACAGCAAGCAGGAGGGGTAAAGCGAGCATAGTTGTTGGAAGATTGATTTAAGGGAGACTGGTTAGTTGAAATGCGGANTGTGGAGGGAAGGGGGGAGGGGAGAGTGGGGANGGCAGGAAAGGAGGATTGTAAAAATTTTCAAGGCCGCGGTGAGNTTTTGAGACTCTTCGCGGCCTTGATTTGGGATTTTTTCAGATGATGCGACAAGGCTTTCAGGCCGTTGGCTCCAAGCGGCGTGGGGGATGAGGTTTACTGACCCAGATATGCTTTGAGCAGATGGCTTTTCTGGCCTTTCAGCCGGCGGATGGCCTTTTCTTTAATCTGACGGACACGCTCGCGTGTGAGGTCAAACTTCGCNCCGATTTCTTCAAGNGTCATTTCCTGACATCCGATTCCGAAGAACATCTTGAGGATTTCGCGTTCGCGGTCATGGAGCTGTTTGAGTGCGCGCTCGACTTCTTTCGAAAGCGATTCCTGAGTGAGAGTCGCGTCGGCCATTGGGGAGTCATCATTGGTGAGGACATCGAGGAGGCTGTTGTCTTCACCCTCGACGAAAGGCGCGTCGACCGAGATNTGGCGGCCGGACACTTTGAGCGTATCGGCGATCTTGTCGACCGGAACGTCAAGTTTCTCGGCAAGCTCCTCGGGCGAGGGGCGGCGTTCGTTTTCCTGCTCGAATTTCGAGAGGGCCTTGCTGATTTTGTTGAGCGAGCCTACCTGATTTAGGGGGAGACGGACGATTCGGCTCTGCTCGGCGAGTGCCTGAAGGATGGACTGACGGATCCACCACACGGCATAGGAGATAAACTTGAAACCACGGGTCTCGTCAAACTTCTGTGCTGCTTTAATCAAGCCGAGATTGCCTTCGTTGATGAGGTCGGGGAGGCTGAGTCCCTGGTTCTGATACTGCTTTGCAACCGATACAACGAAGCGAAGGTTAGCACGGACGAGCTTGTCGAGCGCTCTTTGATCTCCCTGGTGAATGCGCTGCGCGAGCTCTACCTCCTCCTCGACGGAGATAAGTTCCTCGCGGCCGATTTCCTGAAGGAATTTGTCAAGCGAGGCGCTTTCACGGTTGGTGATTGATTTAGTGATTTTTAATTGTCTCATGTTCTACTGATAGCAGATAATTCGTGCAAAGGTAGTAATTTTCCGGCGGATGTCAAAATAAAAAACGCTAAAAGCACGCGCGTGCGTGCCTTAAAAGCCGATTTTGGTCGAAAAGTTGCTCCTAAACAACGTCGGGGGTGGGAAAAATAAAAAATAATTCGTAACTTTGCAATCCAAATCACATAACAAAGAGCTGCCGCATAGGGTTCGGTCATGGTCTCGTCCCGGCCACAGGCCCCTGACAGCGGTTCGTTTTTAAAGTCTATTCTAAACCCTGCATGGAGTCAAAAAAAGTACTTTTCATTTCTCAGGAAGTATCACCTTATCTCCCTGACACCCCAATGTCGGTGCTTGGCCGCGATATTCCCCAAGGTATCCACGGCAAGGAATTTGAAGTGAGGACCTTTACCCCGAAATATGGTTGCATCAACGAGCGTCGCAATCAGCTTCACGAGGTGATACGCCTCTCCGGGATGAACCTCATCATCGACGATACCGACCATCCCCTCATCATCAAGGTGGCTACACTTCTGCCTTCGAGAATGCAGGTCTATTTCATTGACAACGACGATTATTTCCAGCCTCTCCCCGAAAAAGGTCTGGAGACCGACCTTCTCGCTGCCGACAATGACGAGCGCATCATGTTCTTCACGATGGGGGTGGCAGAGACCGTCAAGAAACTCCGCTGGCAGCCAGCCATCATTCATTGCAGCGGATGGGTGTCGGCGCTTGCCCCGCTGTATCTCCGCCGCAAGTATGGTGACGACCCGACTTTCCGCGATTCGAAGATTGTCTATGCGCTTCAGCCCGAGAAGTTCGAGGGTACGCTTGACCCCCGTTTTGCCGAGAAGCTGCTGATGAACGACTTCACCGAGGAGGATATAGCCGCCCTCGGCAAGGAACCTGTCGACTTCGCCACGCTCAACCGTCTTGCCATCGACTATGCCGACGCAGTCATTCAGGTGACTCCTGATGTAGACCCCGCTCTCGTCGAGTATGCACGTCAGTCGGGCAAGCCCTTCCTTCCGTTTGAGGATGAGGAGAGCCGCGTGGAATCCTATACGGAATTCTACCGCTCGCTCCTCGGCGAGGAAGAAGATTGAATCTCCCCCCATTATCATTGATTTTTTAGATGAAGAAATTAGCTCTGCTTTCGGCCGGCATTGTGGCCGCAATGGGAGTCGCCTCATGCGACGAAAGCACATCGACCTCAGGGTCGGTCCTCGTTCAGGATGAGGTTAAAATCATAATTGACACAGCTTTCACTGTCTCCGGACGCTCGGTGGCCAACGATCTTGTGCAGTCCCGCACCATATTGCAGCTCCTCGGCCGCATAGATGCGCAGGGCTATGGATCGCTGTCGAGCGACATCGTCTGCCAGTATATGCCGAGTGCGTATGTGGACACTGTCGGTGTCAAGCCTGAGTATATCGACTCGGTGAAACTTGTCCTCACCATGTTCAAGGATGGTTTCGCCGGCGATTCCATTGTTCCGATGGGTGTTGCGGTCTATCCGCTCACAAATCAGTTGACTTCGCCCATTTACAGTGATTTTGACCCCCGGGGGAGCTACGATTCATCAAAGTTGCTCGGCTCGACCACATATTCCGGCCTTATCGACGGTGCTGACGGCGTCGGTGCCGACAACTCCGGCAACATCTACAAGGACATCTATGTTGATCTTCCCAAAGAGATAGGCGTCGGGCTATACGAGCAGTTCAAGAACAACCAAGCGATATTCGACACACCTCAGGCTTTTGCCCAATGGTTCCCCGGTCTATACATCACCAACTCCTTCGGTTCCGGCCGTGTCACCCGCGTGGTGAGCAACATGATTAATGTCTATTACCACTCCGTGCAGCCAATCCCCGACACGACGCGTGACACCACTCTCTATGCCACCGGGACATACATGGCGGTGACCCCCGAAATCATAAGCAACAACAATCTGACCTACAAGATGTCCGAAAGCCTTAGCAAGAAGGCCTCGGACGGCGAGACGATTCTCGTCGGCCCCATCGGTTACGACATTGAGTTCACCTTCCCTGCACGCGAGATTATCCGCCGCTATAAGGAGCAGAGCAATCAGCTTTCAGTCGTCAATGCCCTGTCACTTTCAATTCCGGTCGAGACCATTGAGAATGATTACGGCCTCAACCCACCACCTTACATACTTCTGGTCAAGAAGAAGGATAAGGAGAAATTCTTTGCCGGGACGCAGATCAATGATGACATATCGTCGTTCTATGCTTCATACGACAGCACCAACAAAATCTACACATTCTCGTCCATGCGTAACTATATCATGGATCTGATGGATAAGGATGAGGTCAGTGATGAAGATGAGGAATTTGTCATCTGCCCGGCTCTCGTGTCGTTCTTCGTCAACTCTTCGTCAAACTACTACCAGTATTACTACGGATACAGCACGACATCGACTCAGGTAAGTTCGATTACGCCATATATCACAGAACCTGTCATGGGTAAGTTGAATTTTGACGAGGCTAAAATCGTCTTTACATTTACCAAGCAAATTATCGGCAAATGATTCAGCAGCCCCTGCAAATTTATGGATTATGAATATTGAGACGACAATTTCTCTGAAACTTGTCGCTTAATCGGAAAAAAATCATTAACTTTGCAGTCGAAAATAAAAGGAGATGCAATCCCTTGGATTTGACACTCCTGTTCAAGCCGCAATAGCTCAGTTGGTTAGAGCATTTCATTCGTAACGAAAAGGTCGTGGGTTCGAGTCCCACTCGCGGCTCATCAATTCGCCCCTTGACTTCCACGAGTCAAGGGGCGAATTGACATTTATAGTGACGTTTTATTTTTTAATATAGTGATGTTCATAGTTTGGGTTTAGAGATTAGCCATCACCTTGTAGGGACGCGCCGTGGCGCGTATGCCAGATGAATATGCCAGATGAATATGCCAGATGAATATGCCAGATGAATGGAGTAATGATGAAATGGANTAATGAAATGAAGNNATAGCGTANTGATAAAGCATANCAATGATGAATATAGTTTGAAATACGGCACGCGAGTCGGTAATCCTTCTCTGTATGAACCTTATTTTGTCAGGGGNTGTTCTTAAAGAAGTTAAATATATATTAGTTATGAAAAAGATACTNTTATCATTGATAGCTCTCCTCGGGTTATCGGTCGGTGCCTCGGCGATGAGTCTGAAAGAGGCATTCTCGGCTCTATCGAACTTACAGAACATTACGGTCAAGACTCCCGACTATAATCTTCCNATTGTCGCTGATGTCGTGCAGGACGGACAGATTGCAGCCGGTTATAATCTCAANAAGGAGCAGGTTTTTGAAACAGCTACGGCCGCCTACACCGTGNTGAATCAGGTTCCGCTTTCGACAATGATCAACGGCGGTAATAACGGTCAGGTGGCAGCCTTCATCTACTCGACCCCTAACAGCNACGGCTCAAATGACGTGCTGATTGTAGTGATGAGCGGATATAAAGGCTCGGTTGTGTCAATGTTCGGTACGATGAGCGATGCTGCTAAGGAGGCTATCCAGAATGCACCGCTTGAAATTCAAGGTATCAATCTGAATATGAACGCTACGCTGGCCGATGGCAATGAGTTCAACATCACTCTCAGCAAGGCTCGTTGACGGAAAGATTTTACAAATTCTGCTACATGAACAATACGCCGTCAGGATTGAGTNTGNAGGCGGAATGATGTAGCAAATATAATTTTCATGTATGTAGGGTCTGCGCTTGCGCGGGCCCTGCATCGCTATATACCCATTTGACGGGTATTACTCCAAGGTATCAGCGTTTGCGAAGTTCCCAGCACGCTACGGCAGTGGCGGCGGCGACATTTAGCGAATCGACATCATGAGCCATCGGTATGCGTACCGTATAGTCCGCTTCCTCGATGGTNGACTTTGCNAGNCCATCNCCCTCCGTTCCCATGACGAGAGCCAGACGCGGCTCCTCTTTGAGNGGAGGATAGTCGAGCGGTACAGATTTGTCGGTCAGNGCCATTGCGACGGTCTTGAAACCATNNTCCCTCAGGGTGCTGACCGACCCTTCAAGCCATCCCCACGGCACCTGAAAGACTGTCCCCATCGACACTCTGACGGCACGGCGGTTGAGAGGGTCGCATGACGACCGGGTAAGCAATACGGCATCAATCCCGAGAGCCGCCGCCGAGCGGAAGATGGCACCGATGTTGGTCGTATCGACTACGCCGTCGATGACGACCACACGGCTTGCGTCTTTCAGCAGTCCGGCAAGCGGGCTGAAAGGACGGCGACGCATGGCAGCGAGGACACCGCGCGTAAGGGTATAGCCGGTAAGTGACGCGAGAAGCTGGCGGTCAGCTGTGTAAACCGGCATTTCAGGATGTGCCGNTATGATGTCGGCTGCATCACCNTCTATATGGCGTTCCTCACACAGAAGTGATACAGGCTCGTAGCCCGCGGCNAGAGCTACGCGTATCACTTTCGGACTTTCGGCTATGAAGATACCTTTTTCCGGTTCAAGGCGGTTGCGCAACTGTGNTTCGGTCAGCGCGCCGTAGGGGAGTGCGCCGGGATGGTCGAGGGANTTGATACGGACGACGGGCATTGATGAGGTTTCTTTTAGATGNATTGGTAAGTTTATATTCGGTGCGAAAACAGTACAAAATTAAGTCACTATGACCGATAATCCAACAAAATGGCATGAAAAACCGCCNGTAATACGGATTTTCACGCGAAATCTCCGTATCTTTGCACCCGAGAATCATTCATCAGAACAAACTTAAGTAACATGGCTTACAATCTTTTGAAAGGAAAGCGCGGCATTATCTTCGGCGCGCTCAATGACATGAGTATCGCCTGGAAAGTGGCTGAGAAAGCCGTAGAGGAAGGTGCGANCATCACTCTGTCAAATACACCTGTGGCTGTGCGTATGGGCGATGTCAGCAAACTCGGCGAGAAGCTGGGTGCTGAGGTAATCCCTGCCGATGCCACCAATGTCGAAGACCTCGAAATGGTGTTCGAAAAATCAATGGAAGTCCTCGGAGGCAAGATTGATTTCGTGCTTCATTCAATCGGTATGTCGCCCAACGTGCGTAAAAAACGCCTTTATGACGACATCGACTATGATCTCCTCAACAAGACCCTCGACATTTCGGCTATCTCTTTCCATAAGATGATTCAGGCTGCAAAGAAGCTCGATGCCATCGCTGACCACGGCAGCATCGTGGCTCTNAGCTATATCGCCGCACAGCGTACGATGTTCGGCTANAACGACATGGCCGATGCCAAGGCTCTCCTTGAATCAATAGCCCGCAGCTTCGGCTACATCTATGGCCGTGAGAAGCAGGTGCGNATCAACACCATCTCCCAGTCGCCGACGCAGACCACTGCNGGAAGCGGTGTNAAGGGTATGTCGTCGCTCATGGACTTCGCCAANCGTATGTCACCCCTCGGCAATGCTACCGCTGACGAATGTGCTGACTACTGCATCGTNATGTTCAGCGATCTCACCCGTAAGGTGACAATGCAGAATCTTTTCCACGACGGCGGCTTCTCGAGCATGGGTATGAGCCTCCGNGCCATGGACCAGTATGAAAAGAGCTTCGACCTCTACCGCAACGAGGACGGAACNATCCAGTACGGTTAAATCTTGTTTGCTTAATACATGAAAATGGGGATACACC
>JAAVCM010000015.1:43870-75599 GCA_014802345.1 Bacteroides sp.
GGTGTATCCCCATTGATTTTTAATCATTGCCNGAGNCTTCGTGTGTGTCCCGCCGGATTTACTTCGGAAGGTTGAAGGCCACGGTCATTTCCTTCATCTGCTCGTCGGTCATACCGTCAGGCTCGAAGCCCATGTTCTTGGCGCAGATGTAGATCTGGGCGGACTTGTTGAGTACATCGACTTGGTCGAAAGCCTGCATGATGTCATTGTCGACAGCAAACACACCGTGCTTCTCCCAGAGGGTCACGTCNTAGTCACCGAGTTCCTTGATGGTTGATTCGGCGAGGTCGTTGGACGAGGGGAGCTTGTAGGGGATGATGCCGAGACCGCGGGGGCAGAAAGCCTTGGTTTCGGGAATCATGCTCCAGAGAAGACGGGTTGCCACGTCCTTTTCAAGATACTTCTTGCAGTGGCTCATGGCTACGAGTTCGATGGGGTGGGTGTGGAGCGATGCCTTGTAGGGTGAACCCTTCGAGATGAGATAGTTGTGGACAGCGAGGTGTGAGGGAAGTTCTGAGGTNGGTTTCACAGGCTCGTCGGCGATGATTTCGTAGTGGGCGCAGTCATCGGTGATACGGATGACCGAACCGTTTTCCATCGGNCGGCGTGCGAGGTCNCGCATACGCTTGTTTGTACCCTTGCAGTAGAAGTAGCAGCCTTTGAGCTCGGGGAGGGTAAGGCCGATAGGGGTTNCAGGTGCGATGGCAGGCATATTGCGGATTTCGTCGTCAACGTGTTCGGTGATGTTGACAGTGATGTTGCCGCCGTTGCGTTCGGCCCAGCCTTTTTGCCAGAGATAACCGGCTACTTCGGCCACTTTCTCAACTTCCTCGCGGAGTGCGGGGCGATTGTCTAAAATAGATGCCATATTCTTATATATGAATGATTGGGTTTATTAATGTCAGATTAACTGAGGAAGGAAGCACGACACGATAAGCACGACGATACCGATGACGAGCACCGTGATGGTTTTGGGTGAGCATCCCTTCCATTCTTTGAGGATGATGCCCCAGACGTTGGAGAAGACCACGTTGAGGGCCATNAGGATACAGAATGAGAGAGTCATCAGTGTNGGTGAGTCAGCAAGGAAGCCTTTTCCGAGGGCAAGTCCGAAGAACTGGCTGTACCANAGCGCGCCGGCGAGAAGACAGAACAGGATATTGTTGGCAAGCACGCCTCCCTTTGAGTAGTCGCCCCATGTGTGATTTTTCTGGTTCTGATAGAAACAGTANGCGGCATTGGTGATGAAACCGCCGAGGGTCACGAGGAATGTGGCGGGGAGTGTCTTGTAGATGTCGGGAGTGAGTTCGCCGAAGTTGATGCCTGAACCGAATTCAAGACCGACATTGAAACATCCGCTCATGAAACCGGCAAGCAGTGCGATGGTGATGCCTTTGGGGAAATTGAAGTCCTTGACGGCTGCTTTCTTCTCCTCCTCGCTGAGTGAGGCTGCTTTCATGGAACCTGCTATGCCGATGATGGCGATACCGATAAGGGTGACGATAACACCGAGNATGACGGCAAATGTGAGCTGTGACAGCGGATCGTTCTCAGGNAAGAAAATGTTGAGCAGNACGGGACCCATGATGGTNCCGAGACCGGCGCAGGTGCCGAGGGCTATCGACTGGCCGAGGGCCACGCCGAGATAGCGCATAGAGAGGCCGAAGGTCAGACCGCCGACACCCCAGAGGGCNCCGAAAAGNATGGTCATCCAGATGTTGAACGACTGGTCNGCGGTAAACAGTTCACAGAGCGAGTGTCCGGCAGGAACTGCAAGCAAAGCTCCGAGGAANGGCAGAATCAGCCATGCGAATACGCCCTGCACAATCCAGTAGCTTTCCCAGCTCCATGATTTGATTTTGTTGATGGGAACATAGCAGCTCGACTGACAGAAAGCACCGATGGCAATTATGAGTAGACCGATGAGTATCATTTTGGGAAGTTTTAAGTATAGAGGTTAAAGCATGGAGTATAGATGATAGTTATGTTGATTCGTATCATCTATACTCTATACTTTAAACTCTATACTAAAAATAGATTATCGCTTTGAAGTTACGTCACGCTCGTAGCCTTCGACCTCCTGAATGTAGTTCTCGCCGACGGGAACATTGTTTTTGAGGCAGAACATATCGTAGACAGCGTTCCAAGGAAGGTTCTTGCACTCCTCGAGGAGGGCGAGACGCTGGAACTTCTTGTCTTCGAGCTCGTATTTGCGGAGGGTTTCGGTCGGTTCGAGGAGGGCGCGGAGCATACACTTCTGTGCGGCACGGCTACCGATGACNTAGGCACCGATACGGTTGAGTGTGCCGTCGAAGTAGTCGAGGCCGTAGTGAACGCGGTTGAGGGCTCCTGCGCGGACGATTTCGCTGAAAAGATCCATAGTGGGGTCGTCCATGATGGTGACATGGTCAGAGTCCCAACGGATGGGGCGTGAAACGTGNAGCATGAGTTCGGGAACGAAGAGNAGCATGGCTGAAACCTTGTCGGCGACGCTTTCGGTCGGGTGGAAGTGGCCGGTGTCAAGGGTAATCATCATGTCGTTCTTGGAGGCGTATGCGGTATAGAAGTCGTTGGAACCTACGGTGTAGCTTTCAAGACCGATGCCGAATACCTTAGACTCAACGCAGTCCTTCATCCAGTCATATCTGTGTTCGAAAATCTGGTCGAGAGAATCCTTGAGAAGCTCGCGGTACATATAGCGGTTCACGGTGATGTCCTTGGAGCCGTCATGTACCCAAGTNTTCATGATACAGGGATCCTGCTGAGCCTCGCCCATAGCCTGTGCGATGGCNCGGCAGCGCTTCGANTGTTCGATCCAGAAATCGCGGATAGCCTTGTCGGGGTTGGCGAGGCTGAGGTCGCCGCTCTTGGGGTGAGAGAATGAAGTCGAGTTGAAGTCAAGTTTGATGTCGTTGGCCTTGCCCCAGTCGATCCAGCTCTGGAAATGCTCGACGGTACATTCGTCGCGGTCAACGAACTTGTCGCCGAAGTCACCGTAGATTTCGTGGAGATTGAGACGGTGNTTNCCGGGGATGAGGCTCATGGCGTAGAGGATGTCGGCGCGGAGCTCNTCGATGTTGCGAGCCTTGCCGGGATAGTTGCCGTTGACCTGAATACCGCCGGTGAGCGAACCGCCCTGATTTTCAAAACCGGCCACATCGTCGGCCTGCCAGCAGTGCATACTCAGGTGGAAATCCTGCATTTGGTCAAGCACCTTGTCTGTGTCGACACCGATTGCTGCATAGCGTTCCTTGGCGATTTCATACGCCTTCTTTACTGATTCTTCTGTCATGATAAGGTAAAATTTAGTTTGAGGNATTAATGTATAATATTTTTTTGTTGGTCACTGTTGGGTCAGCGGGGGAGGTAGGTCTTGGTTTCGGTCGAGTTGACNGCTACCTGACGCATTTCTGCGAGGTCCTTGACCTTACCGTCGGCGCGAAGCTGCACGAGGATNTTGCCGAGGGCGGTTGATTCCGAGGGACCGGCAACGACGGGGATACCGATGGCATCCGCAGTGAGCTGCATGAGGTGAGCGTTCTGACATCCGCCNCCGATGACGTGGAGGGTGTTGATTTCGTTGGGAGCGAGTTCGCGGAGCCATCCAAGCACTTCTTTGTAGCGGAGGGCAAGGCTGCGGAAAATCACACGCATGAAATCGGCTGCTGTCTCGGGGACACGCTGGTTGGTGCGGCGGCAGTAATCCTTGATGGCCTCGGTCATTGACTTGGGATTTGCAAATGCAGGGTCGTCGGGATTGATGGTGCTGTCGATGTCGGAGGTCGTGTAGAGCGCGCAGAGGTCGGCGATATTTGCGGGAGCATCTTTAAGTTCGGTGCGTGAACGCTCGAGAAGCCAGAGACCGCAGATGTTTTTGAGGAAGCGTATCGAGCCGTCAAGACCACCTTCGTTGGTGAAGTTGTAGGCAAAGGCTTTCTCGTTGATGATGGGCTTGGGGGATTCTACACCGAGGAGCGACCATGTGCCGCAGCTCAGGTAAGCGAATTTCTCATCTTTTGCCGGAACACCGATGACGGCGGAAGCGGTGTCGTGNCCTGCGACGGCTACGACAGGNACGGGACCGAGACCTGTCGCGTGCTGCACACCGGGAGTGAGAGTGCCGATGACATATCCGGGATTCACGAGTTTGCCGAAGCGGTCGGGGGTCAGACCGGCTATCGCAAGNAGTTCGGGGTCAAGTTCNCCGGTNGTCGGNTTGAGAATCTGCGATGTCGAGGCTACGGTGTATTCGGTGACTGCGTTGCCGGTGAGCATATAGCTGAGAGCGTCGGGCATGAAAAGAATCTTGTCGGCCTTTTCAAGCACGTTGCCCTGCTTCTTGCTGATGGTGTGGAGGTGGAAGAGGGTGTTGAAATCCATGAACTGGATGCCGGTCTTCTCGTAGACCTTCTCACGGGGCATCTCCTCGCAGAAGCGGTCGACACCGCCGGTGGTGTGCGGGTCGCGGTAGCAGTAGGGGAGACCTGCGAGAGTGCCGTCGGCGTGGAAATAGGCCACGTCGCAGCCCCAAGTGTCGATACCTATCGAGCGGGGTGTGCTGCCGATTTCGGCGAGTTTGACCGCTGCGTTGGTCAATCCTGTCAGGACTTCATGATAGAGACCGGGGAGATTCCAGAAAATGTTGCCGCCGATGGGGAGCATCGGGTGCTTGAAACGGTGGATTTCCTCTGTCTCGATTTTCTCGCCGTCAAATGAAGCGAGTATGACTCGACCGCTCGTCGCTCCGAGGTCGACGGCGATATAATAATCTTTCTGATCAGCTTTCATGGGGTTGAAAAGTATGGGGATTATGTTAGAGTNATGTTGTTTCCGATNACGATTGGTGGGGAGGGAAAGAATCAATCGAGGTGCCANACCTCTTTGAGNGGGATGGTGANAGGAGAATTGTCGGGGTTGACCTCCATCAGGTCGGCCATGTAGTCCCACCATCGGTGGGTGATTTCGTCGGCTGCCTCCACATCCTGTGAGTTTGCCTCGCCTCCGACTTCCTGATAGGCGAAAAGTATGTTGGTATCCTTGTCCCAGAAGATTGAATAATTCTTCACGCCGGATGCTTCGATATGTCGGCAGAGTTCAGGCCANATNGCATTGTGGCGGCGCTGATACTCCTCCTCACAGCCNGGTTTGAGAATCATTTTGAATGCGAATCGTGTCATGATATTGATTTTTAAGGTTGAGGTTTCCGTGTAGGTTCTTCGGATTGCACTGCGGATGTCGAGAGACCGACTGAGANAGGTCTGATTTCTCCCTCAGGACTGATGCGTAGGGTTATTTCTCCGGGAGTGAGGGTCGAGCGGAGGATGACCGAGGCNTTCCCGTTGAACAGACGGCGCGTAGCGCCGACGGTGAGTTCTTCCGAATTTATGTCTCCGTTGATGACACCGGCTATCTCTGCCGGACCNTCGACGGAGAAGGTGAGCGTATGGTCTGCGTCGGGGACCACACGTCCGCGCGCGTCAACTGCGGTNATGCGCAGATGTTGAAGGNCCTTTCCGTCGGCTTTCCATCCGGCATTGTCCGGCTCGGCAATCAGTCGGACCGGTTTTCCGGCNGTCTCGAGCCTGTGGCGTGCTACCGGCGTCCTCTCTCCTTCATTNTAGGCCACGGCCTCGATTTTCCCTTTGGCGTAGGGGACNTTTTCCCAAAGGATGCGGTTGCGCTCCTGAGNNTTGAGNCTGTTGTTGCGCTTGCGTCCGAGGCTTTTNCCGTTGACGAGGAGNTCGACTTCATCNGCATTGGTGAAGGTGTGGATGCGTAGNGATGAACCGGGTTTGTAGTTCCAGTGTGATGANTAGNCGGTCGTCCCGACGTTGATTCCGTTCCACTCNGTGTTGTCTGACTCGCCTGCGACGGCTATTCTCACCANCGGTTCGTCGGGCTTGAAGAAACTGCGGAGGAAATAGGCCATTGGCTTGGGTTCGAGTGAGATGTCGAAAACACCTTGCGCCCANCCCTTGGCTGGCCANCCCTGCGACTCTCCGAGATAGTCAATCATNCCCCAGTAGGCAAGCCCTGTGACNCGGTCAAGGTCCATGTCGAAATAGTTGGGACCCATGCCGGATGTATTGGCCTCGCTCTGGTAGAAAATCATGTCAGGGAAACGGCGGGAGTCACCGGGNAAGTACATATAACGNTAGTTGTAGGCAGCNATGTCGGTCACGAGTGCCAGCGGCGCNGGGAGCGAGTCGGTGAAATGGTTGCGTCCGCGCGGGTGCATGGCTACGGTCGAGGGTCTTGTACCGTCGAGATGGTCGAGGAGGGNTTTCTGAAGNCGGTAGGGGGTCACTCCCCAGTCNTTGTAGGGGAGGTCGCTTATNAGCTGGAGTTCATTGCCGAGGCTCCACATCACCACCGAGGGATGATTGCGGTCGCGGCGTGCCCANTCCTCGACATCGTGCTGCCATTGCTCCGACCANTCTTTACGGTCGCCTGCATACTGGCGTTTCCATTTGTCATAAAGTTCGTCGACGACGAGGATGCCGTTTTCATCGCATAGGTCGAGGAACGATTTGCTGTAAGGATTGTGGGATGTACGGATGTGGTTGAAACCGAACTCCTTGAGCATTTTGATTCGCTTCTCCATCGCGCGCGGATAGGCGGCCGCACCGAGCGCACCGAGGGTGTGGTGGTTGGCTATNCCTTTGAGCAGCACTTTGCGGCCGTTGAGCTTCATGCCGAAGTCGGGCGAGAACTCCACACTGCGTATGCCGAAGCGTTCACTGTGTGTGTCGGCNACATTGCCCTCTTTGTCGATGAGCGAGAGGGTGAGACGNTAGAGGTTGGGAGCATCCGTATCCCAGAGGAGTGGATTGGAGAGAGTGATGCTGTCGATGTCGAAATGGCGTATACGCTGACTGCGGTAGTTGCGCAGACGGCGNGTGGTGTCATAGANCTTCGTGCCGTCGGGCGCTTCGATTTCCACCTTGACGGTGAGGCTGTCGGGACGGTGGCGCGAGGCTATTTCCGCCTCGATTTTGACGGTCGANAGGTCNGTCCCTACGACGGGNGTCGTGATGCGCAGGGGATTGCGCACGAAATAGTGGTTCTTGTCAGTGACGATGAGGTTGACATCGCGGTAGAGACCGCCGCCGGTGTACCAGCGTGAGTTTTCCGGCTTGCCTGTGTCCGCTTTTACAGCNATNACGTTTGGCTCTCCGAATTTTAGTTTTCCTGTGAGGTCNACTTCCGTGCCGAGATAGCCGTAGTCAGTTCCGCCGACACGCTCNCCGTTGAAATAGATGTCGCCNGTCAGCATGATTCCCTCGAAATCCGCCACNACCCGNTTCCCCTCCCATGCCGNGTCGGGGGTAAAGGTCTTTCGATACCATCCTGTCCCCATTTCCTTGAATCCACGCGGACTCAGACGGCTCTTGATGTTGGCCATCTGGTTGGTCATGTCGGGACGCTCGTCGGCCGANGGTTCGACCCACGGCTGTGAAATCTGGAAATCATGGGGGAGGTTGACGGTGAGCCATTCACTGTCGTCAGTNGCCGGAAGTTCTGCACCCGCCGGATTGCCCGGCATGAATTTCCAGTCAAAACACAATGTCNCCACGCTTCGCCCTGAGGCGGAGGCGCAGAGACAGGTTATGAGTATTATTATGGTATTAGAGAGGATTTTCATTTAAGATGAACCGCAATTGGATCAAGATTTATTTTTCACGCATGAAAACGTTGATAGGTGTGCCGTGGAAATCCCAGTTTTCCCTGATTTTGTTCTCCAGATAGCGGCGGTAAGGTTCCTTGACCCACTGCGGGAGATTNCAGAAGAAAATGAAGGTCGGAATCGGCGAGCCTTTCAGCATGGTGACGTATTTTATCTTGATGAACTTACCCTTGTTGGCTGGCGGCGGATATGCGGCAATCGCTTCGAGCATCACNGTGTTGAGCTGCGATGTCGGGACGATACGCCTGCGGTTCTCGCAGACCTGAAGGGCTGTTTCAAGCACCTTGTAGATTCTCTGCTTGGTGAGTGCCGAGGCAAAGATGATGGGGAAGTCGACGAAAGGTGCGAAACGTGAACGGATTGCGTCCTCGTAGTGCTTTATTGCTTCCTTGGACTTGTCCTCGACGAGGTCCCACTTGTTGACCACCACGACAAGACCCTTCTTGTTTCGCTGGATAAGCGAGAAGATAGCCACGTCCTGAGCCTCAATGCCTCGGGTCGCATCAATCATAAGGATGCAGACGTCNGAGGCTTCGATGGCGCGGATAGAGCGGATGACCGAGTAATANTCGATGTCCTCCGTCACCTTGGTCTTTTTGCGGATACCGGCGGTGTCGACCAGATAGAAATCNAAACCGAACTTGTTGTAGCGCGTATAGATGGAGTCGCGGGTTGTCCCGGCTATGTCGGTGACTATATGACGGTCCTCGTCGATAAAGGCGTTGATTATTGACGACTTTCCGGCATTAGGACGNCCTACGATTGCAATCTTGGGTATGTCGTCGAGTTTTTCGGCTTCGTCCTCGTCCTTCTCGGGCATCTTCTTGACCACTTCGTCGAGAAGGTCGCCGGTGCCGTAGCCGCTGACAGCCGAAACACCCATCGGGTCACCGAGTCCGAGGCTGTAAAATTCCGCGATGTTGTAGAGCGAATCACCGTTGTCNACCTTGTTTGCCACGAGGATTACCGGTTTGGACGAGCGGCGCAGTATCTCAGCCACCTGATCGTCAAGATCGGTGACACCATTGGCGGCATCGACTACAAAAAGTATCTCGTCGGCCTGCTCGATTGCAAGCTGGACCTGCTTGTTTATCTCGTTTTCGAAGATGTCTTCACTGTTCACTACCCAACCGCCTGTGTCTACGATAGAAAACTCCTTGCCGTTCCAGTCGACTTTACCATACTGGCGGTCACGGGTAGTTCCGGCCTCGTCGTTGGTGATGGCCGTGCGCGATTGGGTTAATCTATTAAAAAGAGTGGATTTACCCACATTGGGGCGTCCCACTATTGCTATCATTTGTCCCATACATTGTTGATTAATGCTGTGAGGGCATAAGCGGGTAACTTATGCAATGCAAATTTAACCAATTATTTCGTAATTCGCAACAATAAGTCCTCCTTAGAGAAGTAAATTGACACGAAAATATATCTTTGGTTAAATTATGTGAAATTATAAAAGATTATTGCGGAATAATTTGGAGTATTCCGCAATAGCCACTACTTTTGTGACAAGTTTTTCATGGTATTAGATTTAAGGTAAAAAAGTTATTCGTCGGGATGACGAGTAATTTTTTTTGCCCCGAAATTTTTTCGGGGCAAGTTCTCTCAACAGGTCTTACGTTCCAGATAGGGATTGAGACGCTGCCAGTCAGCGATAGGAGGCATGACGCCCATCTCAATCACTTCATCGCGCAGCTTGCAAAGATGTTCATAGCTCTTTTCAAGCTCTTTTTCTTCTTCAGGGGTACCGTTGACGGGCTTACATTCCACACCATTTTTACCGATAGTGGTCTCCATCGCCATCATTATGTGTTTGAAGCGGTCATTGTTGACGTATGTTCCGGCAGGCCAGCGGAAAGGTTTGCCACCCATTGCNGCTGCAATCATCTCGATTGAGAGATAGGCAGGACTCTGGAATGATGAGCGTCCGCGGAGTTCGATGATTTTCTTACCTCCCTGAATGACACGTTCTTTAAGCGCAATCCAGTCTTCGAGAGGAAGTTTCGGCGTACCGATGATGTCGACGAGNGGTTTGCCGTCGACTGTNGTGGTCGAAGCGAATACGGCCATCTGTTCGCCGTGGCCTCCGTATGTACGGCTGTTGACAATCTCGTCGGCGGGAACTTTGAGATACTTTGAAAGTTCGCTTCTCAGACGGGTGCTGTCGAGCGCGGCGAGGGTCGTGACCTTAGAGGGTTCGAGACCGGAATAGAGGAGGATGATGAGGCCGGTGATGTCGGCGGGGTTGAAGATGACGACNATGTGCTTGACATCAGGGCAATACTGCTTGACATCCTTACCGAACTGTTCGGCTATCTGCGCGTTGCCTTTGAGAAGGTCTTCACGTGTCATGCCTGCCTTACGCGCTGCGCCGCCCGACGAAACGATGTATTTNGCANCNGTAAGAGCCTCCTTGATGTCGGAAGTNTANGTNATNTTCACACCNTCGAAACCGCAGTGGGCAAGCTCCTCGGCCACGCCTTCAAGAGCGGGAGCGAAGGGGTCGTANAGNCAGATATTAGGGGTGAGTTTCATCATTACGGCAGTCTGTGCCATGTTCGAGCCAATCATGCCGGCGGCACCGACGATGGTCAGTTTTTCATCAGTTAAAAAATCCATTTCTTTATTGATTTTATTAATAAGTTATAGAGTTATATTCAAATTAATTGTGTTTGCAACCGAAAGGGGCAACCTCGGTNGCACAGGCCAAAAATATTATCGTTGTGTATGGCCTGCTCTAAAAATATTAACGTGAAATCCACATCAAAAGTTGATTCTACCGTCCTGAAAAGCCATTTTACATGGATAAAGTCGGAATTTTAGGACGAAGACAGNCNTATTGCGACATCAACTGCAAAAAATCTATGATTGATGGAAAAATCTGAGTAACTTTGCAGCCGTTTTTCGCATNGGCGGTGTGGGTGAAACTCCATACGTCTGCGATTGATACGATAAACCTCAATATATGGGTATATGGGTAGTCCGAATAAATTGAATGACACGACCCGGGATGAAGGGATGGTGAAGGAAAAATTGTGGAATGCCAACTATTGCAAGGCGATGGCAGGGAATTTCATGATGTTTTTTTCGTTCTATCTGCTCACGCCGCTCCTCCCGATNTATCTTGACGCGCAGTTTCATGCCGACAAGGATTTGATAGGGCTTGTGCTTTCAGGCTACGTCATNGCAGCACTGATTGTCAGACCGTTCAGCGGTTTCATCGTCGACAGCTTCAACCGNAAGAAGGTGTTGATGCTCTGCTTCTTTTTCTTCTTTATATGCTTCACAGGCTACATAGGCGCNGGAACGATACTGATGTTTGCCATNGTCCGCACGCTCCACGGGCTTCCGTTCGGGGCGACGACGGTTGCAAACAGCACTGTCGCCATCGACGTGCTTCCCTCGTCGCGCCGCAACGAGGGNGTGGGGTTCTACGGACTCAGCAATAATCTCGCTATGGCGATAGCNCCGTCAGCGGGTATATATGTCTATTCACTCACCGACAATTTCTCGCTCCTTTTCTGGATTTCGCTTATAGTCGCCTTCGGCGGGTTCTACATGGCGTGTTCCATCAAACTCCCTCCGCGTCCGCTCGTCGCCGACAAGCCGAAATTCTCGCTTGACCATTTCTTCCTCGGTAAAGCATGGCTGATGGCGATAAATATCCTTATGTTCGGACTTTGCTGGGGNGTGATGAGCAACTATGTCGCTATCTACGGCAAACAGGAGCTNGGCATAACCGACGGCACAGGTCTGTTTTTCGCCCTTNTGTCGGGCGGTCTGTTCGTCTCGCGTCTCTACGGAGCCAAGTCGCTCCGTGAAGGGAAANTGACCGAAAATGCCCTCCAAGGAGCGTTGATAAGCTGCGTGGGATTNACGCTTTTCGCACTCTCGCCGGGCAAATGGGCCTACTATTTCTCTGCCATACTGATAGGTCTGGGGAACGGCCGTATGTATCCCGCCTTCCTTAATATGTTCATCTCGGTTGCACGGCGCGACCAGCGCGGTACTGCNAACTCGTCGATTCTTACATCATGGGACTGCGGTATGGGACTCGGAATCCTGATAGGAGGAGTGTTGGCGGAGTACATCAGTTTCTCGGCATCGTTCTGGGCGGCCGCTGTCTCGCAGATAGCGGGGACGCTGTTGCTCCTGTTTTTCACGCGGAGATTTTTCCATGAACGGAAACTCGTTTGAGCATGAACAACCTCCCTCCCCGGAGGGTTTAAATTATAATAGCGACACTCTAATTCACACATTAAGNAAGTCCGTGTGTCGCATAACTTACGTTTCAATTATTAGATAGAAAGGGAAAAACGGATGGCAGTAACCGCAAGCACCTCCACGGAGGATTTAGGNATCAAGTCGGTAGGTAAACTACTGGCTCAATATTCCATACCCGCAATCATAGCGAGTGTGGCGACATCGCTTTACAATATTATCGACAGTATTTTCATCGGTCGTGGTGTCGGTCCGATGGCCATAGCGGGTCTCGCCATCACTTTCCCGCTGATGAACCTTGTGGCGGCTTTCTGTATGCTGATAGCTGCCGGCGGCGCGACAATCGTCTCCATTTTCCTTGGACAGAAGAACTATTCGCGTGCCACGGATGTGGTNAACAACGTATTGACTCTCTGTTTGATACATTCGATAGTCTTCGGCGGTCTGACACTAATCTTCCTTAAACCCATCCTGCTCTTTTTCGGNGCTACCGCGGACACCGTGGGCTATGCGATGGAATTTATGGAAGTGATACTCTACGCTACGCCTATAAGCTATGTGTTCATNGGTCTCAACAATCTCATGCGCGCTACGGGCTATCCGCGCAAGGCCATGGTGTCGGCACTGATTTCAGTCGTCATCAACCTGATACTTGCNCCGATATTNATTTTCTATCTGGGATGGGGCATCAGGGGNGCCGCGTGTGCGACAGTGTGCGGCCAGTTCTCAGCCTTCATCTGGGTGCTGTGTCATTTTCTCTCAAAGAAAAGNTCCATCCATTTCCAGCGTGGCAATCAGTGGCTCTCGGGTTCGATTGTCAGGCGAATATATGCCATCGGTCTGTCGCCGTTCCTGATGAACGTCTGCGCCTGTGTGGTCGTGATTTTCATCAACCGCGCACTCCTTGACTACGGCGNTGCGGACGGCAACCTCGCTGTCGGTGCCTACGGTATCATCAACCGCACGACAATGTTCTTCGTGATGATTGTCTTCGGTGTGACTCAGGGTATGCAGCCGATTCTCGGTTATAATATAGGTGCTAACCGCTTTGATCGTGTCAAGCGNGTGCTTAAAATCGGTATATGGATAGGTGTCGCCATCACTTCGGTAGGNTGGATTATAAGCGAGGGATTCCCTGACAAGGTTTCGGCTCTGTTCACGACGGANGAGACCCTTATACGGATAGCGCGTGAAGGCTTCCGCATCTACTTCATNGCCTATCCTGTGGTCGGTTGTCAGATTGTGATTCAAAACTTCTTCCAGAGCGTCGGCAAGCCGCAGATGTCAATATTCCTGTCACTCACGCGCCAGCTNCTGTTCCTCATCCCCTTCCTGATTATACTTCCCCGCTTCTGGGGTGTCGACGGTGTNTGGATGTCGATGGCNGGTTCTGACTTCATCGCCTTTGTGGTCGCAATCGTGACCCTCTGGTGGTGGATGGGTCACACCATGAAGCGGATGGAGGAGAAAGCCGGTGTCCTTAAAAATCAATAGTCAATATTCAGATTAATTTCAGCCTTTAACCATGCAGACAACAATAGATGTAAGGGTCACTCCGAAAGTGGCGGGAGAACCGATGTTGCTCAAAGCCGACCTTTCGGGGAAGCTCGGAGTCGATGCCAACGCCATACGCCANATCACCGTCCTACGTCGGTCGATTGATGCGCGCCAGCGTCAGGTGATGGTCAATCTCTCGCTCAAAGTGTATNTCGACGAANTTCCCGCCGATACCTCGCTCATCGTCCCGGTGGACTATCGCCCCGTGACTGACGGAAAGCAGGTGGTCGTGGTCGGGGCGGGCCCTGCCGGATTGTTTGCTGCTCTGCGCCTGATTGAACTCGGGCTGAAACCTATCGTTGTCGAGAGGGGTAAGGATGTCGACTCGCGCCGCAAGGACATGGCGGCCATAGCGCGTGAAGGCGTCGTGAATCCTGATTCCAACTATTGCTTCGGCGAGGGTGGGGCGGGAGCGTATTCCGACGGNAAACTCTACACCCGCTCTAAAAAACGCGGTTCAGTNGAAAAGATACTCAACATATTCGCCCAGCACGGAGCATCGGAGGATATTCTGGTCGACGCGCACCCCCATATCGGTACTGACAAACTCCCGGATGTCATAAAGGCCATGCGCGAGACCATCATCAGATGTGGCGGTGAGGTGAGGTTCAACACCCGTGTCACCGACATCACTGTTGAGGGTGACGAAGTGACAGGAGTGGTCACGGCCGACGGNTNGACAATNAGCGGACCTGTAATNCTTGCTACCGGTCACTCGGCACGCGATGTCTACCGTATGCTCCACTCACGCGGAGTGGAGATGGAGCCAAAGGGTCTNGCAATCGGCGTGCGCCTCGAACATCCCCAGCAGCTCATCGACCGTCTGCGCTACCATTCGAAGGAAGGNCGCGGCAAGTATCTCCCNGCGGCTGAATACACGATGCTCACGCGCGTGGATGATCGNGCCGTCTANTCCTTCTGTATGTGTCCCGGCGGATTCATCATCCCTGCGGCGAGTGAGGATGGCCAGTTGGTGGTCAACGGAATGTCCCCCTCCAACCGAGGCACCCGCTGGGCNAATTCGGGTATGGTGGTCGAGATTCTGCCCGAGGATGTNCCTGACAATCCTGAGGGTGACTCAACTCTCAAAATGATGGATTTTCAGGAACGGATTGAAAAATCATTCTGGACAGAGGCGGGACGTTCGCAGAATGCTCCGGCACAGCGTATGGCCGACTTCGTTGCCTCGAAACCCTCTTCCGACCTCCCTGCGACNTCCTACGCTCCGGGCATACATCCGGCACGCATAGACCGTNTGCTGCCCAAAGGTATCTCNCGCCGTCTGCAACAGGGATTCAANGACTTCGACCNTAAGAACCGTGGATTTCTGACNAATGAAGCAGTCTTGATAGGNGCCGAGACACGCACCTCATCACCGCTCCGTATTCCGCGTGACAGTGAGACGCTCGGTCATATCCGCCTCNGCGGGCTTTTCCCTTGCGGAGAGGGNGCGGGCTATGCCGGTGGTATCGTATCGGCAGCCATCGACGGCGACNGGGCAGCNGATGCCGTCGCCGCCTATCTCGCGGCAGAAGCCCAGAANGGTCGATAATTATTATGATAATTATTACTAGGTAGGGGAGACNCGGACATCCGACGGATTATCATTAAAAGTGAGTATTTCCGGCAGGATTCANTAGTAGTAATTTTGCATACTGAAAATTCAGCGCAAAATTTACTACTGAATATAAATGTTCAAGCAGTCTTCCAATATCCTTTCCCGACTTAGATTTCTATTCACGCTTTCATTCGTTGCGTTCGCCGCAGCGGGNGCCGGAGCTGTGTCCGTCGGTTCCGTGCGGGTCGGGGTGAAGGTGATTGATGCTGCCACATCNTCAGCTCTTGAGTTTGTCGCAGTTAGTCTTGATGGCGGGAAGCAGGGTGGAATCCGTGGCGGATACACGGATTCCAATGGAGTTTTTTCGCTGGATATTCCCGAAGGTGAATGGACGGTCGATGTCAGTATGGTGGGCTACAAGCCTTTGAGACGTGTTTGCCGATTTNACCATGCCGAACTCATCACAATTCCTCTGGAAAGCGTCGATGCGCTTGACGAAGTGGTCGTCACTGCCCGCGAAGCGCGCAATGCGACCTCCGCGTCGCTCATCGACACCACTGCNATGCGTCATCTCCAGCCTTCAAGTTTCTCCGACCTCATGGCGCTCCTCCCCGGAGGNACCACCAAAGACCCGGAGATGGGTGCGGTCAACAGCATCGCTCTCCGNCAGGCAAGCGGTATCACCCCGACCGACGACTATGCTACTGCTGCTCTGGGTACTGCCTTTGTTGTTGACGGTGTGAGGCTGAACACCGATGCCGATATGCAGAAGACCCCCGACACCATGCGCGGCGACCGTATTGCTACCGGAAAGGGTGTCGATATGCGGTCNCTGTCNACNGACGACATCGAGAGTGTNGAGATTGTGCGTGGCATTCCCTCCGTTGAGTACGGCGAACTCACGTCGGGACTCGTCAACATCAAACGCAAGAGCGGGGNAAGTCGGTTTGAGGCTCGGTTCAAGGCTGATACACAGAGCCAATTGCTCTACGCCGGNAAGGGTTTTGACGTGACCGGCGATAATAAATGGATCATCAACACCTCCATCGACTATCTCGACTCCAAAATAGACCCNCGCAACAACCGCGAAAATTTCAAGAGGCTCACCGGTTCGCTCCGCAGTCTGAAACGCTGGGACGGCCCGTCGGCACGCATTGACTGGACATCCTCGCTGAGTTACAGCGGTACATTCGAGAAGGATGACAATGACCCCGACCTTACCGCCAACAACACCATTGACTATTATAAGAATGAGCGTCACGCCCTCCGCTGGGACAACCGACTGACATATTCCCCTTCCGTTCCCTCCGNGCTTCAGGAACTGAGCCTGACATCNGGCATGAGTTATTCGCACGAAGACCTCGTGCAGCAGAAACACGTCGCATCCTCGCGCGTGATGCCTCTCCCGGTCTCGACCATAGCGGGNAGCAACTACACCGGCTACCTTCCTCTGCTTTATCTTGCNGATTATCGCGTNGAAGGGCGACCCTTCACTGCGTCGGTCAAGGGTGCAGGACGCCTGCGTTTTGACGGCAGTCATCTCGCTTCGACATTAAAAGCCGGAGTCGAGTGGAACATGAGCAAGAACTACGGCAGGGGAGCGGTCTATGATACATCACGTCCTCTCAGTGCGTCCAACACNACACGTCCGCGTGCGTTCAGCGACGTTCCTGCCATGAATCTCCTTTCCGCTTATCTTGAAAGCGAGACAAAGCTCTATGCCGGCAAGCACACGTTCACTCTCACCGCCGGTCTGCGCGAGACATCGCTCCTGCATCTCGACAAGGCATACGAACTGAGCGGNAAGCCCTACCTTGACCCTCGTTTCAATGCTGTATGGNATCTTCCCGCACTCTACGTCCGCAACTATCCGCTCAATTTCGAGGTGGCAGGTGGNGCAGGACAGCATACGAAGATGCCCGTGGCNGCCTACCTTTATCCCGATAAGCTCTATTCGGATTTCGAGCAGCTCAACTATTACCACAACACGGAGGCTTACCGCGTNATGAACGTGATGACCTACGTTGAGGATATGACCAACTATTCCCTCCGTGCCGCACGCAATTTCAAGTGGGAAGTACGCACTGATGTGAGCTACCGCGGCAACCGCCTCTCGCTGACTTATTTCAGGGAGAATATGAAGGACGGCTTCCGCAGTTCGGGCGAAGTCCACACATACGTCTATGACCGNTACGATGCTTCCNCCTTTGACCCTGTGGCAGCCGGNCGCGCACCGCTTGTCGANGAACTTCCCTCGACTCGGNAAACNGTGCTTGCCGTACGGAGCAAGACCACAAACGGCAGCCGCACGATGAAGGAGGGTGTNGAGTACACCATCCAGTCGCGCCGTTTTCCGAAGGTCAACACACGCGTGACTGTCTCAGGTGCATTTTTCCGTACCATAAATTCCAATAGCCAGCCTCTNTGGTACAAACCGACNATCATAGTCAANAACCGTGANCTTCAATACGTCGGGCTTTACGATGATACTGACGGCAGCGAGTACCGCAGTTTCAACACCAACGTGCTTTTCGATACCGACGTGCAGCGTCTGGGGCTTAACTTCTCCATCGGNGTGCAGAACGTGTGGTTCACATCCCGCCGCACTCTCCGCCGCGACGGAGTTCCGGTAGAGTATATGGATGTCACCGGCGCTGTCCGTCCTTACACTGACGAAAGNATGGCGGATCCGTATCTCCGTCAGTTAATCCGCCAGTTTGCCGAAAGTTCTTTTGCCCGACAGACAATCCCATGTTCCTCTACGGTCAATCTTAAAGCCACGAAGACATTCTGGCAGAAGCGCATCGGGCTTGCNCTCTATGTCAACCGCCTGATAGCAATAGAGCCGGACTATGAACGCTACGGCATCACCATCCGCCGTTACTCGACTCCGTATTTCGGTATGGAACTGAATCTGAAAATTTAAATCGCCATCCAACCATCACGCAAAACAATCAAAAAACTAAATAAACTATCAATTATGACATTCAACAAATTTCAGTTCAGAAATTTTCTGCTGTGTGCGGTACTGACCGCTTCTGTACCCATGATGTTCACATCNTGTTCCGACGATGACGACAAGCCCGAGCCTACTTATCCGCTGACCGTCACCGAGACCCTTCCCTCGGAGGTTCCCGCNTCGTTCAGCATCGTCAACGGTTCTGTNACCTATACCGAACTCAACACAGGTCGCAGCGTCACATTCTCCCTTCCTCTGAGTGCATCCGACCTTCTCCCTGCCGGTACATACGACGTGGACGGTACAATGACTGTCAAGTANACNGATGCCAACGGCTCGGAAGTCGAGCGCACCCTCCGTGCGGTAGCATCTCAGCAGGTGGTCAGCGCAATCGCAGTGCCTGTCACTCTCAAATGGTTCTTCTACAATCCTCAGAATACNCTTGTGTTCAGNGAAATCTACTGTTCAGGTTCGCTCAACGCCGCAGGTAAGAACGGTCTTTATGACACATTCTTCACCATCTACAACAATACGGATACCGTGCAGTATGCCGACGGTCTTGCCATCGTCGAGAGCAAGTTTACCAATGCCTCGACCGACAAGATTCTGACCGAGGCCAACTATCCNGAAAACAATTTCACCGCCCAGACTGTCTATGTNATCCCCGGTAGCGGCAAGGATGTGGCTATCGAGCCGGGCAAGTCAATCAAGATTGTGGATCAGGCAATCAACTGGGCTACCGCAGAGACTCCCAATGCCCTTGACCACACCGACGCTGATTTTGAATGGTATGACGAGGTGACGACCGGAACTGTCCGNGANACCAACAATCCCGCTGTGCCTGACCTCGACAAGTGGTTCAGCTACTCCAACACCATCTGGATTGCCTCGAACCAGTGTAACCGTTCCTACGCCATCGTACGNTTCCCTGCCGGAATGACCGCTGAATCATTCCTTGCATCGCAGGAAGGCAACTACACATACGTCAACGCNGCCACCGGCAAGGAGATGAACGGAACCAAGGCCTATCTTATCAAGAACGAATGGATTCTTGACGGCGTGAACCTCTGCCCNGACGAAAGCTGGACATCAGGTGCGTTAAGCACTTCGGTCGATGCAAGCCATGCCGCCATCTCGACTGCCAAACTTGATGTCAACCGTTTCGGCAAGAAGTTTGTCCGCAAGACTGCCGGCGTCTCTGCCGCAGGCAATACCGTCCTTATGGATACCAACGATTCCGCCAACGATTTCAATGTCGTTTCTGCGAAGTAAATATCTATGTCTGTTGACAGTGGCTGTCGCCATGACCGTTTTCACGACGGTCATGGCGCAGTCATCGTTGACGCTCTCTGATGTGCAGCGTCTGGCACTNCCGGCTGACCGCTCCCTGCGGACGGCATACGAGTCCAATCCCGCCGCCATGTCCTATCGTGACAGCCTCTCGGTGTCGGATTTCACCGTCAAGGGTGAATGGGCTGACGAGGAGAAACCTGTCATGGAGCAGGAAGGTGACGGTCGCAGAGGGCTTTCGCTCGGTGCATCNTCCTATGCGCATCTCGGCGAAAGGAGCGTAGTGTGGGGTGCGGCGGCCTTCCTGACCGGATCGCGCCGNAATGTCCGCTGGACGGACTGCATCGACTATCGCAGGGTGGGGCCATACGTCCTCGGCGATGAGGCAGGGGGAAATCTGAGTGTGCGACGCTATACATTCTCCGGGGGCTATGCACATAGCTTCGGACGCTGGACTTTCGGTGCGGAGGGTGCTTACAGGGCTGAGATTGCCTACCGCAATGTCGACCCGCGTGTCAAGACTGTGGTTTCCGACCTTGATTTGAATGTGGGTGNCACTTTCAGNCCGACCCNCAAAAGCATGGTCGGCCTCACAGGGGGATTGAANATCTACAATCAGAGCTGTGACCTTGATTTCTATAATCCTGCCAACCAAATCAACACCTATACGCTGACCGGTCTCGGAACGTATTATCATCGTTTCATGGGCAATACCAACAAGAACAGCGGCTACAAGTCGCTCGGCTATCATCTCGGACTCCAATGGCTTCCGGTCGGAGGCAATGGTCTGAGGGTACAGGGAGTGTGGAGTCACTACCGTATGGAACAGCAGTTGCGCTCGTTCAACAACATTACTCTCGGTTACACCGACAATGACGAACTGAGCTTCAAAGCCGCCTACGCTATCCCCCTTACAAGCTCCATTCTGTTCAGTCCGGAGATTTCCGGCTCGACATTCAGCCGCAAGGGTACTGAAAACCTTTTCGGAACATCGGCCGGGGCAAGCTACGATAAAATCGGAAGCCGCACACCTTACAGTCACGACCGTAAGGATGCCACTCTGCTTCTGCCGTTGCAGTTCGGACGGAGNGGGTCATTCCTGANTCTCNTTCCCTCCGTGGGGTGGAGTGATGATTGCGAGAAGTACACCGAACCCTANCGTCGGCTCTCTGTCAGTCATCTTACCNCAGGTCTGACAGTCGACTGGTCAACTGTCNCTGCAAAAAAATGGCTNTGGAATCTGACCGCAGGTGGCAATTATGCCAAGGCTTCGGCTGAAAACCCTGTACTGANCGATCTTGATACGACNGATGCGCTCGGCCGATGTATCGTCGGCAACTATGAGATGCTGTCTGCCGACCGTGCCGGTGTAAGAGGCTCAGCCGGAGTGTCGCGTCCGGTTAGCGGCTTCATCCTTTCGTGTGAACTCTCCTACAACATGACCGACTATATAAACCANGGACTTTGCCATNATGTCTCACTGACAATATCCGCAAAGTTCTGAGATACATTATCCCATACCAAGTTATAATCATGAATCAAACCACCGAATCTGTAATCTCGGTAAAGAATCTGACCCAGCGCTACGGCACAGGCAGAGTCATCTACAAGGATCTGAGCTTCGAGGTGCCTAAGGGCCGNATACTCGGCCTTCTCGGAAAGAACGGNACCGGAAAGACGACGACCATAAACATCCTGATGGGCTATCTGCGNCCGCAGAGCGGCGAATGTCGGATTTTCGGAGAGAAAATCACCGACATGACTCCCGCAACCCGCGCGCGTATCGCGCTGCTCATCGAGGGTCACGTCCAGTATTCGTTTATGACCATAGCNCAGATAGAGCGTTTCTACTCACGTTTCTATCCCAACTGGAACCGCGAGGCCTACTATGAATTGATGGCGAAACTCCACGTCTCGCCCGGACAGAAGATTTCGTCCATGTCGTGCGGACAGCGCTCGCAGGTGGCTCTCGGCCTCATCCTCGCCCAGAATGCCGATCTGCTCGTCCTCGANGACTTCTCTCTTGGACTTGACCCGGGCTACCGTCGGCTGTTCACGGACTATCTGCGCGAGTTTGCCAAGGCGGAGGAGAAGACTGTGTTTATGACCTCCCACATCATTCAGGACCTTGAACGTCTGATTGACGACTGCATCATCCTTGACTACGGCAAAATCCTTACACAGATGCCGGTCGACGACCTTCTGCGTGATTTNCACCGNTANACANTTGAAACGGATGCGCCCGCCGACAGCCTCGCTGCCTGCGATGCCCTGATCAATCCGGGGAAAATCAAAAATGAACTTGAATTTTACACCTTCCGTCCCGAAGATGAGGTGAAGGCACAGCTTGCGGGAATCGGCGTTGACCCCTCAGGTCTGACGCGCCGNGATATGTCGCTTGAAGATGCCTTCATTGGTCTGACCGGTAAATATTGATTTGCATTATGCAGAAAGCACTGATATTCAAAGAATGGGTGAAGACACGCATGGTGTTCTTCATCTCGCTTGCGCTCGCCGTGTGCGTCGCGCTCTATGCTGTCCTCATGATGAAACGTCTTGTCGAACTCAAAGGGATGGATCATCTCTGGCTTATAATGCTCCTTAAAGACAACACGTTNATAGACATCATCAAGTATGTCCCCCTCGTCGTTGGTGTGGCTGTCGCCGTGGCGCAGATGGCACCTGAAATGGTGCAGAAGCGACTGAAACTGACCCTCCACCTTCCTTATCCGCAGAGNAGGCTCATCAGTCTTATGCTGATGACAGGAATGGTCGAGTTGTTCGTGATTTATCTTNTGCAGGGACTGATTATTTTCATCTANGATGCTTCGATAATGCCATCCGAGATGTCGCTGCGCGTGATGCTCACGACCCTTCCGTGGTATTTCGCCGGCTTCACGGCCTATNTGTTCGTGACTTCAATCTGCCTTGAAGGGACATGGGGGCGCCGCATAGTCCTCGCGCTTCTCGCAGTGGCTGTCCTGATGATTTTCTTCCTTCAGCCTGTCCCCGAGGCATACAATGCCGTTATATGGCTTATGATTCTGTTCGTTTTTCTGCTCACAATCTTTTCGTTTGGCTCAGTAGTCCGGTTCAAGGAGGGCCGTCAGGATTAACATTATGAAAAAGGCATACAATATTCTGCTCGTAGTCCTCAGCATCATTGTCCTCTCTTGGTTCCTTCCGTGGCTCTANTCCATAATTTTCCCNGTCGGGACTTCTGACCCGTTTCTTGCTTACTCACCTGTGAGCCATCAGTTCATCCTCTCGGAAACCGGAGGAGAGAAGAATCCGGTTATATGCGCTGTCGAGGCCGACGGTACAATCGGGGAGCGGCGTTTCACGAAGGAGGAACGCGACTCGCTCCTGCCGCAGATTTATTTCACCCAGCTTATGGCACGCGAACAGCTCCCTGACACCATAGACGGCATCGAGCTTACCGTCCCTGCNCTNAAACATGGCCAATGGGTNTTTTCATCACTCCCGCGCGACATCAATAAGGTNCAGCCGGAGGTCTATCTGATGATGGAGTCAATGCCTGAGCGCCTTGACCTNGAAGACCCTAAGGAGGTGTTCCGTTTCCGTGGCGATGAGGTTGAGTTCATCGATATGGAAACCAACAGCCGTGTCGACGGACGTACACGCCGTTTCACCGACATNTTCAAGGAGCGNGGTTTCAAGCTCCCTGTCAGAAGCAGTTCGGCCAACATCACGAGCCGCAAACCCTACGANGAGGGNTATCTGCTTGCAGATGCCGNAGGNGACCTCTATCATCTGAAAATGCAGGCAGGCCGTCCATATATGATGAANGTGCGTATGGCCGATTCAATCCGTGCAAAGCACGTCTTNGTGATGGAAAATGCAGAAACCCGNCATCTCGGTCTGATGACNGACGAGAATGACAATCTCTATGTCATCGAGCGTGAAGGCTACCGCATCTGTCCCCTTGCCGTCGGTAANTTTGACCCGACCAAGGAGCGTCTGGCAGTCGTCAAGACCCTTTTCAACTGGGTAGTCAAAATCTCGGATNCNGACGGTGTCAGGTGGACGGCTCTCGATGCCGGAGATTACAGTCATCTCGCATCCTACGCCAAGACCTACGGAACATCGGCTTCACAGAAGGTCGCATCATTTATCTTCCCTTACGANCTTTCATTNACCTCNATCACGGACTGCTACGCTTATCCTCGTATCAGCGATTTATCGGTCAAGGCTTTTATTCTTAATTTTGTCCTNGCGCTGATTTTGTTTGTGGTCATGCNCCGCCGCAGGAAGCCGACAGGCAATGTCGTGGTTTCATCTGTCGTNACTCTCGTATTCGGTATCTTTGCCTTCATTCCGTTTATGGTAATCAAGGATTGATGTTATANAGAAATTTTTAATAATCAATAATTTAAGTAAAATATAAAAACAATGAAAAAATCAACAATCTTATCGTTTCTTGCATTTGTCTGCATGATTATGGTTTCGTGTGGCGGTTCGTCAAAAGGTGGTGCCGAGGCTTCGGCTGACAGCGCAATCAGTGTCGACCGCGTGCTTGCTGACGCTGACAATCTTCTTGGTGACACCATCGTCATCGAGGGTGTCTGCTCCCACCTTTGCGCTCATGGAGGCAAGAAGGCCTTCATCGCAGGGGCNGCCGACAGCATCATGCTCCGATGTGAGGCTTTCCCTCTGATGGGTGAGCCTTTCCCCAAGAGCATCATCCGCCGTCCTGTTCAGGTCAAGGGTATCCTTCGTGAGGAGCGTGTGGACGAGGCTGCCATTCAGGAGATGATTCGCCGCAACAACGAGGCGCAGGCTCAGGCTGCTGCCGTGGCTGCCGAGAATGGCGGTGAGACCGCTTCGGCTGAGAAGGCTGAGAGTGGTTGTGCCACTGAACGTACCGCCAAGGGTCAGCGCAACCTCGTCACTTTCGAGGACCGTATCAACGATTTCCGTGCCAANATTGCTGCCCGTCAGGAGAAAGAGGGTAAGGATTATCTTTCCTACTACTATCTCGAAGCNATCTCCTACGAGGTGCTTCCCGAATAACGGATGGCATAAATGAACAAATCGGGANTCCAATGGATTATATAGGAAGTGAATCATCACTTAACCTGTATAAAAATAGANGACAAAGACTATGAACAAGAGTTTCAAACCTAAGGCGTGGGTACTTCCNCAGCCGGTGCTGATTATCGGTACNTACGGTGAGGACGGTACTCCCGATGCCATGAATGCCGCATGGGGCGGNCAGTGGGACATGAACGAGATTATGATTTCNATGGGNTCCCATGCAACCACCCGCAATCTTAACCGCTGTCCTGAGTTTACCGTAGCTTTCGCAACGGAGGACACTATGGTGGCTGCCGATTATGTCGGTATCGTGAGTGCGAAAACCCATCCCGATAAGCTCGNTNCTACCGGATGGAANTCTGTCAAGGCTGACAATGTGAATGCTCCGGTGTTCGATTGTTTCCCGATGACGATGGAGTGTCGNATAAAAGAGAANCTCTACGAATCGGAGTCAGGTTGCTATATCATAGCCGAGATTCTTAACATAGTCTGTGACGAGCGTTATCTTGCTGAGGACGGTAAGCCCGACGTAGAGAAAATGAAACTTATCACATTTGATCCGATTCACAACGGTTACATCGCTCTCGGAAAGCGTGTCGGCAATGCTTTCCACGATGGAAAATCATTGAAATAACCACCGGGAGATTGTTTCCGTACAATTTCCCCGATTNCCAAAACATAAATGGATGGTGCTTTGCAGTNCGTCAAGGAAGGCTGCTGCATGAGCGCCATCCATTTGTATTTAAGAGGTCGGTGAAGATGCCGCNATACATTCCGACTGCTCCGTCAATNTCATAGAGGNCGANAGGCGGGGGGAGATTAATGTTCGGTTTCTGGGAGTTTCAGCGTTTGCCGTAGCTTTCGGTCGGTTCGGCGGCAATTCCGTCAGNGCTTTCAGNTATGGTNTAGGANGCACAGNAGTGNGGGCTGATGATTTTTTCGTAGAGAGNTTCGAGGGCTTTCGCGCGCTCCGCACTGTTTCTCAGCGTACATTCCCATATACGGATGACGCGCCATCCAAGCAGCCGGAGTTCGACATCGCAGCGATAGTCACGGGCTATGTTGAGATTGATTTTGTGTCGCCAGAAGTCGGTGTTGCTCTGTGGCAGTCTGAAATAACGGCAGTCCTTATGTCCGTGCCAGAAACAACCGTCGACAAACACGACTGTCTTATATTTTCGGAAAACGATGTCGGGGCTGCCAGGGAGCTTGGAATTATTGACGCGGTAACGCAGACCTTTGGCAAACAGAAAACGCCTCACCAGCATNTCAGGTCGAGTGTTTTTGCCGTGGATAGCCGCCATGCANCGGCTACGCTCAGCGGGNGTCATTAAGTCGGTCAANGCTGNGGAGAGATTTTTAGTCGTGTGGCATCAGCGTGAGCCGTACATATCATCGTAATACTTCTCGTAGTCGCCGGAAGTGATGTTGTCAATCCAGTCCTGATGTTCGAGATACCAGCGGACGGTCTTTTCAATCCCCTCCTCGAANTGCAGCGANGGTTCCCACCCGAGTTCGCGCTGGAGCTTGCGGGAGTCGATGGCGTAGCGCATATCATGGCCCGGNCNGTCGGTGACGTAGGTAATCAGGCTNTCGCTCGTGCCTTCCGGNTTTCCAAGAAGACGGTCGACNGTGCGTATGACAACTTTTATCAGGTCGATGTTTTTCCATTCGTTGAAGCCACCGATGTTGTANGTNTCGGCTGGTGTGCCTTTATGGAAGATAAGGTCGATGGCGCGTGCATGGTCCTCNACAAATAGCCAGTCGCGGACGTTCTCACCCTTTCCGTAGACAGGCAGAGGCTTGCGNTGACGGATATTGTTGATGAACAATGGTATCAGCTTCTCGGGAAACTGATAGGGCCCGTAGTTGTTAGAGCAGTTTGTTACGATGGTCGGCATACCGTAGGTGTCATGGTAGGCACGGACAAAGTGGTCGGACGCTGCTTTTGATGCAGAGTAGGGGGAATGTGGATTATAATTGGTGGTCTCGAGGAAAAATTCTGTTCCGTAGGCGTGATGATGGGTGGCAGATGATGCAGCCGTCGTAAATGGAGAGTCCACACCCTCGGGATTTGTCAGGCGGAGTGCGCCATACACCTCNTCNGTGGAGATGTGGTAGAAGAGTTTTCCATCATATCNCTCGGGCAGTGATTCCCAGAATTCGCGTGCAGCCTGAAGGAGGGNTAGCGTACCCATGACGTTGGTACGCGCAAACGTGAAGGGGTCCTTTATCGAGCGGTCGACATGACTTTCAGCAGCAAGATGGATGATGCCGTCAATACTGTATTCGCGGATGATGCGGCGCATTTCGTCGAGATCGGCTATGTCGGCACGCACGAAAGTGTAGTTNGGCTTGGTCTCGACATCTTTGAGNTTNGCCAGATTGCCGGCGTAGGTGAGCTTATCGAGATTTACAATCCTGTATGCCGGATATTTGTTGACGAACAGTCTGACGACGTGGCTGCCGATAAATCCGGCACCACCGGTNATAAGGATGCTGCGTTCAGGCTTCTTCATTGTCTGATGTNCGGAGATTCGTTATACATTTTCTCAGTGAGTCCACCCAGTAGGGGATNGCAANCCCGAAAGTTTTGCGGAATTTTGTCTTGTCGAGTACCGAGAATGACGGACGTTTCACTTTCGAGGGGAATTCGTCNCTGTGGCAGGGNCGGATGTCGCAGTCGTATTTTCCGTCAGNNCGGCGGGTGAAGGCNGTCTCCTGAATCATCTTACTGAAATCGAACCATGAACAGACCCCTTCATTGGAATAGTGATAGGTGCCGTCGTGTCCGTCAAATTTACGGTTGTCGATGATGTCGGCTATGGCTTCCGCAAGGTCGCCNGCGTATGTGGGGGAACCTATCTGGTCNAANACCACATTGAGTTCGCGGCGCGAGGGGATGAGCGACAGCATTGTTTTGAGAAAATTCCGTCCGTACTCGGAGTAGAGCCATGCAGTGCGGATGATGATGTGGCGGCATCCGCTTGCCCTGATGATTTCCTCGCCGTGGAGCTTGGTGCGTCCGTAGGCACCGGTCGGGTTGGTCGCTTCATCTTCGGTACGNGGGAGGTTGCCGATGTTTCCGCCGAACACATAATCTGTCGAGATGTGGATTAGGGGAATGTCATTGTCGGCGGCTGCCTTTGCGAGATAGCCGACGGCGGTGGCATTGATTNTCTCGGCGATTTCTTCCTGCTCCTCGGCGCGGTCGACATCCGTATAGGCCGCACAGTTGACTATGAGCTGGAAATCGTTACAGCCGACACCGAGAGCCACCGCTTCGGGNTCGGTGATGTCGATGTCGTCGGCATCGGTAAAGATATATTCATTGGAAGACTTGGCAACTGCCCTTTTCAGGCAGTTGCCAAGTTGTCCGTTTGCTCCTGTGACGAGGATTCTCATGNCGTCGGTCAAAGCACTTTGGTGTAAAGAGCGACAATATCTTCGATGGTCACGTCGCGGGGATTGCCGGGAGTGCATACATCGGCGATNGCCTGTTCTGCAAGGGCGGGAATGTCAGTTTCGGCAATACCGATTTCGGTGAGGTGCTGGGGAATACCGACCTTAATAGAGAGGGCCTTGACAGCATCGCAGGCAGCCTGAGCAGCTTCTTCCTTGGTCATACCGCTGATGTCGACACCCATTGCCTCGGCGATTGCGGGATATTTGTCAAGGCATGAAGGCATATTCCATTCCATGATGGTCGGGAGGAGAAGCGCGTTGGCGACACCGTGGGGAACGTCAAAGAGTGAGCCGAGGGGGTGAGCCATACCGTGAACGAGACCGAGACCAACGTTGGAGAATGCCATACCTGCGACATACTGTGCGACTGCCATAGCGTCGCGTGCCTCAGCGTTGGAGGGTTCGGTGACAGCGGTCGGGAGGTTACGGCTGATCATACGGATGGCCTCGATTTCAAACATATCACTCAGCGCCCATGCNCCCTTGGTGATGTAGCCTTCGATGGCGTGGGTGAGGGCATCCATACCGGTTGCCGCGGTGAGCGANGCGGGAAGCGAGTACATNAGTTCNGCATCGACGATGGCTACGGCNGGGATGTCGTTGGGNTCGACGCAGACCATCTTCTTGTGGTTCTCCTCGTCGATAATCACATAGTTGATAGTGGTTTCGGCTGCTGTTCCGGCAGTGGTGGGGAGGGCTACGATAGGTACACTCTTGTGTGTGGTGGGNGCGCAGCCTTCGAGCGATACGATGTCGGCNAATTCAGGGTTGTTTATNACGATACCGACGGCCTTGGCAGTGTCGATTGACGAGCCTCCGCCAACGGCGATGATGAAGTCGGCACCTGATTTCTTGTAGGCTTCGATGCCGTCCTTTACGTTGGTCACTGTCGGNTTGGGTTTGACATCGCTGAAAATTTCATAGGGGATGGAAGCACCTTCAAGCACGTCGGTCACCATTTTGGCTACACCGAACTTTACGAGACCTGCGTCGGTGACGATGAGGGCTTTCGATTTGCCGAGACGTTTTACGACTTCGGGCAGCTCCTTGCGTGCGCCCGGTCCGAAGTATGAAACTTCATTGAGAATAAACCTGTGGATCATTTTAAATCAGTTAATTATAGAGATTGGTATTAAGGTCAAACGGAGAGNTGAANTTNGCAAGCAGGGGATGGGTGGTGTCTTTGGCGGAGAGAATNGCGGCGGTAGGGTCGATGTGCCAGTCGATGCCGAGGNTCGGGTCAAGGATTGAGATTCCTCCCTCGGCCTGCGGAGCATAGAAGTTGTCACATTTGTATTGAAAAACAGCCACATCACTTATGACTGCGAATCCGTGGGCGAACCCGCGCGGGATGAAGAGCTGAAGCCGGTTTTCCTCGGTCAGTTCGACTGCCACATGGCGGCCNTAGGTGGGGGAGCCTTTGCGTATGTCGACAGCGACATCCACCGTGGCACCGCGCACACANCGCACGAGTTTCGACTGAGCGTAGGGTGGTGCCTGAAAGTGAAGACCGCGGATGACTCCGCGTGTCGAGCAGCTTTCGTTGTCCTGAACGAAATCAATGGGGCGGACTTTCTCGTCAAACTCCCGCTTTGAGTAGCTTTCGAAGAAATAGCCTCTGGCATCGGTGAATATTCTCGGACGGAGTATCACCACCCCTTCTATGTCGGTCGTTATTACATCCATATNTCAGTCATTCATCTCAGATTTGAATCATCGGTCCGTTCAAGTTCATCGATGACTTTGAGCAGGTACTGCCCGTATTGGTTTTTCAGCATCGGTCGGGCTATTTCAAGCATTTTTTCTTTTGAAATCCATCCTTGACGATAGGCTATCCCTTCAAGACAGGCAATTTTCAGGCCCTGACGTTTTTCAAGNACCTCAATATAAATCGAGGCTTCNGCAAGTGAATCGTGAGTGCCTGTGTCAAGCCACGCGAANCCTCGNGGNAGCGTCGTGACTTTGAGTTCGCCGTGATTGAGAAAAGCCTGATTGACGGAGGTTATCTCAAGCTCTCCACGCGCCGACGGACGTATGGACTCAGCAATTTCAANCACCTTGTTGGGATAGAAATAGAGGCCGACCACAGCATAGTTTGATTTCGGGTGGGTGGGTTTCTCCTCGATTGAAAGGCAGTTGCCGTTTCTGTCGAACTCGGCTACACCGTAGCGTTCAGGGTCGCTGACCCAATAGCCGAACANCGAGGCTTTNCCATCGGCCTCCGCGGTGCGGACAGCCTCTTGCAGCAGAGCCGAGAATCCGGCTCCGTGAAAGATGTTGTCGCCGAGGACNAGACACGCCGTGTCGTCACCTATAAAATCCTTACCTATNATGAAGGCTTGGGCAAGACCGTCGGGCGATGGTTGCTCGGCATACTCAAAGCGCACACCGAAGTCTGAACCGTCGCCGAGCAGACGNCGGAACGCAGGGAGGTCGGTCGGAGTGGAGATGATTAGGATTTCGCGGATNCCGGCAAGCATGAGGGTTGAGATGGGATAGTAGACCATCGGCTTGTCGTAGATAGGCAACAGTTGTTTGCTCACCCCCTTCGTGATGGGGTAGAGCCGTGTGCCTGAGCCGCCTGCCAGAACGATTCCTTTCATGGGTTAAGGTTCGGTTGATCCGNGTTGANTGTTTGCTGTCTTGATTACTGAAACCCCCCTTGGGCGTTTCATTGGCAAAGATAATTAAAAAACGGGGAATTTACTCCAATCATTACCTTATAAATTTAGCGGTATGGTATAGGAGATATGGTCAGGAGACAATATTTATGGCGATGGTTAAAGTTGAAACCGTTTATTCTGTCTCTACCCCATGATGTTCGGATGGCGTTTCAGATACTTGTCCCTGAGAGGTAACGACATAACGAAAACGATATCGTTGAGTCCGACATCGGCCATGCGTACAGAGCCGTCAACGGATTTTATTTCGCGTGGCGGAGCATTGTAAATCCAGTTTTTCAGAGAAATAAAAATATCGTCATTGCTATGGGCCAGAAGAATGGACGATGCTAAATCTTCCACATCAAGAGCTGTCTTAGGTGTCTGTTCTTCCATTCTGGCAATGAAAAAATCAGAATATTTTTCAATGAATTCCGCTCCTCCGCTTTCATTTAGAAGNTTCTCTCCGTTCTCATTAAGTCGGCGTGGACTGTTCTTCTCGCTGTAATTGTCAGCGATACTGATGATGTTGACTTTGTTTTTATCAATAGCNAGTTTAAGNAATAAATCAAGCTGACCTTTCATTTCACTCAAAAGTCTGCCATTTGATTCAAGTTGTGAATCATGCATCTCTATTCTTGATGAATGATGGTTGCATGGGAGCGAATCGAGCCGTGAAGCAGTCTCTTTATTCTTTGAAAGAAATTTCACAGCCCATATCGTTATCCATACTACACCACTGACGACGCTACCTACCACCATTACTCCTATAAGGAATGATAGTCCGAAATTTTGTTCGATAAATCTGTTCAGTGGCTCCATGATGTCGGTAGGTGTTTATTGTTATGACACAAAGTTAATCAAAAAATGTTTATAAACCAAAGTAAATGGGGGATTGTAAACATAAAAAATCCGCAGACATCATTAAATGATATTTGCGGATTATCTTTTTTTGTGTCCGAGATGAGATTCGAACTCACACAGCCTTACGGCCACTACCCCCTCAAAGTAGCGTGTCTACCAATTCCACCACCCGGACAGTCGGAAAATGTCTGTCATGCGACATCCATATTCTTCTTATTTTTTATCCAGTTCCGCAGTCAGACCTATGTCCTTCTGTCGATTCGTAAAAGATTGTAATCCTTGAAGCAGGAGACTGAATATTCATTATCATAGAAAATCCTGACTAAGAAAATCTTAATCAGGATTTTCGGAGTGTCCGAGATGAGATTCGAACTCACACAGCCTTACGGCCACTACCCCCTCAAAGTAGC
>JAAVCM010000016.1:0-52347 GCA_014802345.1 Bacteroides sp.
GAAGCGAGGAAAGGGTATAGTATAACGGTTGACTTTACAAAAATAACTACTATTTATATTTTTAAAAAATTTGTAACCAAATTGTATAAAATTTGAAATAAAATTGTCATTATCCATTATGGCGTATGGGTGAAAGAGAATTTTTAAGGGGTAAAGAGAGAGGATAAAAATGTGATATAAACGTGTCAGGTATGAAATTTTAGTCCCTAAGGGTTGGGAAGTTGCGGGAATAATCCTTACCTTTGTTGAAACATCAAAACATCATAACTGCTAACTTTTATGGAAGAACCAAAATACAGAAGAGTGCTTCTGAAACTCAGCGGAGAATCGCTGATGGGCAAGCAGGGCTACGGCATTGACACCGACCGCCTCAACGAATATGCCAGCCAGATTAAGGAAATCTGTTCTATGGGCGTTCAGGTGGCAATCGTCATCGGCGGAGGCAACATTTTCCGTGGTGTCGCCGGGGCAGCCAAGGGCTTCAACCGCGTCAAGGGTGACCAGATGGGTATGCTTGCGACCGTCATCAATTCTCTTGCGCTTTCGTCGGCGCTCGAAGGTGTCGGGCAGCCTGCAAAGGTGTTCACCGCCCTCAATATGTATCCTATCGGTGACTATTATTCCAACCGTGCGGCTATCGAGGCTCTCAACCGTGGCGAAGTGGCAATCATGGCGGGAGGTACAGGCAATCCTTTCTTCACGACCGATACCGGCAGCGCACTGCGCGGCGTGGAGGTCGAGGCCGACGTGATGCTCAAAGGTACACGCGTCGACGGTATCTATACCGCTGACCCCGAGAAGGATCCGACAGCTACGAAGTTTGACAAGATAACCTACGACGAGGTCTATACACGCGGCCTCAAAGTGATGGACCTTACGGCTACCGCCCTCTGCAAGGAGAATCATCTTCCCATCGTGGTCTTCGACATGGACACTCCCGGAAATCTCCTCAAAGTCATCAAGGGGGAGAACATCGGCACGCTCGTCTATTGAGCTGTCAGCCTTCCAACTAACATAAATCCGATAATCGTAACTTAAAACTGAAAAATATGGAACCCTCCGACTACTTACTTCCCGCCGAAGAAAAGATGGAACTTGCTGTTGCCTATCTTGACGAGGCGCTCGCACACATCCGTGCAGGCAAGGCTAATCCTAAGATTCTTGATTCAGTACGCGTCAGCTACTATGGCACCAATGTCCCTGTATCGCAGGTAGCAAATGTCGCTGTACCCGACGCACGCACCATCACCATCACTCCTTGGGAGAAAGCGATGTTCAAGGAGATTGAGAAGGCAATCATCAACTCCGAACTCGGCATCACTCCTGAAAACAATGGTGAGATTATCCGCATCTCAATCCCCCCGCTGACCGAGGAACGCCGCCGCGCTCTCGTGAAGCAGTCGAAGGCTGAGGCCGAAACTGCGAAGGTGAGTGTCCGCAACGCACGCCGCGATGCCATCGACGGTCTCAAGAAAGCTGTCAAGCAGGGCATGAGCGAGGACGTGGAGAAAGATGCTGAGAATGAGGCTCAGAAGCTCCACGACAAGTATCTGAAAAAAATCGACGACCTCTTCGCTGCAAAAGAGAAAGAAATTCTTACAGTGTAAGTTTAAGAATAGAGTATAGAGGATAAAGTATAGAGGATAGATGATAGGATTGGCTGAAAAAACTCAACCTTACTATCATCTATACTCTATACTTTATCCTCTATACTTAAAAAACTCTATACTTAAAAAACTCTATACTTAAAAGAAACTACCTCTTCTTCGGCTGCTTGTTGAAGCGGTACTGGACGGTGAGGAGCATATAGCGGGGGAGGGCGTTGGTGTAGGTGACTGTACGGCCCTTGGCATTGATGGCATAGTTGACGTTTGAAAGCTGATGGAGCATATCGAAACCGTCAGCCATGAACACCCATCGTCCTCCGCGCGGAGTGTAGGTCAAGCGCACGTTCCAGATGGCATCTGTCGTGTCAAGTTCCTTCATGCCGTAGCCGTGGCGTGTATAGAGTATGAAATCGGTGTTGAGGCCGAAGCCGGCGGGAAGGCGGAACTGACCTATCACGCCGTAGCTGTAATGACTGGCGTTGATATTGCTGAAATCCTCGCGTGTCGAGGACGTGTGTCGCGTGGTGAACTGCCCGGTCGCTTCGATATGCTGCTTCCCTATCTGCCAGCCTAATCTCAGCTTTTCGGTAGCACTCTTTGTGTTGACGGTGGATTTGGTCGGCTCGGTGGTGTCCACGCCGATCATGTCGGCGGAATTGATAATATTACCGCTGGTCGTGGATGATATTGAAAACTGATCCTTCGCACCGAACTGAAGATTGAACGTGTTGTCGATTCCGAATGAATTGTTACCGTCGACGTTGTAGGTGCGGTTGCGCCTCACACCCGTACTGCGGTCGTAGGTATATCCCCTCACGAGGTCACGCGCAATGAATTGAGCTGAGAGGTTGAGTGTGTTGTTCAGCGGACGGTGTCCGTCAGGGGTGAATTTCCAGATGAAGTTATGGCTTTGGTCGAGTGAATTTTTCAGGTCGGGATTTCCGAGCGAGATGTTGAGCGGATCTGCATCGTTCTCGATGTCGATGAGGTGGGTGAGGTCAGGGGTATTGGTTTTCAGACGGAATTCATAGGTCAAGTTATGACGGTAGTTCATGCGGCCGCGGCTATTCACGTCTGCCCCGATACCAAATTCTATGCGTCCGCCATAGTTTCCGACTGAATATAGTCTCGAATCCCTTTTGACGAGATAGGAACGGTTGTCGCGCCAATAGTCCAGATGCTGATGGAGGAGTGAGAATTCGGGACGTAAAATTATAAGAATAAAATTCTTGTTTTTCATCTTTTTGAACCATTCGAAATAAGGTAATATGTCATGTCTGTTTTCAAACAGACTTGACGTGTAGCTGTTCGAGGGATCGAACGTCGTCAGATAACCTTCCGGAAGCGTGCCGTAGATACCCATGTCGTCCAGACGGTCGAGTGCATACATATAGGAATCACGCTCACGGTTGAGGAAACGGTAGCTATAAGCCACTCCCAGAGTTATGGCCTTGATTGAGACATAGTATTTTGCAGTTCCGTCGAAAGTAAAGGTGTGGTTGGGAGTATTGTCGAAATACTGACGACGTCTGACCGCAGGATTAGGGTCTGCACCATAATTTATATCATAGTCGCGCCAAGCCTCATCCTTCTCGTCCTTGTATTTCATCCCGAGTTGGAAGGTGAGTCGGTCATTTGAATGAGGGATTTTGTAGGTAAAGTCGGGGTAGAACTGAAACTCTCCCTCCCGATGGCTGTTGTTGCTGCGGGTAATCGAGCGGTTGATGACGGCATTGAGTCTTTCGGGAGTGCCGTCGCTGTAAAGAGCTTCGAGTGCGCGATAGGTAATGTCGGTCTGTTCACGGTCGAAAGTAGCCGAGATGTCCGACGATGAATTCTTGCGTCTTATGTAGCGTCCGAGCGCCATTCCACCCAGATAATAATTCGTGGAATAGGCAGTGTAATTGTTGCGCGTCTCGACTTTTATCTGACGGTTCTTGCTGTGGCTGAAAGAATTGTCGAAGGTATTGCCGTTGCTGAGGAAATTGGTGCGTGCGGTTGTCGTGCGGTTATCGGTCAGGTTTTCCTCCACGTTGACATAGCCGCTGAAGCGGCGCGTCTCGTCGGTATTCTCATACTCGTAGTTGAACGCACCCATACGGTACTCGCGTGTCCCCGACGGCATCATTTCAGGAGTCCACGAGTCGCTTTTGCCTGGCTTGCGGTTGTCGTTGAGATTGTTGACGTTACCGATAAGGGTGAGTTTTGTTGTCGGTGTGAACCATGATGCAAACAGTCGGCCCATATATCTGTCCGAAGTTCCGTAGCCTCCCTGCGCATTGAGTATCAGGCCCGCATTGTATTCGCGTTTAAGTTTGACGTCCATCGTCAGGTGTTTCTCGCTGTTGGGGTCGCCGATCCATTTCTCATAGCGCGTCTGCCCCTCGTAAACCTCGATGTTCTTGACCGTATATGCGCCTATGTTTTCGAGCATAAGCTGATTGTTGCCGTCAAGGAACTCCTTGCCGTTGAGCAGGAGAGATTCGACATACCGGCCGTTGACCTTGATCTGTCCGTCATCATTGAGTTCGACACCCGGGAGCTGAGCTATCAGTGCGTCGAGCATCGAGCCTTCTGCAAGCTGGAAGGCATCGGCGTTGTAGACGATGGTGTCGCCCTTATTGTAGAATTTGATTTTCGAGGCTGTGACCGTCACTTCGCCGAGCTGTTTGGGAGCACGTTTGAGCAGCGTGACGGGAATGTCGCGGAACTCCTCGCGCTTGCCTACTTTTTCAACCCGATAGGTCACTGTTTCAGTGAGGTAGCCGGGACATACAACGTCGAAAGTATAAGTGGAATCCTTGCGCTCGACCGATAAAGAATACCATGCCATTGTTATTATTTCACCCTCGCTGGTCATGCTCGAACCTCTGTTGGCCTGAATAGAGTCAAGGACATTGCCGAGGGAATCGTAGCGCACGACGAAAGCCTCCGTGAGATCTGCTTTGGTGATGGCATCCCTTACGCGGCCGTACAGCCATAGTTTATTTTCGGCAGCATTTACAATATTTGCGCTCAAAGAGAGAAGAAGCATCACGAGAATGCTTTTGAACGAGAACTTCATGGTAAAAACTAAAAAGACTATATGAAATTGAAACGTGAATTATTACGTTGCAAAAATAACTCTTAGTTTTTACTTATGCAAATTAGTTAGATTGTTTTTATTTTAAAATAACTAAATATTTTCGGGGGGGGGTAAAATGCTGATTTATAATTACATATCTCTAAATGAGATTATGCGTCTTTTTTCGTATGAGTGTAATGCCGTCGCGCAGGGGGAGGATGACGGTCTCGAGGTCGGGACGTGAGGCGACGTATGTGTTGAAGCGGTCGAGTGCCGTGGTCTGTTGGTCGTGGTTTTTCACCGTGTCTGTCACCTTGCCGTCCCATAGCGTATTGTCCGCTATGATGAATCCTCCCGGACGCAGACGCGGCATCACGAGGTCGAGATATTCGATGTAGTGGCGTTTGTTCGCGTCGATATAGACGAGATCCCACGTCTCGTCAATCTCACTGATGATTTTTTCTGCATCCCCGATATGGAGTGTTATGCGGTCGCCGCCGGGAGCGGTTGCGAAAAGTTCGAGGAGTTCATCCTCCATCTCGTCGTCGATTTCGACTGTGTGGAGCTGTCCGTCGGGAGCCAGTCCCTCGGCAAGACAGAGGGCTGAATAGCCTGTATAGGTGCCGAGTTCAAGCACGCGGCGTGGTCCCACCATTGACGCAAGCATCGAAAGGAGCCTCCCTTGCAGATGGCCGGAACACATACGCGGGTATAGGTGACGCAGGTGTGTGCGGCGGTAGAGCCGTCGCAGATGCTCCGGTTCGGGGGAGATATGGCCGAGAATGTAGTCGTCGATATTATCTGACATGACCCATGATGAAGGCTTGTGCAGCGAGGAAATAGGAGTTGAGACCGAAACCGGTTATCGTACCGCGGCACACTGGGGCTATCAGCGAGGTGTGACGTATGGTTTCACGCGAAGCGGTGTTGGATATGTGTACCTCGATGACGGGGGTACTGATTCCGGCGATTGCGTCGGCGATTGCAAGGGAGGTGTGGGTATAGGCTCCGGCGTTGAGTATCACACCGTCGGCATCGGTATTGTGGAGGAAGTCAATGATGTCACCCTCGTGATTTGACTGGAGATACTCGATTTCGTCGCCGTCAATCATTTCGCGGAGTTCGCGTAGATATGATTCGAATGTACGCGAGCCGTAAATCTCAGGTTCGCGTGTCCCGAGAAGGTTCAGATTGGGACCGTTGATTATCAGTAGTTTCATTTGAGATGAAAAGTGGAAGATTAAGGATGAGATATGCTTACGAGCAGCCATACGGCAGCGGTCGAGAGAGCCATCAGGATTATGAGAATCCAACTGACCGTCGAGCGGGTGGGATAGGCGTTCCATGCCAGCCATGCGGAGAAAAGCATATAGAAGGGATAGATCCACACGAATGTCTTTGCCGTCTCGTCGTCAGCAGGGATATTGCCGAGAAGTACCGGGAAGGAGAATACCGGAAGGAGGAAAAGGAGTATGACGAGCGTCATCCAGAGTGGGGTTCGTTGCTTCATATCGTCGGGAGGTTTGGCTGTGAGAGTGTCAGTCCTTGTTTTTCAGTTCGTTGCGGTAGGCGCGGACTGTGCGGCGGATTCCCTCTTCAAGGTTGATCTGCGGGCGGAAACCGAAGTCGCGTTCAGCATCGGTGATGTCGCAGTTCCAGTTGCGCTGTGCCATGATCTTATACTTGTCGGTGTTGAGCGTCACGGCCTGGAGCTTGGCGGCACCATATTTCTCCGACACCACGCAGGCTATTTTCAAGGCCCAGAGGGGGAGACGGACGGGGATGACGAGGCTGCGTCCGAGTTCCTTCGCCACGATGCGACGGAATTCAGCCTGCGAGTAGGCGCGCGGCTCGGAAATGATGTATTTATGATGGACGGGAGCTTTCTCCAGCGCGTCGAAGATGGCGCGCGCGAGGTCCTCGACATAGATGAATGTGAGCATCTGGCGGCGGAAACCGACACCGAAATCGAAATGGGAGTCGATGCTCTTGATCATCATCAGGTAGTCCTGCTCGTGAGGGCCGTAGACACCGGTCGGGCGGAGGATTATCCACGGGAAGGTGGCGGGAAGGGTCTGCAAGAATGTCTCCGCCTTGATTTTCGAGACTCCGTAGCGAGTGTTTGGGTTGGGAATCATCGAGCCGTTGAGTGGTGCGTAGGTCTTCTCGTCGCCGGGACCTATGGCTGAGAGCGACGAGATGTATAGGAAGCGTTCAGGCACCTGATCGTTGGCTATAAGCGCCTCGCAGAAGTTGCGCAGATAGGTGAAGTTGATGTGATTGAAGTCGCTGAAATTGACGCATTTCGTTGCGCCGAGATTATAGACGATATAGTCCCACTTCTTTCCTTCGAGGGCGGTGCGGAGCTTGTCGGTGTCGTCATAATCGAGGGTGATGAAATTAAGGGCGGGGTCAGTGAGGTAGCGGCGTGAGGTCGATTCGCGGACGGCACACCACGTCTCGTAGCCGCGCGAGAGGGATTCGCGCGCGATGAAGCCTCCGATGAAGCCTCCGGCTCCGACTATCAGTACTTTCATGTCTTTTTAATCAGTCTGGTTGTTTAGAATCTCTGCGAACAGGTCGGCATAGCGGCTTGCTATCGATGAGGAATTGAAGCGCTCGGCCACGGAATTGTGAAGTTCCTCGCGCGACTGTTTTTCTTCAATAGCCCACATGATACCGTTGGCGAGGTCTTTCGGGTCCTTGTAGTCAGCTATGTAGCCTGTCTTCAGATGCTCGACCACATCCGTGCGTCCGTCGCCTCCGAATGTGACCGAAAGCGCACCTCCGGCCTGACCTTCAATCAGCGTGCCGCCGAGGGTCTCGTAGAGGGAGCTTGAGATGACGGCCTGTGAGATTGAGTAGAGATAACGGATGATTTTGAAGTCGTTTATCAGTCCGAGATAGCGATGCGAGAAGCGCAGGCGGTCAAGAGCCTGCGGATTCTTCATGTTGCCGAAGAAATAGACGGCCGTGTTGATGGCTATCTGGGGATGGTTGTCGAAGATATAATTGAGTGCATCAATCGTGTAGTCAAGTCCCTTGATGGGGTCGTCGATACGTGCCGCTCCGAAAAGGAGAAGATTGGGTTTCTGCGGAGGCATGAGCGAATAGAGGTCGCGCGGCGGAGTGTAGTAGAACTGATCGACCGGGAGAGGATTGTGGATGGTGCGGATGTCACGTCCTTTGAGCAGCGACGAGTTACGGGCGCATTTTTCCAGCCATTTGCTGACGGTGACGAAGTGGATGGGGGCTTCGGTGTATGTGCGGTTTTTCTTCTTCCAGTATTTGTGGGAAATGTCGTTGGGACTGCCTCCTCCGGCAAGGAACTGGCAGTCGCCGCACTCTTCGAGATAGTGTCTGCACTCGTAGGCGTGATGGCATATACCTGTCATCGGCCACATATCGTGGATGGTCCAGACAAGTTTCTTACCCATCTCGTGGAGCTTGCGTATACCATTGCTGTTCATCAGTCCCTGATTTATCCAACTGAGACACACGATGTCGGCCTCCTTTATCCATGGATGACGGTGGACGTTGATGGCGAAGTCGCCTGTCGAGACCTTGAAAATATTGTCGTAGTTGAAACCTACCGCCGGAAGCAGGCGCAGCCGTTCGAGACAGAAGGCAAGCGCACGGAACGACCGGGTGGAGACGACCGATACGTTGTCCTCGTCGGAGGTCTTGGTGAAGACCACCATGCGCGCGTCTATGCCGATGCTTCGCAGCGCCTGCATCAGACGGAATGTCACGATGGCTGCTCCTCCGAGAGTGTCGGAATGGTTGACGAGTACCACTTTTTTGCCTCTGAGATTTTCGGGCAGTGTTGCGGGGGTGTAGGTTTCTGCTTGCGGTTGCTGATTCATTTTTTTGTAGAGTGAACCGGGGGTTGGCTGAATGAAAGCTGATTGCCTATATTAATGAGCTGCAATGTCCTGTAACTGAGGCGCGCTTCAAGATACTTCACTAATTCGCGCTCCTTGGCTGCCGGGAGGGGGGTGGCATACTTGACGAGGACGGTATTTACTGTGTCGAGGCGCTGAGTGCTTATGTTGCCGAACACGGCATGCGTGACAGCTATCTCCTCTATCTGAGGGAACAGGACTTTTATTTCGGGGGCGATGCGTCCGGCTATCGTGTCGTTGATTTGGGCGAAGGCTATGATGCTCCTGAGGGAGTCGATGGTGACCTGCTGTGCCGAGATTGACGTGCGCGCAATTTCGTAGATGTCATTCATCGAAGGGAGGCCGTTTTTCAGTTCCGAAAGGTCGGGCGAGTCCCCTTGGATGATGTTCAGGTGGGCGCCTTCAAGTCCGTAGTGAGCCAACTGCGCGTTCATCGCCAGCCGGAGCGAGTCGGCGGGAAGCACCTTGCCGATGAGCGTGACGGTGATTATGCGCTCTCCGTGTTCGATGGTCGCACTGCGGTTAAGCACCTGCGTCGAGGGGAAGTTGAACTGCTGGGCTATGAATCGGTCGGCGTTGGCAGAGAAACGCGACAGGCGTAGCATATCGTAGGTCAGGTAGAGGGAGGGTAGGAGAGTCAGGATTGAAACGGTGTAGACGATGTGGCGCACCTTGCGCGAGCGCTCCGGATTGCCGGACACTACGGGGCGGTAGTGCATCAGTTTCACCCCGATGAATGTCGAGAGGGCGATGAAGATGGAGTTTATGAGGAAGAGATAAGTAGCACCGACGAAATAGTTCATCTGCATGGTGGCGAGTCCGTAGCCCGCGGTGCAGAGAGGAGGCATCAGCGCTGTCGCTATCGCAACACCGGGAATCACATTGCCTTTCGACTTCGATCCGATGGCGACTATGCCCGCTCCGCCGCCGAAGAAGCCGATGAGGACATCATAAATGGTTGGCGACGTGCGCGCCAGAAGTTCGCTGTGGCCTTCGCTGACAGGGGAGATGAGGAAGTAGATTGTCGATGTCAGCATACTGAATCCGGCTGCCATAAGGAGGTTGCGCAGACAGCGTTTCAGCAAATCGAAGTCCTGCACGCCAACGCCGAGACCTATGCCGATGATGGGCCCCATGAGGGGGGAAATCAGCATCGCGCCTATGATGACCGCCGTGGAGTTGGTGTTGAGGCCGAGCGAGGCAATAAAGATGGCGAGGACAAGGATGAGTAGGTTGGTCCCTTTGAAAGACACACCTTCGCGTATGGCCGCTTCTGCCTCAGCCTGAGGCAGAAGGTCGTCGGTCATCGAGAAATATTGTATCAGATAGTTTTTTAACGATGCCATACTGTAGGTGTGTCGTTGCGTTTCAGCTTATGGCCTTCTGGCGGTACTGCTCCTTCACTTCGTCGACCACGTTGATGATGTAGTCGCCGACCTTTTCGAGCGAACCGATGATGTCCATATAGTAGATTCCGGCCTGATATTCATAGTGGTGTTCGTTGATGTTCTCGACGTTGGCCACACGGAGCTGGTTGCGCATATTGTTGATTTCGCGCTCCTGATTGTAGGAGGTGATGATCTGATTCTGGTCCACTGTCTCGAAGTTGCGCAGGAGCAGGAGCATATTGGTCATCGCAGCTTCGACGGCTATGAACATGGAGTCAATGTTGTGGGAGATTTCTTCGTTGAATTCCACATGACTTTCCTGCTTGCGGATAAGGATTTTTGCCACACCGTAGCAGCAGTCTGCTATGCTCTCGATTTCGCTGACTATGCGGAGCATGGCGGCGATGCGGTGTTTACCCTCGTTTGAAAGACGGCCTTCCGAACAGCGGTTGAGATAGTTGGCAATCTCGATTTCCATGCGGTCAGAAATTTCCTCATATTTCTCAAGACGGGTGAACTGCTTGGTGAAGTCATCGCCCGGCTTGGTGTGGACTATGTTCTGGGCCATCGCAATCATGCGCTGGACACGCTCCGAGTAGACCACGATTTCTTTTTCAGCCTGCGCTATGTTGAGTTCGGATGCGCTCATCAGACCGCCGGAGATAAATTTGAGCTGGAATTCCTCGTCGCCGGTATGCTTGGCGGGGACAAGTTTCTCGACAATCTTGACATAGAATCCTGTGAGCCATATCATTATCACGACGTTGATAAGATTGAACACCGTGTGGAACATCGAGAGTCCGAACGACACGCTGAACTGCATCTGCGCAATCTTCATCAGGACGGGATGGCCGGCAGGAAGACTGTTGTCAAAGATACTGTTGTAGAGCTTCGGGTCAGAGGCTTCAAGCTCGTTGACATAGCCGTAGATGCTGTTGGGGTTGCCCTGACCGAGCCATTCGGTGATGTCGACATTCAGTCGGACAAAGGGATAGAACACGGCGAGGGTCCAGACGATGCCGAAAAGGTTGAAAAGCAGGTGACCCATCGCGGTTCGTTTTGCAGCCACATTACCGCTCATGGATGCGAGGAGAGGGGTGACGGTAGTACCGATGTTGCTGCCGAGAACCACCGCACAGGCGAGGTCAAACGAAATCCATCCTTTCGTACACATGATAAGCACGATGGCGAATGTAGCCGCCGACGACTGTATGATGGCTGTCAGGATGATACCGACAAAGACAAATAGCAGCACTGAGGCGAAGCCCATCGAAGCATAGCGCTCGAGGAAGGCAAACATCTCGGGATTGCTCTGCAAGTCAGGGACATAATCGCTGATAAGGTCAAGACCCATGAACATCAGCGCAAAGCCTATGAGGAATTCGCCTATCGACTTCTTGCGGCTTGAACTCGTGAAAAGAAGGGGGACGGCACAGGCGATGACCGGGAGGATGAAGGCGGAGGTGTCGACCTTGAAGCCGAATAGCGCGATGATCCACGCCGTGAACGTCGTACCGACGTTTGCACCGAAGATGACTGCCATTGACTGGGCGAGGGTCATAAGGCCGGCGTTGACGAAGCTGACCACCATGACGGTCGATGCCGAAGAACTCTGGATGAGTGCCGTGATGACTATACCGGTCAGCATACCGGTGAATCGGTTACGGGTCATGGCCGAAAGAATGTTGCGCAGACGGTCGCCGGCAGCCTTCTGAAGGCCTTCACTCATTACTTTCATTCCGTAGAGGAACATGGCTACTGAACCCAGTAGACAAAGTAGGTCAAGGAAGCTGTAAGTCATCTTGAGGGGTATAAACGTGAAAAACCGGAGAAAGGCAGGGATGGACGGTCGTCATGCGACTGCCCCCTGCTTTCTCCGATGCAAATATACAGAGAAATTTTTAAATTCCCTGCAAGCCTTCTTTTAATTTTCTTTGAGCGCTTCCTGCATTTTGGCTACCATGTCGGCGTACTCCTCGTCGGACAGATAGACCTCTCCGGGGTTCATGCGGAATGTGCCGCCGTAGTCAGGTCCGTCGACGTATTTGGGTGCGAGATGGAAGTGGAGGTGCGAGAGCTTGTCGCTGTAAGCGCCGTAGTTGATTTTTTCGGGATGGAACACCTTGTCCATTGCACGGGTCACGCGGGTCACGTCCTTCATGAAGGCGTTGCGCTCCTCGTCGGAGAGTTCAAACAGGTCGTTGACATGACCGTCGTATGCCACGAGGCAACGACCCTTATATGTCTGCTCCTTGAAGAGGAACACACGCGAAACGTCGAGCTTCGCAATCTCGATCATCAGATTGTGGAGAGTCTCATTGTTGGTGCAGTAGAGACAGTCTTTGGGATCACTTTTCATTGTCTTGATTGGTATTTTTGGGGTTTATATAGGTTTATTTCGGATAAGACTCTGAAACCAAAGTTTACGTTTACAAAAATAGCAAATTACCTTGTCGCTGCCAAACCTTTTCGGTGGAGTTTTGAAAATCGGCTATAAAGATGTATATTTGCATCTAATAAAAATATTGAGAGGTATGTTTAATCCTGCCAATAATTACCTATTACCCCTTATAAGGGGATTTTTTACCACTCAGCCTGTGGTGAAAGCATGGCTGTTTGGCTCATATTCGCGTGGAGAAGAGCGTCCGGATAGTGATATTGATTTGCTTGTGACCTACGATCCACATACGCGTGTATCCTTGATGACAATTTCCCGAATGATCTGCTCTCTGTCAAAAATAGTCGGTCGTAAAGTAGATATTGTGGAAGAGGAGGGGTTGAGATCTTTTGCAAGACCGTCTGTTAATCGTGATCGCATACTGATTTATGAGAGATAGATTGACAGATAAAACGAGATTGGAGCATATCCTGAGTGCCATAGATGTCATACTTGATTTACGACATCCCTGAGTTGTACCCATTGATTAAGGAACTTTACGATGATTTTTGATTCCTGATTTTCATTGTCGGGTGAAATAAACTTAATAACTTTGTCCGGTCAAACTGATATTTGACCGTAGTATTCACAGTCATTGAAACTTAAAATTAATACTTTAAAACGCAATGTCAACATACACTGTTGAAGACCCTCGCAAGGTGACCACACGTCGCCTTATCGAAATGAAGGCAAAGGGTGAGAAAATCGCCATGCTTACCGCATACGACTATTCAATGGCCCGTCTCATCGACGAGGCCGGTATGGATGCCATACTTATCGGCGATTCGGCTGCCAACGTGATGGCAGGCTATGCCACCACGCTCCCTATGACGCTCGACCAGATGATTTATCACGCGCAGTGTGTTGGTCGTGGTGTCAAGCGTGCGCTTGTGGTCTGCGACCTTCCCTTCGGTACATATCAGGGTAATTCGAAGGAGGCTCTTGCCTCGGCCATCCGTATCATGAAGGAAAGCAGCACCGAAGCTGTGAAGATGGAGGGTGGTGCCGAAATCATCGAGTCGATAGAACGCATCATTTCCGCCGGTATCCCTGTCATGGGGCATCTCGGACTCACTCCCCAGAGCATCAATAAGTTCGGTACTTACAATGTCCGTGCGCGCGAGGAGGCCGAAGCAGCCAAACTTATGGAGGATGCCAAGTTGCTCGAAAAGGCAGGATGTTTTTCGGTCGTTCTCGAAAAGATTCCCGCTGACCTTGCCCGAAAGGTGTCTGAAAGCCTCTCGATTCCGACAATCGGTATCGGTGCAGGTAACGGTTGCGACGGTCAGGTGCTTGTGATGCAGGATATGCTCGGTATCAATAAAGGTTTTTCACCCCGCTTCCTCCGCCGCTATGCCGACCTCGGGACCATCATCGAGGATGCGGTGGGCAACTATATAAAGGATGTGAAAAGCAGCGACTTCCCTAACGAGAAGGAGCAGTATTAAGCGTGATCCATAGACAATCAGAGGCGCGGATAGTTTTACTATCCGCGCCTCTGATTGTCTATGGTGATGTTATCAATGATGGAGTTCGACTTTGTGGGTCGGGGGAAGTTCGCGGTTGCGCTCGGCTACTGCGTCGACCACTTCATGTGCGAGATGGGCGAAGGCATGGCCGGTGATGCTGTCCGTCAGGGCTATCGGTGTGCCGGAGTCGCCGCAGTCGGCGATGGAGGCCACGAGGGGAATCTGGGCAAGGAGACGCACTCCGAGTTCGTCGGCCAGACGTATGCCACCCTCCTTACCGAAAATATAGTAGCGCTCGTCGGGATGCTCGGCAGGAGTGAAATAGGCCATGTTTTCCACAAGTCCGAGGATGGGGACATTGACCTTCTCGTCGACAAACATTGCGATCCCCTTGCGTGCGTCGGCAAGTGCGACTTCCTGAGGAGTGGTGACCACGACCACGCCTGTAATCGGAAGTGTCTGGACGAGCGTCAGATGTATGTCGCTTGTACCCGGAGGCATATCAATCACGAAATAGTCAAGCTCGCCCCAGTCGGCATCGGCTATAAGCTGTTTGAGTGCGTTTGAAGCCATTGAGCCGCGCCAGAGGACAGCTTTCTCCTTGTCGACGACGAACCCGATGGAAAGGAGTTTGACACCATAGCGCTCCACAGGGATGATGAGCTGGCGGCCGTCGACTTCGTGGATATAGAGTTGCTCGTCCTCAATTCCGAACATTTTTGGCATCGAGGGGCCGAAGATGTCGGCGTCGAGAAGACCGACCTTATAGCCCTCGGCAGCAAGTGCCACGGCAAGATTGGAGGCTACGGTCGATTTGCCGACACCACCTTTACCTGACGATACGCCTATGATATTTTTGACTCCGGGAAGTACGGGTGCATTTTTCGGAGGAGCAGGCTTGCGCGAAGCGACGTTGACAGTCACCTTTACCTCAGGCGATATATAGGTGTGGATTGCTGTCTCTGCCGCGCGTGTCATTGATTTGATGAACGGATCGGTCGGTTTGTCGAATATAAGCGAGAAGCTGACGCTGTCGCCGTCGATGCGTATATCATCCTCGACCATTCCGGCTTCGACGAGGGTCTTGCCGTTGCCGGGATAGCGGACGGTGTTGAGCGCATCGGTGATGAGTGAGGGATAAAGTTGCATTGTGTGGAGGTTGTTTGTGTGGGTTATTGGAATTCCGGTGACGACTGCAATATGCCGCGTCCGAAGGAGCGGTAAGTGTCGGGTTCTATTTCGACATCCGGTTCGGTCAGGGCAATGTCGGGAGCCGGGAGTTGCCATGCGATATATTTGCTCGGTATTCCGCGTCCGAGCCACTGCTGCTCGTAGTATGTTCTGATGGGCGGGACCACGGAGGTCAGTTCCGAGTTGTAGAGGTCGGCGGTAGAGTGGAGGGGTGTGATGTTATTGTGGGCCAGCATCGCCGAGGTATAGGCAAACAGGAAGGGGCTGTCGGTTTTCAGGTGGATTGTCCCCCCGGGGGCAAGAACTTCGCGGTAGATGTCAAGGAAGTGCGTGCCGGTCAGACGTTTGTTCACCTTCTTCATCTGCGGGTCAGGGAAGGTGATCCATATTCCCGCCACTTCGCCGGGCGCGAAGAAACGCGGGAGCAGATGGATTGACGTGCGCAGGAAAGCGACATTTGTCATGCCGAGTTCGTCGACCTCCTTGGCTCCTGTCCACATACGCGCACCTTTGATGTCAATGCCGATGAAGTTACAGTCGGGATAGAGTTTTCCCATCCCGACGGCATATTCACCCTTGCCGCATCCGAGTTCAAGGATGATGGGGTTGGAGTTGCCGAACACCTTTTCACCCCACTTCCCTCGCAGCGGACATTCCCCTTCGGCTTCGAGGACGGATTGCGGATACTGATGGACACAGTCGAGGCGTTCCATCTCGGCAAACTTTTTGAGCTTGTTTTTTCCCATCGGTCAGGCCGTTTTGATGTCTACTGCTGGTTTTGTTTATCGCGGTTTTGCTGTGCCTGAAATGCAAGGGCATAGAGACGCATCTGCTTCACCATTGCGAGAAGACCGTTGGAGCGGGTGGGCGAGAGGTGTTCCGAAAGCCCTATGTCGTCGATGAAATGTAGGTCGGCTTTGAGGATGTCGTCAGGTGTCTGGTCGTTAAGCACCTGAATGAGCAGCGAAATTATGCCTTTGACGATGATGGCATCCGAATCGGCAGTGTAATGCACCTTGCCTTCCGGGGTTAGTTCGGCATTGAGCCATACACGGCTCTGGCATCCCTCAATCAGATGGTCGGGGGTCTTATATTTCTCTGCGATTTCAGGAAGATTGTTGCCGAGGTCGATGATCATCGCATAGCGGTCCATCCAGTCGTCGACTTCCGAAAACTCATCGACAATGTCGTTTTGTATCTGGTTTATGGTCATTGTATATATTTCTTAAATTTATGAAGTTCGCTTGATTACTCGATAATATCCTCGTCATCCCATTGGACACGGTTGGAACTTGAATGACGCAAAGTTACGAAATTCTCACGTCATTCGCCATAAAAATGCTTCATCTGCCTTTGCCTTTGAGTTTGTTGATTCCTTTGGCTATACGCATGAAGTTACGGCTGTTGACAAAGGGACGCATGAGCAGACTGCGGCGGTGATAGCGTCCGGCTTCGCCGTAGGAGGTCGTATAGCGACGGCGCGTGGCGACGATATTGTCAAGAAAATCAATCAGATGTGAATCAAAATCGGTGGCAATGTCGGCTGTCAGCCTTGGTGCCGTCAGCATTTCCATATATGCCTCCGTATCATTGTCGAGATGAGAGAGAGCCGCTATGAACGCGTCCATAGAGTCGTAGTCGTCCACATTGATGAAGGCCTGAGGATTGAAATCTTTTGCGATGTCCGGCGCACCCCAATATATAGGGATGGTTGCGGCGGCAAAGGGTTCGACAATCTTTTCGGTCACATATCCCTCCACACTGCTGTTTTCAAGGGCGAGATTGAATTTATAATTCCGAATGAAAGGGATTTTCTCAGCTACGCAACCACCTATGTTGTTCCTGAACGGACCGCCGTAGGCAAGCGGACGGTAGGCATCGACAGCATCTATGATTCTCAATCTCCTCGGGTCACAGTTATAGTCATTGCGCATCAGCAGGGAGCAAAATTCCCTTCCGGTTGCCTCTCCGACGGTAAGGGCCGGAATCCTCACAGCTTCATCAAACTGATAGAGCATATAGAGTGGATAGCGCAGATGACGTTCACCGAAATTCAGATGATGGAACGAAATGGCATAGTCGCACTCGTTGAAGTCGGGGACGTCGTTCTCACCGGTAAAATAGATTTTCACACATCCATCGTAGTCAAGATGGTGCATGGAGTCGTCACGCGAGAAAAACAGAATATCAGGTGTGGCGGGGCTGTCGGCTGGAAGGACCGTGACATCGTGATGCGCCCGCAGCGCACTGACAAACTTATTGTTGTCCGGCTGAAAGTCTTTCCAGAAATCAACGAATTTTACGGTAACAGACTGCGGCATGGAAATCGGATGTGATATTTTTTGTTGCTTGCACACAAAGATATAACAAATAGTTGATAAAATCTATATGGTGAGTGTGTTTTTAATCTCACGGAAAATGTCTAACTTCACGCTGCCGAAACCATCAAACATTATCACCCTAATAAAAAAATGAAACGGATTGCTATCTTTGCTTCCGGCAATGGTTCGAATGCCGAGAACATCATACGCTATTTTCAGGCGGACTCCCGCGGGGCCGAAGTCGCCGTCGTCATCACTAACAAGGCTGATGCCCCGGTGATAGGGAGGGCGGAGCGGCTGGGAGTAGAGGCCATCGTCCTCCCGGGTGCCGACATACGCAATCCCGATATAATGCTTCCGCTGCTTGCCGGACGTAGGATTGACCTTATAGTGCTTGCGGGGTTCCTGCTTATGATTCCGTCGTTTCTGATAGCCGCTTATCCCGGGGGTATAGTCAACATACATCCGTCCCTGCTTCCGAAATATGGGGGCAAAGGTATGTATGGCCGTCATGTCCATGAGGCGGTAGTGGCGGCCGGAGAGAAGGAGACTGGCATAACTGTCCACTATGTGAGCGAAAAGTGCGACGAAGGGGAGCCTATCTTTCAGGCATCTATTGAGGTGGTGCCGACAGATACCCCCGCCGATGTCGAAGCCAAGATACATCAGTTGGAAAAAGAGCATTTTCCACGGATAATCGAAGGCTTACTTAGCTGAGGTATAGGAATGTAATGGACGGATGAGGTTGATTGCGCGTTTATTGTTTCTTCTGGAATACCCTTACATAGTCCACTTCCATTTTGGTAGGAAGCGCACTCTCGTCGACTCCATTCTTGCCGCCCCATGAGCCACCCCACGCAAGGTTGAGAATCATATAGAAAGGAGAGTCGAATGGCCAAGTCATATCGTCTCCTTTATGGTCGTTCTTGAATGTAAAGAGTTTTTCGCCGTCGACGTAAGAGATTATTTCGTCCGGGGTCCATTCGAGGGAGTAGATGTGAAATTCATCCTCGGTCCCGACGGTGTTGCGTTCGCGTGCCTGCTGATTATGGTTCTTGGCATTGTAGAAGCCGGTATGTACGCCCGACTGCGTGTAGTCAGGACGGTAGCCGACCGCCTCCATGATGTCGATTTCGCCGAAACGTGGCCATCCGTAGCGTGGATGTACGGGTTTCATCCAGAATGCAGGCCATGCGCCGCGTCCCTTCGGGAGCTTCATCCTCGCCTCGAATATGCCGTATTGCCAACCGCTGTCGACCATCGCGTAGAGACGCGCCGAATATACGTCATCGCCATGTTTTGAGGCTGTAATGGTCAGAATACCGTCGGCCACATCCGTTACGCTCACTCCTTCGGGGACTCTTGGGCGCCCGAGTCTGCGCACGCGGCTCCCGACGGTGTCGGCGGCGATGGCAGAGGGCGAATCGTCGACATAAGTCTGAAGCTCACGGTTGACCCATCCCGGACGCTGTACCTCGTAGGTCCACCAGTCGGGGTTCAGTTCACTTCCGTCAAATTCGTCGTGCCACACGAGCCGGTAGCCCTTCGGCACCGGGATAAAATGAAAACCGTCATTATCAGCCTTGACAGGCAGTATCGTTGAGCCGATGAGGACAACGAGCATCAAAAAAATTTTCTTCATCTATTCTGAAATTACAATCCTGTTATAAATAATGTCGTGGGGATGAGGAGATGTTGAAACGGGACATATAATATATAATGTGGCGGAACGGTTTTTGGTTTGCTCCGGGATAAATAAATAGCGCGGGTTCAGGGAAATACTTTCCCTGAACCCGCGCCGTCGGTTATGAAGATTACTTATGGCGGACGTGTGGTGGGGGTGTCAGTGTAGACTCTCTGTTGGCGTAGAGAGGGATTAGTCGAGTTTGGAATACTCCTCGTCGCTGACCGGTTCGAGCCACTCGTTGGATGTCTCCTTACCGTCGGGCGACATGGCGAGGTGGGCAAACCAACTGTCCTTCGTAGCGCCGTGCCAGTGCTTGACGTTGGCAGGGATGTTGACTACGTCGCCGGGACGGAGCTTGCGAGCGGGTTTGCCCCATTCCTGATACCATCCTTCGCCCCCTACGCAAACGAGGAGCTGACCGCCCCCTTCCGAAGCATGGTGGATGTGCCAGTTGTTGCGGCAGCCGGGTTCAAAGGTGACGTTGGCGATGGAAATCTGGTCGGAGGACACGGGTGCGAGATAGCTCTGACCGATGAAGTATTGTGCGTATGCGTCGTTGGGAGAGCCGATTGGAAAAATCATTTCCTGTTCGAACTTCTCGCGTGCGTCGGTTGCGTCAGTAGCGTCCTTCCACACTTCTGTTGCCTGACGGAATGCGCCCCATGCCTTAGGCCATCCGGCATAGAAGGCTATCTGGGTAAGTATTTCAGCTATCTCAGTGCGGGTCACGCCGTTTTTCTTCGCTTCCTGAAGATGAAAGGTGAGCGAGGAGTCGATGATGCCGCTGCTGACGAGTGCTGTCACCGTCACGATGCTGCGGTCACGCAGGGGAAGACGGTCGGTGCGGCTCCATACTTCTCCGAAAAGCACATCATCGTTAAGTTCGGCGAATTTCGGAGCGAAGTCACCGAGCTGTGTGCGGCCGGCGGTCTGCTTTATTTCCGACGGTTTATCGGTGAGTCGGGTAGGATTCTGAGCGTTTGCCATAATTGTCGTAAAAAGAATCAGCGATAATAATTTAATGCGCTTCATCGGAGATACTTGTTATAAAAACCGGCTATTTCGTCAAAAGGAATGATGTCGAGTTGGTCGTAGAGGTCGCAGTGGCTTGCTCCCTTGACTGTCAGGAGTTGCTTGTTGTCACCTTTGAGAAGGCCGAAAGTATCCTTACCGAAATAGTAGGAGTGAGCCTTGTCGCCATGCACTATCAGCACTGCGTTCTCAAGCTCGCCTGCATATTCGAAGAACTTGAAGTTGACGAAGGGTAGGGCAGAGGTTGCGTTCCAGCCGTCGGTCGAATTGCCTGAGCGCGGATGGAAACCGCGCGGAGTCTTGTAGTAGGCATGGTAGTCCTTCAAGAACTGAGGAGCGTCGGCTGGCAGGGGGTCAACGACACCTCCGGCACGCGTGTAGGAGCCGTTGCGGTAGTCCTCGGTGCGCTGTTTCGCCATCGCCGCGCGGTTGGCATTGCGCTTCTCGGCTGAATTGTCGGCATCGAAATAGCCGTTGGCGTTTACGCGGGTCATGTCATACATCGTCGAAGCGACGGTTGCCTTTATGCGCGGGTCGTTGATAGCTGCTTCAATGGCTATTCCACCCCAGCCGCATACGCCGAGGATGCCTATGCGCTCGGGGTCGACATCAGGTTGCACCGACAGAAAATCTACGGCTGCCGAGAAATCCTCCGTATTGATGTCGGGTGAAGCCACGCGGCGGGGCATACCTCCGCTCTCACCGGTGAACGAGGGGTCGAAGGCAATCGTGAGGAAACCTCTTTCAGCAAGCTGCTGGGCATAGAGGCCGCTTGACTGCTCCTTCACAGCACCGAAAGGACCGCTGACCGCGATGGCAGGAAGTTGTCCCTCCGCATCTTTGGGCGTGAACATATCGGCGGCGAGAGTGATACCGTAGCGGTTCACGAATGTGACCTTGCGATGATTTACCTTGTCGCTTTTCGGAAATACTTTATCCCATTCCTGAGTCAGATTCAACTGCTCGGCGGGAGCAAGGGAAGTGTTGGTGTTCGGATTTTCCATATTCTGAGAATTAACTGTCAGTGTGGCGCTTGCCAATGCCAGTGAGATTAGTAATTTTTTCATACTACAAAGTAACAATAATAATCACTCCGGCAACTAACCATCATTATGGAATTATTTACCAAAATTGTAGATGATGGTAATAGATTGAGAAATAAGCAGTAAATTTGCTTCATGGAAAATAAGAAAGTGACTCTCGATTCAATCGATGCCTACAATAAACTCTACGGTCTTCCGACGTATCATCCGCTTGTGACAGTGATTGACCTTAAAAACGCCAAGAACATAGTCAACGATGTCAGGATAACCTACGGGGTCTATGCTCTGTTCCTTAAAAACGGAGTGCAGTGTTCACTGAAATACGGGCGAAGGCTTTACGACTATCAGGAGGGAACGGTGGTAAGTTTCTCTCCCGGTCAGGTGGTCGATGTCAATATGGCGGATCCCGAGAAGGCTCCCGATGTAGTCGGACTGATGTTTCATCCTGACCTCATCTACGGGACTCCCCTTGCCGATAAGATTTCATCGTTCTCCTTCTTTGACTATTCGCAGATGGAGGCGCTGCATCTGTCGGAGGATGAACGCAAGAAATTCCTTTTCTGTCTCGAACAGATAAAGGAGGAGACGGAGCATCCGGTCGACCATCATTCCGCTGCCCTGATTTCAGCCAACATTCAGGTGCTTCTCGAATACCTCCACCGTTTCTATGACCGTCAGTTCATCACACGCCACAAGGTCAATTCAGAAGTAGTCGTGCAGTTCCAGCGTCATCTCAGGGAATACTTCGATGGGGATATCCGTCGGAACGGCATCCCCGGAGTGGCCTATTTCGCTGACCGCGCCAATCTTTCGGCAGGATATTTCGGAGACCTTATAAAAAAGGAGACCGGCACAAGTCCGAAGGATCTGATTTCTCTCCACCTTATCTCTGTGGCGAAACAGCGGCTCATGTCGACATCCGATGATGTCGGCATGATTGCCTACGACCTCGGGTTTGAATATCCTGCTCACTTTTCGCGTATGTTCAAACGGATGACGGGTCAAAGCCCGAGCCAGTATCGAGCTTCGTTTGCAATGCCGTCGTGAAGGGACAAATAATCATGCAGGGTCTGCGCTTGCGCAGACCCTGCATGATTATTTGTCGGGATAGTAGACTACGTTATTTCTTGTAGAGTACGGGGTTGGTCGAGGGGTCGTTATACATTTTCATCTGGCGGTAGACCTTCATGTACTTGCGTCCGGCAGCGATGTCGTCGAGGAGCTGGTCAATTGCAGTGGTAAGGTCCTGCTCCTGCTGAAGAAGGATGTCGAGCTTCGCCTGACATTTTGCTATGTGTTCGGGGGTGGCATCGGTGCGTTCCACCTCGCGCGCCATGTGGTAGATTTTTAGGGCGAGAATTGAGAGGCGGTCAAGCGCCCATGCAGGACTTTCGGTGTTGATTGTGGCGTCGGGGAGAGGAGTGACGTCGGCATATTTCTCACGGAAATATGTGTCGATTTCCTCCACCATGTCGGTGCGGTCCTGATTGGACTTGTCGATGCGGCGTTTCAATGCGAGGGCAGCGACGGGATCGATGTTGGGGTCGCGGATGATGTCTTCGAGGTGCCACTGCACGGCATCAATCCAGTTTTTGGCAAAAAGCGTGGCCTCAATCGAGCCTTCGGGATATGGGTTTGCTACACGAGCATCAACGTCGTCAGTCGCATGATAGAGTGCGGTCGTATCGGCAAAAATCTTAAATGAGTCGCGTGCGAAATTCATGGGATATATCTTTGGTTAAAGTGTGGATGATTATTATTGGTTTTTAATAAATGCAAAGATGGCGATTTTTATTGCCAAAACAAAACGGATGCCCGAAAAAAATGCTTAAATTTGTCTCAAAACCATCTATCGTCATGCAGACTGTCCTATTCCATTCCACTATTTTCGGTCCCATACGCTCGCGTCGTCTGGGAGTGTCGCTGGGCGTTAACCTTACGCCCGACGACGGTAAGATTTGCTCGTTTGACTGCCTTTATTGCGAGGCGGGATTCAATGCGCAGGGCCCCGGCACCACCGGCTTCCCTCCGCGTGAGCGGGTGGCGCGCCTTCTGGAATCGCGTCTGAAAAACATGAGCGAGGCTGGCGAACCGCTTGACGTAATCACCTTTTCGGGCAACGGCGAGCCGACCCTGCATCCTGATTTCGGAGGTGTGATTGCCGACACGATTGCCATCCGCGACAAGTATTATCCCTCGGCGAAGGTGAGTGTCCTGAGCAACTCGACCCGCCTTGACCGCGACGACGTGGCTGCCGCTCTCAGGACGGTCGACAACAACATTCTCAAATTGGACTCCGCAATCACGGAGACGATGCACCTGATTGACCGCCCCAACAATCCGGCTTTCACTTCTGAAAAAGCCATTGCCGATATAGCCCGCTTCGGCGGTCAATGTATCGTACAGACGATGTTCCTGCGCGGAGAATTCGAGGGCCGGAAGATTGACAATACTGTCGGTACTGAGGTCGATGCGCTGATTGATGCATACAACAGAATCCGTCCCCGGGAGATTATGATTTATTCAATAGACCGCAAGACTCCTGCGGAGTCGCTTGAAAAAGTGAGCCGCGAGGAGCTTGAAAGGATAGGGGAGCGCATAGCTTCCGCGACAGGTATTCCTGTTCAGGTAGCCTGAATACGGTCAACAGATTTTTCGGGTCACACATATATTAATATACAGAAGCAAAAATCCTCAACACCCAAATAAAGAGTCACGATGTCCGACCTTCCAGTCCTCACTCCGCGTCCGCTTCGCCGAGGCGACCGCATAGCCATCGTTTCACCTGCCGGAATCATCAAGCCGCAGGTGGTCTACAATTGTCTGCCTATCCTTGCCGACCGTGGGTGGATTCCCTACGTCGGGCTCAACACATTCAACCGTGAGGGAACCTACGCGGGTACTGACGATGAACGCTACGAGGATCTTGAAGCCGCGCTGCTCGACCCGGACACGAGGGCTATCCTCTGCGCACGCGGTGGCTACGGTGCTGTCCATCTGCTTGAGCGGCTCGACAAGTTGCCGCTACGCGACGACCCGAAATGGGTGGTCGGTTACAGCGACATCTCCGCGCTTCACGCGCTGATGACACGGAAGGGGATAAAATCAATCCACGCTCCGATGACAAAGCACATAGCCGAAAATCTCGGACGGGACGACGATTCACTTCTCTTGTTCAGCGAACTTGAAGGTGCGACACCCGACATTGAGGTGGAGGGTCACTGGCTGAACCGTCCGGGTCACGCGGAGGGACTGCTCGTCGGTGGAAATCTCGCGGTGATAAGCGCGCTTGTCTCGACTCCGTTTGATGTCATCCGTCCCGGTCGCATACTTTTCATCGAGGATATAGCCGAGCCTATATATAAGGTGGAACGTATCCTCTACACTCTGCTTCTTAGCGGTGCGCTCAGTTCGCTGGCCGGACTCATAGTCGGACAATTCACCGACTATGCTCCGGACAGAAATTCGCAGACGATGGAGGAGATGATTTCACGGATGGTCGCACCTTTCGGTTTTCCTGTTGCCTACGGATTTCCTGTCGGTCATGTCGATCACAATGTGCCGATGATTTGCTCATCGACGGTCAGGCTCGATGTCACCCTTAACTCTTCAACTCTCGTGACCGTAGGGTAGGGGAGGGGTATGGCGCATAGGAAGGATAGATTTAGAAACGTACAATTGTCTTTTAATTTTTAATTAATACGTTTTAGATACCCCCTTAAATAGATAGTTTGCGCTTGAATTTAACCCTTTCAGACTTCCAAATTCATGTCCTCCCGTCCGAATCTCTCCGAATATTCAATTCTCAGAGGCTTTAAAATCGGATAAGTATTGATATAATAGAGCGTTAGGTGTGATTTTTATATGTCGGACGAGAGGTTGATTTAAAAATTTTGACGTTGATTGAAAAATTGTGTAACTTTGTGACATGAACAAAATAGAGTGGCTCACCGACGGGGCGACAAAAATGCCCGAAATTGACACCGCGCGTCTTGACAAATGGATTGCAGCGGTGGCGGCCTCACACAACCGCATAGTCGGCCCTCTCACCTATATCTTTTGCGATGACCCGAAAATTATCGAGGTCAACCGTCAATTTCTCAATCACGATTATTTTACGGACATCATCACCTTCGATTACAGTCGCGGGCGCATGATTTCAGGCGATATGTTTATTTCACTCGACACCGTCGAGTCCAATTCCGTGATGGTGGGCGCCACATACGAGCGTGAACTGCTCCGAGTGATAATCCACGGCGTGCTGCATCTATGTGGCATCAACGATAAGGGCCCCGGTGAGCGTGAAATTATGGAATCATTTGAAAATAAAGCACTTACAATTTTAGATGAGATTTGACTATGACGTTATTGTCATAGGTGCGGGCCACGCAGGTTGTGAGGCGGCTCACGCTGCCGCACGTCTTGGCGTCAGAACCCTGCTGATGACAATTGATATGAACAAGATTGCCCAGATGAGTTGCAATCCCGCAGTAGGCGGAATTGCCAAGGGGCAGATCGTGAGGGAAATCGACGCTCTCGGGGGCATGATGGGTATTGTCACCGACGAGAGTGCCATCCAGTTCCGTATGCTCAACCGCTCAAAGGGCCCTGCCATGTGGAGTCCGCGCGCACAGAGCGACCGCATGGAGTTCTCGCGTCTGTGGCGTGAGATTCTTGAAAACACTCCCGGCCTCGATATATGGCAGGATGCTGCAAATTCTCTGGTTATTGAGGATGGATGTGTGAAAGGTGTCAGGACTGTGCTTGGAGTGACCTTTACGGCAAAAAGCGTCGTGCTGACCGCAGGTACCTTCCTCAACGGTCTGATGCACATCGGACCGGTGAAGGTTCAGGGAGGACGTGTGGCCGAGCCTGCGTCGTCTGGTCTCACCGAGCAGTTGCGCTCACTCGGATTTGTCACCGACCGCATGAAGACGGGAACCCCCGTACGCATCGACGGCCGTTCTGTCAACTGGGAGCTGACGACATTGCAGGAGGGGGAAAATGATTTCCATAAATTTTCCTATCTGACGAATATCCACCGCAAGCTCCGTCAGCGTCCGTGTCACACGGTCTACACAAACCCAGAGACACACCGCATACTCCGCGAAGGGCTGCCGGACTCGCCGCTCTACAACGGACAGATCAAAAGTATCGGCCCGCGCTACTGTCCGAGTATCGAGACGAAGATTGTCACCTTTGCCGACAAGAACGAACATCAGCTTTTCCTCGAACCCGAAGGGGAGGTGACGCAGGAATATTACCTTAACGGCTTCTCCTCGTCGCTCCCGGTCGACATTCAGATTCGTGCGTTGGAGACTATTCCAGCTTTGAAGGAGGTTCAGATCTATCGTCCGGGCTACGCTATCGAATATGACTTTTTTGACCCGACCCAGCTTTATCACTCTCTGGAGACGAAGCTAGTCAGCGGTCTCTATTTTGCCGGTCAGGTCAACGGAACGACCGGCTACGAGGAAGCCGCAGGTCAGGGTCTCGTTGCCGGAATCAACGCCGCCCTCAAAGTCAAGGGGGAGGCTCCCTTCACTCTTGCGCGCGATGAGGCATATATCGGAGTGCTGATTGATGACCTCGTGACGAAGGGTGTCGATGAACCTTACCGAATGTTCACCTCGCGTGCCGAGTATCGCATACTGCTTCGTCAGGACGATGCGGATATGCGCCTTACTCCCCGGGGTCACTCCGTAGGGCTTGCTTCGGATTACCGCTATGAAATCATGGAAAGCAAGCGCCGCCAGCGTGACGCGCTGATTGATTTCTGCCGTGAGTTCTCCGTCAAGACAGCCCTTATAAATCCCTACTTGGAGAGCATCGGGGAACAGCCGCTGAAACAAGGTGTGAAACTTTATGACCTCGTCCTCCGTCCGGCACTCACCATCCGTATCCTTGCCGAAGGAATCGCTCCTCTGGCAGAATTTATCGGAAAGGAAATCGAGGAGGCACGACGCGATGAAATCATTGAAGCAGCCGAGATACTCATCAAGTATCAGGGCTACATCCAGCGCGAAAGCCAGATTGCCGACAAGCTCCGGCGATTGGAGAATCTTGTCATCCGCGGGAAAATTGACTATTCGAAACTGACCACCCTCTCGACCGAGGCACGTCAGAAACTTGAAAAAATCAATCCTGAAACCATAGCGCAGGCATCGCGCATCCCCGGCATATCTCCGGCCGACATCAATATTCTGCTCCTCCTTTTAGGACGATGAAATTATTGTTTCACGTGAAACAATCCTTGAAAAATTCTTTATCCTCTACTCTCCATCTCTCATCATAGACCCTAAACTTAATACTTAAAATAAAAATGGAATACCTCAAAAGACGCATCCGCGATGTCTATGACTTCCCCAAAAAAGGCATAATCTTCCGCGACATCACAACCCTTCTCAAAGACCCACGCGGTCTGCATATCATCGGCTGGGACCTTTCGCAGCTCTACCGCGACAAAGGTGTGACCAAGGTGGTCGGCATCGAGTCGCGCGGCTTCATCGGCGGTTCAATCCTTGCGTTTGAACTCGGCGCAGGTTTCGTCCCTGTACGCAAGCCGGGCAAACTTCCTGCTGACACCATCAGCACTTCATACGATAAGGAATATGGCAAGGACGTCGTAGAAATCCACCGCGATGCAATCACCCCCGACGATATTGTCGTTATCCATGACGATGTCCTCGCCACCGGCGGAACAATGGCCGCTGCCTATGAGCTTGTGAAGTCAATGAACCCGAAGAAAATCTACATCAACTTCATCATTGAGCTTCTTGACCTCAAAGGCCGCGAAAACCTCCCCGCCGAAGCCGAGGTCACTTCGCTTATCACTTATTGATTGGAAAGTCGGACTCGTCGGGCGCGTCTGACAAGTCCGACTTCCATCCCCCACGCTTAATCCTCAATCTATGGCCAAACACAAAAAATCGGCATCACTGACAGAGAAAATATCTATCCTTCCCGATACCCCCGGCGTGTATATGTACTATGACGCCGAGGGTACGGTTATCTATGTCGGTAAGGCCAAAAATCTCAAGCGGCGTGTCAGCTCCTACTTCAACCGCACGCATGACAGCCTTCGGACCAACCTGCTTGTCCGGGCGATTGTCGACATGAGCTATATCGTCGTGCCGACCGAACAGGATGCACTCAATCTTGAAGCATCCATGATCAAGGAGTATCAGCCACGCTACAATGTACTCCTGAAAGACGACAAATCCTATCCGTGGATAGTCGTCACCAACGAGCCTTATCCGCGTGTGTTCATGACACGCCAGCGTGTGAAGGACGGTTCGAAATACTATGGCCCGTACACCGACACCGGGTCGGCGCGCGCCACTCTTGAACTCGTCAAGAAAATCTATGCCGTCCGTTCATGTCGGCCGCCGATGACGCTCGAATGGGTCAAGGCAGGAAAAGGCCGTCTCTGTCTCGACTATCATCTTAAGAGATGCAAGGGGTGTTGTGTCGGGCTTATCTCCCCCGAGGACTACAACCGCGACATCGACAAAATCCGCTCTATCCTCCGTGGCGACACAGGCGAACTGCTGACCTATCTACGCGGTGAGATGGAGAAGCTGGCTGCCGAACTGCGCTTCGAGGAGGCGCAGGAACTTAAAGAGCAATATGACCTCATCAAGCGCTATCAGGCAAAGAGCGTCATCGTCTCGCAGACCATCGAGGATATTGACGTGTTCGGTATCGACGACGAAGAGGCGGATGTCTACATCAACTATATGCACGTCCGCCACGGAGCTGTCGTGAAGTCCGTCACCCTTGAATTCAAACGCCGCCTCGATGAGTCGCGCGCACAGCTTCTCGGCTATGCCATGTCGGAGATTTCCGAGTCGCTCGGAGTGAAATTCTCAGAGGTCATTGTGGCTGAGGAGCCGGATGTCGAGATGCCCGATGTCCGTTTCATCATCCCTCAGCGTGGCGACAAAGCAAAGCTCCTTGAAGTCTCGGAGAAAAATGCGCGGCAGCATCGCGTCGATAAAATCAAGACGATGGAGAAGCGCAATCCCGAGACACGTACCGAGCGCATCCTTCAGCGGATTCAGTCTGATTTCCACCTGTCCGAGTTGCCCCGCCACATCGAATGTTTCGACAACTCGAATATTCAGGGTACGAATCCTGTTGCCTCGTGTGTCGTGTTCAAGGATGCAAAACCGAGCAAGAAGGACTACCGTCACTTCAACATAAAGACTGTTGTCGGGCCTGACGACTTCGCTTCGATGAAGGAGGTGCTGACGCGACGCTACACGCGTCTGGTCAACGAGGGCCGTTCCCTTCCGCAGCTCATAGTGGTCGACGGCGGAAAGGGCCAGTTGTCGGCTGCCGTCGAAGCCCTCGACGAAATGGGGCTTCGCGGTAAAATCGCGGTGGTCGGCATAGCCAAGCGACTTGAAGAAATATATTTTCCCGGCGATAGCATCCCGCTCTACATCGACAAGAACAGCGAGACACTGCGCGTCGTGCAGCAGCTACGCGACGAGGCTCACCGCTTCGGTATCACCCACCACCGTAACCGTCGAAGCAAGACGCAGGCCGTCTCCGAACTTGACGGGATAAAAGGAGTCGGAGAGAAAACACGCACTGCACTGCTCACGCATTTCAAGAGCGTCAAACGTCTGCGCGAGGCTGACCTCGATACGATAGCCGAGGTCATTGGGGCTGCCAAGGCTTCGGTCGTCTACGGAGCCATCCACGGAGAGCAAACCGAATGAATATCGGGGCGGACAGCCCCGATATTTTTTTTGTCCATACAGTTTTGCATTAACGCACCTCCGCCCGTCGTTACACATAGTAATTTTGCAATGCGTTTGATTCCGGTGAGTGATTCCCCCTGTGTCCCCTCGCCATTCCGACATTCTCTAAACTTAACCCCTAAACTTTAACCTATGCTATTGCTGATTCTTCTGGACTATCTGTGTGTATTTATTTCCGTGATTGCCGATCTAGTCAGCGGAGTGTGCAAGGCTCGCCGACGTGGTGAGAAATGCACCTCCGCAGGTCTGCGCCGGACCGTCGACAAAATCGGCCGCTACTACCTCGCTCTCTTTTCCATGACGGTTATTGATGTGCTGCTTCTTGCCTCTCTGAGCTATTTCGAGGATGAAGGTCTGAACTTCTGTCCGCTTTTCCCCTACATGACGACATTCGGCGCACTGTCGCTCTCGCTGATTGAAGTGAAAAGCATCTGCGAGGCTTCGGACGAGAAAGGCGACTTCCGCGAGGGAGTTTCGGCTCTCCTTACAATGCTCAGGAATCTCTCTTTCCTCCGATAGTGTGGATATGGCGGATGAATGATGAGATAAATGATTCGTAAAAATTGTAATTTTTTACAAAATATCCTACTTTTGTCCTTTGATTCATAAAGTGTGGGATTTTAGCTTTCTCAAACTGAAAACAGATACTTTTACATAACCAACCTTAACATTTTTTTCTGCTGATGAAAAAGATTATCACTATCATCTCAGCCGCTGCAATCACCCTTTCAGCGTCTGCGGAAGTCATCTATTCATGGGAGTCAAACGGCCCCGAGGCTGTCACCGAGGTCGGCGGTAAGGCTACCGCGAAAGTCGACGAAGTCCGTGTCAACTATCTCAACAAGGCAAAGGATGTCGAGTACTATACCATCTGCCTCTGTGGTAAGAAGGGTACTTATCCTGAAAGTGCCTACGTCAACGTCACCCTTGACCAGCCACTGGCTGCCGGCGACGTGATTTCGATTACTGCTTTCCGCAACAAGAACGAGAGCGGCAAGAATGTGACTGCCGAAATACTTTTCGGTAACGACGTATCCGTTGCCACCACCGAACAGTTCCCCAACATTAACGTTGACGGCGAGAATGACGACGCTCCCGGTACCCAGACTCTCGTTGTTCCCGCTGATGCAGCCGGCTGCACCTCTTTCGACATGACCCGTGGTTCTGCCGGAACAAATCTTTTCATCACAAAGCTCATGATTACCCGCGAAGGTGGCGAGACCCCCGCACCTTCCGGTGATGTGGCCAATGTCAAACTTTTCTCTTACACCGTGGCTCCCGAGGCTGTCGGCAAGACAACCTATTTCCAGATTTCGGCTACCGACGGACAGAAGGTTCAGGTCGACTGGGGTAACGGTGAGAAGGCAGAACCCGTAGCACTTGCTGACTATGACGCTGCCGGATGGGTCTTCACTCAGGTTGCCGGTGAAATCAAGGGTACCACCGTCACCGTCTACGGCGAGAAGATGGAAAACATCAACTATCTTGATCTCGGTTATGCTGCAACAAACGCTCCCGAGACAAAGCTCCTCACGGTTGACATCAAGGATCTGACTGCTCCTCTCAAGGAGTTCAGCGTGTCAAGCAACAACATCTCTACCCTTGACCTTTCGGCCAACACCGGTTTCGCTACCGTCAATGCCGGAATGAATGCTCTGACTTCAATCGTACTTCCCGTCAACTCCGCAATCAAGACTATTGATGTCAGCAATACCGATGCAACCGGTGAAAAGGGTACTAACCGCGTTGCTGCTACCGACTGGTCGGTCCTCACAAACCTCACCGCTCTCAAGATGAACTATAATGCAGCCGATGCTGAAATTGACCTCGACCTCGGTGCTCTTCCCGAACTCACCACTGTCAACGCCAACGGCTGCAACATCCGTTCAATCGACGTTTCGAAGAACGCAAAACTGAAGACACTCAACCTTAACGACAACAAGCTCTCGACTCTTGATTTCTCGACCATGCCCGCTAAGTCGATTGTATTTGCCAACAACAATCAGCTTACTTCAATCAAGGCTACCACTGGCATGACTCGCCTTCAGGTCAAGGACAACAAGCTCGATTTCTCAACCCTCCCCCTTCAGGAAACACTCGGCATTACTGCTGCCAACAACTATGTCTATGCTCCCCAGCAGGATATGGAAGTTGAGGTGAAGAACGGAGTCGTTGACCTCGCTTCACAGGCAATGGTCGGTGAAACCGCAACAGTTTATAGCTGGGTCATTGCTGAGGAAGGTAAGGAACTGGAAGCAATCGAGCAGGGATTCACTGCCGAGGGCGGCGTGTTCACCTTTACTCAGTCTGTCGCAAATGCAGTCTGCTGCATGACCAATGAGGCACTTCCTTCACTTACACTCAAAACTGTTCCCATGAACATAACCGTTGAATCTTCTGCCATCTCTGAAATCGAGGCTGATGATGCTCCCGCTGAGTATTTCAACCTTCAGGGTGTCAAGGTCAGCGGTGACCAGCCCGGTCTCTACATCCGCCGTCAGGGTGGCAAGACCACAAAGGTTATCGTGAAATAAGCGATATATTCTCTGTTCTGCTTACAAAGGCTTCCGGCGAGCCGGAACCTTCATAAAACTCCCGGGACGTGTCTTTCCGATGCGTCCCGGTTGATTTCAAATTTATCATCATCAATCACTGTTAAAATCTGAATCATGAAACTTAAACAGTCCTGCGGTCTCCTTGCCGCCATGCTTTCGCTCGTCTGCTCAACGGCGACGGCTGAGGCTGCCGACTACGGTCAGTTCTACAAGAATCTTCCTATCACTCTCCCCGCTGTCACACCTCCCTCGATTCCTTCCTACGAGGTATCAATCACAACCTTTGGCGGTGTCAACGACGGCATCACCCTCAACACCGAGGCTTTCGCCAACGCCATGAGTCATCTTTCGTCGAAGGGTGGCGGCCGACTCGTGGTTCCGGAAGGTATCTGGTACACCGGTCCCATTCATTTTGAGAGCAATGTCGAGCTTCATCTCGACCGCGGAGCCCTCGTGCTTTTCAGCGAGGATCTGGCCGACTATCCCGCCGTAGCTTCCGACTGGGAAGGTCTGTCGACCCACCGCGCCACATCGCCTCTTTCCGCGCGCGACAAGCACGACATCGCAATCACCGGCGACGGTACGTTCAACGGCAACGGTCAGAAATGGCGTCCCGTCAAGAAAGGCAAGATGACCGAAAGCCAGTGGAAGGAACTTACCCGGACCGGCTGTGTCAACGCCAAGGGTGACGTATGGTTCCCCAACGAGCGTATCCGCGAGGTCTACGAGGACAAGAATCTTCAGACAAAGGTCCACCATGGCGACAAGTCTACCGTCGAGTATGCCCACGACTTCCTCCGTCCCGTCCTGCTCTCGTTCATTAATTGCCGCAACGTGATGCTCAAGGACGCCACGTTTGAAAATTCCCCCGCATGGAACCTCCATCCCCTCCTCTGCGAGAATCTCATCATTGATAATGTAAATGTCCGCAATCCTTGGTATGCTCAGAATGGCGACGGCATAGATGTTGAGTCATGCACGAATGTCCTCGTCGCAAACAGCCGCTTCGATGTGGGCGACGATGCCATCTGTATCAAATCAGGCAAGGATAAGGACGGACGCGACCGCGGTGTTCCTTGTTCGAATGTACTCATCGAAGGTTGTACCGTATATCATGGCCACGGCGGTTTCGTCATCGGCTCTGAAATGTCGGGCGGATGCAAGGACATTGTCGTGCGCAACTGTGTCTTCATCGGTACCGATGTAGGTCTCCGATTTAAGTCCACACGCGGACGCGGCGGTGTGGTCGAGGATATCTATGTCGACAACATCAAGATGAGCGACATCGCGGGCGACGCACTTATTTTCGACCTCTACTATGGCATCAAGCCCGGCGCGCCGGTTCCCCCCGTCACTGAGGAGACCCCGTCGTTCCGTAATATGTACATCAATGATGTGACTTGCCGTTCAGCCAAGCGTGCCGCCCTTTTCAACGGTCTGCCTGAAATGCCGATGAAAAATGTCGTCATCAGCAATTCACATTTCCGTGCTGACACGGGTATCGAACTTAACCATGTAGACGGCCTCACGCTCAAAAACGTCCGTATCACCACACCCGGCGAACAAATCAAGCGAGGGGAAGGCGTGAAGAATGTAAACGTCCAGCCGTAAAACACCCAAATAGCATCGATTAAAAAAAGGAAGCCAACCGGCTTCCTTTTTTTAATCGATGCTATTTTATTGGAGTGACATATCATGTAATAATACGGAAAAAATTGTTATAAAATTTGGCAGCATGGAGCAAATTTGCTACCTTTGTAATGTTGATAGCAACATTAGTTCTTTTAAATTATGAAGTACAAGCAACTGAAAGCGGAACTTTCCGCAGCCGGATGTTATCTGCTTCGTACCGGAGGTAACCACGAGATATGGTTCTCGCCGATTACAGGCAAACGCTTTCCGGTTCCTTCTCATGGAGCCAAAGAAGTCCCTCCGTCAACCGAACGGTACATCAGGAAAAACTCAGGTCTTGATTAGGCTCTGTGTTTTCGGCATCGTCGCAGAAGCGNGGGGCTGTTGCCCCCGCTTCTCTACTTCATATTTTAGGGTATTTATNTGTTATCAATAAAACGAGGCTTCAAAAACCTCGTTTTTCTCAGGAATTTCAGACTTCACTAAATATAATCTTCATGATTGCAAACATCGTAGTAGAGCAGACCAAAGAGGGTGACTTCTCATGTTTCATCGAGGAAGACATCCCATATCTCGGACTTCTTGGTTATGGCAGTTCTTCGGAGGAAGCTATTAANAGTCTCATTGACTTCTATAATCAATCTAAAGAGGAACTCCGCGCTGAGGGGAAGATCGTCCCTGAACTCAAATTTATAATCCACTACGATATGCCCTCCTTTTTCAATAGATTTAATTTCCTCAATCAATCAAAAATTGCTGAAAAAGCCGGCATAAATCCATCTTTGATGCGTAAATACACATCAGGTGTGGCTCGTGCAGGTCAGAAACAATACGACAAACTCCATGCGGCTGTGCAGACTCTTGCGACAGAAATGCTTGCNGCTGCATTTTAAGATACTCGGCGNGTGATGCGTCGGCTTCATAATTTTAAGAACTATCAACAATGAGGGTGTATCTTTGATGCACCCTTTATTTTTACTTATGACGAATTGACAATCCTTTTATACGTTTGATTTTGAGAATCAGCTCCTCTATTTCCACTACTAAAAAGGAATCGCTTACAAGCAACAGACTTGTAAGCGATTCCTTNTAAACGTGTCGGGGTGACAGGATTCGAACCTGCGACCACCTGGTCCCAAACCAGGTGCGCTACCGGACTGCGCTACGCCCCGAGTGTCCNAGCCTCACGGAAGGAGGACTTTGACCAATGCAAAGGTAATCACAAAAAATTATTTATGCAACACTTTGCCCGATTGTTTGCGGATGTTTGACGTATAGNAGAAAAACGTCACACCCTATTCTGNGGCTTACCGTCAAGAAATCGCCTCAGATTATCGATGGAAATGTCGACGAGACGCTGGCGNGCCTGTGAGGACTGCCATGCGATATGGGGAGTGACGAAACAGCGCGGACATCCTATCAGCGGCGANCCTTTNCGCGGAGGTTCCTCACAAAGNACGTCGATACCGGCNGCCGCGATGCGTCCCTCACGGAGTGCCTCGGCGAGAGCTTCCTCCTCGATCAGCGGACCGCGCGAAGTGTTTATGATAATGGCCGTCGGTTTCATCAGGGCAAGAGCCTCGCGGCTGATGATTCCTTTTGTGGCGGGAGTNAGAGCAGAGTTGAGCGAGATTACGTCAGACTGCCTGAAAAGCTCGTCGAGACTGACGCGCTCTACCCCGTCGGGAAGCTCNCGTCCGGAATTGGTGACGACCCTCATTCCGAAAGCCTGCGCTATGGCGGCCACACGGCGTCCTATNTTGCCCATTCCGATGATNCCAATAGTTTGNCCCGCCAGCTCGTCGAAAGGCCGCAGACGGTAGCTGAAATCGCGGTTTCCGGCCCATTCGCCACTGTTGACGGAGGCAGCGTAGTCCCCGATGCTGTTGANGATGTGGAGAAGATGGGCAAACACGAGCTGTGCCACGGAGTCGGTCGAATATGCNGGTACATTGCAGACGGTGATGCCCCGCCGGTGNGCGGCATCAATGTCNACGTTGTTGTAGCCTGTCGCCAGAACACCGATGAATTTCAATTCCGGCAGAGCCTCCATGACATCGTCGGTGATAAGGACTTTGTTGGTNTATATAGCGGTCGCNTCCGCCGCACGTTCCGTCACTTCCTCAGGAGCCGTANGGTCATAGACCGTCAGTTCNCCAAGTTCTCTGAGCGGTTCCCACGAAAGGTCGCCGCTGTTGGCNACATAGCCGTCAAGAATGATGATTTTTTCCATACGCCAAAGTTACGCAACTCCCGGCGGATTTCAATGCCNTGAGNGGGTGAAAAAATTGTCAGCCGATCAGTATCGCCGTCAGAGAGATTTCGCCTTGCGCACCGGTGATATGGACGGCCTCGATGTCTGCGGTCGCCGATGGACCGGTGTAGAACGACCCGTAGCGGCTATCCTCGAGATCGATTGCAGCATAAGCCTGATGCATCCCGCTGTAAATCTTGTTGACATCGAGAAGCAGATAGAGGTCGGTCGAGAAAAGCGCACAGGCAGTCAGGCCGAGCGACTCCTCAGTGACCCATATCGAACCTGTCTCGCCAACGCCGAACAGACCTCGCGCAACACAGATGTCAACGACGTGGGTGGTGTGTGGGTCGGTGGTCGCATCGACTTCAAAATTACCTGTGAATTGCGGGACGGACGAGAAAACCTTCTTGCCCGCTATGTCCAGATTTGTCGCAAGCCAGCGCATNGCCTCACCACGGTCGGCTACACGAACCACCTTCCCGTCGAAACTTTCAAGTTTTGCGATGAAGTTGGCCACCTTGTCGCCACCGACATCATACATCGGAACCTCGGGTAGCTCTACCTCTGCCGGCAGTCCCGCCTTTATGCGTCCCATGATTCTATCTCTCGCCGACTCCTGAACGGAAGCCGAAAGCACGTCGTCATTCATCTTTATACTCAGATTTAATTCTCAACTCTTTTTCTTCCTGTAATACTCCCTGAATGTCTGCTTCGGAGGGGCNGGATTGGTGTGGTCCTTAGCCCAAGGATTGACGGGGGAATTAAGCACCCATTGCGGGAGNGTCCGTAGCGCCCAAAGGCCGAGCTTCTCGGCATGGGTCAGATTTGTGGCGTTGCGAAGCACCATCTCCATCCCGGTCTCTTCAAGCCTGTGGAGGAGTTCGTCCTCATGCTGCTCCACTATCTCACGCCGCCAGTAGAACACATATTCGGGGATAGGGACCTTGACCGGACAGACGTTGCCGCATGAACCGCAGTGGGTACAGGAATACGGCAGACGTGCGTAGCGGTGCAGGTCGTAGCTCGGTTCAAGCACTATGCCGATTGGACCCATATAGGTCGCGTCGTAGCTGATGCCTGAGGTGCGCCGGAACACGGGGCAGGTGTTCATGCACGCCCCGCAGCGGATACACTTCAACACTTCGTGATAGTCCGAGCCGAGACGCTTCGAGCGTCCGTTGTCGACGATGACGACGTGCATCTCCTGACCGCGACGCGGGCGCGTGTAGTGTGAGGTATATTGCGTGATGTCAAATCCAAGTGCGCTGCGCGAGAGCAGACGGATGAACAGCGGGAGGTCGCTCTGTCGGGGAATCAGTTTCTCGATGCCNACGCTTGCGACGAACAGCGGCGGAATGTTGGCACTGATGTCCGCATTGCCCTCGTTGGTCGCCACAACTATTGTCCCCGTTTCAGCGACAGCGAAATTAACGCCACACATCCCTGCATCGGCCTTGATGTAGTTCTGACGCATATTCTTGCGCATGACGCTGTTGAGGTAATGCGGGTCATCGTTGTCCGGATTGCTTCCGAGTTTCTCGGCAAAGAGCTTCGCCACGTCGCCGCGCAGCTTGTGGATTGCCGGCATCACGATGTGCGACGGCCTTTGGTCGTCAAGCTGCTGTATGCGTTCCCCAAGGTCTGCCTCGTAGATGTCTATGCCACGCTTTTCGAGATATTCCCTCATCCCACATTCATCCATAAGCATGGATTTCCCCTTGGTGACGGTCTTGACTCCGTGGGAATGGAAAATCTCATAGACAATGCGGTTATGTTCCTCNGCATCCTCAGCCCAATGGACATGGACACCGTGTTCTTTCAGCTTCGTTTCGAACTGTTCGAGATAGCGGTCGAGGTGCGATAGGGTGTGGAGCTTTATCTGCGACGCCAGTGCGCGCATCTCCTCCCACTCGGGGATTTCCGATGCCACCTTGTCGCGCCTCATCCTCGCCGCCCACAGACAGCGGTCGTGACTCTCGCGGTGGGGCGTATCCGCAATGAACTTCGCCCCCAATTTGACCTGATTGACCTGACTCATATATGTAATTATGCCAAATCTAAACTTTAAACTCTAAATTTTTCAACTATTCCTCTGCCGTCCCGTTGAGGATTTCGGCGATATAGAAAGTCTTGATGTCAATTCCGAACTTATTGGCAATTCCCTGCTGGTGCATCAGGCATGAGAAATCGGCGCTGGTGACATATTTCAGGCCGTTGCGCTGATAGTCTGTCACCTTGTCGAGTCCCTGCTGCCCTGCGCAGCTCTGGTCCCAGATGGCAAACGTACCTCCGAAACCGCAGCACTCGTCACGGCGTGTTGCATAGCAGACTTCCAGCCCCTCGACGAGATTGAGAAGGTCGGCGGTCTTCGAGAAATCGGGAATCATAAGCTCGGTAGGGCGCGCCTGATGGAGATAGCGCAGCGAATGGCATCCATTGTGGAGTGCGACTTTATGTGGAAACTTCGCCCATGGAAGGCTCTTGACCTTAATCACGTCGTGGAGAAATTCAACAATGTCGAAGGTCGTATCGATAATGTGCTGTACTTCCGGGGTCTTCTCTACCGAATCGAGATGGGCGCGCACCTGATCCGTGCAGATGCCCGAAGGGATGACGACATAATCGAAGCCTGAGAAATATTTCACGAGATTCTGCTCCGTGTGACACGCCTTGCGTTCATAGCCCATATCGGTCATCGGGAGTCCGCAGCACGACGCCTGCTCGATGTACTCCACATCAATGTCGAAACGGCGCAGCAGTTCGTAGCTTGCAATAGCCGCCTTCGGCGCAAGCATATCCACATAGCATGGGACAAAAAATCCTACTTTCATTATCGGACAGCAATAGTTTAGGGGATTTAATGACAATAGTTGAAACCTAAAATAATTACACCCCATACCCGCCGAAAGTTCACAGGAGAATCTAAATTTAATTAGAATTAAAAAATTAGTCTTAATCATGGCTGACCATTCTGAGCCCGGAAGAAATTTTATTTAGCCGTTTNTACGGTAATATTGCCTATAAACATAAGAACGTCAAAATCTTTGACATACGCAAGTTTTTCGGGATGTTATTAAACACCCCTTTCAGAGTATAGATGAGGAGAGGTATAATGCTATGGACGGTATCCATGAAAGGATGATGCCTTTTGAATGGCCGGCATCCCTGAGCGGAAAGGAAAAGCAGCGTATACAGGACTATGGATTGGAGCTCCTTCGGGAAGCAGCTTCTGAGGGGNATTNTTNCGCACAGCTTACACTGCACAGGATTGAGATTAATGATCCCACTCTCCCTTTCATGCTTTCGCCTTTTCAGCCATGAAAGTGTAGGGATTTGTTGAGCTATGGTGTTAAAATTCCGTCACATAAATTTCATTTATTGGAGAATATTGCCTAATTTTGCACATTGGAAGCGGATAAAGGCTTTTAAATCCGCATTTTAGCATATTTTTAAGTTAATAAATCAAAACCAATCGCATAAAAATGGCAAACAACAAGCCCACAGAAGAAACCCGCACCTCGATTGATGAGGTCAACGACACCCTCACCGGTCTCGGTGAGAAGGTCCAGAGCAACCCCAAAGTAGTGGTCTGGGGCTGCATCGCAGTCACCGCAGTGGTGGCAATTATCCTCCTCTATGTCTATGCTATCCGCCAGCCGGGTCAGAACNCAGCAAACAACGCTCTCGGTCAGGCCGATATCGAGCTGCTCATGGGCAACGATTCGCTTGCGCTCGCTAAATATCAGCAGGTGGCTGCCGATCACGGTTACGATGCCGGTAATCTCGCCAACCTCAACGCTGCAATCCTTCTNTACAAGAAGGGCAAATACGAAGAGGCCATCAAGTATCTCAAGGACTATTCGGCTTCTGAAAATGTCATCGGTGCATCGGCAAAGTCACTCGAAGGTGACTGCTACGTCAACCTNAAGCAGTATCCTCAGGCCATCGACTGCTTCAAGCAGGCCGTAAAGATTTCCGACAACAATCCCCACTACACTCCCGCTTTCCTGATGAAAGAGGCGACTGTGTTGCGCGAACAGAAGGATTTCAAGGCTGAGGCTGCCATCTACGAGCAGATTCTCAATGACTATCCCGCTTACGGCCCTGAAATCGGTGTCGACATCAAGAAGTATCTTGAACGCGCTCAGGATGCCGCAAAATAAGTGAGGTTTATCCTCTCAGACGGCTAAGAACAACAGAGGAGCAGTCCCCCGATTCGGGGTCTGCTCCTCTGTTGTTCTTAGATTATTGCAGGTTTTACGCGTCCCTGCAATTACATCCACGAGCTACTGCTGATCGGTCAGTGAAAATCATTTGTCAATGCCGATAAACTGGCCGTTGGCATCAAACAGGAGTTCGGTACCGTCGACAAGCTCGACTTCATAGCCGCGTGCATCGCGGGAGATTTCGTTGATGCCTTTACCGTCGTAGTTGAGACCTACATACTCGTCGATTGCGGGGACAATGCCTGTCGGTACTGTCTGACCCTTGGGTGCATCGACATCGGTCCACTGGCCTGCTGCATCAAATTCTACCTCCTGTCCGCTCACGAAGCGCACCTCATATTCGGAGTTGAGAGGTGAGTTCTTGACATCCTTGGTGACGCGTGCCACCTTGTCGGCAGGATAGAACTGGCTGATAAATTGCTGAGCTGGGGTGGGAAGAGAGGAGACTGAGATTGTGATATCGTTGTCATCGTCGTCAGAACAGCTCCATGCGAGGCATCCGAAGATGCACACCATCAGAAATAAATAGATTTTCTTCATAGATACGATAGTTTTTTAATTAATCTTAAATATCAACATAAACCGGGCGATTATCGTTCATTGCACCGTGGCGGATTTTGTAAAATATAAGATAAATTCCTATATTTGTAACCATTATGTAAATTGTAGGCCGTCAATGTCACGGCATCGTTCCTAACGGTGGAATCATCCGCCATCCTCCTTAAATCTCAATTCCGAAATATCTGCTATCAATAATTCTAAATCTTAACCATACATGAACCGAATCAATCATTATGTGAAAGCGGGTGTCATGGTGCTGTGCGGCTTGCAGTGGCCGACGCTTTCGGCTCAACAGCCGGGCGAGACCGACCCCTCTTGTGTGGTGGCGCAATGGAGTGAATCCACGGCCTCACCGAAAATAATCGACATCAATTTCTCTGATACATCGTGGCCCGACACATGGGGCAATTCCGGCTCCGGAATGAAGTGTCCGGAATTCTCTGACGGTGTATACGTCAACGCTGTCCTTTCTACCCCCGCCGTAGGCAGCGAGGGTGTTGAATGGCCGGTACTTTTCCACAACTGTACCTTTGCCACCTCAGCATCCTCGGGCGGTTTCGGAGCGGCTACGGCTGCTTTCGCCCGTCAGTTCTACGAAGACCAGAAGCCCACGAACTACAACGACTGGACTCAGCCGGGTCACACGACCTATCTTGAAGATGACATCGTCATGGACGGAGGAAAGCCGGTCAAGGGTGTGGCCGGTTTCGTGCAGATGTGTCGCAACGAGTCAGCGGACGGCGTCACTTCCCTCCACGGATGGATGGAGATTGACCATATCCCCTACGTCGAGCGCATACAATGGTCATGGTCTTCGACCTCATGGGGACGTGGCATCAAGTGTGACATCAAGGTAGGCGACGGCGACTGGGAACCCCTCGTCTGGATGGGTTCGGAGAAGCAGAAACTTGGCTGGACCATTTTCTCTGACCAAGGCTACCTGATGGAGAACGTCATCGACAAGAAGGATGTCTCGCTCCGCTGGAGGGTCTGGGATGGCGACGGCTCCATCGGAAGTGAGAATCAGGTGCAGACAGCCCCATTCTCATGGGAGACACTCAACCCTCTGGCGCAGAAGCAGGCTCCGAGGGTGCATAAACTCAAAATCTACGGCGAGACTCTCACCGCTGCTCAGGCCGAATATGCCAAGGCAAATCCTGTCGGTAACGTCGGCGAACTGACCGATCTCTCGAAGTTCGGAACAGGCGGCAGCGAACCCGAGAAGCCCGTACAGCCCGCTCCCGACGACGATGCGGAAATCACGCTTCTCTATGTCAATCCCGACGGCTCCGGTGACCATACGACAGTACAGGCTGCCATTGACGCTGTCCCCTCGGGTCACAGAGGCATCATCTACATAGCTCCCGGGGTCTACGAGGAGAACGTATATGCCGGCACACGTCAGAAGCACGACAAGTTCATCTCGCTTATCGGCAGCGACGCTGCAACGACCATCCTCACCTCGTCGGCTCACCGCGGTTCCGGCTCAAGCAATAAATATAACGACTGTACGGCACTCAACGTCTATACTCCGCGCTTCTATGCCGAGAATATCACCATCCGCAACACCGCCGGAAATGTCGGTCAGGCCGAGGCTCTCTACACCGAGGCTGACGCCCACGTCTTCAAAGACTGTGTGCTTTCAGGCTATCAGGACACCTATAAGGCAGCGGGAGGCTCTCGCGGCTACTTCACGGGCTGTACCATCTCAGGTGCGACAGACTTCATCTATGACAGCGGTCTCGAATGGTTTGAGGACTGCCGTATCGTCTGTGTGAAGGGTGGGGGCTACATAACCGCTCCTGCTGACTCGCGCCTCGTTCTCCGCCGCACGTCATGCCCCGAACTGACCGACGACAAGTTCTATGCCGGTCTTTTCTTCCGCAACTGCGACATCACCGCAGAGGATGGCGTGGCCGACGGCTCTTATTATCTCGGCCGTCCTTGGAAAGAGGAGAGCGGTTCGATGTTCATCAACTGCCGTCTCGGTTCTCACATCAATAAACGTGGCTGGAAGGAGTGGAGCGGTGCCGAGAACAAGGCTTCGCTCTATGAATATGCCAACACCGATGCAGCCGGAGCCGCGATAGCAACCGACGGACGCGCCTCGTTCAGCCGTCAGGCAAGCGAGGCTGAGGTCAAAGCCTACATGAATCCCGAATATCTCTTTGCGAAGGCTTCGCCCGACGTTCCGTTTGACTTCACCGCAATCCTCGACGGCGTGGCTGCCCCCGCCAATTTCACCGTCACCCCGACCGCCATTTCATGGGAGGGGGACGAGGCTGCCGTGGCCTATATCGTCTACCGCGACGGTGAGTTTGTCCGTATGTCGGCAGACACATCTTTTGACCTTCCCGACGGAGCCAAAGCCGCTGACTATACGGTAGCAGCCGTGTCGCGCCACGGTGTGACCACTGAGGCTGTTCAGGCTACCGAGACACTTCCGACACTCGCATTCCCGACTGCCGAGGGCTTCGGCAAGTTCGCTACGGGCGGACGCGGCGGCAAGGTGGTCAAGGTGACCAGTCTCGCTGACGACAATTCAGCCGGCACTCTCCGCTGGGCCTTCCAGCAGTATAAGGACGAGCCTATCACCATCGTCTTTGANGTCAGCGGCGAAATCTGTCTGAAATCAGACCTCCGCGTCAACCGCAAGAACTGGACGCTTGCCGGNCAGACNGCTCCGGGCGAGGGNATCGTCATCACCCACAANAAGGTGAATTTCGGCGGTTCGCAGAACTTCATTGTCCGCAATGTCCGTTTCCGTGTCGGTCAGAAGAACACAGCAGGTCAGGTGATTGCCGCCAATGCTCTCGGTGCTGAGAACTGCTCCAATTTCATCATCGACCACTGCTCTTTCGGATGGTCGGTAGAGGAAAACATGAATACCGCCGACTCCCATTTCCTCACCGTGCAGTACACGATGGTCCATGAGGGTCTCTACAATGCCGGACACTCCAAGGGTGCGCGCGGCTACGGCTGCCAGTGGGGTGGTTCGCCCGCGACATACCACCACAACCTCCTTGCCCACAATAATTCCCGCTCGGCACGTCTCAACGGTGCGCGCGGTCAGGATTTCGTGGTCTTCATGGAGTACATCAACAATGTCAACTACAACTACGGCAAGCGCGGCGGTTGCTANGGCGGCGAGAATACGGCTGACATCAGCTCATACAACGGTCTTAACTCCGCCCATGAATGTAACTTTATGAACAACTACTACAAGCCGGGTCCTGTCTCAGACAAGTCCAAGGTCGAGTTCGTGAAGTCGAGCTACGCACGCTCGGGAGCCAAGTCGTGGGCGCCCGCCAAGTGGTATGTCAGCGGCAACATTGCCGAGGGTATCGCCGATGCCACTCAGGACAACTGGAAGGGCATGGCCGTCGAGACCTACAAGCTGGCTGACATCCGTGTCGACGAGCGTATCGTCACCCAGACCCCNTGGTANAAATACAGTGTCGTCAGTCCGCTCGGTCTCTATGTTCCCGAACATTATATGCTCTATGACATCGAAAGTGCTGAGGATGCCTTTAAAACGGTCGTAGAGAAGGCTGGAACTGTCAACCGCGATGCCGTGGAGCGTCGTGTGGCAGCAGAGGTCGCCGACGGTACTGCCAAGTATGGCAACAAGGGTATCATCGACACAGAGAATGATGTCGAGGGTTTCTTTGAGTACGATAAGAACTACACCGTNCCNGCTGANACCGANGGCGACGGTATGCCCGATGAATGGGAGAAGGCAAACAACCTGAATCCCTCCGTNGCTGACAATAATATACTCAACTCCGAAGGCTATACCGCCCTTGAAGTATATCTCAACTCGCTTATGGGTGAGGTGCTTGCCAACGACTTCGATAAGAGCGGTCTTGAAGCAGCTTTTGTAAGCACCGAAGCTGTCTACGANGCTGCTTCCTGCACTCTCCTTACCGGTGCTGAGGCCGATGGNGCNACCCTTGAAGTCTATGGTCTTGACGGCCGTCTGAGGGACATGATGCGCATCAGCGGCGGTGAGACCTCCCTCTCGCACCTCGCCGGAGGCATCTATCTGCTCCGTGTCACTTCGCCCTCAATCACTCCCGTAGTTCTCAAAATCAAGAGATGATGAAATAACTGAGATAATCTTGGTATAATTCCGGGATTGATACATAATCCTGAAAATCAGGAATAAAAACNATAATCTCCCATTTTCTTATNNNATAAGAAAATGGGAGATTATCGTTTTTTTACTTGTATGACTTTATTTTGATGGTCTATGAAATGCAGAGGACCCTTTGTATCAGTAGATTTCCTTGGCTATGCGTCGCACTGAGTCGGATGCCATAAGGGTGTAGAAGTGAAGCGAAGGAACGCCGTGAGCCATGAGGTCACGACACTGATTGATGCACCATTCGATGCCCACTTCCTTGACGGCTGCATCGTCGGGACACTTGCGGAGTTCCGCAGCAAANGGCTCAGGAATGTCGGAACGGAAGACNCGGGGGAGTACATTGAGCTGATTTTTGAATACGATAGGCTTGATGCCCGGAATGATGGGGACGGTGATTCCGGCAGCACGGCAGCGATCTACGAAGGCATAATATTTCTCGTTGTCGAAAAACATCTGTGTCACCAGATAGTCAGCACCTGCATCGACTTTCTGCTTCGCATAGTAGAGGTCAGACTCCATATTGGGTGCCTCCTCGTGTTTCTCAGGATAACACGCCATACCGTAGGANAACGGGGTCTCGTTGGCTTCGAATGTCTCGCCGTCGGCATAGATACCTTTGTTGAAATCATTGACCTGCTGTTGCAGATCAGTGGCGTGGAGATTGATTTTAGTCGGGTCTTCCGATTTTTCAGGGCCTTTCGTGTCGCCGCGCAGAAGCAGAAGGTCATGGACGCCAAGGAAGTTAAGGTCAATCAGGGCATACTCCGTCTCACTGCGGGTAAAACCCTTGCAGATTATGTGGGGAACGGCTATTATGCCGTATTTGTTCTGTATNGCTGAGGCTATCGCTACAGACCCCGGGCGCTTACGCATTTTTTGCGGACGATAACTACCGTCGGGCATCTCCTTGAATATCATTTCACTGCGGTGGGAAGTGATATTGATGTATTTCGGGTCAAATTCACGCAGTTTGTCTATGATGTTGTAGACTTTCTGGATGCTGTTGCCTTTGAGGGGCGGAAGGATTTCAAAGGAGAAGGCGGTCGGCGTGCCGGCGGCGGTGAGATGGTCGATAACTCTCATTATCAGTACGGTTTTTTTGACGTTAGTAATGTTATGTGTGGCTTTGGAGGGATGCTGAAAGAGGAANCGGGGCAGGGGANGAGTGAGACTCTCAGTCTGTCGGCTCCCCGGCAAGACGGTCGAGATAAAGGACGGCTTCCGGGCCGAGATTGAAAATTAGGTCAAGGACGGAGAGACCGGGGATGAACCCCAGCTTGTCCTCACGAATCTGCCAGTAGGATGGCAGAGNGNTNGGTTCGGCAGNAGATGGGGCGGANGACTCACTCCGCGCAGGGAGGGGCAGCGGAGAGGGGAGGAGCAGACGNCTGCGTATCCATGAATCCCATGCGTCCGAGAGGTNGCGGAGCAGCGGATANCGCTCCACCACACCCTCTGTGAGCAGAGGCAGGAGCGGGTCAATCAGGAATTCGAAAAACGGTGTGCGCCCGTAGGCACTTTCGAGGGCTATGCGGTGGATGTCCCACCAGTGGCCGTGGTCAGAAAGGCGGATGTCACCCCATCGGCATTGACTTGTCGGCGGTTTGGCAATCGGGACAGTGAGGTCAAGCCTTCCGCGCGTGTCGGCTATCGTGAACCGGTGTGTGGCTTTGAAACGCTTGTCGAAACGGAGTTGCCAGTCGATGGCGGTAGCCTTCGCCTGACGCACATGGAGATAGTGATCCACCGGTCCGCAGAGAACCGGTGGCATCACTGTTATATTTTCCGTTGTCGCCGTGACAGTCATTGTGGGGATGGAATTAATATTCGTCCGTATTGGCGGCGCGGAAGATACGGTTCCAGCGTATGCCGCCGTTGAGCAGACCTTTGTCCTTGTCGAAGGAGATAAGAACTCTCTCGGGACGACCCACGATGTGGTCCTCAGGCACGAAGCCCCAGTAGCGGGAGTCAAGCGAATTGTCGCGGTTGTCGCCCATCATGAAGTAATAGTCCATCTTGAACGTATAGCTGTCCTGAGGCTCACCGTTGATGTAGAGTTTGCCGTTGTGGAACTCCGCGTCGTGGTTGCCCTCGTAGTCCCTGATGACACGGCCGTAGATCTGCCATGCGCGCGGGCCCATGATGAGTTTCGCACCCTTGCGAGGAATCCAAATCTCGCCGTAGTCCGAGCGCGTCCAGTCGTTGCTTACCACGTCGGGGTAGAGCGGCTCACCCTTCGGTGCGGGCATCTTCATCACTCTGGCTATATTGGGGTTGGTTTCAAGAGCCTTGACCATAGCGGCGGTGAGGGGAGAGGCATAAATCGGGGGAACGGAACCGTCGGGATTGATGGTGAAGCCGAGAGTGCGGAGTCCGGGGACATCATCGGAGGTGACAGGAACCTCGTGACGGTCGTCGACAGAGATGCCGAGTTCATCCCATGCTTCCGGGGTCATGGCTCCGTTCTTGAACTGGAAATAGTAGTTGAACTGCACGTTTTCGGGCTGCTTCATCTCCTCTCCGTTGACATAGACGATGCCGTCGACAATCTTTATGCGGTCGCCGGGGAGACCGATGGCGCGCTTGACGTAATTCTCCCTGCGGTCGACGGGTCGGTAGATGATTTCCCCGAAGGTCTGGGGATTGTTGTGGACAGCGTCGCGGCCATACATCTTGACGAGTGTATAGTAGTCGGGGTTCTGTACCTTGACGGCAACGGTATCGCCGGCAGGGAAGTTGAACACCACGATGTCACCGCGCTCGACGTCGCCAAGTCCTTTGAGGCGTTTGTAGGACCACTGGGGAGTCTCGAGATACGACTTCGTGTTGAGTATGGGGAAAGTGTTCTGTACCAGCGGGAAGTGAATGGGGGTCATGGGCACACGGGGGCCGTAGGCCATCTTGTTGACCCAGAGGTAGTCGCCGACAAGGAGCGATTTTTCAAGCGAGGAGGAAGGAATCTGGTAATTCTGCCCGATGAAGGTGAAGACGAAATAGACGAGTATAAGGGCATAGACGATAGCGTCGACCCAGCTCATCACGGCACGCACGGCAGAGTTTTTCGATGTCTTCCACCATGTCAGGGGTATATAGCCGGTGATGTATATGTCAAAGAGCAGGAACCAGAAGATGCCCACCCACCAGCTTCCGAGCCATGCGACCCAGAGGAAGAAGATGAGCGAGACGATTGCGAAACGTATCCAGCGGGTTGTGCGGACAGCTTTCACGCGGCTGACGAAATCGTCGGCGAAACTTTGCGGTTGTGATGAGGTCATTATGCGTGCTTGATGTGGTTAGAGGCGTGGGTTTGCGTCGGGTTGATGTCGCGCCTTACGCGGGGTTCAGAGAAGTTCCTCCATCATTGTTTCAATATCGAAGATGCCTTTGCGTCCGGCAATCCATTCGGCTGCCATGACCGCTCCGAGGGCGAATCCGTCACGGCTCTTTGCGCGGTGGGTGATAGAGATGCAGTCGACAGGCGATTCCCACTCGACGGTGTGTGTGCCGGGAACCTCCCCTTCGCGGAAGCTGAGGACGGGGAGTGCGTCGGGGGCTATGGCGGGCTTATCGATGGATGCTTCGATTTCCTCCGGGGTCATTGTGGCGTTGTTCTCGTCAATCCACACCATCCCCTCGTCGGCCCACGAGTTGATGCGCTCGTTTTCGGCTATGATGCCTTCGGCAAGAGTGATGGCCGTTCCGGAAGGATGGTCGAGCTTGTGGATGTGGTGTGTCTCATACATCCGGGGCTTGTATTGCGGCAGGTGGCTCATAAGCGAAGCCAGTTTCCGGTTTATGATATTGAAGATGTTGACACCGATGGAGAAGTTGCTCGACGCGAGGAGTGCGCCCCCGACTTCACTGACACGCTGCTCGACCTCGCTGCGGCGGTCGGCCCAGCCGGTAGAGCCGCAGATGACGGGGACTCCGGCTGTGGCGGCACGCATGACGTTGTCGGGCGCGGTGGCGGGTGTGGTGAACTCGATGGCGGCATCAGCCGTCCTGAAAGCATCTCCTTCAATGTCGGCGGAGTTGTGAACGTCAATGACGGCTACTATCTCGTGGCCGCGTTCGCGGGCGATGCGCTCGATGGCATGCCCCATCTTTCCATATCCTATGAGAGCGATTTTCATAACTGGTCTTTGTTACATAAAGTGCAAAATTACAAAAAAATCCGTTTAGTTTGTAGGGTTAGGGTAAAATCCGTAAATTTGCAGTGAGAAGGTGACGATGGCGGGTGAGACCGCCGTAGCCCTCGACGTTTCCGGAATACCATGCGGATTCCCGTTGCAGCTTATCATAGGGGAATCATAGAAGATTGAACTTACACGGATGGCAGACGTTACACTTTTAAATCAAGAAAGGAAGCAGATAAACTATGAACAAGGCAATCTACATCGGAGAATTGGCGCTCAACGTCTCGCTGTGCGCCGACGGCCATGCCGAAACCGGCGTTGGCGACTGGGCAGTCAGTGCTGCTGTGCTTGACGGCCGGATGGAACTCCCGACAGTCTGGGTGGGCGAAGCCGCCAAAGGTACTGTCGGCGACCATATCATCAAGTATCTTCAGGACTCGAAGGTCGGCACCTCGTCAGTCGACCGTTTCACCGAGGGCGTAAGCCCGGTGAGGGTGTTTGCCGGAGGCGACACTTCAACCACCGTCAGCCACAGCAACTATCCCGCTGATCCCCTTAACTCTGTATGGCCGTCCATCAATGAAGGGGACATCGTCATCTACGGTTCCTATCTCATGATTGAGAACAGAAGCCACGCACGCATGATTGATTTTCTCAAGAATGCCAAGGCACGCAAGGCATATCTCGTCTATCTCCCCTATTTCGAGGCTCATCAGGTGCCGCGCATCACTCGGGTGATGCCCGCGATTTTCGACTGTCTCGAACTTGCCGATCTCGTCGTCGGGCGCGATGCCGACATCCGTGCTATCTTTGCGAGCGGCAACATGGATGCGGTGTTCAAGGACCATATCCTGTTCTACTGCCGCCGCTTCCTCCACCTTGACCCCGCCGCGAAAGTGATGCGCTTTTTCGACGGCAGTGAATCATGGACAAAGCAGTGTCACCCGACCACCAACACAGAATTCCAGTGGAGCGCAGGCGCTCTTGCAGGCGTAGTGCGCGCCCTGACCGAAGGAAAGCGTGACCCGGATGAATTGATGGAATACGGCAACGAGACTGCCCACAGTGAACTTGCCTCGACCATTCAGCATCCCTGCACAAAATAAGTGACCGGCGCAGATTCCACCCCACCCATAATGAAAGCTATCTCACTTGAAGGTGTGTTCGCAAGACCGACCACCGACATATCCGCGCTCCGCTCCATGCTCCGGCGCAATCGCTCCATGTCAGAAATCCGCCACGCCATAGGTGAGGTGGAATTTGACACGGCCTACGATTTCCTGCGTTCGACAGCCATCGAGATGGTCGAGCGGGGCGAAATAGACCTTGCCATTCAGGGGCTTGAAGAAATCGACGCCCTGATTACGCGCAACGGCGAGGAGGAGCGTCATCTGCTCGACATCCATGCCGCCATCATGCAGATACTGACGGCTCTCTACATCGAGAAAGTGGATATGGAGGCGGCTATGAACTCGGCGGCCTCGACGCTCACGCTCCTCTCTCAGGAGGCAAAACGCAAGGACGAGCCGTTTCTCCAGATTCTCGGCGCACTGCTCTATGACATCGCTTTTCTCCACGCACAGCGCAAGGAGTACAAGCAGGCTGAGCGGGAACTCTCGAAGGCGTTGAAGATTTATGAGCGTCTGGCTAAGAGCAATCCCGAACGCTACGGCACGCCTCACCTCATGGCGATGAACGCAGCTACAGCCACATACCGCAACCGCGTGAAGCAGGCAGAATTGCTCGCCCACTATCAGGTGGCAAGCTCGACCTATCTCCAGCAGGTCAACGCAGGTGTCAGCGAGGCCACCGGGCGCCTTGTGGATTCGATTACCGCCGAGGGCGATACACTCGCGCAGATGGGACGCCACCGCGAGGCGATGCAGTACTACACCCGCGCCTTGAAGTATCTCACAAAGATTGAGCCGGACTTCACGCTGCGCCAGTTGAAACTCTCGATCGCTCTGGGCGAAGCGATGCTCCGCGTGAGCGCGATGAAGGACAAGGGTATCCACCTGCTCAACACGATGCTCCATAAGGCTACAAAAATAAATGCCGCTGAGGAGCATAGGCAGATTGTCGACATCCTTGCCAANACCCGCAGTTCGTCGCTTGACATTCTCGGTCTCTGGCANAAGATTTTCCCGAAATGAGCCTGCTTCAATTAAGATAAGATTTGTCGGATCAGTCTGACAAGTCCGCCCGGTCGGACATCCGACCATCTCCAGAAAAGATAACCAGTAAAAATCACTCTAAAAAATGTCACAGTTCACTCCCCAAAGCGCTCTCCCCGCTCTTGAAAATGTAAGAATCGCAATAGCTGTCGCCGAGTGGAACGGCCACATCACCGGTGCGCTCCGCGACGGTGCTGTCAGCCTCCTCCGCTCCTATGGCCTCGCCGACGAGGATATTGCCGTAGTGAGNGTGCCGGGTACTGTCGAGCTGACTTTTGCAGCCTCAAAGCTCATTGAAACCGGCAATTTTGATGCCGTCATCATCATCGGCTGTGTCATCAGGGGCGACACTCCCCATTTCGACTACGTCTGNCAGAGCGTCACTCAGGGTATGACNCAGCTTAACGCCGACTGTGATATTCCGGTGATTTTCGGAGTCCTGACCGTCGACGAGGAGCAGCAGGCTCTCGANCGCGCCGGAGGTAAGCTCGGCAACAAAGGCACGGAGGCAGCCGAGACTGCCATCAAGATGGTGGCGTTCAACCGCAGTACGGACGACCTCTGAATCCATCCGATGAACGGATTTCTAAAATAATTTCATACACTCCCGTCCATGGAGCGACTGATGCAATATGTGTGGCAACACCGGCTGCTGATGCAGACGGATATGGTCACTGTCGACGGNCGGAAAGTGGCTGTCATAGACCCCGGTCGGCTCAANACCGATGCGGGGCCTGACTTTTT
>JAAVCM010000016.1:52353-107587 GCA_014802345.1 Bacteroides sp.
CNNNGTGAAGATTGGCGACAATCTTTGGGTGGGCGACGTGGAGATTCATGTNCGTGCCAGCGATTGGCACCGCCATCGTCACGACGGCGACAGTGCCTACGACTCCGTGGTGCTTCACGTCGTGGACAAGGATGATACTCAGATATGCCGCAGNAACGGCGAGGTCATCCCGCAGATGCGCATGAACTGTTCGCCGGAGTTTCATCTGCGCTATCACGAGCTTGTCGACCGTGCGGACATCGATCTGCCCTGTGCGAATGAAATCCCTTCGATTTCGAGCCTCCATCGCTCCGACTGGCTGACGTCGCTTGCCTACGAGCGCATCTATTCAAAAGTCGACCACATCGACNCGCTCCTGCGGCAGTATGCCGGCGACTGGGAGCAGACCTGCTATGTGATTCTCGCCCGCGCCCTCGGGTTCAGTACCAACTCCGAGCCGATGGAGCGACTCGCCATGTCGCTGCCGCTCCACTTCCTCCGCAAGCACAGTGATTCCGACGTGGCTATTGAGGCGCTGATGTTCGGGCAGGGGGGACTGCTTGAAAAAGCTCCCAAGAGTGAGCCATACGTCGAGACCCTTGAACGGGAACACCGTTTTTTCGCACATAAATTCTCTCTGAGGCCCTTGCAGCCTCTCGGATGGAAGATGGCAAGGATGCGTCCACACAACTTCCCACATCGCCGCATAGCGCTTCTGGCGCGTCTTGTGGCCGCCGATTCGCGGCTGGTGAGCCGGATTGTCAGGGCTGAGAGTGTCGACGNGCTGCGCGCCATCTTCAACGAGCCGCTGACCGGCTACTGGGCTACGCATTTCACATTCGGNCCTGCGAGTGAGCGCACCTACGAGTGTCTGAGCCGCANTTCGGTCGACATTCTGCTCATTAATGTGGCAGTCCCGATGATGATGGCCTACGGTATGCACCACGGCGACGAGGCGATGTGTGACCGTGCCACNGCTCTGCTCCATGAAATTCCCTCTGAGAGCAATTCGATAGTGACCCTGTTTGCCAACGCGGGGATAGCCAGTAAGGATGCCTTNACNTCACAGGCCCTAATCCATCTGCGCCGCAACTACTGCCAGCCGCGCAAATGTCTCTACTGCCGCCTCGGTCACCGNCTCCTCGCNGCCCGNGCAAAGCGGTGAAGTATAATGTATTGTTGATATAGCGGATGTAGGGACGCGCGGAAGCGCGTATGCCGGGTTGAATAGATTTAATGTAGAGTATAGGTAATAGTCCGGAGGAATTTCAGCCGATGCTATTCTCTAAACTATAAACTCTTTAAACTATTCTATTCGGCATACGCGCTTCCGCGCGTCCCTACATTGGGTTGGTTGTGTGGGGATTAGATGTCTTCTTCGATTGAGAAGTCGTCGGGGAGGTCGGTATCGTCGTCAAAGAGGGAATCGTCGACTGCCTTGATGTCGTCGTCGGTAGGCTCGTCGGACTCGGCATCCTTCTTGTCATCCTTCTTCTTGGCAGCGTCTTTTTTACCGCCGGGACGTGAATCCTTGTTTTTGAGAGCCTCCATGATGAGTTTCTCGAGTTCCTCGGCGAGTTCGGGATTGTCCTGAATCACACGCTTGGCAGCGTCGCGTCCCTGAGCGATTTTTGAATCATTGTACGAGAACCATGAGCCGCTTTTCTTGATGATGCCGAGTTCCACACCGAGGTCGATGATTTCGCCGCTGCGCGAGATGCCCTCGCCGAACATGATGTCAAATTCGGCACGCTTGAAGGGGGGTGCAACCTTATTCTTGACCACTTTCACCTTGGTGAGCTTGCCGAGAACGTCGTCGCCGTCCTTGATGGCTGTGCTGGGGCGGATGTCGATGCGGACAGAGGCATAGAATTTGAGCGCGTTACCGCCGGTCGTTGTCTCCGAGGGGCCGAACATCACACCGATTTTCTCACGGAGCTGGTTGATGAAGATACAGGTGGTGTTGGTACGCGAGATAGTGCCTGTCAGCTTGCGCATGGCCTGCGACATCAGACGAGCCTGCACTCCCACGTTCTTGTCGCCCATATCACCGTCGATTTCGCTCTTGGGAGTGAGGGCGGCTACGGAGTCGACCACGAGAATGTCGATTGCCGACGAGCGGATGAGCTGTTCGGCTATTTCGAGAGCCTGCTCACCGTTGTCGGGCTGCGCCATGAGCAGATTGTTGACATCCACGCCGAGTTTCTCGGCATAGAAACGGTCAAAGGCGTGTTCTGCGTCGATGATTGCAGCGATGCCTCCCGCTTTCTGTGCTTCTGCGATGGCATGGATGGCCAGAGTGGTCTTACCCGATGATTCCGGGCCGTAGATCTCGATGATTCGGCCTTTGGGATAACCGCCCACGCCGAGGGCGTGGTTGAGGCCGATTGAGCCTGTCGGGATGACCTCGACGTTCTCGATGTTCTCGTCGCCGAGTTTCATGATGGCTCCGCGGCCGAAATTCTTTTCAATATTGCCGAGGGCCTGAGCGAGGGCGTTGAGCTTGGCCTTTGCGGGGTCAGTCTCTTTTTCCTTCGCTCCCTTTATGGTTGAATCCTTTTTTGCCATAGTTATGCTGGTGTTATATTGTTTTCTCTTGATTACTCTGCAAAATTACGCCCGAGGCTGTGCCATTATTATGCACAGTGTGGCTAAACAGTGTTAAAACCACTTGCGGGAATGGAAATTTTTCAGATTGCTAAGTTAGTCACTTTTCGGGGAGTTGGCAAAAAAATTAAAATAAAATAAATATTTTTTCATTTTTGCGCGAACCATTGATTTCCCCGGGCGTTTTATAAGTACATAGCAAAATTACTTTTTCCATTGCAAGAAATGTGATAATGATTGGTTTATTATCTAAGCGAGAAGACGATGTGATATCATCTTCTCGTTTGGTTTTTATACACTTCGTCGATTGCCGCCAGTTCTTCGGGCGTAAACTCCGGGGAGTCTATGGCGGCGAGATTGTTTTCAAGCTGCCGTACTGACGAAGTGCCTACGATGACCGATGTGACGCGACTGTCGGCAAGAAGCCATGCGACAGCCATCTGAGCGAGGCTCTGGCCACGCGAGGCTGCGATTTCGTTGAGCCGTCGGGCTGCTTCTACCTTCTCCGGAGTGACATCGGAGAGTTGCAGGAAGCCGTCCTTGTTGGCCGCACGGCTTGTGGGAGGAATACCGTTGAGATACTTGTCGGTCAGCAGTCCCTGTGCCAGAGGTGAGAAGCAGATGATGCCGCTTCCGTTGGCGGCCGCCGGACGGAAGTTGGTTTCGATGGCACTGCGGTCGAAAATCGAGGCTCTGTACTGGCTCAGCAGACACGGCACCTTGGCCTCACGGAGAATGTCGTAGGCTCTCTGTTGCTCCGCCGGGGGATACTTGGAGATGCCCGCATAGAGTGCCTTTCCGCTGCGCACGATGTCGATGAGAGCCTGCATGGTCTCCTCTACCGGCGTAACGCCGTCGTAGCGGTGGGAATAGAATACGTCGAAATATTCCAGCCCGGTGCGCCGTAGGCTTGCATCGCAGGAGGCGATGAGGTTTTTGCGCGACGAACCGGTGCCGTAGACACCGGACCACATATCGTGGCCGGCCTTCGAGGAGATGAACAGCTCGTCGCGGTGCATTGCGAGGTCATCGTGGAGGATACGTCCGAAAGTGGTCTCCGCGCTTCCGGGAGGAGGGCCGTAGTTGTTGGCGAGGTCAAAGTGACAGACACCGCGCTCAAAGGCGGTGAGAATCATGGCGCGCGCCTCGCGGAAATCGGATGTCGCGCCGAAATTGTGCCATAGTCCCAGTGAAATCTCGGGAAGGAAGACTCCGCTGTGGCCGCATTTGCGATATTTCATGTCTTGATGTGAGGGGGATTGGGGGTGAGGGATAGAGATGTCAGGCCAATCAGACTCCTCGGGAGGAGGCCAGCATTGCTATGTCGCGTCCCGACGGAGCCTGATAGATGCGCAGACCGAAGCGGTGGACGGATGCAAATACATGGTCCATTATTGCTCCCTGAACCTGCTCGTAGGGCTTCCACGACGTTATGGACGTGAACATATAGAGTTCGAGCGGCACACCGTTGGGGGTGGGTGCAAGCTCACGCACCATGTAGACCATCGCCTCGCTGGTTTTAAGGTCGGGACGTGTGGCTATGTAGTGTTCGAGATAGGCACGGTAGAGAGTCAGGTTGACGTGTCGCTCCTCCGGGTCGAGTTTGCCCCACCAAGGCTCCTTGCGGAACTCGGCGATTTTTTCGGGAGGACAGAAGTCGATGCTGTCCACGTCTATCGTGACGGAGCGGTTGATGCGTCGACCGCGTGCGTCGGCCATTCCGCGCCAGTTCTGGAACGACTCGCTGACGAGTGCGTAGGGAGGGACGGTCACTATCGTCATGTCGAAATTCTGCACCTTGACGGTGGTGAGGCCGACTTCGAGGACAGTACCGTTGATGTTGCGTGCGGGAACGGTAATCCAGTCGCCGGGACGGAGCATATCGTTGAGTGTGAGCTGCACACCTGCCACCACACCCATGATTGAGTCCTTGAAGACCAACATAAGGACGGTAGCGGCCGCACCGAGACCGGTTATGACAGTCACGGGATTCTTGTCGGCGAGTATCGAGATTACGATGATGATACCCACAGAGACCGTTATCACCTGAAGCATCTGACGGATGCCTTTGAGCGACGACGCGCGTCCCGATGAGGAGCGCTCGACAAGTTCATAGATGGCTATCAGGAAGCGGTTGATGAGGTGGACACCGACGCAAACAATCAGAATCCTGAACGTGAGGGTCGCTATGCTCTGCGCCGTAGGATAGAATTTCAGAGCCGGAGGAAGCGTAGCCTGCATGAACAGGACACATCCAAGCTCGACGACGACGCGGAGCAGACGCTCGTTGAACAGAACGTCGTCCCATTTCGCCTCGGTGAAACTGACCAGTTTCAGGACGGCAGGGATGACGTAGCGGGTGAAGATGAAATAAAACAGCCAGACAAGCAGGCAACCTCCCCCCGCTATCAGTAAAGTAGCACAGGCGTGGAGCAGGCTTTCGCCCACTCCCCACCTGTGAAAAGTTTCTGTGGCCCAGTTGAGGTAGCCGCCTATCAGCTCAGTTTCCACTCTGCACCGTCTTTAGTGTCCTTTACAGTGAAACCTATGGCCGCCATTCGGTCGCGGATGAGGTCGGAGGTCGCCCAGTCCTTCGCGGCCTTGGCTTTGGCACGCATTTCAAGGAGGAGGTCGACCGCTTCCTCGAAGGGACGGAGAGCCTCTGCGTTGTCGCCGCTTCCTGCCATCTCGGTACGGACACCGAGGATGTCGACGAGGAAGGTGTCAAATACTGATTTAAGCTCGTCGATGTCGGCCTGTGTAGCCTTGGCATTGCCGTCCTTGACCTGATTTATCAGACGGATGGCGTCGAAAAGAGCTGCTATGACCATCGGAGTGTTGAGGTCGTCGTCCATGGCCTCGTAGCATCTGCGGCGGATGTCGCTCACGTCGATTGTCGATTCGGCGGAGGGTGTCAGCTCTTGCAGGCGGCGATAGCCTTCGAGCATACGTCCGAGTGCCTTCTCGGAGGCTTTCAGAGCCTCGTTGGAGAAGTCGACCGTACCGCGGTAGTGTGCTTGCAGGATGAAGAAACGGATGGTCATCGGCGAGTAGGGCTGTTCGAGCAGCGGGTGGGTGCCGTTGAAGAACTCATCGAGGGTGATGAAGTTGCCGAGCGACTTGCCCATCTTCTTGCCGTTGATGGTAATCATGTTGTTGTGCATCCAGTAGCGGACGGTGTCATGGCCGTTGTGAGCCACGGACTGCGCTATCTCACACTCGTGGTGAGGGAACATCAGGTCCATCCCTCCGCCGTGGATGTCAAACGTCTCGCCGAGGTATTTCTCACCCATCGTCGAACATTCGAGGTGCCAGCCGGGAAATCCCTCGCTCCAAGGCGACGGCCAGTGCATGATATGTTCCGGCGCTGCCTTCTTCCAGAGGGCGAAATCGGCGGGATGGCGCTTCTGGTCCTGTCCGTCGAGCGTGCGGGTGTTGGCATACAGCTCGTCGATGTTGCGGCCTGAGAGCTTGCCGTAGGGATGCTCCTTGTTGAATTTGGGGACATCGAAGTAGACAGAACCGTCCGAGATATAGGCATAACCGCTGTCAAGGATGGTCTTGATATATTCTATCTGCTCGATGATATGGCCTGAGGCGTGAGGCTCGATTGAGGGAGGAAGAACGTTGAGCGCCTCCATAGCCTTATGGTAGCGGGTCAGGTAGTGCTGCACCACTTCCATCGGTTCGAGCTGTTCGAGGCGTGCCTTCTTCGCAATCTTGTCCTCACCGTCGTCGGCATCATGTTCGAGGTGACCTACGTCGGTGATGTTGCGGACGTAGCGCACCTTGTAGCCGAGGTGACGGAGATAGCGGAAAAGTATGTCGAAGGTGATTGCCGGACGTGCGTGACCGAGATGGCCGTCGCCGTAGACGGTCGGACCGCAGACATACATCCCGACCTTCCCCTCATGGAGCGGCTCGAAAAGCTGCTTCGTGCGGGTAAGGGTGTTGTAGATAGTCAGATTATTGTCAATCATTTTTCTTTAATGCGCATGATTCATAATTCATAGTGCATAACCCATAACAGACTCGGTTCATGGACGCTTATGCGAAATCCCACGATGGTCTGTTATGAATTATGCACTATGAATCATACATTATTTTCAGGCTTTCCCACCCATGATGAAGGGGTTGGGGATTTCGCCGTTGCCGCCGTTGTTACCCCCCATGTTGACGGGACGTTTGGGGCGAATTTCGCCGAAAGTAGCCTCGTATTTCTTGACGTTCTCCATGAGTGCGCCGAGGAGGTTTTTGGCATTCTCGGGAGTCATGATGATGCGTGACTGCACCTTGGCCTGAGGCATATTGGGAGCCATGGTGATAAAGTCGATGAAGAACTCGTTTGCACCGTGGGAGATGACTGCGAGATTCGAGTAGAGACCGCGGGCAACTTCGGGTGAAAGCTCGATTTTTATTTCATTGGGATTGTTATTGTTGTTTGCCATGATAAATTGGGTTTTATAAGGGTTAGAAATAAAATATTTTCTTAATTGGTAGGTATTGCCGCCGCTCACCGTGCTTTCTTTGCCGTGTAGATGGTGCAGGTGCCGAAGGTGAGGGGGATGTAGTGGCAGTCGGTCAGTCCGGCTCCGCGCATGATTCCACACATTTCCTCGCGCTGAGGGACGGCCGCTATCGACTCCGGAAGATAGGAGTAGGCGCGTGTATCCTTCGAGACTATTCGCCCGACAGTCGGGATGAGATGGCGCGTGTAGAGGTTGTAGAAGGGACGCACGAGCGGTGATGGAGGTGTCGAAAGCTCGACTATCACCAGAAGTCCGCCCGGACGCAGGACGCGCTCCATCTCCTTGTAGCCCGCCGCGAGGTTTTCGAAATTTCTCACTCCGTAGGCGCAGGTGATGCAGTCAAACGAATTGTCGGCGAAGGGGAGGCTGAGACAGTCGGCTGCCGCGAAGTGTATGCGCTCCGACAGCCCGCGTTCAGCCACCTTGCGGCGTCCGACCTCGATCATCCCTTCCGAGAGGTCGACCCCGGTGATGTCTGCTCCGTCAAGACGGTCGGCCATCAGGATGGCGAGATCGCCCGTGCCGGTGGCGATGTCGAGGACTTTCGCGTGGTCGACATCGCGCATGAGCCTCACCGCCCGGCGGCGCCACAGGCGGTCGATGCCGAAGGTCATCGCCCGGTTCATGAAATCGTAAGCCGGGGCAATGGCATCGAACATCTCGCGCACCTGTTCGGATTTATGGCGCGAATCGTCGGCGTAGGGATTGATTTTTTCGACCTGCATCAGTGGTTTCGGCTGGCGGAATCAGGGATTGAGAGTATTGAGGCAGTTAAGCACATTGTCGGCGATACGGTCGGCGAGATGCTCCTCGGGAGCCTTGACGAATTTCTGGCCGGTGATGTGTTCGTAAAGCTCGATGTAGCGCTCCGAGACCTCTTCGCAGAAAGCGTCGGTCATTTCGGGTACCTGCTGACCCTCCTTGCCCATGAAATCGTGGGCCATGAGCCATTCGCGGACAAATTCCTTCGAGAGCTGACGCTGGGGTTCGCCCTTGGCGAGACGCTCTTCGTAGCCGTCGGCATAGAAGTAGCGCGACGAGTCGGGAGTGTGGATTTCGTCGATAAGGATTACCTTGCCTTCGCGCAGACCGAACTCATACTTGGTGTCGACGAGGATGAGACCCTTTTTAGCCGCCATCTCCGTGCCTTTCTTGAAGAGGGCGCGGGTGTAGGCCGCCATGGTGTCAAACTGCTCTTCGGTGACGATGCCTTGGGCTATCGCGTCCTCGCGTGAGATGTTCTCGTCGTGGCCTGCGTCGGCCTTGGTGGTGGGGGTTATGATGGGTTCGGGGAATGCCTGATTTTCAACCATGCCTTCGGGGAGCTTCACGCCGCAGATTTCACGCATACCGTTCTTATAGTCGCGCCATGCGCTGCCGGCGAGATAGCCGCGGATGATCATTTCCAGACGCAGACCCTCGCAGCGGTAGCCGACGGTGACCATCGGGTCAGGCACGGCGAGCTTCCAGTTGGGGACAATGTCGGCTGTCGCGTCGAGGAACGACGCTGCAATCTGGTTCAGGGCCTGTCCCTTGTAGGGGATTCCTTTGGGGAGGATTACGTCGAAGGCCGAGATGCGGTCGGTTGCGACCATGACGAGGAGGTCGTCATTGATGGTGTAGACATCACGGACTTTTCCGTGGTAGACTGCCGTCTGGCCGGGGAAATGAAAATCGGTATTGACCAAAGTTGTAGCCATAGGGGATGTATTGTTTGCTGTTGTTTGGGTTATATACAAGGCAAAATTACAAAAAAATCGTCATAGCGTCAACAAGAGCGGTAAAAAACAAGTCACCTGCACGGGATTGCCGTGCAGGTGACAGTGATTGTTATGTTAATGTAAGGGTTTTACGCTTACTTAACTTCGGGAGCGGGTTCGACACCCCACTGCTGCTGGGCGAGGCGACGGTAGTTGTTGTAGCGCCACTGTGCGTTGGCCTTGGCTGCTGCGAAGAGTTCGGCAGCTTCTGCGGGATACTGCTTCATTACGGAAGCGTAGCGCACCTCACCCTTGAGGAAGTCTTCGAACTTATCCCACTGCGGTTCTTTCGAGTCGAGTGAGAAGGGATTCTTGCCTTCTTCTTCGAGAGCGGGGTTGTAGCGCCAGAGGTGCCAGTAGCCACACTCGACGGCCTTGGCCTGCTCTTCCTGTGCGTGACCCATACCGGTGCGGATACCGTGGTTGATACAGGGTGAGTAAGCGATGATGAGCGAAGGACCGTCGTAAGCCTCAGCTTCGCGGATTGCTTTGAGGGTCTGAGCGTTGTCAGCACCCATAGCGATCTGAGCGACGTAAACGTAGCCGTAGGTCGAGGCGATGAGGCCGAGGTCTTTCTTGCGGATGCGCTTGCCGGCAGCGGCAAACTTGGCGATTGCGCCGAGCGGAGTAGCCTTTGATGACTGGCCGCCGGTGTTGGAGTAAACCTCAGTGTCGACAACGAGGACGTTGACGTTCTTGTTGGAAGCGAGGACGTGGTCGAGACCACCGAAGCCGATGTCGTAAGCGGCGCCGTCGCCGGCGATGATCCACTGTGAACGCTTGGCGATATGCTCCTTGTTTGCGAGGATGCCTTTGCATACGTCGCAGCCGCAGGCTTCGCAGAGGGGGATGAGCTTCTCGGCTACCTCAGAGGTAACGGCGAAGTCGTTGCGGTTTTCGAGCCACTTGCCTGCGAGTTCCTTGATTTCGGCGCTGCAAGTCGGACATTCGAGAGCCTTCTGCATGAGACCGGCGATACGCTCCTGAAGTTTCTCGTGAGCGAGGGTCATGCCGAGACCGAATTCTGCGAAGTCCTCGAAGAGTGAGTTGGCCCATGCGATACCCTGACCCTTGGCATTCTTGGTGTAGGGGGTTGAAGGTACTGAACCGGAGTAGATTGAAGAACAGCCGGTAGCGTTGGCCACGATTTCGTGGTCGCCGTAGAGCTGAGAGATGAGTTTGACGTAGGGAGTTTCGCCGCAACCCGAGCAAGCGCCTGAGAATTCGAAGAGCGGAGTGGCGAACTGCGAGTTCTTCACGTTGCTCTTGATGTCGACGAGGTCCTGCTTGGAAGCTACTTCCTTCACGCAGTAATCCCATTCCTTCTGCACTTCGAGCTGGCTTTCGAGAGGCTTCATTTCGAGAGCCTTCACGCCCTTCTTGCCGGGGCAGACAGCGACGCAGTTGCCGCAGCCGAGACAGTCGAGGACGTCGACGCTCTGGATGAAGGTCATACCTGCGAACTGCTTGCCGATAGCGGGGATACCTGCCTTGACGGGGAGGTTCTCCATTTCCTTAGCGTCGAGGACGAAGGGACGGATGGCAGCGTGGGGGCAGACGTAGGCACACTTGTTACACTGGATACAGTTTTCTTCGAGCCATTCGGGGACGAAGGCTGCGACACCACGCTTCTCGTAAGCGGCGGTACCCTGTTCCCAAGTGCCGTCCTCGCGGCCGACGAAGGCGCTGACCTTGAGGAGGTCGCCGTCCTGTGCGTTGATGGGGCGGACGATGTCGTTGATGAATGCGGGATCGTTGTTTGCTGCGGGAGCCTCGGGTTCGAGGTTGCTCCATGCCTTGTCGACGGTGAGCTGCTTGTATTCGCCGCCACGGTCAACAGCCGCATAGTTCTTGTCGACCACGTCCTGACCCTTCTTGCCGTAGCTCTTGACGATGAATTTCTTCATCTGCTCTACTGCGAGGTCGACGGGTATGACTTCGGTGATGCGGAAGAATGCGCTCTGGAGTATGGTGTTGGTGCGGTTGCCGAGGCCGATTTCCTGAGCGATCTTGGTTGCGTTGATGTAGTAAACGGTGATGTCGTTGTCAGCGAAGAACTTCTTGATCTTGTTGGGGAGGTTCTTTGCGAGTTCCTCACCTTCCCAGATGGTGTTGAGAAGGAATGTGCCGCCCTTGCGGAGACCACGGGTCACGTCATACATGTGGAGGTATGCCTGAACGTGGCAAGCCACGAAGTTAGGAGTGGTCACGAGGTAGGTAGAACGGATGGGATCGTCGCCGAAACGAAGGTGTGAGCAGGTGAAACCGCCTGACTTCTTGGAGTCGTATGCGAAGTATGCCTGGCAATATTTGTTGGTGTTGTCACCGATGATCTTCACGGAGTTCTTGTTCGCACCGACAGTACCGTCAGCACCGAGGCCGTAGAACTTGGCTTCGAAAGTGCCGTCGCCGCCGAGGGCGATTTCTTCCTTCTGGGGAAGTGAGGTGAAGGTCACGTCGTCCACGATACCTACGGTGAAGTGATCCTTGGGCATGGGGAGGGCGAGGTTCTCGAACACAGCGATGATCTGTGCGGGAGTGGTGTCCTTCGAAGCGAGACCATAGCGGCCGCCGACGATTACGGGGGCGTTCTCCTTGCCGTAGAAGCAGTCCTTCACGTCGAGGTAGAGGGGTTCGCCGTTTGCGCCGGGTTCCTTGGTGCGGTCAAGCACTGCGATAGCCTTGACAGTCTTGGGGACTGCTGCGAGGAAGTGCTTTGCAGAGAAGGGACGGTAGAGGTGAACAGCCACGAGACCTACCTTCTCGCCCTGAGCGCGGAGATAGTCGATGGCTTCCTGAGCAGCTTGGGTGACAGAACCCATGGCGATGATGACGCGCTCTGCTTCGGGATCACCGTAGTAGTTGAAGAGACCGTATTCACGACCGGTGATGCGGGTGATTTCCTTCATGTATTCCTCGACGATTTCGGGAACACGGTTATAGTATTCGTTGCATGATTCACGGTGCTGGAAGAAAACGTCGCCGTTTTCAGCCATGCCGCGTGCTACGGGGTTGTTGGGGTTGAGGGCGCGTGCGCGGAATTCGGCAAGTGCTTCCTGATCGATGAGGGGAGCGAGGTCGTTCTGATCCATCTCCTCGATCTTCTGGATTTCGTGTGAGGTACGGAAACCGTCGAAGAAGTTGATGAAGGGAACGCGGCTCTTGATGGTTGCGAGGTGAGCGACACCTGCGAGGTCCATCACTTCCTGCACTGAACCTTCAGCAAGCATGGCGAAGCCGGTCTGACGGCACGACATGACGTCCTGATGGTCGCCGAAGATTGAGAGGGCGTGTGATGCGAGAGTACGGGCTGAAACATGGAAGACGCTGGGGAGAAGCTCGCCGGCAATCTTGTACATGTTAGGAATCATAAGCAGGAGACCCTGCGATGCGGTGTAGGTGGTGGTGAGGGCACCTGCCTGAAGTGAACCGTGAACGGCACCTGCGGCTCCGCCTTCTGACTGCATTTCCTGTACCAGCACGGTTTCGCCAAAGATGTTTTTGCGACCGGCTGCTGCCCATTCGTCGACGTATTCAGCCATCGTTGACGAGGGAGTGATGGGGTAGATGGCAGCTACTTCAGAGAACATATAGCTCACATGGGCAGCAGCCTGATTACCATCACAGGTCAAGAATTTTTTCTCTTTACTCATAGTGGTTTGGGTAATCTATTTAAAGAATTGAATTTAAGTTTTCTATGGTATGCACGAAATACTATCGGCAAAGATACGAAAAACTTTGCAAAACGAGAATAATGTTTGCTAAAAATCCGAAAATAATACCTCTCGTCGGGTAAATGCACGCGAATGTATCCGCTGAGGAAATGTTTCTGTCATAATACAATGGACGAGACCTGCACTCCGCCCATCCGGATTCCATATCCAATCAATTGATTTGATGGAACCTGTCCGGCGCAAGCACAGGCCCTACATGAGAGGTTGTTATTGTCTGATTTTTTTATTTTCGGGGATGAGCGATCATGTACTGGGCAATCTGGACCGCGTTGAGGGCGGCACCCTTCTTGATCTGGTCGCCTACGAGCCAGAAGGTAAGACCGTTGGGGTTGGCGAGGTCTTTGCGCAGACGGCCGGCATAGACGGGATCCTTGCCTGCGGCATCGAGGGGCATGGGATATTTCTTGGCTGCCGGTTCGTCGATGACCACGAGACCTTCGGCGCTCTCGAACGCTTTGCGTGCTTCCTCGACGCTGACGGGCTGCTCGGTCTCGACCCATACGGCCTCACTGTGGGCGCGCATGACGGGGACACGGATGCAGGTGGCGCTCACTTCGAGTTCGGGCGCGTGCATGATTTTCTTGGTTTCGTTATACATCTTCATCTCCTCCTTGGTGTAGTCGTTGTCGAGGAACACGTCGATGTGGGGGATGAGGTTGTAGGCGAGCTGATAGGCAAACTTCTCGACGGTCGGTTCCTTGCCAGCGCCGAGTTCGGCATACTGATTTTCAAGTTCCTGCATGGCTACCGCACCGGCACCCGAAGCTGCCTGATAGGTGGCGACATGGACGCGCTTGATGGGCGAGATGTCGTTGATGGGTTTGAGGGCGACGACCATGATGGCAGTGGTGCAGTTAGGGTTGGCGATGATGCCTCGGGGTGCATCAAACGCATCCTCACCGTTGACTTCGGGGACGACCAGAGGCACGTCCTTGTCCATACGGAAGGCACTTGAATTGTCGATCATCACCGCGCCATGTTTCGTGATGGTCTCGGCGAAGTCGCGCGACACGCCTGCACCGGCCGAAACAAATGCGAAGTCAACTCCTTTGAAATCGTCGTTGTGCTGAAGGAGCTTCACCGTATGCTCCTTGCCGCGGAATGTGTAAGTCTTGCCTGCACTGCGTTCCGAGCCGAAAAGCAGGAGCTCGTCGATAGGGAAGTTCTGTTCGTCAAGGACACGGAGGAATTCCTGTCCTACGGCGCCACTGACGCCAACGATTGCTACTTTCATTCTGTGTAAATTGTAAATATAATTTGGTTAATGGATGAAGGTTCTGAGTGTGCCGCATCAAGCCTTGTACATGGCATCAATTTCCTTGGCGTAGATGCGGTTGACGGCGTGACGCTTCACTTTAAGAGTGTTGGTCAGCTCGCCGTTCTCCATCGAGAAGGGGCGTGGGAGTATGGTGAAACGCTTGACCTTCTCGTAGGAAGCGAGGCCTTTCTGCAATTTTTCTATACGCGAGGCCATCATCTCGCAGACACGGGTATTGCGCACGAGTTCGTCCATCGAGTGATAGGTTATATTCTCCTTGGCGGCGAAATCTTTCAGCGCATTATAGTCAGGGACGATAAGGGCTGAGACAAACTTGCGGCGGTCGCCGATGACGGCAATCTGGTCGATATACTTATCCTCTTCGAGACGCATTTCCAGAGCCTGCGGTGCGATATACTTGCCGTTGGAGGTCTTGAAAAGGTCTTTCAGGCGGTCGGTGAGGAAGAGTGAGCCTTTTTCGTCGATATAACCCGCGTCACCTGTGCGGAACCATCCGTCGGCAGTGAACGCCTCGGCTGTCGCTTCGGGCTTATTGTAGTATCCGCGCATGACCATCGGACTCTTTACAAGCACCTCGTTCTCCTCGCCGATTTTTAGCTCGACGAAGGGGATGGGGGTGCCGACCGACCCTATCTCCCATCCGGTCTGCGGGAAGCAGGTGACTGTGGCAGTGGTTTCGGAAAGTCCGTAGCCCACCACGATATTGATGCCGCAGGAGTGGAAAAATTCCACAATCTTGGGTGATACGGGTGCGCCAGCCGTCGGGAAGATGTTGGCATTGTCGATGCCGATTGCATTGCGGAGAAGGCTGAACACCTTGGCGTCAAAAAAGCGGTAGCGCATTTCAAGCCACCACGGAGCCTTGCGGCCGAGGCGGACATAGTCGATGTTGCGCCGGCGCCCTACTTTCAGCGCGCTCTTGACAATCTTCCGCATCAGCGGACTCATCGATTTGATGCGCTGGCAGACGGCCGTGTGGACCTTCTCCCAGAAGCGGGGGACGGAACACATACAGGTCGGCCTGACCTGACGGATGGTGGTCTGAATCTCCTGCGGGTCGCGGTTGATGGCGATTTTTATGCCCTTGACGAGGCAAAAGTAGGTCCATCCCTTCTCGAAAATATGGCTGAGGGGGAGGAAAGCCATGGAAACGTCGTTTTCGCTCACCATCGTCAGTCTTTGCAGGTGGCTCTCCATTGCAGCGTCGTAGTTCGAATGGGTCAGCACGGCACCTTTCGGTTCGCCGGTGGTGCCTGAGGTGTAGACGAGAGTGGCGATGTCCTCCGGAGTGGCGTTGGCACTGCGGGTCCTGACGGTCGTGCGGTATTCATGTGAGGCATCGCGGCCCATCTGCATGAAATCGGTCCACAGCATACTGCTGCTGTCGTCAGCATCAAGCTCGATGGACTTGATGACCACTATCCGTTTGAGCGACGGACAGAGCGACATGGCTTCGCGTGCTATCCGATACTGCGTCGTATTGCCGACGAACAGCAGCGGACATTTCGCATCGTTGAGGATGTAGACAAGCTGGTCGAGGGAGCTTGTCGCGTAGATAGACACCGAGACGGCACGGTTGGCGAAACAGGCGTAGTCGGTGATGAGGTTTTCCGGACGATTGGCCGAGAAGGTGGCGATGTTGTCACATTCCTTTATGCCGAGAAAAGCCATTGCGGTGGCTGCGACCTTGACATCAGCCCCGAAACGGTTCCACGATATGTCGTGCCATTTTCCTTCGTTGTCCGGCGCACTCAGGGCTGCGCGCTCACCGTAGCGGGCGGCCTGACGTGAAATCAGCCCGGTAAGTATATTGGTTTCCATAATGTTGGCTACTTTGAGCTGCAAAGTTAGCTAAAAATTGATTAGCCACAAAAATTATATTGCAATCTATCGTCCGTTGGCGTCTACTGTATTGTTTATGACATAGGAACTTGAATCACTTAAAGATTATCAAAAAGAGAACTACGAATATTAGGAGTTTTGTTTTTTAAGGTGCTTTCTAATAGAGGTGAATTCTCTTGTAGATCTAAGCTGGGTACAACGTTTGCTATGTTATTACGTGCAATTTCTGCATATTTTTCCATCATTTCAAACCCTATGAAGTGTCTATTGCATTGTACTGCTGCGACGGCAGTTGTTCCACTTCCTAAAAATGGGTCTAAAACAATATCACCTGGATCTGTGTAGAGCCGAATAACGCGCGATGCTAACTCTATAGGAAACATGGCAGGATGAATATTGTTAGCTCGAACACTTGGGATCTCCCAAATCTGACGGTACCCCCATTCTTTCCATTCTTTAGGCGTTAACCGATTTCTATTGACTTCATACTCTCCTGGTTTCCAAAAGATGTAGAGGTCCTCTGTTTCGCTTACAGCTTTGAGAGTATTTGTTGTCCAACGACTATTAGCCCAAGCGGGATCTTTATGCCAAATCCGTTTGTCATAAAGGAATAATCCAACTTCATAAGCGTAACTCTCAAGATTTCCTCCAACAAGTTTTACATGAGTACCCGGGGCATATTTTCCACCTCGAATATTATTACCATTCAATCGTCTATCAATAGTTTGTTCACTACAATTAAGATGTTTTGCTAGCTGATAACGGTTGTAGTCAGGGTGTTCAGCCTTAGCTTTTAGGATCATTTCCTTAGTGATGCCACATTTTCTGTTAGCCGGATTAAGCCCCATAATTTTAGGCATATTTAGATCCTGAAAAGCTAAAATATCAGCAATATTAATAACCATGAACCCACCTGGTTTTAAAATCCTAAAATGAGCGAGAATTATGTCTCGGAGGAGGTTTTGCCATGTATCATAAGAGACACCGATCTCATATTCCTTGCCTAAAAAATATGGTGGGGACCAAAAAGATAGAGCAATGGAATTATCTTTCAGCTCCTTAATAAGTTCACGACAATCTCCTACTAGTATTTCATCAATCATATATGATATTCTATATCAAATATTAATATTAGCTACACGCCAAGATGCTATTTTTTGTAGAAGATCAAAAGAAACACGTGCTCTTATTTTTCTAAGATCTTTTCCTTTGTCATCTTTGCCGGGATAGAACAATCCGGGATATTCAGCATTGTAATTTGGATTTTTTGTTAAGAGTATACCATTTGGAATACAAGCTATTTTTATTTTATTCAGAGGTTGACCAATATTTTCGCCTGTTTCATTTGTCAGCATAGAATACACCGGTTTAATAGCGAATGTTACTAATGGTGCAATAGTTCCATCGCTTAAAATATAAATTGGAGGCAGGGAGCATAAAAAGTTATGAGATGCCCTTACTCCTTTTGCTTCAATCGGTGCATTGAATACACCATCATCCATTTGGTCCCATGATCCGGAACCGGAAACTTGATAAGGTGACATTACTGCATGATTAAAATCATCTCTTGGTCCTGCGGATTTAATATCAATAAATACCCATACAGAATCAGTTATACCGAGGATTTGTTTAATTCGTTCACTGGAAATAATACAACGATCATCAGTCCCGGAAGGTAAGCCGGAATCTTTAACATGAAAATTGTTAGCAAAATATCGTGATAGTTTGTTGCCAAATACTTGTTCTCCTACCTCAATCCAAGGATATTGATCTCCACGAGGGTCTCGGCCTCGATCCAATGGTGGATAATTTTTCCAAAACGGATAAAGATATGAGGCCTCATTATAATCTCGTATTATTTCAGGCATATTAAGGTCTGCAAAATGTAGAAGTTCACGCATAACGAATTTCTCAATCTCGATTAGAGACTGAGGCCTTTGTTCATAGTATTGGTACGCAGTTTTGTATGCGTTATATTGCTCGGTAAGGTATTCTGTAAACATAATATCATACTGTATTTTTACGGGGACTACACATTCTACAAATAGCTAATTTGTAAATAATCGAGATCTTAAATGATTATTTTAGATTGAATGATTGTAGGTCTTGGCTGTTTTGCAATAGCAAAGTTACAGAAATTTTTTGAGACAAAGGTTGCATAGAATCATGATTATAATTGTAGAACAGAAGTAATACAGTCGGGACCATGTCAGAATTCTGACATGGTCCCGGTAGGTGTCCAAAAACAATGGGAGATTGATGAAGTGAATCCGCGAAGGGAATTGTCATCAATTTTATCTTACGACTACCTTCTCGACTTTCTTACCCTGACGACGGATGTAGAGGCCGGGGGTGGGATTGTCGACACGGATACCCTGAAGGTTGAAGTATTCGACGGGGGCGTTGTCGTCGTCGGCTGTGATGTCGGCTATGCCGGTGAAGTCGTTGCCGAAGCTGCCCTGCGAGTCAGAGATGCGGAAGGCGTTGAGGCTGACGGCACCCGAGACTGACGCGGGGGTAATCTTGATGAAACGGGAGGCAGGATTGAGGTCGATTTCGCCCTTGAAGGGGAGGTCTTTCTCGGTCAGCACGCGGATGGTGCGCCATGTAGGTGCGATGTCGGCATTGCGTGTCTCCTGAATTTTCAGGCGGACGGTCGAGCCTTCATCCGCACTTACCTCGACATACATCTTCTTTGCCTCACCGCCGAAATATGCCATCACCTTGTCGCTGCTCGACGAGGAGCGGAAGGTGACATGGTCGGCCGCGATTTCACCTGCATTGTCGCCGCCTCCGACCTGACACCAGTGAGGATAGTCGTTCTGTGCGGTCTGGACGAGCGAACCGACGGTCACGAAGGGTGCGGTCTCGTTGAAGGGTGAGAAGTTGAGCGGGAGTGAAGCTGCTGCCTTGCCCCAGTGGGTCTCGCCGTCGGTCTTCTCGCGCGGGAAATCGTTGGTAGTGATTCTTACCTCACCGACAAACGACTTGTCGCCTGTCACATTGGTGAGCGCGCCTTCGGGGAAGCTGATGACGTAGGTCGAGTTTGCGTCGAGGGCTTCGTAGGCGATGTTGAGTTTTGCGCCTGATGTGCCGATGGAGAGGGTTTCATACTGGTGTATGCCTTCTACTGCGGCATTGCCGTTATACTTCACTTCCTGATTGAAGGTGAGTGTCAGCGAACCGTCGGTGTAGTCAACGGTATTGTTGAGGTCGCCGGCTGACAGTTCGAGAGCCTGTTCGCCATCGGGAGCGACATAGCGTTCGATGAGGATGTCGTTGACATCGATTTTCTTACCGTTTGATTCGAGGCGGAACTGCACCTCACCGGCATTGGCGTAGGTCGATGTGAACTTGAATATGCGCTTCTTTGCGCCGAGGACGAGGTCCTGAGCCGTCTCCTTGCCTCCGGCGATGGTGTAGAGCTTCACTGTCTGCTGCGAGGTCGAGGGGTTGCCGAGGTAATAGGTGATTACGCAGGGGCCTTGGACTGCGGGGGTCGTCACATACTCGCTGCCGTTGATGAACTGGATGCAGTTGGCAGTCGCACCTCTGTCGTCGTCACTTGCGGGGCCGTAGTCCTTCGTGGCATCATCAGAGAAGCAACCGGGCATGGCGACAACGCGGCTTGCGGTCGAACCCACGCCGATGACCATGCCGTTGAAGGTCATGGAGCTGTCGGTCGAGCCTTTCTTGTAGATGTCGGTGTTGCCGGTGAGTGAGCCGTATTTCTCGGCATACTCGGCGGGAGTAGTGGTGAAGTCAGTGTAGAACAGCACGCCGCCTGCTGTAGTCGAGAAGCTCCAGAGGTCGCCGGTGGTAGTGCCGAGTGAGTTTGTTGCGTCGACGCGCCAGTAGTAGGTCTTTCCTGCCGTGACTGACTGCGAGGCATCCCATTCGCTCTTGGTGAGACCGGTGGCAACGGACGCAAGTGCCTCCTTGTCCTCACCGAACATTACGGTGTAGGTCACGTCGCCTCCGTAAGTGTTGACGTTGTTCTCCCAAGTGAGCGTAAGGCCGTTGGCGATACCCTCCTTGGCTCCGTTGGCGGGGAAGGGGTTCACAGAGGGTTTGGGTGCGGAGGGATCGCCGATGGTGGTGAGCTCGATGGTGTCGGTGTAGTCCGAATAGAGTCCGTTTCCGTCGGTCGAGCGCAGGCGTACCCAATATTTGGTTTCAGGAGTGAGACCGTTGAGTTCGATGGTCGAGGTTCCTGCGGGTGCTGTGGCAGCTTCGGTGAAGTTTGTGCCGTCGGTTGAAAGCTCGACCACGAAGCCGTTGGCAGTGTTCTTGTTCACGTCCCATGTCAGGATGACGGAGGTCTTCGTGGGTTCGCCGGCAGCGAGTGAGATAGGTTTCTTGATGTAGGGGTAAGCCTCGGTGATGGAATTGGCATAGACTTCGATCCACGCATAGCCGGTCGCAGGGTCTATCGCTGCGGCGTCAGAAGCGTCGTTGGGGTTGAGGCCATTTGCCTTCTCCCACTCGTCGGGGATTGCGTCGCCGTCACTGTCAAGTGGCTTCACGCCCCCGGAGAGGACACCTGTGCCTTTGTGGGGAAGCTGCTTTTCGCTGGTGATACCGTTGCGTGTTCCTGTCTTGCCATAGGAAGCGAGTTCGTCGATGATATACTGGTCCACCTCGTCGCGTGCGGGAAGCACCGGCCCTACGTTTTCAAGCATCCAAGCATAGGCTTCCTGCGCGGTCATCTTGTTGCTGATTTCAGGGATAAGCTGGATTTTCTCGGAAGCAGTGGCGTTGAACTCGGTGATGTTGGCGTTGAGCGCGTCGAGCGAAGCGAAGTAGGTAGAGTAGGGGGCTGTCCCGTTCTGTGCGCCGCGCATCTCCTCCTCGGTCATCAGGTGGCCGTTGAGTTCACCGTCCTTGTTCTCGTCATAGTAATTACCCGCGCCGTAGTAGCGGAACGACTGTATGCCGCGCACGAAGGGGTCGGTGGAGCCGTTCCACGGGCCTTTGACGAAGTAGTTGTTCTCGATGTCGGCCCACGAGTCCCCTTCGGAGTCGCTCATGATGTAGCATCCGCCTTCGCCCCAGTTGTAGACGACGTTGTTGACATACTGGTTGAGACCCTTGACCTTCGGATTGCGGGTCTTGTTTTCGATATATAGGTTGCGGTAGAGGGTCACGCCACCGATGGTCTGGATGAGACCTCCGCAGGAATGTGATTGAAGACCCTGACCGATGATTGAATTCTGAATCGTGATGTTGGCGGGGCGGGTGTTCTTGTTGTCCCAGCTCACCGAGAAGTTCTCGTCGCGTCCCCAAAGCACTGAAAGATGGTCGAAAATCATATCGGTGCCGTTAGCCACGCCGCAGGCATCAGCGCCGTTTGTACCGCTCACGCCCATGCGGAAACGCATATTGCGGACGATGAGGTTGGTGGCGTTGGAGAAGCTGACGCGGTCGCCGTAGACCTGAATACCCTCGCCGGGAGCGGTCTGGCCGAGGATTGTGTTGTTGCCCTTGAAGACGAGGGCAGATTTGAGTTCGATTACGCCCGAGACGTCGAACACGATTATGCGTCCCTCCTTGCTGACAGCGTCGCGCAGCGAACCGGGACCTGCGTCGTTGAGATTGGTGACGTGGTAGATTTCACCACCGCGTCCGCCGGTCGTAAATCGACCGAAACCTTCCGCACCGGGGAAGGCAAGCAGTCCGCCGTCGGCAGCAATCGCGGTGAGGCTCATCCCCAGAAGTCCGCAGCCGAGGGCAAATTTGTTGAAAAGTTTCATGGATACGATTATGAAGTTAAAATGATGATTTCATATAAAAAAGGCATAAGAACCGTGGGATAAGACATGGTTTCTTCAATCCTGAAATTGAAAAAATCATATTATATGTCTCCCTCGGTTCTTATGTCTTTTTTTAGCTAAACGTAGCTTGGAGAGCTTTTATTAGCGCTGGATGTACTTTTTGCCGTTCTTGATGACGATGCCCTTGTAGTTCTCGTCAACCTGAATACCCATTACGTTGTAGACAGGTGCATTCTCGTTAGCCTCGTCAGTGATGACAGTGTCGATGGCGGAAGTAGCAACGTCGCCTTCGATGCGGACATACATGAGGTTGAGCTGGTCGCCGTCAGCACCGACACGGATGGCAAGATTCTTGCCGGTTGCGTCGAAGGTGACGGGGTCAAGTTTGTAGTAACGCTTGGTGACAACGTCTTCCTTTACGATGTGTGCGGTCTGGTCTTCGTCAGCAACACCATCGAATACGGGGGTCACGGCTACTTTAAGGAGGTTGTCAGGGTTGGCGGTACCGCCGAGGTTGGTGCCTGCCCAGACTGTAACGGTGACCTTGCCGGTGACAGCGGGATACTGGATGTAGGTGTCCTGACGTGATACGACATCCTGAGTACCGAGACGGGTAAACTGGAAACCGTTTTTGGTGGGTACCCAGTCAGCTTCGACAGCAGCATTGTAGTCTGCATCTGCCCATGCGTCCTCAGTACCCCATCCGGGCATGAAGATTGTACGGGTCACACCCTTAGAACCCCAAGAGAGGAAAGGATAGTTGTAGTTTTCGGCGGGCATTTCTGACAGTTCGGCATCGCTGGCGACAGTTGCGTCGGGAGTGAGCTTGTAGAGGTTGCCATCAAGCATGGAAATACCAATGCCAAGATCGAGAACACCCTTGGTCTCACCTTCGGGGGTATTGATGATCTGGATACCGTAGGTGTTGGGGAGGGCCATACCGTTCTTGTTGACGAAATCGTAGTTGCCGGGAGAGTAGAACTCGCTGTTTTCATCGGCAAGCGCGTTTAGGAAGGGGAAAGCAGCGTTGGGAGCTGAGTTCTGGAAACCGTAGTCGAAAACTTCGGCGTTAGCCGCGAAAGCCGAGAGAGCGGCTGCGAAAAGTAATGTTTTCTTCATAAGAAAGCAGTTAAATAATAAAAATGATTGATAGATTGGGTTTTATAGTCAGTGAGGGCGTATCAGGAGCGAGTTCCGACACGCCCTCGTTCTTGAAATCAATGAACTCCGGTATAGCCGGGGAAGCCCGGAAGCTGGGTGAGGCGGGGATTATCCACAAGCGGATGACCTGCCGACTGGTTGGCAAACGGGCTCAGCTCTGTCTTGTTGTGGACATAGCCGAAATAGAGACCGAAGGGACCTTCGATCCAGTCGGGATACTTGTTGCTGTTTTCGGCGAATCCGGTAGGCTTCTGGGCGATTGTGTTACCGACAAGAATCTGGTTATTCTCGGCACCCATACGGAAACCACCGGCTATACGGGCATTTTTGTTCCAAGTATTGTCCCAAGAAATGAACATATTGGTGGCATACCATGAGGCGGAACCATCTTTGCCGTGGGCGGCAGCGATTTCCTGAAGTTGCTTCTGATACGCCTCTCTGTTGGCTCCTGAGGGGATGCTCTTCACACCTACGATGGCGACTTCTGCCGGGTCGGTGATGTCGATGTAGTCAAGGCTGAGGAAAGTGGTGCCGTACTTGTTTTCGTCCTTCTCGAACTTGTAAAGACGGTAGACGGCGATTCCGGCGTAGTCGCCTTCACGCTTAGAGAGGTCCTTGATGGCTTGCTGTGCCTTGGCTACCTCACGTTCAAGGAGGTTCATGCGCACAAGGTCGGTACGGAGAAGGAATTCATCGGAAAGTTCCCACATACGCTCCTGAAGGATGGCGTCCTGGAAGGCATCGTGGCCTGAGGGGATGGACATAGAGCCGATACCGGCGCGGTCACGCACCTCTTGCAGGGCTGAGGTCGCGGCTGCTGTGGGGCCGTTGTTAAGATAGTTCTGGGTTTCGGCATACATCAGGAGAACGTCGGCATAGCGTACCATAGGGATGTTGAGGTTGCGCTGTGCGGCAGCGTTAGGCTCAACCTGCCACTGGATGCGGTATTTACCCGAGCAGATTGACGAGTAGGTGGTACCGGCGTTGGCAACCTCCGCATCGGTGGTGACACCGAGTGAGCGCGGGTTGTATGCACAGCAGGTCACGTCGCGGCGGGTATCGTTCTCATCGTAGGAAAGGTAGAAGGTCGGGAGCTTGCACTGGAGGGCGCGGCGCGCACCGTAGATGGCATACTGGCTTCCGCCGGGGGTGCCGACATAGACACCGAGGGTCGTATTGCCGACGTTTGCGCCGAGACGTGCGATGGACCACATCATTTCGGGTGCTACCTCTCCGAAGTTACGCTGGTCGAAGTTGTAAAACAGACGCTGGAAACCCGACATTCCGTTGGACGACTGAATGAGGTAGTTTTCACCACTGCCGATGACGGAGGCGAGAGCCTTGTCAGCGATTTCGTAAAGCTCGCGGATACGCGCCTGATCCTCACGCTGACCCATGTGGAGCGACGCCTCCGAGTTGGTCTGGAGATCCCAGCGGAGGGAGTAGCCGGCAGCGTGGAGACAGATGCGGGCAAGGAGGCCGCAGGCACTGTTGCGGTTGATGCGCTCGGTGTAGCCACACTCGCTGTACCAAGGGAGGTCTTCCATGGTTTCAACCATCTCGTTGATGACGAAATCATAAATCTTGTCGCGGTCATAGCGGGTAGGGTAGAGGACATCTTCCGAATTTATGTCGAGCAGTTCGAGAGGCTCGGTCACGAAAGGAACATCACCGAAAAGACGGATGAGGTTGAAATAGAGGAAAGCGCGGAGAGCCGCTGTCTCGCCGATGAGAGCCTTGACCTTGTCGGTCTGCTCCATGTTGCGCAGACGGTAGAGGGCTATGTTGCAGGATTCAATCTTCTTGTATGATTCGCCGTAGGTCGACCCGAAGACGTAGGGAGCGGTGGGGTCGTATCCATAGTTCGAGATGTAGTGCTTGTTACCCTCGAAAGCATCCTCGGCGGCGATGGTGGTCATCTCGCCGGTGTTGGCCTGACGGTAGAACTCCTCATGCACGAGACCTCTGTAAATACCCTGTACGAACAGGTCGGCGTTATTCTCGTTTTCAAAGGCGAACTCGACATCGTCCTTGGTGTAGGATTTGAGGTCAAGGGTATCCTCACAGGAGGTGAGGAACATTGAGCCTCCGCACGCAACGGACAACGCTACAACGAGATTGCGCACTGTATTGAAATTATATTTTTTCATTTTTAAAGTCATTAGTGTTGTAATCCGTTAGAACGAGAGATTTAAACCGACAACATAGCTGCGTGAGGCAGGATATGCACGGGAGTCGAAACCGGGCGTACAGATAACGTCATCGTTGCTCGAAGATACGTTGGGGTCGTAGCCCGAGTAGTTGGTGAACGTGTAGAGGTTGTTGGCGGTGAAATAGAGACGGAGCTTGCTGATGCGGGCAGCCTTCATCCACTTCTGGGGGAAGGTGTAGCCGAGTGTCACCTGTGATATGCGGAGATACGAACCATCCTCGACGAAGTAGGACGAGGGATAGATGATGTTCGACGAGTTGCCTTCGGTGAGCGACCAGAGACGTGAATTTTCGTCAGGGTTGAGTTCTTTGAGGCGGGCAAGCGTAGTGGCTTCACGACCTGTTGCGGGGTCGATTAGGACGTAGTGGTTGGAACCGAACTTGTCGAGGGTGTTCTGGAAGGGACCGTAGGGGCTGAGAGCCTGTGCAGTCGCATTGTAGATGTCGTTGCCAAGCGCGAAGTTCATGAAGATGTTCGCGTCAAAACCCTTGAAGGTGAACGAGTTTCCGAAACCGCCGATGCAGGTGGGCGTACCGTTACCGATTTTCACAAGTTCTTTGGTGAACTGGGTGCCGTCCTCATTGTCGGCTGCAAACTTCATGTCGCCGGGTTTTGCCGTGCCGCCGAAGGGCTTGACGACACCCTCTTTGAGAGTGAAATTGCCGTTACCCTCGTCAATGAAGTCGTCGGTCGTATATATACCTATATATTTATAGCCGAACATATCGCCGAGTCGCTGGCCGACCATTGCGTAGTAAGTGACCTGACCTTCGAGCGAGCTACCTGCGTTGAATGTCTTATAGTCAAGACCGTTGTTGAGCTCGATGACCTTCGAGCGGTTGAACGAGAGGTTGAGGGTGGTGCTCCACGAGAAGTCCTTGTTGGAGATGTTGACGGTGTTGAGCGAGAATTCCCAGCCTCTGTTACGCATCTTGCCGACGTTCTGCATCTGCTTGTTGTAGCCTGTTGTGGTGGGGATGGTCGCTGACATGAGCATATCGGAAATCTGGTTGTTGTACCAGTCTACGCCGAGGTTGATACGGCTGTTGCACATACCGAGGTCGAGACCGATGTTGGTTGCGTGGAGTGTCTCCCATTTGAGGTTGCGGTTGCCGAGTTCATTCGAGAGGATGAACGAGGCGTTCTGCTCGTTGTTGTCCATGGGATATGAACTGAGGGTGACGGCGGTGGTGTAGAGATTGTCGCTGATGCCGTTGTTACCGGTGATACCGTAGCCTGCACGGAATTTGAGGTTGTTGACTACGTTGATGACGGGGCTCTCCTGGAAGAACTGTTCCTGCGAGATGCGCCATGCACCCGAAACAGAGGGGAAGTAGCCCCACTTGTTGCCTTTGGCGAACTTTGAGCTGCCGTCGGCACGCATGGTTGCGGTCAGGATGTAGCGGTTATCGTAGGTGTAGGACGCACGGCCGAAGAACGAGAGCATATTGCTGTGGGAGTGTCCCGTGGATTTGCTCGACACTTCGGCGGTGTTGATGTAGTCGAGACCGTGGTTCGGGTTGGGGAACTTCTTCATGCTGAGCGATACGCTTTCGCTTTCGCTGAATGAATATTCCTGACCGAGCATGACGGAGAGGTCATGTTTCTCGTTGAAGGTGTTCTGATAGGTGAGGGTGTTGGCGATATGCCAGTTGTAGCCTTCGGATGTGCCGATTGAGCCAGACATACCGGTGTTGATGGGGTCGAGGAGGTAGCCTGTGCCTTCCGGTCCGGCAAACGAGGTCGATTTGCCCCATTTGGTGACGTAGTTGCCGGCGGTGCGCCAAGTGAAGTTCTTGAGGAAGTCGATGGTGATGCCGGCGTTGAGTTCAAGGCGGCGTTCACGCTTCGTGCTTGTGGCAGCGCGGTTCTGGACGAGCTGGTTGGTTGCGGAATAGAGCGAAGTCATCGTGCGGAACACGCCGAGGGTCTGGGTGTTGAGAAGTTCATCGCGGGTGAGCATCGTACCGCCGTTGATAGGATATTTGATGAGGTCGTCAAGACCGTCGAACTTACCGCCGCCGTGGGTCGAGGCTCCGTAGAAGAAGGATGAGAAGTCGAGTTTCACACCCTTGAAGAGTTCGGAGTTGATTTTGGCACGGACGGAGTTGCGGGTATAGTCGTGGTTGGCGAGAAGACCGTCGTTGTCAATGAAGTTGTAGGAGATGAGATACTTGGTCTTTTCGTTGCCGCCTGAGATTGAGAGGCTGTGGTTTTGGGTGACTGCACTTCCGCCGAAACCTTCCTCCTGCATATCGAGAGCATAGCCGAGCGCGCCGCCGGCACCATACATCTGGTTCATGCGGTCATAGACACCGGTATAGAACGCGGGATCGTTGGCGTAGTCGAAATCATTGTCATAAACCTGAGTGAAAAGGCCGTAATTGTTGCGGAGGGCTATAAGCTCATACTGATAGTTGGTGTATTTGAGCGCATCGTCCATCACATCGAGCTTCTTGGGGAGGACATCGAATGAAACGAAGCCGTTGTAGTCGATTTTGGTCTTGCCTTGGTTGGCTGACTTGGTGGTGATGACCACGATACCGTTTGAACCGCGCGCACCGTAGATGGCTGTCGAGGAGGCATCTTTAAGCACGTCGATGGTCTCGATGTCGTTGATGTCGATGTTGGAGAGCGCGTCGTCCATCGGGAAACCGTCGACGATATAGAGGGGCTGGGTGCTCTGGGTGATTGATGCACCGCCGCGGACGGTGATGTTGACACCTGCGCCGGGCGCACCGCTCTGCGACACGATGTTGACGCCCGCTGCCTTACCTGCGAGGGCCTGAGCAGCCGAGGTGACAGGGACTTTGGCGAGTTCGGAACCGCTGACTGAGGCGACCGCGCCCGTAAGGTCTTTCTTGCGGACAGTGCCGTAGCCGATGGCTACAACCTCGTCAAGTATGGTTGAGTTGGGAGAAAGGATGACATTGATTTGTGAACGACCGTTCACGGCTTCTTCTCTTGTGTCGTAGCCGATGTAGGAGAATACAAGTGCGGACTTGGACGGGACGGAGATGGAATAGTTGCCGTCTACGTCTGTGGCGACACCGTGCTGCGTCCCTTTCTGCAAGACGGTAGCACCGATGAGGGGTTCGCCGGTGTTGTCAGTGACCGTACCTGTGACTGTGATGTTCTGGGCATAAACTGAAAGTGAGAAGGTCAAGGTCAGCAGCATTGCCAACCAGTAACGAGTTTTCTGACTTAAATTCATACACTCATGGTTTTTTAGATTTCTATATTTGTTGGTTTAGATATTCCGTAATTATCCTAAGGCTACTAAGAAAAAGGTGACAGGAAACGTGATATATATTTTTAATCAGACACAACAATCCCTTTTCCCCATTAGCGTGCAAATGTACCTATAAAAATTACCCCCCCCAAAGGATTAACGTTTTTTAAGATAAATAAAATTAAAATAGGCTAAGTTTAACGACAAAAAGCCGAATCGTAATTTTTCTCTCCCCCCGACATTCATTCATGGGCCATATCCGGATTCATCCGGGATGCCCCTATGAAATCAGGCAGCTCCTGATGGACGTGAGCATCACGGTGAGTGTCATCAGGTCGGTGTTGCCACCCATGTTTCTGCGCAGCATCTCGAGCAGGCGCACCTTGCGTTTCTTCACCGTAATCTCCGCCACCCCGAGGGCAGCCGCTATCTCGGCGTTCTTCAATCCCTCCTCGAAACTCATCCTGAGCAGTTCGCGGTAGTCGTCCGGGAGGTTCCTTATGGCTGCATAGAGGGTGTCGAGGGTCTCGTTTTCAATCAGTGCATGGGTTGCGTCGGTCTCGTGGAGCGGCGATTCGCCTGATTCAGTATAGTTTCTCATGGCCGAGAGCTTGCGCAGGGCGGAGACAGCGCGGTTGCGTATACACACGAGGATGTGGGCGCGCCATTGCTCTGCCGAGGTGAAGGAGGCGCGTTTCTGGAAGGTGTCAAGGACGGCGTCCTGCACGCAGTCGTCGGCCATCCAGTCGAGGTCAGACCCCAAAAGGCGAGAGGCATACATCACCATGCCCGGAAAATAGCGGTCGTAGAACGGAGCCATTTTCCCGGCGACAAACATTCGGAATATCTCGTCGGCCGTATGCAATTTTCAGAGATGGATTAGGATGCGGGAGGGCAAAATTACGAATTATGTTTATAAAAATAGTAAAAACGCTTGCAAAATGTCAGTCAATTAAGGAGCGCAATAAAAAATTTTTAAAAAAAATTGCTTGCGGAGATATACTTTTTGTGACCCTTTGCGAATACAGTATAAATCACATTTCAAAACGGATTTTAACTAAAACGGATTTAACCAAAAATATCACTGACTGAACGATGCAGCGCATTAGTCAACTCATCTTGAAAAAACTGTCGGGGCGCCTCACTTCCGCTGAGGATGCCGAGCTTCAGGCGTGGGTGAACGAGAGCGAGGCTAACCGCCGGCTCTACGGACGGCTCACCGATCCCTCGGCTCTCAAAGAGACCCTCGACCTCTGGCGCATGGTCGACTCAGGGCGCCGCTGTCAGGAGATGCAGCGTCAGGTCAACGGCATCCTGTGGCGCACACGTCTGAAACGTGGGGCGGCTGCCGCTGCCATCGCTCTCGGCGTGTTCGGGCTGGGTGCGCTGCTCGTCGGGAGGATGGATATGAGGGTTGCCGACGCTCCGGCTGTGGCGGAACACACGCTCCCGCTCACTCCCGAGGACATCAAGCCCGGCGTGACCTGCGCAGTTCTTTCGGATGCCGCCGGTCACAACGTGGCTCTCAATGCCTCCGACACCGCCAAGGTGACCACCGTACTGCTCAATGTGAACGAGATGGACAGCACCGTCAGCGAGCTTTGCCTCGATGTCCCGAGGGGAGGGGAGTTCAAGGTTCAGCTTGAAGACGGCACCGAGGTGTGGCTCAACTCTGCATCGCGCCTCTACTACCCCAACACTTTCGGCGATGAGATGCGCCGCATCCGCGTCGAGGGTGAGGCTTATCTCGCCGTCGCCACCGACAGCCTGCGTCCCTTCTACGTCGAGAGTGACAATCAGTTGATACGCGTCTACGGCACATCGTTCAACGTCCGCTGCTATCCCGAGGACAATGAAATCTACACCACCCTCGAGAAGGGTAGGGTGTCCATCCGCCGCTCCGACGATGTCGGAGGTGAACTCTTCCTCGCTCCCGGCCATCAGGCAGTCTTCGCCACGACCGACTCGAAGGTGCGTGTGCGCGAGGTCGACCCCGATGTCATCACCTCATGGCGCCACGGCCGGTTCGTGTTCGAAAACCAGAACCTCCTGCGCATCATGCAGGACCTGAGCCGATGGTATGATTTCGACTACGAGTTTGCCGACGAGTCCCTGAAGACCGAGGAGTTCATGGGGAGCATCCCGCGCTACTCCGACTTCAATACCGCCATCTCGATTCTCGAGAAGTGCGGGGGCATACGTTTCAGTATCGACGACGGAAAGGTCTACATCTCCCGCACCGACAACTGAAATCCATAAAGATAAACATTGTGTGACTTACCATGAAAACCCTTCGTAAATAACTTACCTTGTATTTAACCAATCATTAATAGTATTAGATGAAACGCAGATTAATTATCCTCTTAGTTGCTTGGGTATGCCTCCCGATGGCACTTCTCGCCCGCAACTACGACATGACTTTCAACGGTGATTCGCCGGAAGCAGTCTTCCAGATCATCAAGAAAGCCACCGGCTACGAGTTTGTCTACAACAAAGGCATCCTCAACGATGTGGCCGGACGTTCCGTCACAGGTTCATACCACGACATGGATCTCGACCGTATACTCACTCATGTAATCAACGAGCAGATGGGGCTCGGCTACGAGATAGTCGACAAGTCCATCGTCCTTTCGAAGCAGCCCGCAGTGAAGTCCACCGGCGCACGCATCACCGGCCGCGTGGTCGATGCAAACGGCGAACCTCTCCCCGGCGCATCGGTCTGGCTGAAGAAGTCGCCTAAGGTTGCCGCCGCGACCGACATGGACGGTGAGTTCTCACTCCCCTCAGGCGGCCAGACCAATGTCCCCCTCGTCGTATCCTACATCGGTATGAAACGCAAGGATGTCAACTGGACCGGCAAGCAGCTCAAAATCACCCTTGAAGACGACGAAAATCAGCTTGACGACGTGGTGGTCACCGGCTATCAGGTCATCGACAAGCGCGCCTCGACTTCCGCCATCACCTCCATCAAGGCCGAGGACATCCTCCGCCCCGATGCTCTCTCAATCGACCAGATGCTTGAAGGACAGGTGCCCGACCTTATGTATATGTCCAACTCAGGCGAGTCTGCCGCAGCTCCGAAAATCCGTATCCGAGGCACCTCGTCGATTATCGGTAACCGCGAACCTATCTGGGTGGTCGACGGTATCGTCGTCAAGGACCCCGTCCAGATTTCGCCCGACGAACTCAATGACCCCGACTATGTCAACCGTATCGGTAACGCAATCTCAGGCCTCAACCCTCAGGACATCGAGCGTCTTGACGTGCTGAAAGATGCCTCCGCGACCGCCATCTACGGTACGAAGGCCGCCAACGGCGTTATCGTCATCACGACCAAGCGAGGCAGGGAGGGTGCGCCCCAGATCCGCTACACCAACAACTTCACATGGAAGCGCCGCCCGCGCTACACCGACAACTCTGTCGATGTCCTCAACTCCAAGGAGCGCATCGCCCTGTCGAAGCAGCTTTTCAACGACCACTATGTCTATGACAGCGGTTACAGCCTCGTCGGTTTCGAATATCTTATGAATGAGCTTGTCGGCGGTCGCATCGACAAGAGCGAGTTTGACCGTCAGCTTGCATGGTTCGAGACTGAGAACACTGACTGGTTCAAGCTCCTCACCCACGACAGCTTTTCGCAGTCCCACACCCTCAACCTCAGCGGTGGCGGTTCAAAAAGCTCCTACTATGCCTCGCTCGGCTTCACCGACGATGACGACATCGTGAAAGGCACCACCAACCGCCGCTACAACGCCATGATCAATCTTGACGTGAACTTCGCCAAGTGGCTCACGGCTGCTTTCAGCCTCAAAGGTACCGTCAGCGACCGCAGCTATTATCAGAACGAGATAGCCCCCGTCCAGTACGCCTACCGTGCGAGCCGTGCTATCCCCGCCTACAATTCGGATGGCCGCTACTACTATTACAGCCGCAAGGAATATCAGAAATCGGGCTATAACTTCAATATCCTCAACGAACTTGACAACAGCGGTGTGGACCAGAACGGAAATCAGTTGAGTTTCGACGCCAATTTCCGCTTCAACATCACCGACTGGCTCTCGGCCAACGCCATCTTCTCCTACACCGCCTCCAACACGGCCGTCAACAGCCTCTGGGGTGCCGACACCTATCACTCCTCGAAGATTCGTTACAGCAACTATGGTGAACCGGTCTCTGAGGAAAACACGCTGATGCCGCAGGGTGGTGAGCTCACACACACGACGACCGACCTGCGAAGCTGGACCGCACGTCTGCAATTTGACTGGAACAAGTATTTCAACGACGAGACCCACAATTTCAGCGGCGGCATAGGTTTCGAGGCCAACTCTGACAACTACAAGGGTTACAGCAACGTCACCCGAGGCTACTTCCCCGACCGCGGTATGAGCTTCGCCACCGGCATAGACCTGAGCAAATATCCCAGCTATGCTGCATGGATTGCCGACAATGTCCCCTATCTCACCAACTCCAAGGAAAACGTCCTTTCCGCCTATATCACCGCCAGCTACAATTGGAAGCGACTGATTTTCGTCAACGCCAATGCCCGCGTCGACGGCTCGAACAGCTTCGGCGACCGCGCCAACGACAAGCTCCTCCCGATATGGTCGGTTTCAGGCTCGTTTGATGCCGCGCAGCTCGACTTCTTCAAGCAGCTCACATGGCTCGACTACTTCTCCATCAAGGGTAGCTACGGCTATCAGGGCAATATGCTTTCCGACCAGTCGCCTGTCATGATTATCCAGAAGGAGGCTTACAACGAGTTCTACGGCGAATATATGTCGACCGTGCGCCGCAACCCCAATCCCGACCTCCGTTGGGAGAAGACCACCAGCTACAACCTCGGTTTCGAATGGGGCTTCTTCAACCGCAAGCTCCAGCTTGATGCGTCCGTCTACTGGAAGCGCACCAAGGATGCCTTCATGACCAAGACCATCTCGACCGTCAACGGCTACGAGTCCTACATCGTCAACGGCGGCGACATCGACAACGACGGTTACTCAATCGGCATCACCGTCCGCCCCATCGACAGCCGCGACTGGCAGTGGAGCGTCTCGACCAACTTCTCGCGTGCCATCAACCGCATCAAGAGTCTGCCCGCAGGCGAGTCCTACGAACTTGAAGACTTCCTCAACGGCAATGCAATTGTCAAGGGTCAGCCTGTCGGCACGTTCTATTCCTACAAGTTCCTCGGCCTCAGCCCTGTGGACGGCGGCCCGATGTTTGACGACTGGTTTGACCACACCGAGGACCTCAAAGGACTCAGCAAGTATGACACCTACACTTCTGTCCTCACCGCGACCGGTTCGCGCGAACCCATCATGTCGGGCAATCTCTCGACCATGCTCCGCTGGAAGAATCTCCGACTCAATGCCAACTTCACTTACAGCCTCGGAGCCAATACCCGTCTGTTCGGTATGTATGGCGCAGGTGTAGGCAGCGAGGGTGTCTTTGCCAAGAGTGGTGAAATCAAGTCGGAAAACAACCTCAGCCGCGACTATCTCGACCGCTGGCTCAAACCCGGCGACGAGAAGCACACCAACATTCCCGCAATCATCGCTTACAGCCATCCCAGCTACTTCAAGTATCTCAACCACTGGTCATCCGATATGGATGAGGTGAACACCATCGCAGAGTCATACTGGGATATGTATGACTACTCGGATCTCCGCGTCGTGAGCGCCGACTACCTCAAACTTTCGACCCTCAGCCTTTCCTACGATTTCCCGAAGAACCTTCTTCGTCCGTGGGGGTGCCAGCGACTCGAATTGACCGCCACCGGCACAAATCTTTTCACGATATGCGATTCAAAGCTCAAAGGTCAGACCCCGACTCAGGGTGGCTTTACCAACATCCAGCTCTCTGACCGTCCCGGTTTCTCATTTGGACTTAACGTAACTTTCTAATCAACCAATCATGAACGCAATAAAGAAAACCATATACGGTGTGGGCATGATGCTCTGCGGTGTCAGCCTCACTTCCTGCGACTCTTTCCTTAAGGAATACTCTCAGGACCTTGCGAAAGTCACCTCTTGGGAGGACCTTGATGAAGTCCTTCTCGGCGATGCCTACATCAAGACCTGCCGTATAATCAAAGGTAACTACTCCTCGGAGATTGAAAACCGTGACAACGACTTCGATTTCCTGCATTTTATGACCGACGAAATCACCATGACCGAATATACCGGCCATGACCTGATTTCCTACGATTATTCCGTGTTCCCCTTCTATACATGGCAGCAGGACACCGGTACAGACTACAACCTCCGCTATGTCGGCAACGATGCCGGATACTGGAACACCCTCTATGCCCGCATCAATGTCTGCAACATGGTCATCTCCCTCATCGACGAGCAGCCCGCCCCGACCGAAATCGACGAGCAGGCGAAACGCCGTGTGAAGGGTGAGGCATACTTCCTCCGCGGTCTCTACTATTTCATGCTTGCCAACCTCTACTGCGAGCCTTATTCTCCTGCCACCGCCTCCTCCACCGTAGGTCTTCCCTTGAAATATTCCGAGGTCATCGAGGACAAGGAGTTCACCCGCGAGACTCTTGAAGTGACCTACCTCAATATTGTCAATGATCTCCGGCTGGCCGAAGAAAATCTTGAAGGGACCACACCCAAATCGCTCTACCGTGCCGGACTTCCTGCCGCCAAGCTGCTCCTGAGCCGTGTCTATCTCTACATGCAGGACTGGACAAATGCTGCTTCGATGGCGCGTGAGGTGCTTGACATCAACAACCGCCTCCTTTCCCTCGGCAGCAAGACCCCCGGCGATGCCTGCCTCGACGCTTCGTCGCCTGAGGTATTCTTCTCCATGGGCGACTACTTTGTGTCGGCTCTGTTCAGCGACGACCGTAAGAGCATGGCAAAATGGCGCATCTCCGATGAGATGGTGGCTCTTTACTCCGACGATGATTTGCGTAAGGACCGTTATGTCGGTCAGTCGCAGTACCGCCGTCCCAACAGCTTCCGTAAGTTCAACGGTCAGTCCGACGCATGGGGATCGATGAACAGTGTGGGAAGTATCTTCACTTTCCGTACATCCGAGGCTTATCTGATTCTGGCTGAGGCATCGGCCTACAACGGCGATGAAGCCACCGCACGCACGACGCTTGAAAAGTTCCTTGCTTCCCGTATGTCCTCAAAAGCAGAGGTATCGGAATCCGGCAATGACCTCATCGACTTTATCCGTGACGAGCGTGCGCGCGAATTCCTCCTTGAAGGTCACCGCTGGTTTGACCTCCGCCGCTACACCGTCTGCCAGCCCTATCCGTGGAGCAAGGTCATCGAACACGGTTACTATTATATCACCGAAGTGAACTATCAATCTGTGGTTGACCGCATCGACTGGTATCGTCTCGAGAAAAATGACGGAGGCTACACGCTCCCCATCCCGCGTGACATCAGAAACTTTCAGGTTTCGCTCGGCAACTCCAACCGTCCTCCCCGCCCCTGCTACCTCTCCACGCATCCTGAAGCCGACGACAATGATGACGACGACGATTGGGATGATGACTGGGACGACTGGGATGATGACTGGGACGATGACGACTGGTGATAATGACTTTTCAGTAAGTATTTTATAAATTAAACTATTCAAGTAAGCACAATGAAATTTATAAATAAATTCGTGGCAACGGTCTCTGTCATTCTCGCCCCGGTGTTCGCCGCCTGTTCGGGCGACGAGAACCTGACTCCGGATGCTGCTTATCCCAATTATTTTGAAGTTGACGCTTCCGACAACAGTCCCGAAGCGCAGTTGCGCCGTGACTTTAAGGAGCGCACGGGAATCTATCTGCTTTTCAACGACCATCTTGCCACCTATACGGATGCCGACGGTGTGCAGAAGGAGGAGAGTGTGGATTTCGACTGGAATTTCACTTCACACATGGAGCAGTATTACCGTTTCACATATCTCGACAATCAGAGCGACAAGGAAGAGATAGCTGCGATGGTCGAAAAATATTTCCTTCCCTACATCAATGTGCCGGGTGGAAGTTTCAGACCCTATTCGATTATGATTCCCGCCACGATTGAGGTCGACAAATACAACGAGGACGATTGGAAGTCGAAGGACTATCTGAGCTGCTGGCGCTGCTTTGCCGTCAACGGCAGCAAATGGCTGGGAGCTTCTCCTGAGGATGCACGCGTAATGGGCCTGTCGCTTGTCCGCACGCTTGTCGACAACAATATCGGGACGTATGACCCGGCACTCGACGATTTCTACGAGGTCAGCGGTGACTACTACGATTCATATCCCGCCGAGGTTTTTCCCGACTGGATGTATGAGCAGGATGTGACTCTTGTCTATGAAGCCGGATTCCTCACATATTACCCGGATTACTACGGCGACCCCGAGTATGATTCATTCCCGTATGAGTCCACCGACTTCCGCCTCTTCAAGGATGCAATCTTCAACGAGGATGAAGCCGAATTCCGCGAGAAGTGGAGCGAGTATCCCAAAATCATTGAAAAATATGAGATTCTTAAAAGAGCCATCGAAAATCTTGGCCTCAACCTTAATCCCGAAATATGAATATGAAGAAACTGATATATGCCGCCATCGCTCTTTCGGCTTTTGCTTTCAGCTCTTGCAGCGATGACGATAAGCTCCCGGACGTGAAGCCTGCCGACCGCGGCACTGTCACCGACAACCTCGGCAATGTCTATGAATGGGTCCGTATCGGAGACCAGATGTGGACCACCTCCAATGCCAAGAACGGCCCGGCTCTGGCCGATGCGCAGTACTACAACAATTTCAGTTGGAAATACGTCCTTGATGACTCTCAGGTCGATGAGTATGAGAAGGAGTATATGCCGGTCTACGGCAATCTTATGACCTATGAGGAGGCTGTCGTGTCGGCTCCCGAGGGATGGCGTCTGCCATCCGACGAGGATTGGAAGAAACTCGAGCGCACCCTCGGAATGTCGGATGCCGACAGCAAGGGAATGCGCGGCGAAGGAGTGGCTTATGCTATGCAGGCCACTGACTCCGGCTGCGAACTCGGTCTGAAGCTGGGTGGCAGTGTGGTGCCTGTGAAGAGCTACGGCTGGATTGATATGGACTGGGAGTGGGTAGGCGAGTATGGCTACTACTGGACCTCCACTGTCGAGCCTGCCTATGATGCCGAGCAGACCTTTGTCTACTACCGTCGCCTGACGGCCAATATCGGGACTGTCTCGCGCGAATGTATGCGCTCGGACTGCTATCTGTCGGTCCGCTGGGTCAAGGATGTCGAATAAACGAAAACACCTAATCTTTTTAACCATAATAAATTTTCCATGTTTAAACACCTTGTTTCTCTTTCAATGTCGGGGCTTATGGCCCTGACATTGACTGTTTCGTCAAAGGCTGCATCAGAATTTTCGCTCAAAGGTTCACTCGCCGGAATGCCCGACAGCGTGCGTGTGGTTCTCGTCGATATCGAGGACCCCAACGGCAAGCGCGAGATTATTGCCGAGGCGATGCCCAAGGGTGGTGACTTCGAGCTTAAAGGTAATCTCAAATCGCCGCGTATGTGTGAGCTTGCCTTCCAGCGATATTCTCCCCAACGTGAGGGCTATCTCACCTCAATCTCCACGCGCGTGATGCCTGAACCGAGCGAAATGACCTTCTCGACCGAACTCACTTTTGACTCACTGCGCAAATCGCGGGGAACGGAGGGGCTGGTCAAAATCACAGGCTCGAAAGCCCACGACGAATTCTGCGAATATTTCGCTCAGGTCTATCCTGCCGAAAAGAAGGAGAGCGATGCCTCCTATCTTTCCGCTAAGAAATATTTTGCTACAAACGACAACAAGGATACGATGGCTGTCTACAATGCCCGTAAGAACGAGGCTATTGCCGAACTGGTCGCTGCAAAGCGTGAGTTTATGGCTGCCCATCCTTCCTACAATATCTCGGGCTATCTCGCTCAGAAGGAACTCGAAAAGCTCTTTGCCTATACTGCCGACGAGATCGACGCCATGGTGGATATGGTGAAAGTGTGCCCCGACACAGCCCGCGTAGCCACCGTCAACCGCCGCAAGAACCACGCCATGCGCTATGCCCTCAACCGTCAGTGTCCCGATTTCGAGGTGACGCATGCCGACGGCAATGTAGCGCAGTTCTCCTCGCTCATCAATCCCGGCAAGTACACCTTCATTGACTTCTGGGCTTCATGGTGCGGCCCCTGCCGTGCGGCAATCCCTCACGTCCGTGAGCTTTACAAGAAATATGACGGCAAGCTCGATGTTTACAGCATCTCGGTCGACGAGACCGAGAAACCTTGGCGCAACGCCATGAAGAAGGAGCAGATGGAATGGGCGCAGCTCCGCCTCGACGGTGAAAAGCAGATGGGTGAGGGCGCGAAGGCGTTTTTCCTGACCACGATTCCCCGCCTGATTATCCTCAACGACAAAGGCGAAGTCATCTGTTCGACCAATCTCCCCGACGAAGCTACCGCCTGCCTCGAAAAACATCTTGGTAAATGAATTTAACCGATTAAAAACTTTCAATCAATGAAAAGACCATTCATATCATCAACTCTGATTTTTTCGGCGGCTGTTTCCGTGATGGCTGCCGGAGGATTTACGCTGACCGGCAATATCCCCGGTCTGAAAGCCGGGAGCAAGGTCGAGCTTGTCAGCCGTGAACCGGGACGTGGGGGGACACTTGCCGAAACGACCTCTACCGACGGTACATTTGTCCTCACCGGCGAAGTCCCCTCGCCGACACTGAGCGAACTGCGCATCAATATGCCGGATTCCGAGGGAATTATCGGCAAAGGTCTCGAGATAATGGTCGAGAATGTCCCCATGACAGTCTCTGCCGCGCATATCGACAGTGTGCCTCCGACTTTCTATTTCGGTTCTCACGAACTGAAACGAGAAAAGAATGTCACCGTCACCGGCGGTCAGGCACAGAAGGAGTTTGCCGAGTACAACGCTGCCATGCTCCCCTTCAACATCGCCGCGCGTGATGCACACTATAACCTCTATCATGCAGAGGACCGCGACAAGACCGAGGAGGGACAGAAGCGTCTGAAAACCGCATACAGTGAGGCGGGCAGGGCAGAGGATGCCGCACGCAGGGCATTCATCGCCGCCCATCCTACTTACAGTATCTCCGGCGCGAAACTCCTCAACGACCTCTCGACCCCCTTCACCTACACCACTGCCGAACTCGATGCACTTGCCGCATCGGTCAGCGGGATGACCGACGCAGCACGTCTGGCACAGGTCAACAAGGCGATAGCCAACAGCCGCAACGCTCTTCGTGAATCGCCCTTCACCGACTTCGCTGCCCTTGACACTCTCGGTGCTGAACGTCGCCTCTCGGAGTTTGCCGACGGAAAGAAATATGTGATGGTCGACTTCTGGGCTTCATGGTGTGGTCCCTGCCGTGCGGCCATTCCCCATGTGCGTGAGCTTTACAACAAGTATGGCGACAAGGTGGAATTTATTGCCGTGTCGCTCGACAGTGCCGAAAAGCCTTGGCGCAAGGCTATGGAACAGGAAAACATGGAGTGGACACAGCTTTGGGCCGATAAGACACGCGTCGAAGCCATCACTACTCCATATCAGATTCATGGCATCCCCTTCATGCTGCTTCTCGACACCGAAGGGCGTATCATCCATGCCGGCCATAATCCGGACGATGTGACTGCCATCCTTGAAAAGACGCTTTAATACAGTTGACTCCTTTGTATATTGATACCCTAAGTTTGCATATAATTATACATAAGAAGATTATAAAAATGTGATAATTGATAATTGATAATTGAGATAAGTGATAATCCCCTTATGTAATTTAGGTGCAGGGTCTGCGTGGAGCAGCCCCTGCATTGTTTTATGGTTAAAGAGTGTTAAAAGAGGTTGGGTTGTTACACGCCGGGTGCTTGGTGAGGGATTTTTTAGTAATTTTACCGCTTAATTAAGGATAATAGGCTCAGGCGTGTAGGCCGGACGCCTTATCCACGCTACACCTTACTCCTAAACCAGTGCAATGGAACAAGATAATAAAATACGCGTCGGCATAACCCACGGCGACATCAACGGCATCGGCTATGAAGTGTTGCTCAAAGCCCTGAGCGATACCCGTATCGCCGAACTTTGCACCCCGATTGTCTACGGGTCGGCAAAGATGGCCAATTATTACCGCCGCGGCATGGATCTGCCTGAATTCAAGCTCTTCCAGATCGACAGCCCCGACAATGCGGCTTCCGATGAGGTCAACATCATCAACGTCGTCGGTGAGGATTGTAAACTTGACCCCGGACAGCCCACCGAGGCAGGGGGCAAAGCTGCCCTCGCTGCTCTCGAGCGTGCCACTTCCGACCTCCGCGACGGGCTGATTGACGTACTCGTGACGGCTCCTATCAACAAGAAGACCATCCACGGCGAGGATTTCAATTTCCCCGGACATACGGAGTATCTTCAGGAGCGTGTGGGCGAAGGGCGGCAGGCAATGATGATTATGTGTGCCGAAGGACTCCGCGTGGCTCTCGTCACTATCCATGACCCTCTTTCGGCTGTCGCCGCGTCGCTTACCCCGAAGGGGATTACCGACAAGATTATGGCCTTCAACCGGTCGCTCATCGAAGATTTCGGCATACACAGCCCGCGCATCGCGGTGCTTGCCCTCAATCCCCATGCGGGCGATGCCGGTGTCATCGGCAACGAGGAGGCCGACATCATCGCCCCCGCCATCGCCGAGGCCAACAAGCGCCGGGTACTTGCCTTCGGCCCCTATCCCGCCGACGGTTTCTTCGGCAGCGGTGCCTACCGGAAGTTTGACGGTGTGCTTGCCATGTATCACGACCAAGGTCTTATCCCCTTCAAGGTTCTCGCCGGAGAGACCGGGGTCAACTATACCGCCGGACTCCCCTACGTCCGCACCTCGCCCGACCACGGTACGGCATACGACATCGTGGGGCAGGGGAAGGCAGATGAGCAGTCGATGCGTGAGGCCATCTACACCGCCATCGACATCTACCGCAACCGGCGCCGCGAGGCTGAGGCTACCGCCAATCCCCTCCGCCGTCAGTCTTACGACAAAGGGAACGACAAACTGCCCCCTGAGAAATTCTGATTTTATTACTGATACGGACTCGGAACAATCACGGACAGATGGACTACGCTATTATTGCAGCCGGACAAGGCTCACGCCTCGGCGGGGAGGGTGCGACTCTCCCCAAGCCTCTCGTGACCGTCGGCGGTCAGCCGATGATCAGCCGCCTCGTCGGTCTGCTTGATTCGATGGGAGCGGGGAGGATATGCGTCATCACCAATCCCGCTATGCCGGCCGTCGCCGAAACTGTCCGTTCACTCGAAGTCTCCGCCCCGGTAAGTCTCGTCGAGAAATCAACCGGAGGGTCGATGGAGAGTTTCCACGCCCTCGCCCCGACGCTTGACCCGGAGCATGACTTCTGCCTCCTCACGGTCGACACGGTTTTTGACCCCATGGAGTTCCGCCGTTTCATCGAGGCTTTCGAGGCAGATTCCTCCTCGGACGGTTATATGGCTGTCACCACCTATATGGCCGATGAAAAGCCCCTATATGTGGCGGCTACCGCCACCGACGACATCACCGGATTTCTTGACCGCCCGGTGGCCGGTGTGCGCTATGTCTCGGGTGGCATCTATGCGCTCCGCCCTGCCGCACTCGGGATTCTCGCCGACTGCGCCGCTTCGGGAGTGAGCCGTATGCGTGACTTCCAGCGCGCCCTTGTCGCTTCGGGGATGCGCCTGAAAGCGTGGCCGTTCACGAAAATCATAGATGTGGACCGCCCCGAGGACCTTGCAGAGGCCGGACGTTTTGTCGGCGGTCTGACCTGAACTGAAAATATAATGCTTTAATCATCATATTTCCGGGGTTTACATTTGCCCCTAAAAACAAAGCGATTATGGCTGATATAAAAATAGCCGGAATAATGAGGGCAGGCATCTTCTCGCCGAACCATATCGGCAACGATGCCTCCATCCTCAATCTGACAGCCGACCAGTTGCGCAAACGTGGCTGCGAGGTGAAAATTTACAGCGAAGAGCAGCTCGTGGCCGGTGCCGTCAACGAGGACATTATAATCAATATGTGCCGTCACCACCGCTCCTTTCCCGTCCTGCAACAGAAGGAGGACGAAGGTGCGCTTGTCATCAATTCGGGCTACGGTGTGGAGAACTGCACCCGTGAACGCCTGACGAGGATACTTATGGGCAGCAACATCCCGACCCCCGAGAGCATAATGGTCAACACCGATGAGCGTGTCATCGACCGCATGAACCGTCTGGGCATGACCAAGGCGTGGGTGAAGCGCGGCGATTTCCACACGATGCACAAAGAGGATGTCACCTTTGTGCGCCACCCTGAGGAGGCTCAGGAAGTGGTGCAGGAATATTTCCTCCGTGGCATAAAGCGGGCTGTCGTGAGCCGCCATGTCGAAGGAGAGCTGCTGAAATTCTACGGGGTCTATGGCACTCCATGGTTCTTCTGCTTCTACCACCACGGTTCGCGCGAGAAGCAGGGTACCGATGAGGATAAACCCTCGTTTGACATCGAGGCTCTCAAAGAGGTGTGCGCACGCGCTGCCGAGGCTCTTGACATAAAGATTTACGGCGGTGACGCCATCATCCTCCCGGATGGGAGCTTTTCAATCATTGATTTCAACGACTGGCCCAGTTTTGCCCCCTGCCGCGCCGAGGCTTCGGGCGTGATTGCCCGCGCTGTCCTTGCGGAAATCAAGAAACATAACGCCGCTAAAAACCAGAAGAAATGACATCACAACGCTTTCCGTTTTTTCCGAGATTCATAGCCACATCCTTCGGTGCGGGCTACTGGCCGTGGGGACCCGGCACAGCCGGCGCAGTTGTCGGGCTGGTTCTCTGGCTTCCGCTCGTGCTGACCGGTCATCTGACCGGGACGGTTCTTGCGACTCTCGGTCTGATAGTGGTCTTCACCTTCCTCGGGATATGGTCAGCCGGCATAGCCGAGGACTACTGGGGTCCCGACCCCTCGCGCGTCGTCATGGACGAGACGGTAGGGCAGTGGATTACTATGCTCCCCCTCTCGGTCTTCGCCCTGACCCCCGACCCCTTGGCCTCAGGTTCGTTCTGGTTCTGGACCTTCGTATCCCTTGTGCTTTTCCGTTTCTTCGACATCGTGAAGCCCCTCGGGGTGCGTAAGATGGAGGAACTCCCAGGCGGAACAGGCATCATGGCCGACGACATCCTTGCCGGAATCTACGGTGCGGTGGTGCTTGCAGTAGCCATGTATTTGTTCACTGACCTGCCCGTGTGGGATTAGGCTCTATCTCTCCTAATGACACTTAGAAAATGAACTTCGCGCAACTTAAAGATAAATTCCTTCACGGCGGTGGCCTCATCTCGACCTTCCTGCGGTCGTCGGTTTCGTCGCAGGTGGCATCGTGGGTGGATCTCGGCATGAGTATGCTGTTTTTCTCCTTCGTGTTTGTCGGACTTGATGATTTCTACCGTTCAAACCTCTCTGTGGCTGTCGGAGCCATCGCGGGTGGTATCGTCAACTGCTGCATCAACTACCGTTTCACCTTCCATGCCGAGGGGCAGAGCGTCAAGGCGGTCGGTGTGAAGTATTTCCTCGTGTGGACAGGCTCGCTGCTGCTGAATATGTATGGAACCACCGGCCTTGCAACCATGCTTTCGCGGTGGGAATGGCTGCTTGATCTGGGCTTCCGCCCCGACGGTATCTTCGCCGCCGCACGTCTGACGGCGTCGCTTGCCGTGTCGTGGGGATGGAACTTCGTGTTGCAGCGCAATTTCGTCTACCGCCCGACAGGTTTTGACCCCTACGCCATAAGGCTCGTCGATTTCTTCGTCCGCCACAAAGGTCCGCGTCCATCCGAATCCGGCATCACCGAAAGTGAAAACCAGAATCAATGACCTTCGCCCGGAGGTTGTCCAATCATAAAATCCAGTGTGAAAACAATGTCTGAAACAGAAATAACCATCTCACAGCAAAAATCCATGTTCAAGCGCTTCCGCGATAGCCTGCAACAGGGTATCTATTTTGTCATCAATCCCTTCGTCCGTTTCCTCATCCGTATCGGTGTGACCCCCAACATGGTGACCACCGTAGGGCTGCTCGGCAACATTGCCGCCGCCATAATCTTTGTCTACGCCGGCTATACGGCACAGGACGGCAATATGAACTACGGTCTCCTGACTTGGGGCGGCGTGGTGATTATCCTCTTTTCGCTTTTCGATATGCTCGACGGTCAGGTGGCACGTCTCGGCAAGATGACCTCAACATTCGGTGCGATGTATGATTCGGTGCTTGACCGCTACTGCGAGCTTTTCACCCTCGGCGGTCTCAGCTACTATCTCATCCAGACCGGCTACATCATCGGCGCGCTCATCACATTCGTAGCGCTCGTCGGCTCGATTATGGTGAGCTATGTCCGTGCGCGTGCCGAAGGTCTCGGGCTTGAATGTAAGGTCGGCTTCATGCAGCGTCCCGAGCGAGTGGTAGTCACCACCATCGGTGCTCTCGCCACAGGTATCGTCGGTCAGTGTGTCGCCCCTTCGGAGTTCAACGCCGTCATCATCCTCATCGTCTGCATGGGAGTGATTGCCGTATTCGCCAACATCACGGCCTTTGCGCGCATCAACCACTGCCGCCGTCTGCTCAAAAACAGTTAAATCGAACGCTGATGTCGCCCATAACACTACCTTCGTCCCGGGAGACGTTGATAATAATCCTGTCGGTGGCGGTCTGGCTGCTTGTGACGGCGCTATGCGTGGGTTTCCGTCCGGAGCATCTCTACATAGCCATCCTTCTGACGCTGCTACTCTTTGCGACTGCCACAACGCGCCGTCTGGTCGTGGCGCTGCTCCCGTTTGCGGTGTTCGGTATCTCCTATGACTGGATGAACATACTCCCGAACTACGAGGTCAACCCCGTCGACATCCGCGGTCTCTACGAGAACGAGAAAAGTCTGTTCGGCATCGTGACAGCCGCCGGGACGCTTACGCCAAACGAATACTTCGCATTGCATACGAGCAAGGTGATGGACTTCTTCGCAGGTATCTTCTATCTATGCTGGGTGCCTGTGCCTATCCTTTTCGGTATATGGCTCTATTTCAAACGCCAGTACAACGTCTATCTTCACTTCTCGCTGGTATTTCTCTTGGTGAATTTTCTCGGCTTCGCCTACTACTATGTCCATCCTGCCGCTCCGCCATGGTATGTCGCTTCCCACGGCTTCGATTTCATCGTCGGAACCCCCGGTGAGGTGGCCGGCCTCGGCCGTTGGGACGAGATGACCGGGCTAAATATTTTCCACGGACTCTATTCCCGCAACGCCAATGTGTTTGCCGCCCTTCCGTCACTCCACTCTGCCTATATGCTCGTCGCGTTCATCTACTCGCTCCGCGCGCGCTGCCCGTGGTGGATGCGCGTACTGTTCGCAGTCATCTGCATGGGTATATGGTTCACCGCCGTCTATACCTCGCACCACTATCTCATTGACGTGCTTTCAGGTATAGCCTGTACGCTCATAGGCTATCTTATCTTTGAGTACGGCCTGATGAAAATTCCGGCCTTCGCCGGATTTATCCGCTCCTATACACGCTATATCACCTCTCCCGCACAGCGCTATTGATGAATCAGTCGCAAAAGGATGATTACCAACGCTCGTTGAAGTCGCTCGACACCGAGGAAGGTATCGATCTGGCTTTCTACCGTCCCATCGGCTACCGGTGGGCACTCCTTGCCGCGCGTTTCGGTGTCAGCCCCAATGCCATCACCATTGCCGCCATCTTTCTCGGAATCGCCGCCGGAATCATGTTCTATTTCCCTGAGCTGCGGCTCAACATCATCGGTATGCTGCTGCTCGTATGGGCAAATTCATTTGACAGCGCCGACGGACAGCTTGCACGCCTCACCCGGCAGTATTCGCGCATAGGGCGCATACTCGACGGTCTCTGCGGCGACTTCTGGTTTGTCACCATTTATCTGGCGATAGTCTTCCGTGAACTCCACTGCTCACCGTTTTTCGCCGGACATCCGGGGGTGATATGGGTTATGGCGTGTGTGACCGGGGTCTGCCACACCAAGCAGGCGGCAATGGCCGACTATTACCGTCAGTTTCACCTCTATTTCCTCAAAGGGGAGGAGGGGAGTGAGCTTGACAGCGCCGACCAGCTCCAACGTCACATCGAGGAGAGCGGAGTGACGTGGAGCAACAATTTCTGGAAGCGGCTTACGATGGAGATTTATCTGAACTACACACGCCAGCAGGAGGCGACCGCCCCGGCTATGCAGGCTTTGCGCCGCGAGTTGCACCGCCGCTTCCCCTCGGGCAATATCCCGGCTTCGTTCCGCGAGGATTTCCGCCGGGGGTCACTGCCTCTGATGAAGTACACCAACATCCTATCGTTCAACTGGCGCACAATCACACTTTTCACGACTCTTTTCATCGGACAGCCGTGGCTCTATTTCGTGGCTGAACTGACGGTGTTCAATCTCCTTTTAGTCTATATGATTGTCCGCCATGAACGCCTCTGCCGCCGTCTGACTTTCAGACTGGAAGAGGGGATGTACTGAAAAATGATATATAAATTCGCGCTATGGGAGCTATTGATTCAATAGTCATCGACAAGAGGGTCAAAGGAATTATTTTTGACTATGGTGGGACGCTTGACTCACGCGGCGACCATTGGAGCCACGTCATCCTTGACGGCTACCGCAAGGCGGGATTCAGTTTTGCCACGGATGTTTTCATTGAGGCCTACATTTACGCTGAACGGGCTTTGGCGGCACGCCCTCCCGTCAGTCCCTCCGACGATTTCCGTGCGCTTATGCGGAAGAAAATCGGCTTGGAGATGGACTGGCTGTTTGCGAATGGACACATCAAGCTCTCTGACATAGGAAAGGCGCGGGATATAGCAGAGTTCTGCTATCGGCGTGCGCGTGAGTGTGTGGAGGAGTCTGCCGTGACCCTTTCAAGGCTTTCCAGATACTATCCGCTGGCACTCGTCTCGAACTTTTACGGCAATCTCCGGGCGGTGATAGCTGATTTCGGCATTGACTGCTATTTCAAGGACATAATAGAGAGTGCTGAGGTTGGTGTGTGTAAGCCCGACCCCGCGATTTTCCAGCTTGGTGTCGATGCACTGGGGCTTTCACCGTCCGATGTCCTAGTCGTGGGCGACAGCATGAGTAAAGACATCATCCCTGCATGCTCCATAGGGTGTATGACAGCCCTCATAGAAGGCCGTCCGTGGCCCCCGGTAGAATAGGACGGTTAATTTCAGTCGTGTGGTATGACTATGAAGCAGCTTTCGTATGGTTGGAGTGAGAGGGCTATTTCCCCCGAAGGGGTCAGCGGGGCTTTTTCGCGGGTCAGTTTAAGAGGATTCCAGATTTCAGTCGTACCATTAACCGTCGGTGCGGGGCGCACTGCGGATGAATAGGGCCGGGGACTGTGGTTATAGACAAAATATATGTCGTGGGAGGATGATTTGCGGTGGAAGTAGCGCAGACAGTCATCGGGTCGTGCTGCACTTCTGAAAGCGAGGTCCGGTTTCAAGCCGTACCGGGACAGTGTCGCGCCGACATCCTCGCCACGGTCACAGCGAACCACGGGTACACCTGCCTCCGAAAGTGAATCAATCTTTGCAAGCGCACGGGGGGAGAGGAACGTGCGGTCCTGCACGACAAGTGCGCGGTATGTCATGCCTCCATCAACATTAAGGAGAGAATCGGATGATGCCGACATACGGTTGAGGAGTGCGTCGAGAGTGCAGACATCGAAGTTATATCCTTCCGGCATTGCGGGGAGACGGTAGGCAAAGGTCTTCAATGGCGGGTCCTCGCCGATATACACGCAGAGGTCCACGATCGGCTCACCTTCGCGGAGCATTGAGGTGCAACGTGCCTGATAGTCCCAGAAATCCCGTGAATTATTCCAGTCAGGATGATAGCGGTGATAGACGTAGGGGTGCTGTGTTGCCGAATCGTCATATTTCCGGTCAGGCCAAGGTTGGTGCGACGAGGCGCATACCACGAACTCGTTGATGCCACGACAGTAGGCGAGATTGGCTATACGCCTGAGTTCATCCCATGTCTCGGAGTAAGGGGTATCGGTGAACGCCTCCGCCGAAGCGATAGGGTGACCGTAGAGATGTGCTGCCGAAGCTGCGTCGAGACAATCGTAGTTACCGTCTGTCTGATATGCCCAGAATTCTCCCTGTGGCTTATGGGCGCGACCGCGGCTGACGATGTTGTCGTTGTCGATATTGAGCATCGCCTGCGAGGTGAATGTCACGCCGAGGCTGTCGGCGAGTGAGGCAATAGTGCCGTAGAATTCAGAGGCTATCGTCGAGGCAACACTGCGCCGGAAATCACGTAACACCTTGTCTGTCGTCTCACGGTCGCCGACGATATATCCGGCAAAGGCTGGAAGCCAGGGTGTGATGTCATATCCATTGTCCCGCTCAAATCTTTTTTCAAAGCCCTCGGTCCAGTTCTGTATGCCCGCTTCATGGCTGTCTGCGGTAACTCCGGCGGGAGGATAGCCGATGGATGCGAGAGAGTCGTGTATGACCTTGAAATAATTGTCGAACTGGACTTTCGCAGCTTGTGCCGACATCACGTCTGCTTCAAGACCCAAGGCGTTCTTGCGTCCGTGTTTCGTGCGTGAGCCTGTGGGCTGATGTCCCATGCGTATTATCCGCCAGCTACCGGCCGGGAGAGTCATACTGAGGGTATCGCCGTTAAGCAGATGTGTCGCGTTGCGTATCGTCTCAGGTATGACCGCGCAGAGTGAACCACCGATGGGATGGGGGTAAGTCACCTCCGTGCGTAGTCCTGTCTGTACCTCAGCATTGTCGACGATGTCACGCAGGTGGAGCCTGACATTCTTCACGTCGAGTTTATTGTGAAGCCCTTCGGCATCCATCCAGTCCTGATATGTGATGCGCCACCACCGCCCGCAGCATGGCGGAAAACTTATGGAACGCAGACGGCTCTTATGGCCTATTACGCTTTCTACGGGGAGAAGTGCGGCAGCAGTGTGCCAGTTGAGAGAATCGTCGCTCCATTGCAGTGTGCCGATGGGCGGGAGGTCAATATATTTTGCTCCGAAGTAGCGTTCCTGTGGGTCACCGGGGATATTCATGGAGCCAGTCGAGCCTTTACCGCGCGGATTTACATCATAGGTGATTCCCCTGATGGTCATCGGCTTGCCGAGGTCAATGACAGCTTCAGCAGAAGCTCCATCACGCAGACTGACGGTGGCATCTGCAAAGGTAATCGGACTGTTTTCAGGTCGGTAGGGAAAGATGAGGGTAGCTATGTCGCGGAAATGTCTATGAGGTTTCGGAAGCGTTATGTCAAGCGCCTTCTCTTTATCCACGGTGATAAGGGTGTCGACCCATACGGTGCGCTTCATGGCAAGTTCCGGTGTAATCCATGGTCCCCCCGCCACATAGCCATTGGAGAGGGCTACTTCAAAGCTGAGACCTTCGGCGGCGGCTCTACCGGCGGCATACTTTACGTTTTCCCACCATTCCGGGGTCATGGAACCTGCGGCACCCGACCCGGAGGAATGAACCTGATCGTACCAGACCACGCCTCCTACACCTTTATCGCTGAACTCCCGCAGGTCGGCATCCATCCCTTTTTTCGTGCTTTCTGTCTCGCCGTGAAACCACCATACCTTTGTCCTTGTGTCGGAGGTAGGGTTGGAGAATCGTTGCCATAAGTGCTGACTGCCGGCCGTTTCCTGAGCGAAGACGGACAATGAGAGGGAGGCAAAAAGTATAAAACTGTGCAATTTCATGGTCAACCGATAATCTGTTGGAGGATATCGACGGCGGTCTCGACAGTGTCGACGTTGGATATTGCGAAGGAGCGTTTGCCGTTTTTCTCGCGTATCTGTACGCGGCGGGGATTAGTAGTCAGGTAGTTGAGCATCTTACCGAACATCTCTGACTGATAGTATGCCTTGTTGTTCTCGTCGACGAAATAGGTGAACATCTTGCCCTGTTTAAGCGCGACTTTCTCGATACCCAGACGGCGCGCGAGACGGCGCAGACGCGGGATGCGGAGCAATTCGGCTGTGACAGGAGGAATTGCACCGAAGCGGTCGGTCAGACGGCTCTTGAAGGCTTGTAGGTCCAGTTCGCGCTCGATTCCGTCGAGTTCCTGATAGAGCGATATGCGTTCGCTCTCGGTCGGGACATAGTCGGCGGGTAGAAGCAGCTCCATGTCGCTCTCGATGACGCAGTCGGCCACATAGTCTGTTGTATCCTCGTCGCCGAGGCGGTCGGCCTGTTCGAGGTCGGAAAATTCTTCCGTGCGCAGTTCGGTGACAGCCTCCTTGAGAATCTTCTGATAGGTCTCGTAGCCGAGGTCGGCGATGAAGCCTGACTGCTCCGCGCCGAGAAGATTGCCCGCCCCTCGGATGTCAAGGTCCTGCATGGCTATGTGGATGCCGCTGCCGAGGTCGCTGAAACTCTCGATGGCCTGCAAGCGGCGGCGCGCCACGGGCGACAGGGGGATGTGGGGCGGCACGAGAAGGTAGCAGAAAGCCTTGCGGTTACTGCGCCCTACACGTCCGCGTAGCTGATGAAGCTCGCTGAGGCCGAAATTCTGGGCATTGTTGACTATGATGGTGTTGACGTTTGGCATATCAATGCCGCTCTCAATGATGGTCGTGGCTATCAGGACATCGTAGTCATGGTTGGCGAAGTCGATGATTGCCTTCTCGAGTTTTTCGGGGGACATCTGGCCGTGTGCCACGATGGTACGCGCGTCGGGTACAAGCCGCTTGACCTGTGCTTCAAGTTCGTAGAGTCCCTCGATGCGGTTGTTAATCATAAATACCTGACCGTTGCGCGACAGTTCAAAGTTGACAGCCTCGGCTATGATGTCGTCACTGCCTGCGCTGACCGACGTGATGATCGGATAGCGGTTGGCTGGAGGAGTGTTGAGCGATGTGAGGTCGCGCGCGCCCATCAGGGAGAACTGCAATGTACGCGGGATGGGGGTCGCGCTCATGGTGAGGGTGTCGACATTGATTTTCATCTGTTTTAGCTTCTCCTTCACGGCTACCCCGAATTTCTGTTCCTCGTCGACAATCAGCAGTCCGAGGTCCTTGAACTTCACCTCTTTGCCGATTAGTTTGTGTGTGCCGATGAGGATGTCTATTTTGCCGTCGGCAAGGTCCTTGATGATTTCGCGCACCTGCTTGGTTGTTCGGGCGCGTGAGATGTAGTCGACACGCACCGGGAGTTCTTTCAGACGTTCACGGAAGGTGTTGTAGTGCTGATAGGCCAGTACGGTGGTCGGGACGAGTACGGCGGTCTGCTTGCCGTCGACGGCAGCCTTGAAAGCCGCACGGATGGCTATTTCTGTCTTTCCGAAGCCGACATCGCCGCATATCAGGCGATCCATCGGCTTGTCGCTCTCCATGTCGGCCTTGACAGCCTTGGTAGCGGTAAGCTGGTCAGGGGTATCCTCGTAGATGAAGGAGGCTTCAAGTTCCTGCTGGAGATAACTGTCGGGCGAGAAGGCGTGGCCTTTCTCGTCCTTGCGGGCGGCGTAGAGCTTGATGAGGTCGCGTGCGATGTCCTTGAGCTTCGATTTGGTGCGCTCCTTCATCTTGTTCCACGCGCCGGAACCGAGCTTGTTGATTTTTGGCGCGACACCCTCCTTGCCTCTGTACTTGGCGAGCTTGTGAAGGGCGTGGATGGATACGAAGATGATGTCGTCGTTGGCATAGACGAGCTTTATCATCTCCTGCGTCTTGCCGTTGACATTGGTGCGCAGAAGCCCTGCGAATTTACCCACACCGTGGTCGACATGGACAATGAAGTCGCCCGGTTCGATGGCGCTGAGTTCTTTGAGCGATAAGGCGAGCTTTCCTGAGCGGGCTCGGTCGCTTTTGAGGGTGTACTTATGGAAACGGTCAAAAATCTGATGGTCGGTGAAGATACAGATTTTGAGCGAGTGGTCGGTGAATCCTTCGTGGATTGTCGAGATAACAGGGGCAAAGTCAATGTCGTCGCCACGGTCGGCAAAAATGACTTTCAGGCGCTCTATCTGCTTCTCGCTGTCGCTGAGGATGTAGATGCGGTAGCCCTCGTTGATGAAGCGCGTGAAGCTCTCGCTGATAAGTTCGAAATTCTTATGATAGATGACCTGCGGGGAGCATTGGAAGTCGATGCTTGCAGCCGCATCGGGGTCGGGCTGCGCGGCGGCAGTGAAGCGCAGTTGAGTGAACAGGGCGAATTTCCGTGCGAACAGCTCGGTGTCTATCACCTGCCTCATGGCATTGGGGTCGGCCTCGCCGGTGATTATGGCACTTTCCGAAAGCTGCTCTTTGCCGATTGCCCTTATGCGCTCGACGGTGAAGGCTGCATCGCGCACGGCAAACAGCGTCGAGGGGTCGATGTATTCAAGAAGCGACTCACCGGCTGCCTGTGAAGCGACACCTGAGGTGATGGCTACCGTGTCGAGCTGGCGTTCCGACAGTTGGGTCTCGATGTTGAAGGTGCGGATGGAGTCTATTTCGTCACCGAAGAAGTCGATGCGGAAGGGAAGCTCGTGACTGTAACCGAAGATGTCGATGATTGAGCCGCGCGCGGCGAACTGCCCCGGTTCGTAGACATAGTCCACTTCCTGAAATCCATTCTCACGCAGCCATTTCTGCGTTTCGGTGAGGTCAATCTCCGTATTCTTGCGCAGATGGAGCGTATGGCGGTCCATGACCTCACGGCGCGCCACTTTCTCGGCGAGTGCCTCGGGATAGGTGACGACGTAGAGGGGCGGACGTTCCGAATACCATTGGTTGAGAGCCTCCGTGCGGAGAATCTGCGAGGGAGGGTCGACCTGACCGTACTTTATGTCACGTTTGTAGCCCGATGGGAACATCAGGACTCTGTCCTCGCCGACGAGACGTGTAAGGTCGTGGTAGAGATAGCCTGCGTCGTCGAGCGAATCACCGACAACGACGGTAGGAACCTTACGCGCCGGAAGCGCACCGAGCATCATGGCTGGGGCGCTTCCGGCGAGGTTGTAGACTGAGACTATTGCCGCCTTGCCGTCGAGAGCCTTTTTGAGGGCTGTCCGGCGGCCCGGGGTCATAAATTCATCGCTGAGTTGCTGAATTGTCATAAACGTTGGATGAGCCTTGGAGACTATTTCTTTCCGAGGATTTCATTGAAGCGGGGAGAGGTGAGGACTGCAACCGCCGAATCGACCGCCTCGTCGTCGCGGAGCGAATAGATGATTTCACCACGGTTGAAATAGTAGCGGTTGAGGATTTCGCGCGCTATGTAGGGGGTGAGGTTCTTGCGGTTGAGGTCAAGGTCATGGCGGAGGTCATGTTTGAGCATGGAGGCGAGGATGTCGAACTGAGCCGATGTCGAGTCGTTCATGTAGCCCTCCGCCTTGGCTATCTGGCGGAGCTGCTCGACGGCACTCTCACACACCTTGTCGTAATTAAACTTTGCCGGGTCGATGAAGTCCTTGAACTGCTCGTAGATTTCATCGGTGACTTCAAATGTCTCGGGAGTGGGGACGGAGTCATGTTCCGAAGCATATTTGGTAGCGAAATCGAAAGCCCAGTTGTCACGCACGACATTGTAGGTCATTCGGTTGATTTCGGGATACTCGATTTTGATGTCGGGGGTGATGCCTCCGCCGTCGCGCACCTCGCGTCCGCCTGCCGTCTTGAATACATTGGTAAGACTGTCGGGGATACGCGCCACCGAACCGTCGGGATTACGGTGGGAGTAGTCTATCGCCTGAATCAGACGGCCTGAGGGGATGTAGTATTTTGCGATTGTCACTTTGAGCAGACCGTCGTAGGGGAGTTCGCGGGTACTCTGGACGAGACCTTTGCCGAAGGAGCGGGTGCCGATGATTACGGCGCGGTCAAGGTCCTGAAGCGCACCGGTGACGATTTCCGACGATGAGGCCGTTCCGCCGTCGACGAGGACGGCAAGAGGAATCTTCGTGTCGATGGGGTTGGTGCTTGTGCGGTAGACCTTCTCTTCAAGCACTCCCTTGCCGCGCGTCGTAAGGACTGTGGTGCCTTTCGGGAGGAAAAGCCCGAGGATGTCAACCGCGCCGTCAACGAGACCGCCGCCGTTGCCACGGAGGTCGAGAATCAGGCTTTTGGCACCATCCTTGATGAGCTGTTCGACACCTTCCCTGACTTCAGGATAGCTTTTCTCGGAGAAGCCGGTCAGCGAGATGTAGCCGACACCCGGTTTAATCATTCCGAAGTAGGGGACGGATGGCATCTGTATCTTGCCGCGCTTCACGTCGAAGGTGAGGATTGAGTCCTCGACCCAAGGACGCTTCATCACGAGGCGGAGATTGGTGCCGCTCTGACCTTTGAGCTTTGAACTGACTTGGTCGGAGGTCCAGCCGACCACGGTGTCGCCGTCAATCTGAAGGAAGATGTCGCCGGGGCGTAGACCTGCACGGTTGGCGGGGCTGTCCTTGTAAGGTTCGACGACGATTACACCCTTTTCATTCTGCTGGATGACGGAACCTATGCCTCCGTATTCGCCGGTGGTCATGGCGCGGAACTTGTCCTGATCCGAGGCGGAGAAATATTCAGTGTAGGGGTCGATGTCATTGAGCATGGCTTCGATGGCCGTGTTGATTGACTTCTCCGCATCAATGGAGTCGACGTAGAATGTCTGCAACTCTTTGTAGAGTGCATTGAAAATATCAAGATTCCGCGATATTTCGCTCTTTTTGCTGCGTGTTGCGGCAGAGGCGAGCAGACTGATGCTTACGAGCAGGGCGGCAAATAGGGTCAGTTTTTTCATAAAAAATCGGGAGTGAATAAATGAAATCGTTGAAACCGGAGACCAAAGTTAGTCAATAATTACAACAAATAAACTACTAAATAGTCAGATTTTCGTTAAAAAATTAAGGAAAAAAACTTTTGTGCGAGATTTTTTCATCCAAAAGGTTGCACAATTAAAAAAAACGATGTAATTTTGCATCGCAAAAATCAAAGGAATCCTTTGAAATTGCTCCTTCAACAAGAGGGTTGTCGGATTTCTGCTTCAGTAGCTCAGTTGGTTAGAGCACCTGACTGTTAATCAGGGGGTCGTTGGTTCAAGCCCATCCTGAAGCGCAAA
>JAAVCM010000017.1:0-11573 GCA_014802345.1 Bacteroides sp.
AGGCCGGGTGTAACTGTGTNCCGGCTTTCAGNATACGGTCTCCGGGNTTGAACTTACTCATTACGCCATGAACCACAGCGTCATCGACATACGGATATGCCGGTTTGAATATCATTTTTTCGCANATTTTTTCCATNTTATTTCTCGTTCTATTTTATTCTTTANATATAACGCAAAAATACATAGNATGTTAGAGCGTNACTTAGGCAATATCGGAGCAATATTGAGCAAATTCGCAGATGCAGTAAAGANGTGTCTAATAGCTATGTTTAAGAATTATCTAAACATAGAATCAATTATGAGGGTATTGCAAAACTAATAATTTGGCATAAGCCCGGTCATGNACTCGTCCAAGGTANTGCAACACCCCCCATAAAAAAATAATCTTCTGAAAATATCTTTTTTATTGTTACGTTATATTATATTTGTTAAATCCAAATATGATGAATCAAGAAGAAATATTTAATTTGTCCTTTGCCAATCAGGAAAGGGCAAAAAGAGTTCTGATGTGTTCCAATGTAGCCAATTTTTGGGAACAGAATGGATGCCGTGTTAATCTTGTGGGCTCCTTGCGTATGGGATTACTGGCTTCTCACAGAGACATAGACTTACACGTTTATTCAAAAGGAATAACAGAAGAAAGCAGTTTTGTTATCATGTCTCAAATAGCTAAACTNCCGGATGTTACCGAAATTAAATGTATNAATGGACTTCATACAGAAGAACACTGCATGGCTTGGCATATCTTCTATANGTATGAGGAAGAGATATGGCAGATTGATGTAATCCATATAGAGGAGGGCACAGAGTATGATGGCTATTTTGAGCGGATGGCTGACAGGATTGTAGAAGTAATGACACCTGCTCAGAAAGAAANAATCCTCAGATTGAAATTTGAGACTCCGTCAGACAAAGATTATCATGGTGTGGAGTATTATGAGGCNGTGATTGCTGATGGAATATCAAATATGGTAGAATTTGAAGAATGGATTACTGNCCACCGTAAGAAACCTATGTATTACTGGATACCCTAAAAATNTAACTGTCTCGGCTCGTGGCCTGCTGATAACGAAGAGTGGCACAACGACTATCACAATGACTTAGCTGTTGTGCCTCTCGGAGTTTTTCAAGTGATAATAATACCAAATATTAGCCTGATTATACCCGTAAGGGTATTCGCTAAGNTTGATTCGAATAANTTATACCCTTTAANGTNTAAATCAGAATATTTTTATTATNTTTNNACNCTAAAAGGTATAATATGACTAATTTNGCGAAATATATAAAGGCTAAGCGCAAGGAANTTGGGCTTACNNANGTNGACTTNTCTCAGAAATCNGGGGTAGGACTNCGCTTTGTGCGTGAAATGGAACAAGNAAANNAAACTCTCCGNCTGGATAAAGTCAANCANGTTCTTGCNCTNTTTGGNGCNNAAATGGCNCCAATGAAAACTTTCTGANATTCANTAAAGGTNATTNTTATTTTTCTTNANNGATGTAATACATNACAAAACTGCGCGAACAAATACAACCTTTAAGTTGTATTTATAAAAAACATTTAGTATNTTTGTATCGTGTTTGACAGACATTTTGGACACAACGTAATTGAAACTTTTTAGTTTATCCTTAAATATGAATTTTGATCTCATAACAGAAAATGGCAACCTCTGGGCAGTTCGATATAACACCTGTCTTGACAATGTTCTTGACACCATACTTGACCAATGGAATGATGTGGTGTGGTTGCGTTCTTTTTTCAAGCAAAATATGAACGATCTGGCTTCATATTTCAAAATAACAGACGTTAATCAAGCCATATATGATACGATTGAGGATAGCGATAGACTACAGTGTCTGATTTTGGATATTTCTCCTGATGCTAACTTAGATGAGATATTCAGACCTTTGGATAATGGGCGAATTTCGGAGATGCTTCTTGGTAAAGAAAAAGCACGTTTACGAAATACCCCTCGCCACGCCTCATGGTTACGCATATATGCCATCAAGTTAGAACCTGGCATCTACATAATCACAGGAGGTGCTATAAAACTGACACGTACCATGCAGGAACGTGAACACACATTAGTTGAGTTGGCTCGTATGGAAAAAGTCAGAAATTTCCTTCTTGATAACGATATTGTAGATTTGGATTCATTTAATGATTATCTTAAAGANATTAGATAAGAAAGGAGACTGAAATGAGAACACGAGAAGAAATTATATCTAAGCTAAAATCCCATTCAAGTGAAACCCCATCGAAGTGGAGGGAGAAGGCAGAGTGGCGAAATGCAAATAAATCGTGGCTTAGGTATTCGCAACGGATCGCTATGATGATGCTTGACAAAATGGAGGAGCTTGGATTAACGCAGAAATCCTTGGCTGAACGAATGGGTTGTTCTCAGCAGTATGTTTCGAGGGTGTTGAAAGGCACAGAAAACCTTTCCATTGAAACCATTTCGAAAATTGAGTTAGCTCTTGAACTTGAGATTCTTGAACCGGCTTTTGCCGTTCGCTGAAAATATTTCAAAGAGCGACACTATAAGAATTTTAACACTTGACCGAGAAATAGTTAAAATGAATCCTCGGACTTGTGAGGCTCACGAAAATTTTGTCATTTGCATTACGGAAACAGAGGTTTCTGAGGCGGTTGAGAAACCGTCGGAGAAGAACGGCAAAATACCGTNACCAACTCCTTACACAANAATNCAAATCATCTGTATCTAATTTATACTGCAATATTTGGAGTATTAGAAACATGTCTCCCCTGCTCTACTGAAGCCCGCCTTACGGTGGGCTTNTGTTATGCGGGCNTAAGGAGTACACTCAGCAACGCAGCTTCCGNCTCCTTCATTTCTTCGAAAATGTCAAATGACACTNNNTGTCTTATCTACGATAATAAGAATTGAATTGAGCCACAAAAAGGAATTAAGGAAAAAAATTTTGAGATGAGTGTAACTTTTAGGGATAATTTTGCACCTAACGTTACAAAAACATCAGTAAAATGGAAAGTCCACCAAAAACAAGCAGGGANTTCACATCTTTTATAAAGGAACATTCCCGTATTATCAACAAGGTCTGTTGGGTNTATGCTACTCCAAAAATACCTTATGAGGATTTACGTCAGGAAATCCTTACCAACCTTTGGTTAGGTTTAGAGCAATTCCGGGGTACAAGCAAACTGTCAACATGGGTTTATCGTGTTTCCGTCAATTCAGCTTTAATGGCGATTCGCAATTATAAGCNTAAGGTCGAAACCCTACCATTTGAAATCTCGGATACAGATATTTCATCTGAGGCTGATGATAACCGAACCGAACAGCTTGCAGCCCTCCACGAATTGATAAATCAACTTCTCCCGATTGAAAAAGCGATCATCCTCCTTTGGCTTGATGAATACTCCTACGAGGAAATTGCAGACATAATCGGNATCGAAAGGAATAATGTGGCTACCAAACTTCATAGAATTAAAAACAAACTCATCTCAAAATCAAAATAATATGAACTTAGACGAACTCAAAAAAAGTATGTCAACTCTTGATGACGTACTCGCTCAAAAAAGTGGCGACGAGATCAACTTTAAATCAGTTAAGTGCAACACAGCTCAAAGAAAAATAATGAAGATGTATCGTAAGGGAGCTATTTCTTGTGCTATTCTTGCTGTTGTATTTTTATGTGCTTGGAATTCCGGCTTTGGTAATGATGCATTCCCCTTTGCCTACAAGATATTTCTTTGCTCATTTTTGGGAATAGCAACAATATGGTATATCTACCTCTATTTCAAGACAAAGAAAATCAACATCACTACTTCGACCCCGATGCAAACAATGAAGCAGGTATCAACTTTACGTTTTTTTGCTCTTGCCGGTGAAATTGTTCTTGGGATGGCTTTGGCGGTGTTCTTTACATTGTTCTTATCAAACCTGTGGATAGTGGGGCAATACCGCTTTTGGATAGTCCTCGCAGCAATCGTAGTATTTCTTATCCTTCTGATCACCGTGTTTCTTCCACGCACTATCCGTGATTTCAGAGAACTCACGGCAATAGATTAATCCTTCTTCGCCTACAAAACGCTCCCATACATTAAGATGGGGGCGTTTTTTATGAATATTGAGAGGAAATANGCAAGTTATCAATCCGGAAATGAATCAGAAATATTTTTATTAACTTTGCAGAACCTTGAAAGGAGACGCCGAGATTTTTTGGACTTCAATAAGAGTTGCAGCCCTCAATAGGTAATAATCTGAAATAATACCACACCTATTTATTCTTTCAATTACCGGATTAAAATTTTTGGAATAATGAAAAGCGGCACTATAACGATAAGAAAAGGAACCGTGACCGACATTGACGGCATAATGACCTGCTATGAAACCGCGAGAAAATTCATGAGAGAATCAGGCAATCACACCCAATGGATAAACGGGTATCCATCGCGTGAACTGGTGGCCGAAGACATCGCCGATGGCAAAAGCTATGTAGGGGTGGATGAAGAGGGCGAAATAGCCATGGCTTTCACATTCATCATTGGCGACGACCCGACATATTCAGTAATCGAGGATGGACAATGGCCCGACAATCTGCCTTACGGCACAATCCATCGTCTCGGTTCAAGCGGAAAGCATCACGGAATGTTACGGATTTGCACAGACTTCTGTCTGTCAAAAATCGNCAATATCCGTCTTGACACCCACGCCGACAACTCGAAAATGCAGCATACGGCTGAAAAACTCGGATTCAAACGTTGCGGCATCATCTATTGCTTCGACGGCTCTCCACGCATTGCCTATCAGAAATCAATCTGACAGACAGTAGGACAAGAGATATTTCCACTTCTCAGGNGCGGACGGAGCGGCTGAATCGGTGAAAAACCTACCCTTTCGCCCGTCAAATCTCTCCGTCTCCCAGAAGTGACAGATGCCGATACCGCAGTCAAGCACCGACGCAGGACTTTTGGGAAGATAATAGAAATGAACAGTCGTGCCACACACAAGCGCACGCCACGGCTGCGAGTTGGTCGACGAAGGTGCAAGGCGGAGCATCTCAAGAGCCTTTCCGAAACGACTGTCAGGTGAAAGAGGCGACNTGAAATCTTCGGAGAAAAACAGTTCTCCGAAAGGTTTACGGTTCCGGCTGCCGACAGCCACACGGACAATCTTCTCCATCAGACTCTTTTTTGCGGCCACACCGACGGGACTGANTATCCTCAGGCGTTCACCGTCGGGCCACTTCTCACCGTTATCAAAATCAGTACCCTTGAACGTAGCTGCAATCCAGCAGGTACCCAAACCAAGCTGCCACGCTTTCAGAACGACCTGTTCAAACTTGAATCCGGCGGAAAGAGCCGACCGNTCGTCATCAGCGATTCCGAGCATAAAGAAATCCGAAGCTCCCTTTATCATTCCGTAGGTACTCGGCTTGAATCCGTTTTTAAGATCAAATTCTTTCAGACGGATTGTGACACTTCCCCCGAAGGGATTCTCAGCCGAGGCGACTGCCTCCATAAGTTTCCGCCGCNTATCTGCGTCAAGCGGTTGGCCGTTGTAGCTTCTCACCGACCGGCGTTCTTTCATTGCTTCAATTATGTCCATAAAGATTCACGATTTTTGCAGCTTATATATTATTATATAACTGCTGATCACGGGGATTGGTTCTGTCTCTGAAATCATCCTGCGACAAAGGGCGATGGGGNCTCTGCCAGTGCAGAAGCCCCATCGCCCTCCGCTATGAGCGTTCCCAATCTGTCAAATCGCCATATTCAGATTGACGATTGATTTTGCCGGGACAGTCAGCGTGAGCTTACCTTTGCCGACCTTAGCCTTGTCAAACGGACGCAAAGTCACCTTTTCTTCCTTTCCGAAATCGTTGTAGTCGTCAATACTGTCAGCCGTCAGGATTTCTCCTGTCACCTTCCCGACCTTGACATCGCCGAGGGGGATTTCGATTTCAGCAGGTTCGTTGAGATCTATATTGGAAAGCGTGATGTTCATTTCGCCATTCTTGCGCGAAGCCGTCGCACTCACGGTCGGGACTGTACGCTTTCCGCGTACCTCNCGGGTTGACGTAGCGACATCGAGGGGCACCACAGTGGCACCCTGATGTGGAGCATACATNTNGAATACATAATAGGTNGGCGTAAGCACCATCTTGTCNCCCTGCGTGAGAATCATTGATTGAAGCACGTTGACAATCTGCGCGATATTAGCCATCTTAACACGGTCGGTGTGACGGTGGAACACATTGAGACTCAACGCTGCCACGAGAGCATCGCGCATGGTGTTCTGCTGATAGAGATGACCCGGATTGGTTCCCGGCTCGACATCCCACCATGTCCCCCACTCGTCGACAATCAGTGCCACGCGCTTCGAAGGGTCATAGACCGTCATGACCGAATCATGCCGGTTGATGACATCCTCGATTTCCAGACATTTCCCCATCGTCCAATAGTGGTCATCGTCCGTGAATTCCGTAGCAGAGCCCTTGCTGCCGTTCCATCCCTTGACGGTGTAGTAGTGGAGCGAAAGCCCGTCCATCTGCCTGCGGGCATTCTTCATCAGGACATTAGTCCAGTTATAGTCATAATCACTTGCACCCGACGCAATCTTGTAGAGACGGTTCCCATTGAAATTACGGCAATAGGTCTGATAGCGGCGATACTCGTTGGCGTATGCCTCGGGCGTAAAACTTCCTCCGCAACCCCAGCTCTCATTGCCGACACCGAGATATTTCAGCTTCCACGGCTTCTCGCGTCCATTCTCCTTGCGCTTCTTCGCCATCGGTCCATCCTCGGCGGTGATATATTCCACCCACTTCGCAAGCTCCTCGACTGTTCCGCTACCTACGTTGCCGCTCAGATAAGGTTCGCAGCCGATGAGTTCACAGAGATTGAAAAACTCGTGCGTGCCGAAACTGTTGTCCTCGACGGTTCCGCCCCAGTTGCTGTTGACCATCACGGGACGATTCTCCTTCGGCCCGATACCGTCAGTCCAGTGATACTCGTCGGCGAAGCATCCGCCCGGCCAGCGCATCACGGGGACTTTGAGATTTCTGAGCGCATCAAGCACATCCGTGCGGTAGCCGGACGTGTTGGGAATCTCCGACTCCTCCCCTACCCACAGTCCGCCGTAGATACACGAGCCGAGATGTTCGGCAAACTGTCCGTAGATTTCAGCCGGGATGGTCAGACTGTCATTGACTTCGGAAAAGAGAGGTGTGACAACCGTCTTTTCAGCTCCTGTCAACGAGACGGCTGTGAAAAAGCACCCGGCGAGAACCGCCCGGTGCAATATGGATGACATTAATTTCATTTTTATGATTCTTTACTGTACTGATTCTTAACTTCAATCCGTCACCGCCTGAGGCTCCTTATCCTTTCCGGCAAACTGTACAAGCAGGAAACCGACAAAGAAAATCAGAAGCGTACTGATGACAATACTGAGGTTGATATGCACGAACTGAGGGATATTCCACCAGTCGGTGAGCTTTGTCTGAAGCGCGATGAGGATAAGCGACGCGACACCGATGATGACACCCGGCACGACATGATGCTTCTTGGCTTTCGGACAGAGATAGGCGAGGAGGAACATACCGAGGACTCCGCCCGAGCAGACACTGCTCAATGCCCACCATGCGTCAAGCGCATTGTCGACAAGAAGGAAGCAGAGCGCCACTCCGATGCCAAGGATACCGACGGCCACACTTGCGAGACGGAGAACGATGACCTTCTTCTCGTCGCTGGCGTTGGGGAAGAAATGCGAATAGAAATCGGTCAGCACAATCGTACCCGACGAGGTGACGCTGGTGGCCACCGTACTCATACCGGCACAGAAAATCGAAGCTATCAGCAGACCGATCAGACCGACAGGGAGTTCGTTGATTATGAAGTAAGGGAACACATAGTCGCTCTTTATCCCTTCGGGAAGCGAGTCGGGATGCACCTGATAGAACGCGAACAGACACGAACCGATGAGAAACAGGATTAGGTTGACCGGGAGTGTCAGGAGCGAACCCCAGAAGGCACTCTTGCGCGCCTCGCTCAGCGATGGAGCGGCACAGTAGCGCTGGGTGTAGCTCTGGTCGATGGCAAAGTTGTTGAGGTTGGTGAACATACCGTAGATGAGGCAGACCCAGAAGGTACTCTCCACAAGGCTGTCGCCGAAGCTGCCGAGCGAGAATTTATTGTTCTCCATGCAGATTTTCAAAGCCTGACCGGGACCTTCGGGCATACCTCTGAAAAGCATGAACAGACAGATGACCGCACCGACAATCAGGATGGCACCTTGAAGCGCCTCGGTCCATATCACAGATTTCAGACCACCCTTCTGACTGTAAAGTATGATGCCTATGCCTGTGAAAGTGACGACGAGCGGGATGCTCCACCCCATCAGCACGTTCATCGGGACGGCGAGAAGGAAAAGTATGGCACCCGAGCGACACACTTGGGTGAAAAGATAGAACACCGACGCATAGAGGCGCGCCCAGCGCCCGAAACGTTTCTCAAAAAAGCTGTATGCACTGATGCTGCCGAGCGAACGGTAGAACGGCACGAAATAACGCATCGCAAGAAGGCCGGCGGGAAGGATGGAGATGGTGAATACAAATGCATTCCAGTTGCCCATGAAAGCCGAGGAGCAATAACCTAAAAATGAAATGGAACTGCAAAATGAGGCGAAAATCGAGAGGCCGACCACCCATCCGGGCACCTTGCCGCCACCTCGCGTAAACTCCTCGCTGCTCTGCTTCTTACGGCCAAAGAGATAACCGAACATAATCGTGCCGACCGTAAAGATAAGGAACACGACAAGGTCAACAATATTCATGCTATGAGAAATAAGGGAAAATAAGAGATGAAAGTTTTTAGGAGAGATGCAGATGACTGCATCAGGAGTATGGGAATTCTTATGTATAAAAATTCAGTCGGGATGTAGGGCCGGCGCGTGCACAGGCCCTACATTCGGAATGAATTCAATGACTCGTCATCAGAATATCAGCTTGCCGTTCTCGATGGGGAGACGGTCAAGAGCTTCCTGAATCCTGCGGCGCTCAGGCTCGTTGAACTTATGGAACGGAGCGGCGACAAAGTCATCCTTGATGACACCGAGGAGTGAGCAGGCACATTTCAGACCTTTGAGGTAGCTCGAACCATGCTTGCCGACACTGTAAATCGAGGTGCTGATCTGCATGATGAACTGTTGCAGACGCCAGACCTCCTTGACATCACCTGCCTTGGCTGCATTGTACATGGCGACATANAGTTCNGGGAACATATTCGCNCCACCGTTGATGCCGCCGTTTGCGCCGAGAAGCACACATTCGCCTGTCACTTCCTCCGGGCCCATAAGCAGCGAGAAGTCGGGACGGTCCTTCATCGTGTACATCACCGACTGGAAATAGGGAATATTGGCGGAGCTGTCCTTNAAGCCGACCACCTTCTCGTTTTCAGCGATGCGGTGGATGGTCGCGGGCGAGAAATTCACNTTGACATGGCTGGGCATATTGTAGAGAAACAGCGGGAGCGGGAGATGCGGGAGCATATCCTCATAGAATTCCGCAAGTTCGGGCTGACCGGTAGCGAAATAGTAGGGAGCTGCGCTCACGACAGCCGACGCGCCNCAGTCGGCAGCGACCTTGGCAAGATTGATGCTCTCGACNAGAGAAGTATCAGTGATNCAGACAAGCACCGGAAGACGGCCGGCATTGATGCGGCATGTCTCCTTGATCATCTCTTTGCGCAGACGGTAGCTGAGGCTCTGCTCTTCGCCGGTTGTACCGAGGATGAAAAGACCGTGGACACCACCGGCAATAAGGTGTTCGATAAGGTTTTCAAGGCTGGCCACATCAAGNGTATCATTACCGAGAAGTGGGGTCACGAGGGGAGGTACAATTCCGCTAAGTGGAGATTTGAAGGTAGTATTCATAAATGTTGTTATTGGAATGACCGATAGATTTTCGATTATATGTCTGCAAAAGTAACAATTTCCTGCGGGCAATACAAGAAGTAGACCGGGAATAATATTCCTTTCCNCNATTTATCTCTCCCCACCGCTCCCGTCAAGGTCTACTCCATCAAGGGTATGAAGGTGGCCGACAGCACCGATACCCTCCTTNCCAGCATCTACATCCTCCGCAAATNNAAGACAATTAGGNNAATCATTNTGNAATAACCNTATANCNNCTACCNCTGACAAACCGACAACGCAGCCCCCGTATGGGGAGCTNCGTTGCTTGTCTACAATTCCTCTAACCCACTTTGTATAGCAGTGGATTAATGCNATNAATTTTTCAAGTTTAAATTTTAATAAAAATTGGATTAGGCAACTTTACCGGTTTCNATTTCCGATTTGAGGAATTGGAAAATATAGACTGCACCCTGATAGTAGAGACCGCACTCGGGATCGTTTAGTTTGGCGAAAGTTGTTGATGAATAAAGCTCGTCAAGGGCTCGATGTATGTCCCAGCCATATTCTGCCATAAGCATTTCAGTAAGTTCTGCCGCAAGGCACTCTATTTGAAACTGTATGTCTTGTGTCATAATTCTATGCGTTTTAAGAAATTTACAGCTTTAGGGGTACCGAAGAAGTATTGGACTGCATGATCACCCTTGAATCTCANTTCTTCAACCAATACNGAAGCCGACAGATAGCCCATTATAAAACGGCGAATCTGAACNCCNACCGTATCATCGGCAATAGGTCCTACAACAATATCGTATGGATGANCCGGAATATCTGAGTTATTCTTTCGGTTCATCACTACAAACTCAGCCCATTCCTCGGAGTAGTCAGGAAAGACCTTTATATTTAGTCCGTTCTTCGTAGCCTCGTCTTCATCAAACTCAAAGCAAGATAAAGTGGGGACGCCTTCGTTGAGAAATCGGGTTGTTCGAGCTGCCATTTCCATTGCCTGGTCAGCATTGGCATTAAGGTAGAAACCTTGTCCGAAATCCTTACCACGCTTACTGCGTGAAAGGTCAATCTGCTCAATGGCTACATTTGAGCCATGATATAGTCTTATCATATCTTTCCTCCTTCCCGTTGACAGATGACTTGGAGGTCTGAAACGGCATCATCAATGGACAATGTATGCTCGGCGGCATAGCAGTCGAGAAGAAAATCAATGCCTGTGAAACGGCGCAGATATGCATAGGCCTGCATATTGGAGAGGTTGAATCGCTGTGCAAAAGCTCCAACACACGCCACNACATATTCTATTCGGTTAAATATTTCTTTCTTNTCCATGATTATGCTTTATTGCTTACGATTAAGTCTTTAACATCAATATCAAGTAATTCTGAAATCCTCACAAGCGTATCAAGGGAGGGCTGCATCTTGTTGGAACACCATCGGGAAACCGTAGCTTCATTTTTACCGATCTGTTCGGCAAGCCATTTACCGGTTTTACCGTTCTCAACTAACGCAACTTTTATCCTATTTATCTTCTGTGATGCCATCTCACTTACTTTGCTTATTAATTATAATACTTTGATGTATGATGCAAAATTAANATTTTTCCTTAATATTGCAAAATGAGTGTATCCCTAAGNACGANAACATCAGGAAAAATCATTGTGGAATAACC
>JAAVCM010000017.1:11677-82276 GCA_014802345.1 Bacteroides sp.
GCGCGTATGCCAAGTGAACAGAGTGCAGAAGCGAAAGTAACTTCCNTNTGGGATTAATGCCCGTTGAAGAAGATGTAGAGGCTGATCATGACTACGGCGAGGGCAAGCCATGCCACCTGCACACCGACCGACATCTTACTCTTGACAATAGCCATAGGCGCACGCTCGGCCGTCGCCTTATCCATGAAGCTGATGGCAACCATCGAAAGAATCAGGACCACGAAAATCAGGAACGAGAGCATCATGAAATGGATATGCTCAGTAGCATTGGGGACAANCCAAAGATACAGNACACCGCAACCGATACTGAAAATCGTNCCGAAAGTCAGAATAATATTAGCAGCGAGGGTCGTGCAACGCTTCCAGAACACACCCATCACAAACACTGCCGCCATAGGGGGCGCAATGAAACTGAGGACTGACTGGAAAACATTGAAAAGGTCCATACCCTTGATATTGTCGACAGCGACGGTAATCAGGATAGAGACAAGGGCACCGACCACGGTCACAATATGGCCGGTACGGACAATCTCCTGAGGAGTGGCNTTGGTGTTGATGTTCTTTACATAAATATCCATCGTGAANACGGTGCTCAGGGCATTGAGCGCGGAGCCTATCGTACTGATGAGCGCGGCGGTCAGCACTGCAATCACAAGACCGACCATTCCGGAAGGGAACAGAGNGGTGACAAGGGTCATATAGGCATGGTCAGGCTCGATAAGTGCATTNCCGAAGAANCCTTTTTTCCACAGTGCGAAGCAGACGACACCGGGGATGATATAGATGGCGACATCGAGNATTTTGAGCCANCCGGTGAAGTTGGCTCCCTTCTGTCCTTCGTTGAGATTGCGTGCGGCGAGGACGGGCTGCACCATCGACTGGTCGGTACACCAGAACCACAGACCTGAAATCGGATAGCCGAGAAGAATCGGGAGCCACGGAAATTCCTTGTGGTCGTTGGGCTGGAANAGNTTCCAATAGTGAGAGGGAACCACGTCAGGATTGGCAAGCGTATTGATGCCTTCGGCTACGGAATGACCNCCGAGATGCCAGATACCGACGACAGTAAGGGTGGCGGACACAAGTATGAGCAGCACCATCTGATAGACATTGGTATAGGCAATGGCTNTNAGNCCNCCGAGGATGGTGAAGAANGCGGAGATGGCAAGAAGAATGAAGGCCGAGAGCCACATCGGTATCCCGAATACCTGACGGATGATGATACCTCCGGCAAAAAGCGTAAGAGCAAGCCACGAGATAAGCACCGTCACAATCGTNTACCATGCNAGCATATTNCGGGTCGATTCTCCGAAACGCTTTCCCATGAATTCAGGGAGCGTAGTGATTTTTTCACCNAGATATCGNGGCGCGAACACAAAGGCAAGAAGCGCGATGAATACAAAGGCATACCATGCATAGTTGCCGGACACAATACCGGCGGCAAANCCGGCACTCGCCGAGGCGATAAGCATTGAGGGACCTACGTTTGTACCCCACATCGAGAAACCGATGTGATGCCATTTCAATGAGTTNCCCGCAAGAAACTTATGGGAACCCTTTTTGGTCTTTGAACTGGCCCACAAGCCGATGGCAAGCAGAACTACGAAATAGGCTATCAGGACAACCCAGTCCATCGGCCTCATTGACAAATCATTCATTGTTTTATTAGATTTAGGGCATTTATGATTTAAAGTTTACAGGTTAAAGTTTATAGATGTGGCAGGNATGCCATAAGTGAGAAGCGCGTTTACAAAGTCAAAAGCATAGAGTATGACANNACCCATACTCTATACCTTTAACTCTATGTTTCCCACTATGCTCCGACAAGGCGACGGGCAAGAGCGACGGCNGTATTGGCGTTGTCACTGTAACCGTCAGCACCNATTTCGTCGGCGAAATTTTGGCTGACGGGAGCNCCGCCGACCATAATCTTTACCTTGTCACGCAGACCTGCCTCCTTGATAGCGTCGATGACATCCTTCATGTAGGTCATGGTTGTCGTGAGCAGCGCACTCATGCAGAGTATGTCGGCATCAGTCTTGCGTACCTCCTCGACAAACGTCTCGGCAGGGACATCAATTCCGATGTTTATCACCTCGAAACCGCAACCTTCNAGCATTGAAGCGACGAGGTTCTTACCGATGTCATGAAGGTCGCCCTTAACGGTNCCGATTACGACCTTACCGAGCGTAGTGGCCGCACCTCCGGCGAGCATTGGTTTGAGCAGTTCAAGAGCCGATTTCATGGCGCGTCCNGCCATCAGAAGCTGCGGGACGAACGCTTTGCCATCCTGAAAACGCTGNCCGACCTCACCCATGGCGCGTATCATCTGGCCGTTGATGATTTCCTGAGGCTGTTCGCCACGGTCAATAGCTCTGCGGGTGGCGGCAGCGGCATCGTCNGCTTTTCCGGCTACNATCGCGTCAAACACGCCGTTGTCATCAGCCACNTCAACCTTTTCNTCAGTCTTGACGAGCGGAGGACAGCAGTCACATTCAACNCCGTGAATCACCGATGCCGNCGACGGGCGGTAGTTCTTTGTGCCNCCNTCAATTTTNGNGTCATCTCCGNCNNCGGAAACGACAGCGNCCTCCGACTTCACGCCGGGACGGTGGGGCGACAGCCACAGCCCTTTGACAGGCTCTATGATTTCGGCAAGTTTACGGATATGNCCGTCGGTCGTGCCGCAGCATCCACCTATGATATTGACGATATGGCCGTCAAGCAGAGGCCACACAGCGCGCTGCAACATCTCGGGAGTGACATTGTAGCGGCCTGTCNGGTCAGGAAGTCCGGCATTAGGATAGGCACTGATAAGATAGTCNGTCTCCTCGCCGAGACGGACGAGCAGCGGAGTCATNTCGCGGATGTCACGCACACAGTTTACACCGACCGAAATTATCGGACAATCCTTCAANCCNCCGATAAATTCNGTGATTGACTGCCCGAGCATATTNCGTCCGTCAGNAGTCTTGACCGAGAAACTCAGCATCAACGGTAATACCTTTCGAGCCTTACGCATGGCGGTCATGGCAGCATTTATGGCAGCCTCCGCATTCCTGACATCAAAAATCGTCTCTATCAGCANCGCGTCGACACCACCCTCNATAAGTGCTGCGGCCTGCTCCTCGTAGGCAGCAAGCAGGGTGTCGTANCTGAATGTCCCCCACCCCGGCTGCACACTTTCGGAGATGAGCGAACAGGTCTTGCTCGTCGGACCCATCGAACCGGCGACAAAACGCGGTTTTGAAGGATTCTTGCGGGTATATTCGTCAGCGACTTCGCGCGCTATGCGGCAGGCTGCGAGATTCATCTCCCGACANAGGGTTTCGAGATGGAAATCGGCCATAGAGACACGCTGGGCGTTGAATGTATCAGTGCTGATGATGTCTGCCCCGGCTTCGAGATACTTACGGTGGATTTCCCNGACGACATCAGGACGCGTGATGACGAGAAGGTCATTATTGCCGCGCAACTGACCGTCATAGCCAGCGAAACGCTCTCCACGGAAATCCTCCTCCGTCAGTTTCTGAGCCTGAATCATGGTACCCATCGCACCGTCAAGGAGAAGTACGCGCCCTGCGGCTGCCTTCATCAGCGGAGATTCNGGGTCAAGTGCAAGCGGAAGCGCGTCNGCTTTAAGAGCCTCCTCAGCCTCACGCTCGACCTTCTCGATAATGCGCTCGACCTCANCATCCGCATCAAAACCTTTGTCTGTCTTAACGGTTATCACCTCCCTGTCGTCGCGCGGAGCGGCTGGACGGTAACGNTACTCCTCGACAATCTTCATCGCCTGCTCCACCTCNTCCTCGTTATGGAAATCCATTTCAAGATGCACGCCGTTGCCCCCGATATTGTCGAGGAGAGGTTTCAGCTCGTCGAGAGTCACCCAGCAAGCCATAATGCTCTTTCCCGCATCGAGTATACGGCGGTAGAGGTCATACCATTTNGGCGAACCGCCCTGCGGCTCCCCGACACCCGGAGTCCACTGGATGGCGTTGAGCTCCTCGACNTCAAGTATGGCNGGAAGATGATGGAGCGCGCCTACACCGTCGAGGTGATANAGCGTATAGTCAATCTTCTGACACTGCTCACGGATGAAAGGCTGAACGAAGCGGCGGTAGTCATCGACGCTAATCATAGTCGAAATATCGCTCTGAATCTTGGTCATCCTTCCGGGAGCCCACGAGGAGAAGTAGCAGAAAGCCATCTCGTCACCCTCACGGATTATGTCGTAAAGCTCATCATAGACCTTGAAATAAATGTCGTTGATCTGCTGCATCTGGCGTTCGAGGACTTCTGGCTGCATCACGGTGTCGAGAAGCACTTTGTCTGTGCCTTTCATCGCGGCAAGCACATCGAGACCTTCCATCAGGTCAGGCATACCGACGTAGTAATTTCCGTTGGCCTTGGCTTTGCAGGCTTTAAGGAGTTCTTTGTGAAGAAGCCAGTTGGGATGGTTCTCATCAAATTTTATGTCGTCGGTATAGTTCGGATCGGGATGAATCCAGATTGTATCGGGCCCTCCCTCGAAAACNCCGCCGAGAATAGCNGCGAGAGATCCGGGTCCGAGCTGGGTGTTGGCNACCGGGAGCATATCGGCTTTCAGCGAACTGTGGGCGACATACCAGTCAAGGAAATCGGCACGCCACTTTGGGTCAAACCATTGCTGATTAAGGCTCTCCGGCGCTTTCGGCTTGGGGACATCAGCATGGGGCTTCACTCCATTCTGGAAATGCTCCCACATATTCAGTACGATACCCTTGTGATTCCACCANTCAATGTAGTGCTGCTTGGTTTCTTCAAGATTATCTTTCCATGTTTTCATCTTACTCTGGATTATTGATGNTGGAAATTTATTCGTTAAATAATTTTTCGCTCCATATACCCTTGAAATTCTCNTCGATGCGGATAGTTACCGTCTTTGAGAAATCCATNTCGTCCGTGCAGTCGACGGCTTCGGGATAGAAGGGGAGTTCGGTACCGTACTTGACATAGACAGGCATATTTTCGAGCGGTACCTCAACATCTTTGAGCCAACGGCCCCCCTCAATCACCTCTCCGCTGAAGAAATCCACCCATTTTCCCTCGGGAAGGTAGACATCCCGGCGGTTCTCGGAATTCATCACAGGGCAGACGAGGAAATTCTCACCGAAATAATATTGGTCNTCAATATGGAGGACGGTACGGTCATCCGGATTCTGGAAAATCATTGCCTGAACGAGCGTCGAACCNCTGACGGTAGCNCGTTCGCTCTCGGCATATATATAAGGTATGAGCGCGTAGCGGAGCTTCCACCATTTCTTGACGATAGGGGCTATGGCAGGATAGTGCCAAGGCTCACGCTTNCTTGTGCCGTGATAGCGGATGTGTGACGAGAATACTCCGAACTGCGTCCAGCGCACATAGACATCATCGCGCACCACCGAATTCATAAAATTGGGAAGCGTNTGGAAGCCGGGGACATCATGNCTCCAGAAAGCAAAGCCGGAGAGACCGAAATGGAGACCACCTTTGAGCGAGCCGGCCATACCGTCCCACGAACTGCACGAATCGCCGCCCCAATGAAGGGGATAACGCTGACAGCCCGCCCATGCCGCACGCGCCCAGACAATGCCGTCGCCGGTCACATCCTTTGTGATTTCATAGGCTGCCTTCTGGTATAGGAGGGCATAGAGATTGTTGAGAAGTTCAGGCTTCATGCCTTTATAGCGGGCATCCAGATGTATGTTCTCACCGAAATCTGTCTTGATGCAGACCACACCCATGTCAAGGAGGTCTTTCAACAGTCCCTTGTACCACTCGGTGGCGGCGGGATAAGTGAAGTCAATCGTGCCGGCATAGTCGAGAGCCGAAAAGTTAGAGCCATCCGAAGCCTGCTCTTTGGTCAGCGGAGCTATGTACTCGTTCTCACGCGCCTCATCAATCTGCTCGGCATCCTTCGCAACGTAGGGAAGCTGCCAGAGGGAAACGCGGAAGCCTTTTTCTTTGAGTCCGCGCAGGAACCCTTCCGGGTCAGGGAAACGCTCGGGATTGAATTTCCACTCGCAGAGCCAGTCGGTGCGGAACCAACCGGTGTCGAGGTGTATCACGTCGCACGGATAATGCTCCTCGCGCAGACGGTCACAGATTTCCTCGACCTCATCAGCACTGAAATAGGTCATACGGCTCATCCATACGCCGAAGCTCCACAGCGGGGGCATTGTCGGATAGCCTGTGAGGTCACGGTAGCCCCTTATGATTTCCTCGACCGAATCTCCGGCAATCACGAAAGCGTCGACAAGAGCCTGATCACTCATAAACTGCACTGAGCGTGTCGAATGTCCGGCAAGCGAGAGCTTACAGTAAGAGGTCGTATGATAGAACGTGCCGTACATACGGCTCGATACATAGAAAGGAATATTCTTATATGTACGGCGGTTGTTGACACCCTGACCATCCTGATTTTTCAGGAAAAAGGTCTGACCGCTGAGGTCCATTTTGGCAAAACGCTCGCCGGTACCGCCGAAACACTCGTCGTGCTTACACTCAAATGAAAGTGTCGCACGTCCTTTCTCGCCGTCGAGCTTACAGTAGGCAAGCGGGAGAGCGTCGTAGCGCGGAGGCGAGAAATGGTCGTAGGCAGCAAGGCGTATCTCACGTTTTCCGTCGGGGAAGAGACGCAGGTCTATTGTCTCCTGAGGGTCAGGGAGCAGCGTACTCCAACGGTCGAGAATAGGCTCACGCATATTGATGACAGCGCGGCGCACTCCGTCAGCTTCGGTCGAGATAATCCACTCGCCGTCGGTAAATTCCGCTTTAAGAGGCATTTTTTCCACATTGCCGCTGAGCATCAGCATCTCGGAGTCGTCCGACATCGTGACTTCGCCGAAGCCCATGAAGACACGCAGGATTTTCGGGCCGTATTGCCTCAGGATGAGAGTATGATTTTCGCGCGGAGCCGTCTCGTCGGCAGCCATGTCATTGGCAAGTACCTGTTTCTGAAACGGGACAGTGATGTGGACGTCGCCGTCCTTGCTCTCCACCGCAGTGGGGGCGCAGGCTTTCCAGAGCGATTCCTCGCGCTTTAAGTCTAAATCAAAATCAAGGAAATCAAATAAGTGATAATTCGTGGGTTTCATCTGTGATGATTATCGTAGAGGTATGATGATTTGGTTTCAACGTGTGGTTGGTTGTTGTCATTTGTCCCCACGGCGTGCGGGAGCGACCGTGATGTGAGGGCCGTTGTCGCCCACATTGAGCTGCGGACCGGGACGGTTGTAGCCAAACTCGGGGTCCGGACAGTGATTGCCATCGACGGTATAGCCGTCTGTCGCCTCGTCAAAATAAATATAGAACGCACGGTGATTCGTGGCGTAGGGAGCGTCAATAAGATCGGTGATACGGTTGCCGGTGATTACCGATCCGGGCTGATTGGAGAGGGTGTAGATACCACCTGCATCGTAGAGCTGCGCGGCAAAATGGTGGACGTGATTCCCGGTGATGCGGTTGTTGGACATTCCGCTTTCGAGTGCGGTCCAGCCCCACCCTACACAGATACCTGAATAGTTGAGATGCGACACCTCATTGTCAGCGATGGTGACATCACGGACATATCCGGCACCTATGCCGACACACCCCCAGTCCTCGTTGGTAGCGTCGCGCACCACATTGCCGGTCACGTTTATGTGATGACATATATCCTCNGCCACGGCAGGGATGTAGGGGACATGAGTCTCAAAACCGCCATCAGGGAAGGCTCCCATCTGCAATGCCGTTCCGCCGATGTCCTCGAATGTGCAGCCGGTGACCGACGAACCGCTCACGGCAGTAACATAGTCGAGGCCGGTAGCGCCGAGATGACGGAAACCGCAATCCTTGAAATCAATCCCTGTGCCGTGCTTGACGGTTATAGCTGCCTCCGGGCGTGCAATCCACGCCTGATTTTCAAGTTCGGCCTTCTCGGGCAGACCGGGGATGTGGAGCTTGTATGCGTCAAGCAGACGGAAACCGCCTTGGAGGGTGACATGGCCTTCATGCGACGGACGAAGCCATGCGGCGTGTTCAAAATCCACATTCTCGAAGCGCACATTGCTGACGTTGCGCTCACGGCTACCCTCGACTGCCACAATCGTTTCAAGCTGCGGCATGACGACACGGCTTGCATTGACATCGCCGTCGGTCTTGGGATAATAGTATATGCGGCCGGAAGGATAGTCCTGATACCATTCGCCCGGTTCGTCGAGCAGTTCGAGCGCGTTTGCGAAGAAGAACGACGAGTTGCCCCTCTCTCCGCCAATGACCGGCTGAGGCCAAGGATGGTCAAATTCCAGACGGCTCTCGGGGTCATGGAACGACACCTTTACATTGCCATTCCCGTCAGGCACCATATCCTTAACGCGCAGTATTGCGATGGCCCAGCGTTGATGCACGAACATTTCAAGCTGGCGGGCAGCCGAGAGGTCAATCCCGGGCGCGGGGACAGTGATGGTGCGGTCAGCGGTATTGAAATCGACCATGCGCTCCATCACGCCGGGAGCGAACTGCGAGGCGCGGACAGCCTTCTCGCCGTCGACATAGAGCTGGCGCGTCTCGACCATGCGGGTTCCGTTCATCGGAGCCTCGGCAACCCATATCTTGTCGCGGAGATGCGGTTTGACCCGGGGATCATCGCATCCGCGTGTCCATCCCTTCACTTCGACACCACCGCTGATGACGGCTCTGCCCCCGCCGGGTGACGAGGTGAAGACCGTAGCCGACTCCGCCGTCCCGCTGTCTTCCGGGCGCAGGAACAAGGGTGTCGACTGTGTGTAGACACCCTCTTCAAGCTCTATTCTTATATCGCCGGAAGCCTCGGGTGAATTAAGCCGACGCCATTCGCGCGCACGTTTCAAGGCCTCGCCGACAGTGGCCAGAGGAGCCTCGGCGGTGCCTGATGCGCGGTCGTCGCCGCGCGTGGCGGAGACATAGATTGTGCCGGAATGTAGGTTGATTCCCGCTGAGATTATGACAGCGGCCAAAAGATGGAGAAGTCTCATGGTATGTATGGTTTTTCTATCTCTATTAGGTTCTACAAAATTACTAATATCTGCCCAAATCGTGAAGATTTTCACAAATTATCATGCCTCCTGCCGACCCGGAATGATTCAACTGGAAGCCAATCAAGCGGATAATGTATGACAAAAGTACAAAAACTAAATGAAAATGAAAAATATTTATAGAGAATTAAGCTGAAAAGAAGTATATTTGCAGTCAGAAATCACAATCAACCAATTTCAACATATTGTAGCTAACCATGAAAATAAATATGACCCGGTGGATGCAGGGCATAATAGAGCGCAAAGACGTGACTGCAATCCCCGTAATGACCCATCCGGGAATAGAAATCATAGGTGACACCGTCCTCAAAGCTGTCAGCGACGGCGACACCCACTATAAGGCAATCATGGCGCTTGCCGAAAAGTATCCCACAGCCGCCGCCACGAGCATAATGGACCTCACGGTCGAAGCCGAGGCATTCGGCGCAAAAATCTCCTTCCCTGAAAATGAGGTTCCGGCCGTGATAGGTCACCTGCTCAATACCCCCGAGGACATCGACCGCCTTCAGGTTCCTTCGCTGAAAGCCGGCCGCGTCCCCCAGTATCTCAAAGCCAACCTCCTCGCTGCGCGGACAATTACTGACCGTCCCGTGCTTGGCGGCTGCATAGGTCCCTTCTCTCTTGCCGGACGACTCTATGATATGTCGGAGATAATGGTGCTTATCTATCAGGACCCCGAGGCTGCCCACAAGCTCCTCGCCAAATGTACGGAGTATATCCTCCGCTACTGCAAGGCATTGAAAGAGACCGGAATCAACGGCGTTGTAATGGCCGAACCTGCTGCCGGACTGATGTCCGACGAAGATTGCCGCCGCTTCTCGTCGGACTATGTGAAGCAAATCGTCGACAGTGTGCAGGACGACTATTTCACCGTGGTTCTCCACAACTGCGGCAATACAGGCCACTGCACCGGCGCGATGGTCGCCACCGGCTCGGGGGCATATCACTTCGGCAACAAGTGTGACATGGCCGAGGTGATACGCGACGTTCCTCCTACCGCGCTCGCCCTTGGCAACCTCGACCCTGTATCGGTGTTCAAGAGCGCAACCCCGGAGGAGATGCGCGAGGCAACTCGCTCGCTTCTCGAGCGTATGCGCGAATATCCCAACTTCGTCCTTTCGAGCGGCTGCGACACTCCGCCCCACACTCCCTTTGCCAACATCGACACATTCTTTGAAACGCTCAAAGAATTCAACGGATGATAAAGAAGGAACTGACTGCCGGAGAACTCGGCATCACTCCCGCCGACATCTACGAACAGATGGGCTACGGCATGGCAATGCCTGATGGGATGACGGCCGAAGAAACTTCGCAGATGCTCGGGCGCATAGCTTCATTCCTGCGCGCACGGTTCTGCTTCTTCGTCACCGACGGAAATCTCGACACGGACACCCGGACACTTTCCGCTATGGGACATGACTTCTCCATCGGGAGGATAATCACCCGACAGTTGCGCGGTTCGCAGAGATATGTGTTTTTCGTGGCGACCGCAGGCATGGAGTTTGAGGAATTCCAGCACGCGCTGCAGGCCGAGGGCGACATGGTGAAGGTCTTTATCGCCGATGCAATCGGCAGCGTGATAGCCGAAAAGACCGCCGACCGCATGGAGGAGGAGCTCGAGAAACTTCTTGCCCCTACGGGATGGCACCACACCAACCGCTTCAGCCCCGGCTACTGCGGATGGCACGTCTCGGAGCAGCAACAGCTCTTTCCGCTCTTTCCGGAGCAGCCTCCGGCAGGAGTCACCCTCACGGAATCGAGCCTGATGACCCCGATAAAATCGGTCAGCGGAGTCATCGGACTGGGACCCGATGTGAGGAAACTGGACTATTCCTGCGGACTCTGCGACTTCAAACAATGCTATAAACGAAAAATTCTCCGCCCGTCATAGCTCCAATGTCAGTTTTTTTAATTAAATTTGTCAGACAACACTTAAAATCAACTTTCTACACAATATTCATCAGTATAGTATCATGAGCACTTATCCTAAAATCGGTATACGTCCCGTCATCGACGCACGTCAGGGCGGTATCCGCGAAAGTCTTGAAGACAAGACAATGAATCTGGCTAAAGCTGTTGCCGACCTTATATCGTCCAACCTCCGTTACCCCGACGGCACTCCCGTTGAATGTGTGATTGCCGACGGCACCATCGGCCGCGTACCCGAGACAGCCGCCTGTGCCGAGAAGTTCGAGCGCGAAGGCGTAGGCGCAACCATCACCGTCACCTCATGCTGGTGCTACGGTTCTGAGACCATGGACATGAACCCGCATTGGCCCAAGGCCGTCTGGGGCTTCAACGGCACCGAGCGTCCCGGCGCGGTCTATCTTGCCGCCGTCCTTGCCGCCCACGCCCAGAAGGGTCTCCCCGCTTTCGGTATCTATGGCCACAACGTTCAGGACCTCGACGACAATTCAATCCCTGCCGACGTGTCCGAGAAACTCCTCCGCTTTACCCGTGCCGCCCTCGCAGTAGCCATCATGCGTGGCAAATCCTACCTCTCGGTCGGTTCTGTATCCATGGGTATCGCCGGTTCAATCGTCAACCCCGACTTCTTTCAGGAATACCTCGGTATGCGCACCGAATCCGTCGACGCTACCGAAATCATGCGCCGCATGACCCTCGGAATCTATGATCAGGAGGAGTATGCCAAGGCTATGGCATGGACCGAGAAATATTGCAAGCCCCGCGAAGGTGAGGACTTCAAGAACCGTCCCGAAAAGAAAAAGACCCGCGAGGAAAAGGATGCCGACTGGGAATTCGTAGTCAAGATGACCCTTATCATCCATGACCTCCTCAAAGGCAATCCCAAACTCCGCGAGATGGGATTCAAGGAAGAGGCTCTCGGCCACAACGCCATTGCCGGTGGTTTCCAAGGCCAGCGCCAGTGGACCGACTTCTATCCCAACGGCGACTTCACCGAAGCACTCCTCAACACCTCGTTTGACTGGAACGGTATCCGTGAGGCCTTCACTTTTGCCACCGAGAACGATGCCTGCAACGGCGTAGCCATGCTCTTCGGNCATCTCCTCACCAACCGNGCCCAGTTCTTCAGCGATGTCCGCACCTACTGGAGCCCCGAGGCTGTCTATCGCGTGACCGGCAAGGAACTCACAGGCCGTGCGGCAGGCGGTATGATCCACCTCATCAACTCAGGCGCAACCACCCTCGACGGTACAGGCCAGTCGGTCGACGCAGAAGGCGCTCCGACCATGAAGCCCCACTGGGAAATGACCGAGGAGGATATGGAGAAGTGTCTCGGCGCGACTACTTGGTATCCCGCTGACCGCGACTACTTCCGCGGAGGTGGTTTCTCGTCCAACTTCCTCACCAAGGGTGGTATGCCTGTGACCATGATGCGTCTCAACCTCGTCAAAGGTCTCGGNCCGGTTCTCCAGATTGCAGAAGGCTGGACTGCCGATGTCGATCCCGAAATCAACAAGATGCTTGATATGCGCACCGACCCCACTTGGCCCACCACATGGTTTGTCCCCCGTCTCTGCCCCGACCGCGACGCATTCAAGGATGTCTACTCGGTTATGAACAACTGGGGTGCCAACCACGGCGCTATCTCCTACGGCCATATCGGTCAGGACCTCATCACCCTCGCTTCTATCCTCCGNATCCCCGTATGTATGCACAACGTCGAGGAGGACAAGATTTTCCGTCCCGCCGCATGGAACGCCTTCGGCATGGACAAGGAGGGTGCCGACTATCGTGCCTGCGCCGCTTACGGTCCCATCTACAAGTAAATGACATCGATACGGATAACTGAAAACATCGAAATGTCGTATTTTTATCCGNTCTGAGATACNCCCCTGTTTGTAGGGACGCGAGGCAGCGCGTATGCCGATAGCTTTTTCCATAAAGCTGTCAACTGTTTTCAATCAGGCATACGCGCTTCCGCGCGTCCCTACAAATTATATGCACCCTCACACAATTTCTGATTTTTCAAACCCAATTTCTTACCGACAGATGGAAAATAAAGAAAAAGGCTACGAAATGCGCCCCTACAAGGTGCCGGTCAGACGCTACTGCCGCACTCTTGACCTGAAAGATGATCCCGCTCTCATCAGCGAATACCGCAAACGCCACGCCGAGGAAAACTTCTGGCCTGAAATCCTTGCCGGAATCAAGGAGGTNGGTATCCTCGANATGGATATTTATCTACGGGGAACACGCCTGATGATGATTCTCGAAGCTCCCGCTGATCTTGACCTCGATGCCGCCATGACCCGCCTCGCCACACTCCCCCGCCANCAGGAATGGGAGGACTATATGTCCATCTTCCAGCAGGCNGAACCGGGAGCATCGTCAGCCGAAAAATGGCAGCCGATGGAGCGTGTGTTTCATCTCTATGACTGACAATCCGCCTCACCTATCCCCTATTACATCTTTACCTTAAACAACCATAACCTTCCTCAATGAAACCAACCCAGCCTAACGGGGCTCCTGCACAGGAATCCCATTCACTACTGAAGGCCAACGGCGTCAACTATCTCATACCTTTCATCCTCATCACCAGTTGCTTCGCGTTGTGGGGCTTTGCCAACGACATCACCAATCCGATGGTCAAGGCATTCTCAAAGATATTCCGAATGAGCGTCACTGACGGCACACTCGTTCAGGTAGCTTTCTATGGCGGCTATTTCGCCATGGCGTTCCCGGCAGCCATCTTCATCCGCCGCTTCTCCTACAAAGCNGGTGTCCTTCTCGGNCTCGGCCTCTATGCCTGCGGCGCATTCCTTTTCTATCCCGCGATGCTGACCGGAAGCTATTATCCCTTCCTCATAGCCTACTTCATCCTCACCTGCGGACTCTCGTTCCTCGAAACGAGCTGTAACCCCTACATCCTTTCGATGGGTTCGGACGACACGGCCACGCGCCGCCTCAACATGGCACAGTCGTTCAACCCCGTCGGGTCACTGATGGGTATGTGGGTCGCCATGACCTTCATTCAGGCGCGCCTCAACCCGATGGAGACCGAAGCGCGTGCCGCACTTAGCGATGCCGAGTTTGAAGCCGTCCGCGATGCCGACCTGCTGACACTCATCACTCCTTATGTCTTTATCGGCCTTGTGGTTCTGATGATGTTCGTAGTCATCGCTGTCACCCGTATGCCGAAGAACGGCGACCAGTCACACTCCATCAACTTCTTTGGTACACTCCGCCGCATTTTCTCGCTCAGCCGTTACCGCGAAGGTGTCATCGCTCAGTTCTTCTATGTCGGCGCACAGATCATGTGCTGGACATTCATCATCCAGTACGGAACCCGCGTGTTCATGCTCGAAGGACTTGACGAAAAGAGTGCCGAGGTACTTTCACAGAAGTACAACATCATTGCAATGGCAATCTTCTGTTGCAGCCGCTTTGTCTGCACCTATCTGCTCCGCTACATCAACGCAGGCCGTCTGCTTGCCGTACTCGCAACAGCCGCCGCAATCCTTACGGTCGGGGTCATCCTCTTTCAGGACCGTATGGGAGTCTACTGCCTTGTCGGTGTATCGGCATGTATGTCGCTCATGTTCCCGACCATCTACGGTATTGCCCTCAACGGGCTCGGCGATGATGCCAAGTTTGGCGCCGCCGGTCTTATCATGGCAATCCTCGGCGGATCTGTCCTCCCCCCGCTTCAGGCACGCATAATCGACTGCGGCACCATCTCAGGCTTCCCCGCCGTCAACCTCTCCTTTATCCTCCCCCTTATATGCTTCCTCGTCATCATCGTCTACGGCCTCAGACGAGCAAAGGAATAAAAATTACATATCAAACTCAATAAAAATACCCCTCCGGTAACTTATGAAGTGCATCCGGAGGGGTATTTTACCTCTTGNTACCCTTGCCAAATAATTCGGAATGAGAGCCAAGTCGCAGAAGATCTATCTGATTTTCATCAGGATCAAACCAAATAAGTAAGAAATCACCTTCTATATGACATTCCATACATCCTTCATAATCTCCCGTAAGGAGATGTGCCTTATAATGCGGCGGAAGGACGACCTCGTTCTGTAATAGCTCCAACAACTCCATCAATGATTTTATTTTCTTTGGCTGATTACGAAAACGTTTTACGTCCTTCTTATATTGAGATGACGGATGAAGAGTCTTCATAATCCCATCGACTTAAACATAGCCTCAGGAGATGAAAGATCTATTGGAGGTGTCGAACGCAGTTTACCGCTACGGGCTTCCTCAATAGCTTCCAGAGTTTCCTTGTTGGGATGCTTGTAGGCAAAATCCAGCAACACACACTCTACAAAATTATTAAGACTCCGATGTTCGAGTCGTGCTAATTCTTTCAAACGATCGACAAGTTCAGCATTAAGTCTGAACAAAGTAGCTTTTTTCTGAATTGCTGCTTCCATAATGCTATCATATTTATTGCAAAGATATAACATTTATAGTTATAAAACAACCACGCACAGCAAATGTTATCCCACTAAAATTATAAAAATCACCCTCCCGGTAATTCCTATATAACCGGGAGGGCGGAAGGTTGATATACTGCGAAAGGCAGATATTAGGTATGGATGACCTGATTTATGCAAACTGCACGAGGATACGGAACACCTTGCCGGGGTTGGCATTCCATTTTTCGAGAGCCTCACCTGCCTCCTCGGGGCTGACGGTAGCCGAGATGAGTTTTTCGGCATTGTCGCGGCCGCCGGCAAGGAAATAGCGGATGACGGCGGCGAAATCGTTGGGCATAGCGTTGCGCGAACCGCGGATGTCGAGTTCTTTCTGAACAAAGAGCTTCGTATGGAACGAAACATCATCCTTGGCATAACCGATGCAGACCACACGGCCGCAGAAAGCCACATTGTCGACAGCGGCAACGTAGGTGAACGGCGAACCGACAGCTTCAATGACGACATCAGGGCCGTTGCCGTCGGTCAGACGGTTGAGTTCATCGGCAAGATTGCTCGTCGCAGAGTTGATTGAGTAGGTCGCACCGAGTTCGCGTGCAAGAGCCAGCTTCTCGTCATCAAGGTCAATGGCGATGACGGTAGCACCACGGAGCGAAGCGCGGACGATGGCACCGAGACCTATCATGCCGCAGCCTATGACGGCAACAGTGTCGATGTCGGTCACCTGACCGCGGTCGACGGCATGGAAACCGACACTCATCGGCTCGACGAGCGCACATTCGCGGGGGGTCAGACCCTGAGCGGGTATAATCTTCGACCAAGGCACTGCGATGTAGTCGGACATAGCTCCGTGACGCTGCACACCGAGAGTTTCGTTGTGGCGGCAGGCGTTGGGACGTCCGCGACGGCACGACGAACACTTACCGCAAGCGGTATAGGGATTCACAGTCACACTCATACCCTTTTCGAAAAGTCCGGCAGGGACGGCCGCACCTATTTCCTCGACAGTACCGCCGATTTCGTGACCGGGAATCACCTGATCAATAGCCATAGGGTTCTTGCCGCGGAACGTGTTGAGGTCCGAACCACAGAAACCTACATAATGAATCTTCACAAGCACCTCATCGGGAGCGACGACCGGCATTGCCTGCTCCTCGACCACTACTCGGCCCGGAGCTACAATCTTGACTGATTTCATTCTATTTTATTGTAATTGGTAAAATTGATTTTAAGTATATCTGATTGTCAAAACAACCACTGCACGTTTATATGTTTGCGTGTTGATTATTCCGACATATTCTTCACATACGGAAGGACGGGAAGATTCTTGAATCCGTAGAACTTAACGGCATTATCGCCGAGGAACTGATGCTTCTCCTCCTCGGTCATCTCCTTCGACTTGGTGATGAAGTCGTAGGACATACGGTAGGTTATCGCAGTGATAGTGCGCGGATAGTCCGAACCCCACATGAGCTTGTCCATGCCGACCTCGTCGGCCGCCTCCTTTATTGCCCTCACAGCCGAGGGGAACGGATAGAATTCCGAGTTGAAAAGCCATGTGATGCCTCCGGCCTCCACCATCACGTTTTTAGCCTTGGCGAGCTTTATCTGCTCCATCCAGCCCTCGGTAGTGACCATTCCGAAATGGCCGATAGCCACTTTAAGGTCAGGACACTCCTCGATGACCTCCTTCATCTCCCCTACCTGCATATCGCCGTCGGCAAGAGTTATGGAGAGAATCACGCCGCGTCGCTCCATCTCCTTGAATAGCTTCATCATCTCCTCGGAGTTGAGCCAGACACGCTTTTCTCCTTCGAGCGGCAGACGGTGGGCGGGGATGGCAAGCCCGCGGAAACCCTCGTCCATCAGCTCGATGGCGCGGGGAAGAAAGCCCGGCTCACGGAACTCACACATACCGTTGACGAAGAAGCGGTCGGGATGTTTCTTGGCGACTTCGGCAAGGTAGACGTTCTGTTCGCCGTCGATAAACTCCTGAACGACGACTGCCCCTGCCACCTGAGCGTAGTCCATGTTTGAGAGGAAGACCTCGACGGTGTTACGGCCGTCAATCATAAACGGCGGAAGCATCTGGCGCTCCTCACCCATGAAATCGGCACGGCCGTTGGGAAGCGGACTGATACGGCGACCGTTGACCACCGTGTCCTGACGCAGCCACAAGTGTGAATGGGCATCTATGATGAAATGTTCCATAATCGGATTTCGGATTTAATTAAAAAGAGAATTGATTATGAGTTTTTCCAGCGCGCACCCATGTTCTCACCGATGATTTCGCGCACCTCCTTGACAAGATTCTCGTCCATAGGCTCCTCGGCATATTCAAGGTTGCGGCGGACATTGTCGGGGTTGGCAGATGAGAAAAGCGTAGTGGCGATGCGGGGATTGCTGATGGCATACTGCACGGCGAGTTTCTCGATAGGATAACCCTTGGCCGCGCAATGCTCGGCAGCCTTCTTGCAAGCCTCGACAAGCCCCTTGGGTGCGGGATGCCATGCGGGGACACCGCGCTGCGAAAGCAGACCCATCGAAAGAGGCGACGCGCTTATCACACCGATGCCCTTCTCCTCGAACATATCGAGATAGTCGAGCAGCAGAGTGTCGTTGAGCGTGTAGTGACAGAAATTCATGATGGTCTCGACCATTCCGTCGGGCGTATGTTCAACCACCCATTTGATATTCTCGGGCTGGAGGTCGGTGATACCGACGTGGCTCACGACTCCCTTCTCTTTCAGCTCGACGAGCGCGGGGAGAGTCTCGTTGACCACCTGATTGAGATCGGCAAACTCGATGTCATGCACGTTGATTAGGTCGATATGGTCGATGCCGAGGCGTTCCATGCTTTCATAGACACTCTCTTTCGCACGCTTGGCCGAATAGTCCCATGTGTTGACACCGTCCTTGCCGTAGCGACCGACCTTTGTCGAAAGATAATACTTGTCACGGGGAATTTCGCGGAGAGCCTTTCCGAGGACGGTCTCGGCCTTATAGTGACCGTAGTAGGGAGAAACGTCTATAAAGTTCATTCCGCCGTCGACGGCTGCATGGACCGCTTCGATGGCACGCGGTTCATTGATGTCGTGGAACACTGCTCCGAGCGACGACGCTCCGAAACTCAACGCCGACACCTTCATGCCGGTTTTGCCTATTTCATGATATTCCATAATCTATATATGTGAGATTTATAAGTTCTTGTTGAATAGTTTAAGTCGGCGACATTCTCATTCTGTCATCCTACCCCGCAAAATTACAAAATTTACCTGCAAGCATCAACAATCGTGCCCTATTATTCGACTGATTTAAACTTTTTTGGCCGTAATAACCCCCGGATTCCCTCACATCACCGTCCTACACAAACAATCAGCCCGGAATACAGACTGCATCCCGGGCTGAAATTATGTTTTCCTGTTATACCCTAAGGATTAGAGGACAACTTTAGAGACCTTGTTACCCTGACGACATATCCATACCTCTGTATTATTTTGTATCATTATTGTCAGGGAAAGAATTTTATATTATCTTTGTCACCATCAATCGGCAGAGGCCGGTTTGTCTACATATTTTTTAGCGTTTTTGCTTTATCCTTCAATCAAAAATCGGCAAAATTTTTACACGCAGGAAAAGCAGTCACAAAACGCTCATGCTTGTCGCATATCTACCGCTCCCCGACAAGGGGGAATGAATCGATATTCGATCAGGCGTGGGAGCGGACTGTAATATTGCGTGAATGGTGTTTGCCGATACCTTGATTGAAATATTCAGTGAATATCGTCCCACGCTTTTCGCATTTTTATATACCTACAATTACTAACCTATATGTCATTTCGGGGGACGCGCAAGGCATACTTAATAACTTCTATACCTTATGAATACCTTTTGGAATGTCATTTGGATCTTTCCCTATTTTGGCTGGATTGTCGCAATCTTCTATGGGATACTCGGCCTTTGTGTATGCGCGACGGTAGTAGGCCTACCTCTCGGCCTCGGAATCTTGCAGTACTCAAAATTTCTTTTCTGGCCTCATGGCAATGCCATGATAAGCAAAGCCGACCTTGAAGTCATAACCGAAAAGGAACGTCCACTATGGTGGCGAGTCTTTGCAATGATTGTCAGAATCATTTACTTTCCATTCGGAGTGATAAATGCTATTATGGGCGTGCTTGTCGCAGCAGTCTATATGCTTACGATTATCGGTATACCCAATGGTCTTGTCCTNATGAAATCAATCGGNACTCTCTTCAATCCTGTAAACAAAGTGTGTGTCCCGGCAGCATTGGTCAATGAAATCGAACGAACCAAAGCACTGCGTCAATATGCGCCGGTCAAAACTCCTNCNGCCCAGNACATAAGCATCNATCTGACCCAGACCATGATGCAATCTTCCGGAGTGCAACCGACTGTTCAGACATTATGCCCCAACTGCGGAAACGCCTTGAATACAAATTCAAAATTCTGTCCGAATTGCGGCACTGCGATAACCGTTGGCCAACAACCATCCATCGCTGAATCACCGTCAGNGGAACAGTCTGCTGAAACACTCGCTCCCCCTACCCCGATTTCCGCATCCACACCTCCATCTACCTCCACACCTGTCTCAGACCAGACGTTCCTTGCCGAACAGACAATGACCACGGAGTTCACCTCTATNNCNGAGGTAGATACCGAAAGTGATCGGCGTCGTAAAAATCTCCTCGTCGTCGGTTCAGCATCCGCTGCTGTTCTTCTCCTCGGGTTGATCATCTACTTTTGCGCCGGAGGTTCATCTGCGGACAATAAATTTACCGATCGNCATAAGGTGATGGCCGACAACCTTTTCTTTCGTTCATCACCGTCAGCACAGACCGATGCAAATATCATGGCCCGGCTTCCCTACGGCAGTTCCGTTACGCTCATATCCACCGACGATAGATGGGCAGAGGTNGAGTGTGACGGAAAGCATGGTTACGTCGGAATACGCTATATCCTCCCGGACTCGACCTTCCGACGGCTCGATCAGGTATGGGCATCCTCTGATGTCAGAGATATTGCAGACCAAAACCGCTACCGTCAGGCAATAGCCACATATCTGGAGTCAAATCATCTTGAAACAGGACCGGGGTCATGGACAATCCCTTATGGCAACTACAAGGATGCGAAACCCAATACCATCCTGTCCATAAACTTGCGGAACGGATTGGATAAATTTCCCGAGCTGGCCTTCATCCTGCATAACAATTCCTCAGGAGAACGCCGTCTGGTCATTTACAGTTTCAATCCTACCGATGAAAGCCCCATACTCATCCATGAGGAAATCTCGGGTTATGAGGGTATGATCAAGGACATAACGCTTGACCGCCGTGGCAAACCGAAAGTCACCTATACAGGGAGAAAGCTTACCTCACAAGCCGACACCTACTCTGAAATCGTTGCGACACCGAGTCCCGAGGAAACAAAAAAGATGGAAGCCGAAGCCGAACNTACACAACAAGAAACGATGAATCTAATCAACAATCTCGCATCAAATGAGATTGAGACAAGACGCGATGAAGCACAAGAAACCACAATCCAAACAGAAAATCAGACCTCCCCACTTTCTGTAAAAGAAGAAATAGACGATAACCAAGTTTATTCCCAAGTGGAGACACAGGCAAAATTTCCCGGTGGCAATGCAAATATGATGCGTTTTATCGCTTCAAATATCCACTATCCGGAGACAGCCAAGCGAGAAGCCATCCAAGGCAGAGTAGTCGTACAGGTAACCATTGACAAGACCGGTAAAGTCACACACGCAACCGTCGTGCGCAGTGTGGACAGAGATCTCGACAGAGAAGCTCTCCGAGTCGCTCAAAAATTANCCGATTTCTCTCCCGCTCTTATAAAAGGCCATCCTGTAGCTTCCCTCCTTTCTATCCCTATATCATTTAAACTCCAATAATATAAATAATACCATCATTATAAACCATTTTTCTCATGCTTAAACAATTTCTTCTATTCCTTGCGTGTATCTCTTTCATTAGCGCGGGAGCTCAAGATTATTACATTGTGACAGCCGACAATGTCAATGTACGCAACAAACCTGTCGACGGCGAAGTCCTCGGCAAAGTAGGCAAAACCACATCCTTCGTAGGCTGGTTTCCTAACAACGGATGGGTCCAGATCAACTTACCGGGACTGCGGGGATATGTGTCTGAAAAGTTCCTCCGCAAAACCGATCTTAAAAACTTTTCAAAAACCATGCTTGGCGACTACATGGGTGAATGCAGCAGTGAGAATATTTCCTATTCTATCGGCAGCCTCAAGCAGAAGGACGGTTATCTGGTACTATATCTGACCGACTACACCGCCCCTGACGAAGATTTTGGAATTCGTGGTCACATAACTAATGTATTTGCCGGTATTCCTACAAAAAACGGAATATCATTGACCCACTATCTTTATCCCTACGACGATGACAAGCCACTTGCACAGCAGATGACAAGAGCNAGCGCGCTTGACACCCCATACGAATTTGTGGTGACGGATGATAACAAACTTCGGTCTTTTGACCGTGTACTGGAATTGCAGGAGAGTGCAGGCCTCAAAGCTACGCCTGTTTCCGAACGCAATCTGTTCCACCTGGCCGGGAANGTGAAANGTCTTGAGTATGCCCGCGCATATTCAAAGGATTTCATAGCATCAATGAATCAGGATACAGGCGGAAACCATCCTTTCGAAAACATGGTCAAAATAATCACCTTCTCACCTGCCGGAGATATTATGTCGTACACCGATATCAATACTGCCGACAAGAGCAAGATAAACGGAAAATACGAATTCAGCTATAATAACAATGATGTCACTGTCACNGGTACGAGATATTCACAGCCGTTCAGTGCGAAGTATCGTCGTGACATTGGAGAATTCGGCCTATCATACGAAGGAAATTATAGATCCGAGGTCGATGCCGGAGGTATAAATCATTCATACGCTNTCGACNTCAATGGTAACCCCAATAATATTACCTACTCCCNTGCTTATCCTCCTTTTGTAAGCTATGCTGCNGATGATCTTGAATGTATTTACCATCCTTCCAATAACCCCTTGTNTCCTGAATCTGCTGATATGTGCTATCAATATGGAGGTGACGCATGGCGCTTTAAAAATGTTCAATACAAAAGGATTGAAACTGACAGTCATGGAAACTGGATAAGACGTACAGCCTACATNGACGGACAACCTACATATTCCGAGGCCCGCAAAATCGAATACTATTAATCTCAAAGCCCTTTAAAAGGGCAATCACAGCTCTCGTTCTTAATCCTTTCGCATTACTCAGACATTTTGCAAAACACTTTACACAGACCGCCGGGAAATTTGATACTTCCTTTTTTGGCGGTCTGTGTAATTATTTCTACTTTTACGGACGCAATATATCTTTTGCCCTCCACGCAGNAAGAATCCTAATCCAACGAAAAAAATAAAAAATCATCATGCTTGAAGAACTGAAAGAAAAAGTATTCCGGGCCAATCTTGACCTCGTGAAGCAGGGTCTCGTCATCTATACATGGGGCAACGTGTCGGGCATNGACCCCGAAACCCGCCTCGTCGTCATCAAGCCCAGCGGTGTCGACTATGANGAAATGAAAGCCGAGGACATGGTAGTTGTAGACCTCGACGGCAACATCGTCGAAGGCAAACTCCGCCCTTCGTCCGACACCCCTACCCATCTCGCGCTCTACCGTGCCTTCCCTGAAATCGGCGGTGTGGTTCACACTCACTCCACNTACGCCACCGCATGGGCTCAGGCCGGCATCGACCTCCCCAACATCGGCACNACCCACGCCGACTATTTCCACCANGCCATCCCCTGCACNCCCGACATGACCGAGGCAGAAGTGATGGGCGACTACGAGCTTGAAACCGGCAACGTAATCATCAAGCGTTTCGAGGGCATGAATCCGATGCACACTCCGGGCGTACTTGTCAAGAACCACGGNCCGTTCTCGTGGGGTAAGACTCCTGCCGATGCAGTCCACAATGCAGTCGTAATGGAGCAGGTCGCAAAGATGGCATATATCGCCTATGGNGTNAATCCCAANCTCACCATGAATCCNCTCCTCATCGAGAAACACTATAACCGCAAACATGGCCCCGGTGCCTACTACGGACAAAACTAACGGTAACGGAAACGTAAAGACAATCCGCCACGTCACACTGGTCGGATTCTGGGTCAACGCTGTGCTGATGGTGCTGAAAATCGTTTTCGGCATCGTCGGTCACAGCGATGCACTCGTTGCCGACGGNATCCACTCGCTCAGCGACTTCGCCACGGATGCCATCGTGCTTGTGTTTGTCGGAATCGCCTACAAGNACGCCGATTCAGACCATCCCTACGGTCACGGCAAGTTCGAGACCTTTGCCTCGCTGCTGATAGCCCTCGTCCTGCTCTGTGTCGCCATCGGAATCGGAGTGGCAGGAGTGCGCACCATCAGTTCGGCTCTGCGTGGCGAGACCCTTATCCGTCCNGACATCTTAACCCTCCTCGTAGCCATAGCCTCGATAGGCTCCAAAGAATTCCTTTACCGTTACACCATCATAGCCGGACGGCGCATCGGGTCAAGTTCGCTGATAGCCAACGCNTGGCATCACCGCAGCGATGCCATTTCCTCCATCGCCACACTAATCGGAGTCTCGGCAGCCTACTTNCTCGGGGAGCATTGGCGCATCCTCGANCCCATCGCCTCCATTGTCATCGCCGTNTTCATAGCAGTGTCGGCGGTGCAGATAGCTCTTCCGTCGGTCAACGANCTTCTCGAGCGTTCCCTCCCTCCNAAACAGGTNCAAAAGGCAGCCGNCATCATCATGAACGTAGCCGGAGTGNAAGCCTACCACCGTCTGCGTACACGCCGCAACGGTCATTCCGTCATCATCGAAACCCACATCAAGGTTGATCCCGAAATCAATGTGGCGGAGGGACACAGGATTGCCTCCGAGGTCGAGCGGGCGCTCCGCAAAGGTTTCGGCAACGACATCATCACCTACGTCCACGTNGAGCCATATTTTCCTGTCCACGACATACGTCCGCCACGTCAGACAACAACGCCCACTGAATCCTGACNCGCACGGCACTCCGATTCAGGTTATTTCTGAAAATTTGTAGCTTTTTATACATCTGCCTGCGACATTCTTCCGATAATTTTCCTTAAATTTGTGAAGCGTAATTTTTTATCAGTAAAACCACTCTGAATTCATAAATTTAAATGAGAATCATCGGTTCTTCCAGACTCATGGGCGTGGCAGCGTTCATGATGTCANCTTATCTTATCCCTTCCNCTGCCNCCGCACTAAATTCAAGCCCCGACATCGACATCACAACTCCCNCCGGACGCAAGGTGACGGTCAGCGCCGTCACTGATGGNATCATCAAAGTCACCAATCTCATGCCCGGCGAACAGCCGCAGGCTCCCTCAGCCTCCGTCCTCACCGGCTCAAATGCCCGCGTCAACGTCACGTCGGCTCCGGGAGTGGCGGTTCTGACAACCGGAGNGGGNATAGTGGTGCGAGTCGACAGTGTCAGCGGCGGTGTCGACATCAATGCCGGAAGCGGCAAGGGCGTGAGCGATCCCGGTATCCGCACNATGGCGGAAGGCCGTCAGAGCCTTTCACTTTCCACCCTCGGCGGAGGCTCGTTCTACGGTGCGGGTGAACGCGGCCACAGTTTCAATCTTGCAGGGGATACACTCGTGATGTATAACCGCCAGAACTANGGCTACACCGCCGGTGACCCGCGTATCAGTCAGATGAANATCACGATGCCCCTTTTCATCTCCTCCAACGGCTACTCGGTCGTGTTCGACGACTATGCNGCAGCCGAAATGGTGATGTCAAATCCGATTGTCTACACATCCGAGTCGCGCACCCCTATCTCCTANTATTTCATAAACGGCGCAGGCACACTCGCCGATGCCACCCGCCAGCTCTCGGCACTCACAGGCCGTCAGGATCTCCCCCCGTTCTGGTCGCTCGGCTATATCACGTCNAAATACGGCTATCGTACACAGGCAGAGACCGTCGGTGTTGTCGACACGCTTCGTCGCGCGGGTTATCCCGTCGACGGTATCGTGCTTGACCTATACTGGTACGGCAAGGAACAGGACATGGGTCGTCTCNCATGGGACCCNGACCAGTGGCCTGACCACAAAAAAATGCTTTCCGACCTTAAAAAAGATGGCGTGAACACCGTCATCATCTCCCAGCCCTACATACTCCGTAATTCCAACGGCCTCGCTAACTATAATGAACTCGCCTCNAAAGGACTTTTGCTCAAAGACTCTACCGGAGGNCCTCAGGAAGTCACTATTTGGGTNGGCGAGGGAGGTATGTTTGACATNGCCAANCCTGAGACCCGCGCATGGCTCACCGANCGCTACAAGCAGCTCACTCTCGACGGCGTTGGCGGATGGTGGGGCGACCTCGGCGAACCTGAGGTGCATCCCGAGACAGGAATCCATGCCAACGGCCTGACCACACGCGAATATCACAACAAGTATGGCAACGATTGGAGCGAGGTCATCTACGATATGTTCAAGAGCGAGTTTCCCGANACACGCCTTATGACCATGATGCGNGGCGGAACTACCGGNTTGCAGCGTTACAGTGTNTTCCCGTGGTCNACAGACGTATCGCGCTCTTGGGGCGGACTCCAACCGCAGATTACCATAATGCTCAACTCNGGACTCAGCGGACTCGGTTACATGAGCCATGATGTCGGCGGATTCGCCATCGACCCCGAACACCCCTACGACCCTGAACTCTATGTGCGCTGGCTCCAGCTCGGACTTTTCTCCCCCATCCTCCGCACCCATGCGCAGGACACCGCCGAACCTTACAAATATCCCGACCAGCAGGACATCATCCTTCCCATCATCCGTGAACGCTACCGCTGGCTCCCCTACAACTATACACTTGCCTACGAGAACGCATCGCAGGGTCAGCCTCTTGTGCGCCCGCTCAACTTCTACTCTCCCGGCAGCACTAAATACGACGATGTGACCGACGAATATCTCTGGGGACGCGACCTTCTCGTTGCNCCCGTCATGACTCAGGGAGCCACTGAGCGTCAGGTCATCTTCCCGGANGGTCTTTGGGNGGATTACCGCAATCCGTCGAAATTCTATCACGGAGGCGACACCATCAATTATCCCGCGCCTCTTGAAGTCCTTCCGCTGTTNGTCAGAGCCGGTTCATTCATTCCTCAGNCCGACTACTCCATGAAGTCGACCGGTGACTACCGTACCGACAGTTATACGGTCAATTATTATCCNTATCTCGGGAAGTCGGAATATGTGATGTATGAGGANGACCGCACATCNACGCGATCGCTTGCCGACNGCTCCTACTCGCTCGTCACATTCCGCGGTGATGCCTCGGTAGAGGGTATCAACATCGACCTNTCGGCAACCGGAACCTACCCCGGCNCACCCGCAGTGAAGTCGATGACATTCAAAGTCCACCTTATCGACGTNCGCCNATCCGAAATCACTGTCGACGGCAAACGGCTCTCAAAAAATTCTTGGAAATATGATGCTGCNACNTCTACCCTCACCATCCCNGTGAAGTGGACGGTAGCNACCCCCCTCCACATCGAAATCAGGTAGTAATCAAACGANCATTAGTAAAATTTAGGGCCTGCGCNNGCGCAGGCCCTAAATTTTGTGGCTTGTCAAACATATTTCGGATGATATTTGGGGACAACCATCCGTTATGTTCAAATTTCAGAACTAATTCGCGGAATTACTTGGCGAATTTGAGTGTACGGACATTGCCGTCAGGATAATGCGCACGCACGAAATAGACACCTCGCGGTGCATCCTTGACAGACTCTATCCTGATGCCGCTGATGGCGAACACTTCAACCTTCACGGCTCCGGGGGCTACAATCTCGCCACTCTCGCGGTCGTATGTCAATTCGTCCATATCGGCAAACACNTCGCTTATNGCACTGTCGGCAAATCCGAGGGTAAATTCAATACCGTCGGCAGTCGTCACGACATCCGTAATCGAGAATTGCGCACGCGTACCGTCGGAATAGAAAGGATAATCGCTGTCCCCTTCCGCNCCGAAGGATGTGCGACCCGTGNCCTCACCCAACGGAGCTTTTGCGAGTAGCCCGGNACTTTCGGTTGAACCACCCGGACGGAATACATACATCTCAAACTTNCTTGCATTGAGATTACCGCTGCGCGAGGGGTCAATACGGTAGACAAGCATACCGGCNGCCGGAAGTGACTTGTCCCAAANTGTAGACTTATCGCGGTACTCGACCATGAAATACTCACTCTTTTTCTTGTCAGGGACAATCTTGAACGTCACTCCATCNGGGGTCTGAGAGTCAAGCGGACGGAGCTGGTAGCGACCCGGTTCGGACAGCTCTTCGATTTTCGGAATCCAGTTTCCGAAGGAGCGACCGTAGGTATGACGGATATACGCGCTCAGACCTTGCGGAGTCTTCTGATTGTCGCTCATAAGNTCCCATACACCNACGGGGTCGAGATTCCCATTACTGTAAAGGTCATAAGCATCNAGCGTGTGCATCATCTCGTGNCANAGTACACCCGTGTTGAGTTCCTGCGGAATAAGCGACTTGTAGCCGTTTGCCTTGTCAAAGACTTTGAGATAATAGTCAATCTTCTTTCCNCGGAGATAGGCTGCNGCCCANACACACTTGTTGTTGGCAGGCCAGAGATTGTTGCTTGACGAAATTTCAGAATTTCCGTTGATAATGACCGTGAGATTGTCGACTACGCCATCATCATCGCAGTCAATCTCCGCATCTTCGGGGAGCGACGACTCGATGAACTCACACATTGATTTCAACATCGTCTGTTCGCGCATCGAAGCAAACAGAGTGTTGGTATATCCGTCAGGGTTTATAGATGTCTGCTTGCAGTAATAGCCGCGCGGATGGCTGTCGACATAGACGAGGGGGACAATGACGGAATTCCACTCCATCGCCCCATAGCTCATGTCGGTAAAATAGTTTTTGACTGAATTTGCACCNTCGCTGTCGTCGTTGAACATCGCTGCATAGTAGTCCTGCGGGTGTTGCCACTCGTTTTCAGTCTGGTCAGCGAATTTGACAAAGCAAACCACGTTTGCCATCTTTCTGACGGCAAACGTGGGCAATGCGACGAGCAGCGACAGTGAGAGGAGTAACTGTCTCATAACTCTTTTTGGGATTTTTGTTTATTAGCGTACAATCTTGATGGTGGCGGTACCGCAGTCGGCAGTTGCCTTGACGATGTAAGCACCGGGGGCGAGGTTGCCGAGCGAGAGCGACGAGCCGTTGCCCATTGCCACGCGTGAACCTGAAACAGCGAATACTTCGATAGCAGCATCAACAGAAGCGTTCACGCTCTCGCCGTCGAAAGTGAGGTTGAGACCACCGTCAGCAATTACGTCGGCGATTCCGGAAGTCTCGGTATAAGTCACGACCTTGATACCATGTACATAGAGGTCACGCTTGATATTGTTACGGACGAGACCGGTCACCTTATCACCGGCAGGGGCAGCAAGTGTGAGACCGGTATTTCCGTTGCTAAGATTCTGGATGTTGTTCCACTCATACTGAGCATCATTTGAAAGAGCCATATTGAGGAAGATACCCATCTTCATATAAGTTTGGATAACTGCACAGTCGATAGCCTCAACCCAGCCTTTTGCACCTGAGAGACCGACGCAGATGGGCGAATCGCTTGTAGAGAGGAAAAGATCGAATTCAGCACAGTCGGGAAGCTGAAGCATGATACCGCCACCGTTGGGAGAATCAGAACCATTGGTCACAGATCCGCCGGGAAGCACGATGGCACCTTTCTTTGCCCCCTCGCCACCGAGTTCGCCCGCGGCATTCCAGCCGATGGCCTCGGGATCACCGAAAGGCTCTGCATACTGCCCCTCAGCATCCTCGAAAGTTGCTGACTGGAGCTGGATTTTGTACTTGTTGCCGAAACCTACATACTTGTCGATCTTGGCCTGAGAGTCAAACCAGAGCCAGCCGTTGGCATCTACATCGACAGCGTCAAAGTAGTTGTAGGTAGCCTGAGCCGAAGCACCAATGCAAGCTGCGACAGCAGCAATCGAGAGTAAAAATTTTTTCATCTGATAGAAATTAAGTTATTAATGAATGAAAAACACTGTTAGCTGTGATTTATGGAGAGGGGTGAAAATATTTCGGGCAATCAAATTTTCGGATGTAGAGCCTGCGCTTGCGCTGACCCTACATCCCGATTTGATTTATTTATTCCTACCGGACTACATCTCGACCCATTCGGGATTCTGCTCGATTTCGTGGTAGCGGACATCATCCCAGTCAAGAGGCCAGTAATACTGACGCGCACGGAAGTAGCGCACAACGGTGTTACGTCCGTTGACCACCGGATTTGTAATTCGGCGTGTACCGTTCTCGTTCTCAACGATTTTGACACCGAAAAGAGGATTTGATGTACCGGTCATCCGTTCCTCGGCAATGTTGTAGCGGAGGAGATCCCAGTAGGTGGTCTTTTCAAATGCCATTTCNACGCGGCGCTCGTTGAAAATATCGTCCCAAGTCACCGAAGCGAGTTCGGGCATCTTCACACGACGGCGGATCTGGTTGACCTTGTCGAGGGCGTCGGCAGTGCGACCCTTCTTGAAGTCAATCTCTGCCATATCGAGAAGCAGTTCGGCAAAACGCCAGATTATACAGTTCTGGGAGCTGGCATACGTCTCGTCATTGTCAATGGCCTGACGCTCGTTGAGGAACTTCGCCATATAATAGCCTGTACGCGACACGGAAGCCGTGGTCGAAGTGCCGTAGGGGGTCAGGTCTTCCCCCGCAACCTCCTTACCGTCGACAACGGTGTAGTGAAGGTCCATCGTGTGGCCGCGCCACTGCGCGCCGTCATAAAGCACGTTGGCATAGAAACGGAAATCACGCCCCTCGTAGGGATTCGCCTTATCGTAGCCTGAATTCGGGTCGGAGATGGGAAGACCGTTTGCCATACGGTATTCATCGACATGATTCTGCGTAGGATTGTAGGCAGCGGTGGTCGCGCCAAACGAAGGCGCGGAAGCATCGCGGTCGAGCTTATGACCGTTGCCGGTCGAGAAGTTACCGTCGTCGGTGTGCTGTACTTCCCAGATGGATTCCTCGCTATTTTTAGTAAGGAAAATGTTACGGTAGCCCGCGACGACCTCATCGCGGCTATTTCCGGCAATCTCGACAAGACGGTAGACACCGAGGCGCATCACACGCTCGTAGTTGTAGGCCGCCGAATCAAGCATCTCGGCAGAACGGTCGTCGGGGAAACCGAGGTAATCTTTCTCGCATTTCTGGAAATGCTCTCCGGCAGCCCAGAAGAATGTCTTCCCTTTAAGCATGAGGGCAGTTCCACGGGTGGGACGGCCGACGTTGTCCGAAGTATTGGTCACACTGAGCAGCGAGGCGGCAAGTTCAGCTTCGTCAGCGATGAAACGTACCATTTCCTCGTAGGAAGCGCGGGGAAATTTGACAGGATTCTTCAAAGGATTGTAGGGTTCCTTTATGAGAAGGACACCGCCATACATACGGAGCATCGTATAGTAGTAGTACGCACGGAAGAAGTGGGCTTCGCCAAGGATGCGGTCGCGGATACTCGCGGGGAGGCGGTCCTCATTCTGAAGCAGGGTGTTGATGGAAGAAAGCTGAGTGTAGTATTTGAACCACTCCGTGCGCCCTCTGGTAGTGATGTCCTGCTGCGAGCTTTTGAGGATGTTGCCGTAGTCACCCTGATACCAGTCGCGGCGGCCTACGGTCAACTGGTCGCCATACCACGGCTCATATTCATAGCCGAGACCCTTCATCAGAGTAGTGACAAAGGTGCTGAATCCGTTGTCCATATTGCGGTACCACGGACGCACATACTCGTCGAGCAGACGCTCGTTCTCCCAGATGACGTCCTCCGACAGCTTGTCGTTTGGGGTATCGCGGAAGATGCTGTCACACGACACGAGCGTCAGCGGAAGTAAAAGAAATGCTATTATATATTTTGTTACTTTCATTGATTGTGTATTCAGAGTGTTTGCCTTTGCTAAAACTATACGATAACCGTTAGAATCCGAAGTTGACGGTCAGACCGTAGGTGCGCTGCAAGGGATAGCCGCGCAGCGATTCGGGATCCATGTTGTGAAGAGAGGAAACGGTGAACAGGTTTCCACCCTGTAAGGCTACATCGAGCGTGGAGATGTGAGCCTTGCGGAGCATCTTTGACGGGAAGCGGTAGCCGAGCGTCAGAGCTTTCAGACGGAGGAAGTTACACTTTTTCAGCCAGAAGGTGCTTTCAAGACGGTTGTTGTCCGACGACGAGGTGAACTTCACGCGGGGATACTCGGCGTTAGGATTCTCAGGAGTCCACGAATTGGTATAGTGATAATCCTGAAAACGCTGCAACGAGCGGTTTTCGAGCGTGTAAAGTTCGTTGATGAGCTGATTGTAGCCGGTGACACCCTGAAACTGGGCGTTCATGTAGATTCCCTTCCACTCAGCACCGAGACCGATACCGAAATTGAGGTCAGGAAGCGCGGATGTCTTGACATAGATGCGGTCATTGCGGGTGAGGAGATTGTCACCGTCCTGATCGACATACTTGATGTCGCCGGGGGCAAGAGTCGAGTTCCCGAAGCCGTCCTGATCGACGGGCCATTCATGTATTTCCTCATAGCTCTGGAACAGACCTACGGCCTGATACATGGCACGGGACGAGTAGCTCTTACCCTTGCGGCGGAGATTGGGGAGATAGGCCGACTCATCGCCGTAGTCAAGCACCTTGTCGGTCGTGCGCGAGATATTGACGTTGACGTGATAGCGGAAATTACCGACGGTGTTGAGATGTTTGAGAGCCACATCCCAGCCACGGTAACGCACTTCGCCGATGTTCACGCTGGGTGCGGAACCGCCGGTGCCGACGGAGGGCGGGAAGAGGTAGGCGGGAGCATCCATGACCATATTGGAGCGGCGACGCTCGAAAAATTCACCGGTGATGGAGAAACGGTTGTTCCAGAATCCGAGGTCGGCAGCCACGTTGAAATCCTTTGACTTACCCCATTTCAGATCGGGGTTGGGATAGTTGCCCGAGTCGGTCAGGATACCGGGGCCGAAGATGCCACCGATGGGATAACCGCCGTTGACCGAGAAGATGTATTTGCGGAGATAATCGAAGTCGGCCGCATTGCCGTCGTCACCGAGAATACCGAATGAACCGCGCAGCTTGGCAAGTGACATGGCATCCGGCGAGATGTTCTTGAAGAAGGATTCGTTGGAGATGACCCACGAAGCCGAGACGGTCGGGAAGAAACCCCAACGGTTGTCAGGCGAGAAGCGGGTCGAACCGTCAACACGGAAGCTGAACTCAGCGAAGTAGCGCGAATCGAAGCCGTAGGTGGCACGTCCGACAACCGAGGCGCGCTCACTGTAAAACTCGCTGCCGTTGAGATAGCCGCTCGAAGTCACACCGACAATTTCGGGGAATTCGCCCGGCAGGTCCTCGTTGCGGCCGGTCAGAAACTTATTGTGGTAGTCCTGATAGTTGACCACGGCCAGACCGGTGACAGAATGTTTACCGAAGGTGTGGTCATAGCTGATGCCGGCTTCGATAAGTTTGTTGTTTATGGTCTGGTGGCGGTCCTCCATCTTGATTTTCGCCTTGGGATAGACGGTGTTGGGGTCAACACTGGTCTCACCGGTGACCGGATCATAGAGATAAAGAGCGGTCGGGTTGGTGAACTTGGAAGTGTTCTGGTGGTTCAGGTCGATTGTACCCTTCACATATACCTGAAGACCGTCTACCTTGGGGATGTTGTAGCGGAGTACGGCGTTGACCGTGTGGAAATCGGAATTGACCTTGTTGTAGCCGCCGATACCGTAGACATTGATAAGGGGATTGGCACCGTCGATACTTGCAAGGTGACCGTCGGTGAAGGTCAGCACCTGAAGGGGTGAGAAATTGTAGGCAGCGTCTATTGTCGTATAGCTTGAATTCTTGTTCTCCGACACTGAACCTGTAAGGTCGACCGAGAGGGTCAGGCCGGGGATAAGGTCGGCATCAAGTTTCGCCGAATAGTTGTAACGGTCACGGCTGACATTTGAGTAAAGACCCTTGTTACGGGTATAGCCGCCCGAAACGAAATAGCGGACACTCTTCGAACCGCCGGAAACAGAGAGTGTGTAACGCTGCGAGTTGCCCCACTTATTCAGATAGTCGAGCATATTGGAATTGCCGTAGACATTGGGGTCGGAGTCAAGAAGCGAAAGGTCGTAGGGGGTATAGACATCGCTGCCTGAATTTTCGACCGCACGGTTGTAAAGCTCGGCAAACTTGTAGCTGTCGAGGAACTTGGGAAGATATGTGGCTTCCTGAAGATTGAACTGACCGCGGAAATTGACGCGGGCGCGTCCGGAATCCTGACCGCGCTTGGTCTGCACGAGGATGACACCGTTGGCGGCACGCGCACCGTAGACGGCCGAGGCAGCCGCATCCTTGAGAATCGAGATGCTCTGAATGTCGTCCGGATTGAGGTCGCTGAGGCGCATCTCACCGTCGGAAGTGTTCGTGCCGAGGCGGGGAACACCGTCGATGACGAGGAGGGGTTCACCGGTGTTGCCACGGATACTCATAGTAGCTTCCTTGGCCGACGAGGGGTCGCCTGTCGTACTCATCACACCGAGACCTGCCACCTGACCTGCGAGTGTCTGGTCNACGTTCATTGCGGGAATCCTTATAAGCTCCTCGCCTGAAATCGTCTCGACCGACGAGGTGAGTGATTGCTTCTTGGCAGTACCGTAGCCGATGACCACGACCTCGTCCATCACATTGGAGTTGACTTGCAGCCGGGTCACTATATTGTTTTCCTCGGGTCCCACCTCTACGGTAGCTGTCTTGTAGCCGATATAGGAGATTGAAAGGGTCACCTTACCCCCGGTCTTGACGGCGACGGTGTATTTTCCGTCAACATCGGTCGCGGTGGCCTGATTGGTACCCTCCACCTTGACTGTCGCACCGATGAGAGCCTCATCGTTCTCGTCGATGACAGTTCCGGAGAGCGGACGTGTCTGCGCCACGGTGACTATGGAGGAAAGGGCAAGTATCATGCCCAAAAGAAATAATCGCATATTGCAGAAGAAATGTAAGAGAGTGGTTAAAATAAATCTTGAAGTGTCCTCACGGCGGGAATCCGTCATCAGTCGTTTTTAAGCACCTTGCTTATAGTCAGAATCTGATAGTCGTAGAAGTCGCGGGTATCACCGTCAGGAGCGGTCGCGCGCTTGGACTTGTAGAGATTGAGGACCTCTTTCAGACGTGCAGTCATCATGGGCTGCATTTCGGTCAGGGGGAGCGCATTCTGGTTGAGCAGGATACGGAGGAACGAATGAGCCTCCTCGGGAGTGGCAGCCATCTCGAGATGGGCGAGTCCGCAGGGAAGTTCGGGGACGGTGCTTTCAGCCATCGTAGCCGCAAACTCGTCGATAATCGAAATGGATTTTGACGAGGATGCTTTCTGCTCCTTGGGTTTCAGTCCTGAGTAAGTGGTCATCACGCCGATGGCAGAAGCCTGAAGGTTGCGCTCGGTAGCGTCGAGAGACTTCCCTTTGTAGGTAGCGTCGAAAATCGAGTGCATGGCATCGTCCATATAGTCGCGGAGCTTATAGTTGTTCACCGGATCAAGCTCGCCACCCTCCTTGATGCGCTGGAGATTGGTTGAGATGAGAAGACAGGCGACAATGTTGCGCTGCATCTTATCTTTCCACTGGTGAGGTTCTTCCCATTTCGCCATGAGAGCGGGAGGAGTAAGCCAGTCGCAGGTGCGTGCCTGATTGAGAAGCCATTTCATTGCCTCGCGCTGCTTGGCTTTCGGGATGAAGGTACGGGCGTTGCCGTCGTTCATGCCCTGACGGATTTCCTTGAACTCGACACCGCCGATGTAGGGGTAGACATGACCGACATGACGGAGATACTGGCTGACGACAGCCTTGTACATATCGCCGAGACCATCGTAGTGTTCACCCTTGTCACCTGCCCAGTCCTCGAAATTGTCCATGATAATCTTCAGGTTGGAGATGGACATATCGCCGGCCTTGATGTGGTCGTTGCCGAGGTCCTCGGTCTGGTCAGTCGGGTCGATGAGGCCGAGGAACTGCTGTGCGCCGAATTCATACATCTTGTCGCCATCCTTCTCGCGTATCCATGCGTCGAGGGTAGCCTTCTCGTCCTCCATGGTCTTTGCGCCGGGGATGAGGCGGTAGCCCCAGTTGATGGCATGGATGTCATAGACACCGACAGGAGGAGGAGTCAGACGCACACCGCGCTCGAGGTCGCCGGGCTGCGCGACGAAGTTGTTGCGCGCATAGTCCATGATACTCGGGGTTGTGCCGTGCTTCTGAGTGAAAGCGGGGTCACGGAGATTGTCGATTGTGAAGGCATGGGATGCGCCCATGTTGTGCATGAGTCCGAGGCAGTGGCCGATTTCGTGTGCGGCGACATAGGTCAGAGATTCATACATCACCGAGTCGGCAAACACTTTGTTGCGGACACGGGGGTCGACAGCTCCGGTCTGGGTGAAACGCCAGTTGTGGACAAGTTCAAGGATGTTGTGATACCATATCACGTCCGCACCGAGGATTTCGCCTGTACGCGGGTCGGTGTAGGAGGGACCCATCGCGTTGGCGGTAGGGGTCACGCAGTAGCGGACGCAGGAGTAGCGGATGTCATCGGGGTCAAATTCGGGGTCATCGGTGGGATAGTCGCGTGCCTCTACTGCATTCTTGAAGCCGGCTGCCTCAAATGCGGTGTTCCAGTACTCGATACCCTCCTTGACCGCACCGCGCCACTTTTCGGGGAAAGCGGAGTCGACGTAGAAGACAATCTTTTTCTTAGGCTCGACAAGCTGTCCGGCGAAATATGCCTCACGGTCCTCGTCGCGGGGTTCGAGACGGTGACGTGTGATGATTTCGTAGGGCTTCGCGCCGTCCATATTCGAGGAATACTTGTTTTTAAGCTCCGAGAAGTAGCCGACACGGTTGTCGTGGAGACGCATCGCCATAGGCTCGTCAGGAAGTTTGACGATGGAGCGCGACATCACCACCGTGTAGGGCTGGCTGGCGCTTGCGGTCGTGTAGGCAAGGCGGCTCTTGATTTCGACGTTCTCGGGGAACGATTTCACCGAGACAATCGAGGAACCATCGGGGTAGAATGTACCTTTGATACCCTCCTTGCCGCCGAGCATCTTGAGGATGGGATTGGACTCCTTGATGGGAGAAATGATTTTCTCGTTCCCGCCGAAGAATGATGTCACGTCGATGAAGACACCATCCTTGTTCTTGTTCGCTATCTTGAAGCCTTTGAGGACGGGGTCGACGAAGTTACGGTCGAACGATACACGGATAGGGTCGTCNGCAGCCACTTCGGATGCTGTCTGGATGAGGTGAAGATAGACGTTGTTGTCGTCGCGGGTAAACTTTATGAGCATCGGGTTGCAGGCCATCTGTCCGGCAACATAGTCCTTNGTCGTAGAAAGGCTGTTGACACGGTTGACCAGCAGATANGTGTGATCAAATACACTGTCGGGCAGTTCAAACCAAAGTTTGTTCTTCTTGTCAAAATAAGTGTTGAACATACCTTTGCAGACACGCGCGTCCTTCAGATTCTTCATGAAGTCAGCACTGTCCTTAGCCGCCCCTTTGAGTTCGATTTTGGGAAGTGCGGCAACCTTTTTTTTCTTAGCGGAGACTCCCTCGGGCAATATTATGCCAAGTAACATAGTTACTACAAAAGGAATAAGCGCGATAATACGTCGATTCATAGAATTGGAGTTACAGCTTTGATACCGAATAAAATTTGCAAAATAAATTCATGGAGTCCACTAATATTTTAGGCGTGGACAAGTCCTATTACACACTATTCTTTGCAAAGATAAATAGATTTTAATGATTGTCATATTTACACTCCCTTAAACAATGTTAAAATCAACCTGTATGATAGAAATTTGCTACAAATTAACGAACATAATCACTTTTTAGCCTAAAAACAGCCTCTTACAGCTCCATTTCGTGGTTCCAGAGCCGACAGGCTGATGATTATTAAGACCAAAGTATGACAAAGGAAAATCGGCAAAAATTTCGTAACTTCGCACCCCCAATTCACCCCCACCAGATGATGAATCATGTCTTAAATACAATCCTCCTTGCAGGCTCGTTTCTCGCATCGGTCCCCTACTCCACCGCCTCCGCCCAGACCGTGGAACCCGACTCGCTGGAAATGGAATTGCAGGAAGTGGTCGTGACCGAGCGACGCACACTCGGCAAACTGCGCGGGACCTCCCTCAACACAGAGGTCATATCGGCTTCCGACCTCAAACGCGCTGCCTGCTGCAACCTCGGCGAGAGTTTCACCACCAATCCGTCGGTCGATGTCAGTTACAGCGACGCGGCGACAGGCGCACGCCAGATCAAGCTCCTCGGACTATCAGGGAGCTATGTGCAGATGCTGACCGAGAACATTCCCAATTTCCGTGGTGCGGCCGGACCTTTCGGCCTCGGCTATATGGCTGGGCCGTGGATGCAGTCCATCCAAGTGTCGAAGGGTGCAAGCTCGGTCAAGAACGGCTACGAGTCTATCACAGGTCAAATCAACATAGAGATGAAAAAACCGCAGCTCGACCCGGGGCTGGCGGTCAACGTCTATGCCGACCATCTCGGTAAGGTCGAGGGTAACTTCGACGGCAATATACATCTCGGCGACAAGTGGAGCGCAGGGTTGCTCCTGCACGGCGAAAATTCATTCAAGGCTCACGACGAGAACGACGACGGTTTCGCCGACGCGCCCCGAATCCGCCAGTTTGCCGGAATGAACCGCTGGGCCTACCTCGGCACGAGCTATGTGTTTCAGGCTGCCGTGAAGTATCTCGACGAAAGGCGCAAAAGCGGCCAGATTGCCCACGGGCATCACTATGCCGACCCCTACATCATTGACATAGATACCCGCCGCGTTGAGGCTTTCACAAAAAATGCCTATATTTTTGACCGCGAGAACGACGGAAATGTGGCGATGATAGCCTCCATGACCTTCCACGATCAGGATGCCGGATACGGCCGTAAGCTCTACGACGTAGTCCAGCGCGATGCCTACGTCTCGGCGATGTTCGAGCGCAAGTGGAACGACCTCCATGCCCTCTCGACCGGTCTGAGCATGGTCTATGACAATTACCGCCAGTTGCTGCGCCCGTCCAACTCCGAGGGGACAGTGACCGAACACATCAACTCCCACGAGATGACCTACGGGGCATACGGACAATACACCCTCAACGTCGACAACCGCCTGATTGCGATGGCAGGCATACGCGGCGACCATAGTTCACGCTACGGCTGGATGTTCACCCCGCGTCTGCATCTGCGCTACAACATCATGGATCCTCTCTCGCTCCAGCTCTCAGCGGGACGGGGCTACCACTCGCCTCAGCCGTTGGCGGAGTATCACTATCTACTCGCCTCTTCCCGCTCCCTCATCATTGAAAAGAATCTGAAACAGGAGAGCGCATGGAATTTCGGGACAGGCGTGACGTCCAATCTCCGTATGTTCGGAAAGTCGCTCGGGCTTTCGGCGGAATACTACTATACCCGCTTCACCAACCAGCTTCTGCTCAATCTCGACTCCGACCCTCACGCAGCAATCATCGGAAATCTTGACGGACGTTCCTACTCACATACTTTTCAGGTGGAGGCAAGTTACAACATCCTGTCTGACCTGAATTTCACTGCTGCCTACCGTCTGACGGACGTAAAAGCCAATTATGGCAACGGAATGAGACAGAAACCACTGACGTCGCGCAACAAAGGGCTGCTTACCCTCGCCTATTCCCCCAATATGGGTCTGTGGCAGCTCGACATCACCTGTGCGCTCAACGGCAGCGGACGCAATCCCGACCCCTACACCACCCCTGACGGTCAACTATCATGGGAGCGCACCTACCACCCATACGCACAACTCAACGCGCAGCTCACCCGCAACTTCCGTCATTGGAGCCTCTATGTCGGAGGTGAGAACCTGACCGGTTACAGACAGAAACACCCTATCATAGATGCAGCCAACCCTTGGGGAGCTGACTTCGATGCCACGATGGTCCACGCCCCCATCCACGGCGCAATGGTCTATGCCGGCTTCCGCTATAACTTCACGAAATACCTCTGATTTTTATTCCCTCAGATTTTACTTAACCCTTAATACTCAACTCTTAATCCTTTTTATATGAAACGTCTTCTTACCCTCGCACTCCTTCTGATGACACTCACGCTCGGCATGGCTGCCAAGGAATCCACTCAGGCAACCGCCGTTTTCACCGTCACTCCGAAAATGTCATGCCAGAACTGCGAAAACAAAATCAAATCCAACCTCCGCTTTGAGAAGGGCATCAAGTCAATCGACACTTCCCTCACTGAGCAGACCGTAAAAGTGGTCTACAATCCCAAGAAGGCAAGTGTCGAATCCATTCAGAAAGGTTTTGCAAAAATAGGCTACACGGCCATCCCCAAGGAGGATTGCGACGACAGTCAGAACAAGAAGAACGAAGCCAAATAAAGCATTTCAGGCAACGCCATGACTACATTCGACCAACTGCGCGAACTGCTCAAAAGCAACCGCTCATTCAGACGCTTTGACAACTCGCTCCCTGTCGGCGAGGACACCCTGCACAGGCTCGTCGGACTGACCCGCTACTGTTCATCGGGACGCAATCTCCAGCCTCTGCGCTACCGCCTCGTCTCCTCTCCCGAAGAATGTGCCGCCGTTTTCCCTGCTCTCAAATGGGCAGGTTATCTCACGGATTGGGATGGCCCGTCGGAATCGGAACGCCCGACTGCATATCTCATTCAATGTATTGACACCGAGCTTACATCCAATTGCCTCTGTGACGACGGTCTGCAACTTGAAGCCATCACACTCGGAGCATCGTCACTGGGCGTACACGGCTGCATCATCAAGGCGTTCAATGCCGTGAAAATCACCGAGGCTCTTGCTATCCCCTCACGCTACAAGCCTCTCTATGTGCTTGCACTGGGCTACCCCGCAGAGACAGTCGAACTGACCGACACCGATGGCTCCACCGATGCCGACATCCGCTATTACCGCGACGCATCCGACCATCACATCGTCCCCAAACGTCCCACCGAAGAACTGATTATCAAGNCATAAGCACNNATCTATGTTTGTAGGGACGCGCCGTGGCGCGTATGCCGAATGACATACGCGCCACGGCGCGTCCCTACAAGGGATTGAAATNCAATTGTCACTGTNTNCNNNACAGTGACAATTTTTTATTACTGTAAAACAACGGACTTATCCTCCGAAGTTGTCGTAGTGGACTGATTCGGGGTCTACTCCTAGGTCGTCGAGCATCTTGTTGACGGCAGCACTCATCGGGCCGGGGCCACACATATAATATTCGATGTCCTCAGGTTCGGGATGATTCTTGAGATAGGTCTCGTAGATGACCTGATGAACGAATCCCGCGGTGTACTTGACTCCGGCAGCATCTGCGGCAGGGTCGGGACGGTCAAGGGCAAGATGGAACTTGAAGTTGGGGAAATCCTTCTCGAGTTGCAGGAAATCGTCGAGATAGAACACTTCGTTGAGCGCACGCGCACCGTAGAAGTAGTTCATCACGCGGTCGCGGGTCTGGAGTGTCTTTGTCATCCACATAATCTGGGCGCGGAGAGGTGCCATACCTGCACCACCGCCAATCCACATCATCTCAGCCTTTGAATCGACAATCGGGTGGAAATCTCCGTAGGGACCGCTCATGCGTACCTTGTCGCCCGGTTTGAGGGTGAAGATATAGCTCGATGCGATGCCGGGCATTACATCCTGAAAACCGACCTGAGGTTTCGGTTTGAAAGGAGGTGTGGCGATGCGGACAGTCAGCATGATGCGGTCCCCCTCCTCGGGATAGTTCGCCATCGAATATGCACGGACGGTGGTCTCCGTATTGCGGCATTTGAGGCCGAACAGACCGAACTTCTCCCACGAAGGCAGATACTCATCGGTAATCGAAGCCTTGTCGATGTCCTTATCATAGTCCATCTCGTAGGGCGGAATCTTAATCTGTGCGTACGAACCGGGTATGAAGTCCATGTGCGCACCTGCGGGGAGAGCCACAATGAACTCCTTGATGAATGTAGCGACATTCTTATTGGAAATGACCTCACACTCCCACTCCTTGACATCGAGGACAGAGGCGGGAATACCTATCGAGCAGTCCTCCTTGACCTTCACCTGACAGCCGAGTCGCCAATGGTCCTGCTGCTCCTTACGCGAGAAGTGAACCTTCTCGGTCGGGAGGATGTCACCTCCGCCGGTATAGACCTGACACTTGCACTGACCGCAACTACCCTTACCGCCGCAAGCCGAGGGGAGGAAGATATTCTGGTCAGCGAGGGTCGAAAGCAGCGGCTTTCCGGATTCAGCCTCGACAACGGTGTCGGAGTTGATGGTAATCTTTACTTTGCCCGAGTGGACAAGATATTTCTTAGCGAGCAGAAGGATCAGCACCAGCACAAGAGTGATGATGAGAAAGATGCTCACGCCTGAAAGTATCGTTAACATGATATACTATATATAATATAATGTGTATGACTTTTGGATGAAATCANATCTTTATGCCGAGGAAGCTCATAAAGGCGATGCCCATCAGAGCCGTCAGGATAAAGGTGATGCCGACGCCGCGCAGCGGACGGGGAATNTTGGAATAGGTGGCGAGACGTTCGCGGATAGCGGCGATGGCAGTGATTGCGAGAAGCCAGCCGAGACCCCAGCCGCCACCTGCACAGACTGCCGTCCAGACACTCGGGAAATCGCGCTGCTGCATGAAGAGCGAACCGCCGAGGATGGCACAGTTGACGGCGATGAGCGGGAGGAAGATACCGAGCGACGAATAGAGCGCCGGACTGTACTTTTCGACCGTCATTTCGACAAGCTGCGTCATCGANGCGATGACCGCGATAAACATGATGAGCGANAGGAAGCTCAGGTCGACCTCGGCATACTCAGGGCCGAGCCACGTCAGCGCACCGGCACTCAGGACGTAGGTCTGCAACAGGTAGTTGACCGGAAGCGTCACCACGAGCATGAAAGTGACCGCCACACCCAGACCGAAAGCCGTCTTGACGTTCTTCGACACGGCAATGAATGAACACATACCGAGGAAGTAGGCAAAAATCATGTTGTCGACAAAAATCGACCTTATGAATATNTTGAAATTTTCCACGCTGGATAGAATTTAGAGATATGAGCCAATGGATTTTAACTAATTCATCAATTATCTTCCTGCAAGTCTTTGTTGAAACTGCGCTGAACCCAGATGATGCAGGCGACGAGGATGAGGGCCATAGGGGGAAGAATCATAAGGCCGTTGTTGACATAGCCTGCGTCATAGAAGCTCTGCGGCACCACCTGATAGCCAAGAAGCGTACCGCTTCCGAGAAGCTCGCGGAAGAAACCGACGATGACAAGGATTATGGCGTAGCCTATGCCATTGCCCACACCGTCGAGAAANGACGGCCACGGCTTGTTGGCCATAGCGAANGCCTCGAGGCGTCCCATCAGGATACAGTTGGTGATGATAAGCCCGATGAACACCGAGAGCTGCTTGGAGGCATCGTAGGCGTAGGCTTTCAGCACCTGATCGACAATTACCACAAGACCGGCCACCACAACNAGCTGGACAATGATGCGGATATTTGTCGGAATAGTGTTGCGCAGAAGGGAAATGATGACGTTAGCGAAGGCAAGGACGGCGATGACCGATACGCCCATCACTATTGCCGGTTCAAGTTTGGCGGTGACGGCAAGAACCGAGCAGATGCCGAGAATCTGCACCACCACCGGATTNTTTTTCGACAGAGGGTTGAACAACACCTCTTTATTATTGATTTTATCAGCCATGACGGATGAAGATTGACAAGTTTTTGGGGGGTGATTACTGTTGGTTAGCGTTATCTGTGTCGGCTGTCTGCTGCGTGTCCTGACCGAGTCCCTGAAGGAACTTTTTGTAAGGTGTCAGACAGTTGTCGAGCATCGCGCCCACACCTTTCGACGTAATGGTGCCGCCGGAGATACCGTCGACATAATCCTCGCCGTTGAGGGGAGCCTGCCCTGCCTTTACGACGGCAATCGGACGGAAACGGCCATCCTTGAACACCTGCTTACCCTCGAACTGACTGCTGAACGCAGGCTTCTCGATTTCGGCACCGAGACCCGGNGTCTCACCCTGATGTGCGAAATATGCTCCGTAGATTGTCGAGCCGTCGGCATCAAAAGCGACATAGCCCCAGATAGGTCCCCAGAGACCGGCACCGTAGACGGGGACGATGTATTTTTTCGCACCATCGGCAGTCGTGCAGACAAAAACCGGAAGCTCCCTGCGGTCGGCAGCGAGTTTGCTTTGGACGGCGACATCGACATCAAATGCCTTGACCCCGTCGAGGACCTCGCCGCGCTCGTTGACCACGAACTGCTCGGTTATATATTTGTNAAACTCGGCGACGACCTCCTTCTTGTCCGGCGTAATCAGTGCCGCAGTCAGAATCTGGCTCATCTTGTCGGCGTTGACATTNTCCTGCTGGCGGCCACGCAAAGCGAGAGAGGTCGCAGCCAGAGCCGTCCCGACCACCACCACGAGAATGATGATGTAGATTATAGTATATGTATTGCTTTGCTTATTCATAAGTCAAATTTTTCTGAATCGAGCTTTTCTGTTAATTCAAAGTGTGGACCTTATGCCGTCCGGCGCACTCGGCGCATACGGCGCGACACGTTGAGCTGGACCACACAGTAGTCAATCAGCGGAGCAAGCGCATTGGCAAGCAGCACGGCAAGCATCGCACCCTCGGGATAACCNTTGTTGTAGGTGCGGATAAGGATTGCGACCACGCCGACAAGGAAACCGTAGACATACTTTCCGGGATTCGTGCGNGCCGCCGTCACGGGGTCGGTCGCCATGAAGACTGCGGCGAAAGCAAAGCCGCCGAAAAGNAGCTGGTCAAGCGGATTAAGGAACGATGCGGGATANGTCGGGGTCTCGAATACGTTGGCCACCCACCCCATNAAAAGTCCGCCGGCAATCACACTGAGCATGATGCGCCACGAAGCCATGCCGGTGGCGAGGAGCAGGATGGCACCGAGGAGGATTGCAAGTGTCGATGTCTCGCCAAACGAACCGGGAATCANNCCGAGGAAAGCATCCCATGTAGTGACGGGATTCCCTTTCAGGTTGAGGAGTTCAAGATTGCCGCCGGTGAAGGATGCAATCTGACCGAGAGGCGTAGCCCCTGAGAATCCGTCGGGCAAATCAAAGCCGAGTCCGCAGATTGAACTNGTGGAGACAAAGACCTTGTCNCCNCTCATCTGTGCCGGATAGCCGAAAAAGAGTACGGCACGCGTGACGAGAGCGACGTTAAACACGTTGTAGCCCGTCCCGCCGAACACCTCCTTGACGAANATGACGGAGAACGCCGTGGCTACCGCAAGCATCCACAGCGGTGTCTCGATGGGACAGATAAGGGGNATGAGGATACCGGTCACAAGAAATCCTTCCTGAATCTCCTCGTGACGCCACTGGGCCACGACAAACTCGATGCCGAGACCCACGACGTAGGCCACGATTATCCTCGGAAGGACGGCAAGAAATCCGTAGGCCATGAGCTGCCAGAAAGGAAANTCCGTCGCTCCGGCGGCAAGCCAGTTCTGATAGCCGGTGTTGTACATACCGAACAGAAGGCAGGGCATAAGNGCGANNACGACTATAATCATCACTCGCTTGGAGTCGAGGCTGTCATGCACGTTGACNCCCGACTTTGAAGTGGTGTTGGGCGTATAGAGAAAAGTCTCAAATCCGTCGAACACACTGTGGAAAGCCTGCAACTTTCCGCCCGGCTCAAAATTGGGTTTTATTTTGTTGAGATAATTTCTTAGAGCTTTCATTTTCTTCGACTTAAATTCTGGAATTAGGCGGTCACACTTCACTGCGGAGATAGTCAAGTCCGTCGCGGACAATCTTCTGAAGCTCCAGCTTGGAGGGGTCGACATATTCAGCAAGGGCAAAATCCTCAGGAGCGACCTCGTAGATGCCGAGAGCCTCCATGCGGTCGATATCCTTTGCGAGAATNGCCTTTATGAGATACTCGGGAAGGATGTCCATAGGGAACACCTTGTCATATTCTCCCGACATAATCATGGCGCGCCGCCCTCCGTTGAGGCGGGCATCAGGAGCGAACTTGCGTCCGAGGAAACGNCCGATNAACGACGGACTGACACTCATTTTCGAGGGACTCAGCGAAGCCCANCCCATGAATTCGTCGGCATCGTCGCCTTCGGGTATGACCGTTACCTGACGGTAGGGATAGCGGAGGAAACCGTCAAGCGCCTCGGGAGTGCCGGTGAGGACATTGCCCGAAATGATGCGCTGATGACGACCGTCGGCTTTCAGTTCGCCTTCGAGTATGGCGGAAAGCTCCGCCCCGACAATGGTCTTCTCAATACGCGGCTCCTTGACCTCGCTGCCTGTGACGGCGACCGATGCGGTCCAGTCAGGTTTGCCGGTAAGGGCAAGACGNCCCATACGGACGAGGGTCACGACATCAAGGGTCCAGACGACCTCACCCTTGTTGACCGGCTCGATGTTGGCAATCTGCACCCCNGGATTNCCGGCCGGGTGCAGNTGNGGAAACTCGACAATCTCCNCNCCCGGAATNTCNGGAAATCTTGAATCCTTTTCTACACCTATATATATANTGCCATTTGTCAGNTTACCGAGCAACTTTACTCCCGCCTCGATGTCGGCCTGACGTGCGGTCACAAGTTTTTCGAGCGACGGAGCAAGCGGCGCAGTNTCCATGGCGGTAATCATAATCGACCGNGGTTCGTCTGAGCCGAGCGGTACGATGTCGTAGGGGCGGCGGCGCATCATTGCCCACAGACCGGATGCCATCAGAGCCTCGGCGACAACCGCCCTGTCAGAACCGGCAAAGGGTTCGCACTTCACGGAAGCGTCGGGCTGCGCCTTGTCTATTGCAACGACCACCCGCTCGATTTTNCGGCGCGCACCACGCACGACCGCCTCCACCGTCCCGGNAGCGGGAGCGACGAGCTTTATGCGCGGATCGTTCTTGTCATGCAGCAACGGTGAACCTGCCTCAACGCGGTCGCCCTCGGCCACATCCANCTTAGGGGTGAAACCCGGAAAATCATCGGGAATCACGGCAACGCGGGCAGGAAGGGGGATGGCGACAGGGTTCTCGGAACCCAAGCCACCTTNAAGATTGAGGTTTAAGCCTTTTTTCAGGCTGACTGTCCTTCTCATCCTATTAAACTATGATTGAGTTATGTACCTGTTAGAAAATTGTAAAGCACAAAGATAGTAAATATATTTGAATATAGCTTAATATCTTTTAACTGAATTAAAAACAAAGTGNCGTCGCNGAGCCGGGGGNCTTAAAAGAATTTGTATTTTAGTTGGCTTGTGGCAAAAAAAAGGAGCAAAACGTTTGCAAACACCGATTTTTCCTTTTAATTTTGCATTATCGTTTGAAAAACGCCGCCAGCCCGAAGGCCGGCACAAATCGATACCATCGGGAAACCGAACCTAAACGAACTTACCTCGAATCATCAAAACTAATCATTAAATAAACCAATAAACTTAAAATCTTTAGTTACAAATTATGGAAGCTCAAAAGCCTAATCCCACTCAGCCCGCAAAGGCTACCGCAAAAAACAACTCCGGAAGCAATGTAGCCGGCATCAAGAACGCCTTCCTGGTGATCCTTGCTTGCTTCGTTGTAGCACTGTTACTTTTCATGTTCTGGTTCGGNCATGAATCACACTTCGAAGAAGGTCACCCCATCGACCTCTGGGGAACTATCTACAAGGGCGGTTTCATCGTGCCTATCCTCCAGACCCTCTTCCTCACTGTTATCGTTCTCTCTGTTGAACGTTACATCGCTCTCAAATCAGCTAAGGGCAAAGGCTCTATCGAGAAGTTCGTTGCCAACGTTAAGAAGAACCTCGCTGCCGGCAACATCACCGGTGCCATGGATCTCTGCAAGACTCAGAAGGGTTCAGTTGCTGCCGTTGTCGCTGCCGCTCTCGTAAGCTATCAGGAAATGGACAAGAACACCACTCTCACCAAAGAGCAGAAGGTTGCCAACCTCCAGAAGACTGTTGAAGAAGCTACCGCCCTCGAAATGCCNGCCCTCCAGCAGAACCTCCCCATCGTCGCTACCCTCACCACCCTCGGTACTCTCGTCGGTCTTCTCGGTACTGTGATGGGTATGATCAAGTCATTCCAGGCACTCGCTGCTTCTGGNGCTCCTGACTCAACCGAACTCTCAACCGGTATCTCTGAGGCACTTATCAACACCGCCTTCGGTATCGCAACCGGTGCGTTCGCTGTTATCTCTTACAACTTCTACACCAACAAGATTGACAATCTGACCTACGCAATCGACGAGATCGGTTACTCTATCGTGCAGACATTCACAGCTACACACTAATCCCTGATTACAGATATTCAAACTTTCCAAGGTTAAAATTAAAAATCCACAACCTCTAAACAATAGATTATCGTAATATGGGAAAAGTAAAAATGAAGAGAAAGAGCACCCTCATCGACATGACCGCGATGAGTGACGTGACTGTGCTTCTGCTTACTTTCTTCATGTTGACATCTACCTTCCTGCAGAAGGAGCCGGTCACCGTGCTGACCCCCTCCTCTGTTTCGGAGCAGAAGGTTCCGACCGCCAACCTCGCGTCGGTACTTGTAAGCCCCGAGGGGAAAATCTTTATCTCCATTGCCGGTGACGCTGACGCGGAAACCAAAGACACATGGGGATCGGAGGCTCTCCGCAAGACGATTCTTGATGAAGCAGTTCAGCTCTACAACAAGCAGAACCCCTCNAAACCGGTTCAGCTCAATGTAGCACAGCGCGAAGCATTCTCTAAAATCAATATGTTCGGCGTTCCTTTCCAGGTACTCCCCCAGTTCCTCTCCATGTCACAGACCGATCAGGACAAGTTCATCACTGACATGACTCAGAAGGGTGTCGGGATACCTATCAACGACAACAAGGATATGGATCGCCTCAACGAGTTCCAGATCTGGATGCGCGCCATCTACAACTCAGGAAACGACAACCTTCAGAAAGCCATGAAAAAAGGCGAAGGTATCGCTGTCAAGGCCGACAAGGACACCCCCTACAACACTGTCCATGACGTACTCGACAACCTCCAGACTTTGAAGATGAACCGCTTCAGCATCATGACAGCTTTAAAAACTGAGCAAGAATAATCATTATGGCACAGATAGAACAATCAGACGGCGGCAAAAAGAAAAAAGGCGCCCAGAAGAAAATGTCGATCCATGTGGACTTCACCCCCATGGTGGACATGAATATGCTTCTGATTACATTCTTCATGCTTTGTACCACAATGATTAAGTCGCAGACTCTCACCATCTCGCTCCCCTCGAACGAGAAGGTAGACCAGACTCAGATGAACAAAGCAAAGGAATCAGAAGCNATCACACTGATCCTGACCACAGACCGCAATGCCAACGGCGATGTCAAGAAAGACGAAAGCGGACGTCCGATGAATACGGTTTACTTCTACGAAGGTATGCCCGATTTCGCTGACGAGAACGGCGACGGTCTTCTTGACAACAACAAGCTCAAAGCTGAACANTTCCTCGGCAACGACGGAAAAATCCAGCAGGGCATTCGCAAAATCCTCCATGACCGCAACAAGGCCGTGCTTGACAAAATCGAGAAAGAGAAGGAAACATGGCGCAACAAGGGATTCTCATCAATCTCTGCCATCAACGACTCAATCTATCAGGCCCGCGCCCGTGAGATCCGTAACGACTCTACCCTCACCCGCCCTGTTGTGATCATCAAGGCTACTCCTGAAGCTTCATGGGAAAGCTTAATCAGCGCCCTTGACGAGATGCAGATCAATCAGATTTCACGTTATCAGATTGACAACATCAACAAGAATGACTCAGTGCTCATCCTTGACTACCTCGCCAAGAACCCCAAGAATTAATCTGTTGATGACTGATATATATTAACCCGAAAAATCTCTATTGAAATATGGCAAAAGATGTAGATCTTTCATCATCAGAATGGATTGACCTTGTATTTGAAGGCAAGAACAAAGAATTCGGTGCTTACGAGCTCCGAAAGCAGTCCGCCAAGCGCCACAACCGCGCTATGATTGTNATCATCATCGTTCTCGTCCTCATNGCCATCATCGGTCTTCTCGCCAACACCGTGCTCCAGAAAGCTGAGGCACGCCCCGAAGACCAGATCGAGCAGGCAATGATCGACTACTCNGCTGACGAGCAGGAGGAGGAAGAACCCGATGANCCCGAACAGCAGCGCGTCGAAGAGCAGCAGCCCGAAGCTCTCCCCGAGGAGATTCTCAACACTGTAAAAGCTACCGAGCTCCAGATCACCCGTGACGAGGAGGTTGTTGAGGAAATCAAATCGCAGGACGACCTNAAGGAAACTGACACCGCCGTAGGTACCACTGACTTTGACAAGGGTACTGACGACCTCAACGTGGTGCGTGAACACAAAGAAGAAATCATCGTCGAAGAAAAGAAACCCGAACCCGTGGATGACAACCAGGTATTTACCGTGGTTGAACAGAAGCCCCAGTTCCCCGGTGGTGATGCCGCCCTCCTCAAATGGGTAGGTGAGCATATCCGCTACCCGGCCATGGCGCAGGAAAANAACATTCAGGGTCGTGTAGTCGTCCAGTTCGTTGTGACCAAGACCGGTAAGGTCGGTGAGGTCAAGGTGATCCGCTCAAAGGACCCCGACCTCGACAAGGAAGCTGTACGCGTGGTCAAGTCGCTCCCCGACTTCGTCCCCGGCAAGATGAACGGTCATGCGGTGAACGTATGGTANACCCTCCCCGTGACCTTCAAGCTCCAGGGCGTGTAAACCATATCTGACACGATACTCCCCNAAACTACTGACAGTCGCCGCCAACCCGCAAGGGTCTGGCGNCGACTTAGTTATATCCTGATTTGAAAGAGATTGTGATTTTCATTGATGTTTTTGGCATGACAGCTCAACCAATTGGCATGATTTTTGTTAAAATAGTATAGAAAGTCACGGACGGACACACACACTGAACGAGTCCCGAACACACACTCCGTTCANTCCGGACTTCCTTTTGAAAACAATACTAAGAATAAAACTCACAACTTCAACATAGCTCATGAACTTCAATAATTTTACTATCAAGTCACAGGAAGCGATTCAGAAGGCCATAGAGATTACCCGTGGCGCGGGCAATCAGGCTATCGAGCCGGTGCATCTGCTCAAAGGAGTTATGACCGAAGGGGAATCACTCATCAACTTCATTTTCTCCAAGGTCGGTGCTAACGTCGCCACCTTGATGCGTCAGGTTGACACCAAAATCGCAGCCGAACCNAAAGTGTCGGGCGGCGAACCCTATCTCAGTCGCAGCTCCAACGATGTTCTCCAGAAAGCTCTCGACATCGCCAAGAAACAGGGAGACGAATATGTCACTCTCGAAGCATTACTCTTAGCTATCTTCACGGTCAACTCTCCCGCGTCGACCATCCTTAAAGATGCAGGATTGAGCCAACGTGAACTGGAATCAGCTATTGCAGAGCTTCGCAAAGGCAAGAAAGCAACTGACCAGAGCGCAGAGGACACATATCAGGCACTCTCGAAGTATGCCATCAATCTTAATGAACGCGCCCGCGAAGGCAAACTTGACCCGGTCATCGGNCGTGACGACGAAATCCGCCGCGTGTTGCAGATTCTCTCGCGCCGTACCAAGAACAACCCGATGCTCATCGGTGAGCCGGGTACAGGTAAGACCGCGATTGCCGAAGGTCTCGCACAGCGAATCGTCCGTGGCGACGTCCCCGAAAACCTCCGCACAAAGCAGATCTACTCACTCGACATGGGTGCGCTCGTCGCAGGTGCGAAGTACAAAGGTGAATTCGAGGAACGTCTNAAAGCCATNGTCAACGAAGTGACCGGCGCAGATGGTGAAATCATCCTTTTCATTGACGAAATCCACACTCTCGTCGGTGCCGGAAAGGGAGAAGGAGCCATGGACGCGGCCAACATTCTNAAACCGGCCCTNGCGCGCGGCGAACTCCGCTCAATCGGCGCCACCACCCTTGACGAATATCAGAAATATTTNGAAAAGGACAAGGCTCTTGAACGCCGATTCCAGAAAGTAATGGTCAACGAGCCTGACGAGGCAGCAGCCATCGCCATNCTCCGTGGACTTAAAGAACGCTANGAGAACCACCACAAGGTGCGTATCCGCGACGAAGCGATTATTGCAGCCGTCACCCTCTCGGAGCGCTACATCACCGACCGTTTCCTCCCCGACAAGGCGATTGACCTCGTCGACGAGGCAGCCTCGAAGCTCCGTCTCGAAATCGACTCCGTGCCGCAGGCTCTTGACGAAATCACCCGCCTGATTGCCCAGAAGGAAATCGAGCGTGAGGCCATCAAGCGTGAAGGCGACACCGAGAAGGTCAAGGAGATTGAAAAGTCGCTTGCCGACCTCCGCGACCAAGAGAAGGAATTCACCGCNAAGTGGAAAGCTGAAAAGGATCTCATCAATAAGATACAGCAGAACAAGATAGANATCGAGCAACTCAACTTCGACGCCGAGCGTGCGGAACGTGAAGGCGACTATGCGAAGGTTGCGGAAATCCGCTACTCGAAAGTCCAGCAGAAGGAACAGGAGAATGCCACCATTCAGGAGCAGCTCAAAATGATGCAGGGCGAGAAGGCTTTCATCAAAGAGGAAGTCGACTCGGAAGACATCGCCGATGTCGTCTCACGCTGGACAGGCATNCCCGTCAACAAGATGGTCCAGAGCGAGAAGGAAAAGCTCCTCCATCTCGAAGCCGAGCTTCACAACCGTGTCGTCGGTCAGAACGATGCCATCGCAGCTATCGCTGACGCAGTGCGCCGCTCGCGTGCCGGCCTCAACGATCCCCGCCGACCCATCGGCTCGTTCATCTTCCTCGGCACCACCGGTGTCGGTAAGACCGAGCTTGCCAAGGCACTCGCTGAATATCTGTTTGACGACGAGACGATGATGACCCGTATCGACATGAGCGAGTATCAGGAGAAACACTCCGTCAGCCGTCTTGTCGGAGCGCCTCCGGGATATGTCGGCTACGATGAAGGTGGCCAGCTCACCGANGCAGTGCGCCGCAAGCCCTATTCGGTCGTCCTCTTCGATGAGATTGAGAAAGCCCATCCCGATGTGTTCAACATCCTCCTTCAGGTGCTTGACGACGGTCATCTGACCGACAACAAGGGTCGTCTGGTCAACTTCAAGAACACCATCATCATCATGACCTCCAACATGGGTTCACACGTCATCCGCGACAATTTCGCCAAGATGACCCCCGAGAACCGTGGCGAAGTCATCGAGAAGACCAAGGGCGAGGTGCTTGACCTCCTCAAACAGCAGATTCGTCCCGAGTTCCTCAACCGTATCGACGAAATCATCATGTTCACCCCGCTCAACGAGCAGGANATTGAAGAAATCGTCGGGTTGCAGATTAAGTCGATCCAGCGAATGCTTGCCAAGAACGGCGTTACGCTCGAAGTCACTCCCAAGGCTCTCAAATTCCTTGCCGAGGAAGGCTANGANCCCGAATTCGGTGCGCGTCCCGTCAAGCGAGTCATCCACCGTATGGTCCTCAACCAGTTGTCGAAAGACATCCTCGGTCAGAAAGTCGACCGCGAGAAACCTATCGTCATCGACTACGACGGCTCGGACATCNTCTTCCGCAACTGACACCCGACGGGACCGTCCACGGACATCAGTCAACCGACACACACATCATCCTACATTTTTCCATAAACTCTTTTATTTTAACGTACACACAACTATGAAACGTCTTATTTATTTGCTTCTGGTGCTTCCGTTGCTCGGGCTCGTCTCCTCCTGCGACGATGACAAGGACCTCCCTCAGGTAAGCCTTTCAATTGACTATACAGGCGCGACCGAAGAAGATGGTACCATCTATGTGGTTCAGGGTGACACCCTCAACGTCACCGCACTCCGCGCCGTCCCCGCCGAAGGGACCAAGGCCGCGACCCTCGGAGTAGTAGCCTACTTCTGGGACGGTATCCCTCAGGGCCGTACAGCCATCTCGCCCTTCGCCATCAGCATCAACACTGCCGACATGGAACTTGGCCAGCACTATCTCGGTGTCAACGCCACTGTCCTTCAGGTCGACAAGGAAGTAGGCTTCGCAGTGACGCGGTTCCCGATTGTCATCGTAGCCAATGATTCCGAGCAGCCCGGCGACGGTAACGGCGGCACCATCACCCCCGATACCCGCATCTCGGACAGCAGCGAGATGAACTGAACTGATTCATAATATTTACAAACATCCTATCCCCTGCCCCGCGGCTTCCGCTGACCGATAAAGTCAGACTGAACCGCGGGGCAGTTCATTATTCCACNCGAGATGGATTTTTATTTTGGATATATGACAATTTGTTTGTAACTTTGCACCCGAAAATCAAAGTGGACAAATTTGGCTGCTTGCAACCACTTCAAAAAAATGCTAAAACTGCCCCCACCTTTTCAGGGATGCGCCGTCTGAGGCACGGGATTCCCCTTCCCCCTCTCCTCCGGNAACGCTCTTTCAGGCGGGGTGATATTAAGTCAGATGCTCTCTCCTTCCTGAACGTATTGAGGATTTAGACTTTTGAGATTCATATTGTGTGCCGGACATCCGCGAGGACAACGACACCTGATGAAAGAAATGTTGAAGCAGGCAGCGCGCAATCCACGCATTTTCATGCCGACTTCGACATTTTATTTTTTTATACCATATACTATCAGATGAAAACATATCTCTTCACATCCGAATCAGTCTCTGAGGGACACCCCGACAAGGTGGCCGACCAGATCTCAGATGCCATACTCGACGAATTTCTTGCACGCGACCCGAAATCGAAAGTCGCCTGCGAGACCCTCGTGACCACCGGTCAGGTAGTCATCGCCGGCGAGGTCAAGAGNGAGGCTTACATCGACCTCATGGAAGTGACGCGCGATGTCATCCGCAACATCGGCTACAACCGCAGCGCCCTCAAATTTGACGGTGAGGCGTGNGGCGTTTTCTCCGCCCTCCACGAGCAGAGTGCCGACATCAACCGAGGCGTGGAGCGNAGCGANGCCGAGGCACAGGGTGCGGGCGATCAGGGCATGATGTTCGGCTATGCCTGCAACGAGACNCTCGACTATATGCCCCTCACCATCGACCTCTCCCACCGCCTCCTTCAGGAACTTGCCGACATACGCCGCGAGGAGAAGGAGATGACCCACGAAAAGCGCGGACGTGTCTACACCTATCTGCGCCCCGACTCAAAGAGTCAGGTGACGGTGGAATATGACGAGAACAACCGTCCCCTCCGCGTCGACACCATCGTCATCTCNACCCAGCACGACGAATTCATCCTTCCGACCGACGACTCCGACACTGCGCGTGCGGCCGCCGACAGCGCCATGCAGCAGCGCATCGCCGACGATGTCCGCAACATNCTCATCCCCCGCGTCAAAGCCAAACTCCGTCCCGAGGAAGCAGCCCTCATCGGCGACGACGTCAAACTCCTCGTCAACCCGACAGGAAANTTCGTCATCGGTGGTCCCCACGGAGACACCGGTCTGACAGGTCGTAAAATCATCGTCGACACCTACGGCGGACACGGAGCCCACGGCGGCGGTGCATTCTCCGGCAAAGACCCCTCCAAGGTCGACCGCTCGGCTGCCTACGCTGCCCGCCATATAGCCAAGAANCTCGTAGCCGCCGGCGTTGCTGACCGTGTGCTGGTTCAGGTCGCCTACGCTATCGGTGAGGCGCGCCCCGTCAGCCTCTGCATCAACACCTACGGCACTGCCAGAGTGGATATGTCTGACGCTGAAATCGCCGAGAAGGTCAGNGCGATGCCCTGTTTCGACATGACCCCCTACGCCATCGAGAAACGTCTCGGACTCCGCAACCCCATCTACCGCGAGACCGCAAGCTACGGACACATGGGACGCAAACCCATGACCGTCACCAAGACCTTCCACTCGAAATACGAACCCTCCTTCACCCGCACCGTCGAACTCTTCACTTGGGAGAAACTCGACGCCGTCCCCGCCGTCAAAGAAGCCTTCGGATTGAAATAAAGAGCGTTTTATTATAAAGAGCTAACGTGAGGTCTAAGACCTCACGTTAGCTAAATCTTCTTTTAATGAGATTTCTCAAAATGTATAAGAAAACATCTTGAAAATCAAGAACAATCTCAAATCTCAATCAGTGTGTACTCAGTTGATTGTATAAGATAAGAAGCTGCTTTTGAATATTCACCATTGTTGATTAAACTTCTTACATAATCAAACGACCTCGCAGAATTAGGTATCCTTTTTACGTTCAACTTTGCTACACTAGGATCAACCAAAACTTTAAAGGTCTTTCCTTNTACAAATCTAATAAAAGAGTCTACACCCATCTGAACAGTATACACTTCTTTTCCATCTTTCTGCACCACCCTACCAGTACATAGATTTAAATTGTGTATGTTTAAAAAGATTTCAGCCAGTTGACTATACCATATAGTATGGAATGGTGTATCATTAACAAAGAATTCTGCATTACGAGAGGTTCTTTGTTTTAAAGAGAACTGTACGTGACTTTCATGGTCGAGCCAACGTTGAAAATCATCAGGTATATAGATCGGTTTGTTCTTCCACAATTCCCATTCTAATCCTTCTTGTTTTACTTCTCGAAAGATCATAACGTATGATTTTATTACACGGATTAATATGTTATATCAAAATTTGATTTGGATGTAGAGACAGCACTAACGTTTATCAAGTGGCATAAAATGAAACGTCGAACATAACAAATCCTAGTACTTTATACATGAACTCATCTCCTCACTATTCTTTTTCATTAATTTATTTCTTAAATTACCATTTGTTTATTCCTTGATTCCGTAGGCGAGGTCGCCGGCATCGCCGAGACCGGGGACGATGTAGGAGTGTTCGTTGATTACCTCGTCAATCGCNCCTACCCAGACNGTGGTCTTGTCGGCGGGGAAGGTAGACTTGACATAATCCACAGCCTTGCGCGAAGCTATGATTGAGGCGACGTGGATGTGGGNAGGNTCACCCTTGGTCAGAAGTGCGCGGTAGGAAAGCTCCATCGACGCGCCGGTCGCAAGCATCGGNTCGGCGATNANNAGGGTCTTGCCNTCGATACGCGGAGAGGCGATATACTCNATGAACACGTCGAAATTCTCCTTTTCGCGGTACTTACGGTAGGCTGANACGAAGGCGTTCTGCGCATGGTCGAAATAGCTGAGGAAACCCTGATGAAACGGTATGCCGGCGCGGAAAATGGTAGCCAGCACCACCTCCTCGTCAAGCACCTGCGAGGGAGCGACNGCGAGGGGCGTGGTCACGTCGACCGTNCTGTAGCNCATACGCTTCGACATCTCGTAGGCCATAATCTCACCTATGCGTTCAAGGTTACGGCGGAAACGCAGCATATCCTTCTGCACATTGACGTCGCGCAGTTCACTCATGTATTGCCCTACAAGCGAGGGAGTGTCGGCAAAATTGATTACTTCCATAATGTCTGTTTATTTTGAATAGATTGTCATCACTGTGATTATAACAACAAAAGTAGCAATTTTTCACTCGCGCAGCAAATTGTGGAGCATATTGGTGAACTGATAGTTCTTGAGGTTCCAGCGGGGATAGATGAGCAGTCCGGGNGNCGACTGGGAGACGAAACGCTCGACGGCTATGCCGGGGCGCAGACGGCGCAGGAGCTTCACGCAGAGCGCGGCATAGCTGTCGGCAGTAAAGCGCGGGATGTCGTAGCGGCNCGCCTCGACGTCGNGNGCCATCCGCGTACCCTTTATAAGCTGGAGCTGATGAATCTTCACCGTATCCACCGGCAGCTCGTTNACGCGGTCGATAGTCGTGAGCATCATCTCCTCGTNCTCGCCGGGNAGTCCCATTATCAGGTGGAGTCCGCAGGGAATCCCGGCGGCATGGGTACGCCTGANGGCATCGGCAGTATCAGCCCATCCGTGGCAGCGGTTCACGAATTGAAGGGTCAGGTCGTGGGAACTCTCCGCACCATATTCAATCATCACCCACGCCGGGAGTGCAGCAAGGCGGTCGAGAAGCTCCTGCGGCATACAGTCGGGGCGCGTACCGATTATCAGCCCGACTACATCGTCCACCGCCAATGCCTCCTCATAGAGACGCATCAGNCNGTCGATGTCCGACGAATGGGTGTTGGTGTANGCCTGNAAATATGCCAGATATTTCATGTCGGGATACTTCCGCCCGAAAAACCTCTTCCCCTCCTCTATCTGNTCCGCCACACTGCGCACAGGGGCGCAGTAGGCGGGATTGAACGACTGATTGTTGCAGTAGGTGCATCCGCCGGTGCCTTTCGTNCCGTCGCGGTTCGGNCAGGTGAAGCCGGCATTGACCGCAAGTTTCTGCACCTTGCAGTCGAAATGTCCGCTCAGAAAATCTGCAAAATCACGATAGGGCTTCATAGACGTGCCGCACGGTTAAGCAACACAGCGTCGAGCAGCACTATCGCCGCCATAGCCTCGACNACCGGGACTGCGCGGGGNACCACACACGGGTCATGGCGGCCACGCGCTTTGAGCAGCACTTCGTTNCCGTGGCAGTCGACGGTCGTTATGTCCTGCATNAGNGTGGCGACAGGTTTGAAGGCTACNCGGAAATAGATGTCGGCTCCGTTGGAGATACCCCCTTGGATACCTCCCGAATGATTGGCGGCGACACATATATTACCGTTATTACCGTCGGAATCCACCTTGAAGGGGTCCATGACCTCACTCCCNTTCATCCCGACACCGCCGAANCCCATGCCGTATTCAAATCCCTTGCTGGCGTTGATGCTCATCATCGCTTCCGCCAGACGCGCACCGAGACGGCCGAAAACCGGGTCGCCCACGCCGGCGGGNAGTCCGCTGACNACGCAACTGACCACNCCGCCGACAGTGTCACCTTCGCCCTTGATTTTCATAATCAGGGCTTCCATCTCGGCNGCTTTCNCCGGGTCGGGACAACGGACGGGATTGCTNTCGGTCAGCGAGAGGTCAAGCGAANTGTAGTCATCNNCTANGGCTATCGTCCCCACCTGAGAAGTATAGGCGGANATGGTGACACCCATCCGGGCAAGAGCCTGACGAGCAAACGCNCCGGCGACAACGCGTGTAGCCGTCTCGCGNGCGCTCGACCGTCCGCCTCCGCGATGGTCACGGAGTCCGTATTTGGTCGTGTAGGTAAAATCGGCGTGCGACGGACGGAAAGCCTCGCGGAGNTGCCCGTAGTCCTGCGAATGTTGGTTCTCGTTGCGGATGATGAAACCTATGGGGCAACCCGTCGTCACCCCCTCGTAGAGCCCCGACAGGATTTCGACTGTGTCGCTCTCCTTGCGGGCTGTCGTCACTGCCGACTGCCCCGGCTTACGGCGGTCAAGCTGACGCTGCACTTCTTCAAGGTCTATGCTCACGCCCGCGGGCATTCCGTCGATGACTCCGCCTATTGCCGCACCGTGGCTCTCGCCGAACCCGGTGAAGGTAAAAATCTTGCCGATTGTATTCATACAATAAAATTTACTCCTGATTCTTTAATCACTTTTGCCCNCCTTCATCAGAAGCGGGCTTCACTGACGTGGATTATATTGATTTTATTTCCTTATTTCCATTCATTCACTTTCCAAGCCCGTGGCTACGTCGGCNACCTCCGCACCACAGTAGTCAATCAGCTCCTTTGGAGCGACCTTCAGCTGCAATCCGCGCTGCCCGGCGGAAACATAGATGAAAGGATGGTCAAGTGCCGTCTGATGGAAATAGGTCGGAAAGGGCTTTTTCATCCCGACAGGCGAACAGCCGCCGCGTATATAGCCGGTCAGGGGGAGAAGCTCCTTNACGTGAATCATCTCCGCCTTCTTCGCCCCTGCTACCTTGGCGGCCTTCTTCAAGTCCACTTCAAGATTGCCCGGAATGACGCATACGAAGTGNCCGCACTTGTCGCCGTGAAGCACGAGNGTCTTGAACACACAGTTGATGTCCTCGCCCAGCTCCTCTGCCACATGGTCGGCCGCCAGATTGTCGGGGTCGACNGTGTAGGGAATCAGTTCATAGTTGATTTTTGCCCTGTCAAGCAGACGCGCGGCATTTGTCTTGGCTATTTTTTCTTTGGATGAATTCATAGCTGCAAATTTACTCAATCACCGCCTATATTGCAACATCCATGCAGATAAAAACGTCATTCCACTATATCGTGAACCGTCATTTATCCGGTTTCCATACGTTTTTTTGATTACTTTTTGGAATAATTAAGGAGAGGATGTTTAAATTATTGCAAAATAATTGTTAACTTTGCAAAATCCGCGCGGATATGTCAAGAAGCACATTCCGCCCCGAATTAAGCTGCAAAAACGAAGATATTAAAAAGCTGAATTAAAACCTGTTTATGAATCCAATCAAAAAAACCATCGAGCTGCCTGACGGTCGCACCATTACGCTTGAGACCGGCAAACTTGCAAAGCAGGCCGATGGAGCGGTAGAACTGCGCATGGGNAACACTATGCTCCTTGCGACAGTCGTAACGGCCAAGGAGGCCGGTGAGGGNGTGGACTTCATGCCCCTCCAAGTAGAGTACAAAGAAAAATTCTCATCTAACGGACGTTTCCCCGGCGGTTTCCTCAAACGTGAAGGCCGCGCGAGCGACTACGAAATCCTGACATCCCGCCTTGTTGACCGTGTGTTGCGTCCGCTTTTCCCTGACAACTACCATGCCGACACTATCGTACAGGTGACCATGTACTCATCTGACGGCGTGGATATGCCCGACGCTCTCGCAGGTCTCGCTGCCTCAGCAGCCCTCGCCGTGAGCGACATTCCTTTCAACGGACCTATATCGGAAGTGCGTGTGGCCCGCATCAACGGCGAGTTTGTCATCGACCCCACTTTCGAACAGCTTGAAAAGGCTGATATGGAACTTATGGTAGGTGCTACCTACGACAATATAATGATGGTCGAAGGCGAGATGAACGAAGTCTCCGAAGCCGACCTCCTCGCTGCCCTCCGNGCCGCCCACGATGCCATCAAGGTTCAGTGCAAGGCTCAGATGGAACTCGCCGAGGAAGTAGGTTCGACCGTCAAGCGCGAATACTGCCACGAGACTAACGACGAGGAACTCCGCAAGGATGTCCGCGAGAAGTGCTACGACAAGGCCTACGCCATCGCCAAGACCGGCAGTGCCGACAAGCACTGGCGTCAGGAGAGCTTCGACAAGATCTGCGAGGAGTATCTNGAATCACTCCCCGAGGAGGAGCGCGAAGAAAAGAAGGCAATGGTCAAGCGTTACTACCACGACGTCGAGAAAGAGGCGATGCGCCGCTGTGTACTCGACGAAGGTGTGCGTCTCGACGGCCGTAAGACCAACGAAATCCGCCCGATTTGGTGTGAGGTAGACTATCTTCCCGGNCCTCACGGATCTGCCGTGTTCACCCGCGGCGAGACCCAGTCACTCGCAACCGTCACCCTCGGCACCAAGCTCGACGAGAAGATTCTCGACGACGTACTCAATCAGGGTCGTGAGCGTTTCCTCCTCCACTACAACTTCCCCCCCTTCTCGACCGGCGAAGCACGCGCACCCCGCGGCGTAGGCCGTCGTGAAGTAGGNCACGGCAATCTCGCCCACCGCGCCCTCAAACGTATGTTCCCCGATGATTTCCCCTACGTCTGCCGTATCGTCAGCGACATCCTCGAATCAAACGGTTCATCGTCAATGGCCACCGTATGTGCCGGCACACTTTCGCTCCTCGATGCAGGCGTGAAGATGAAACGCCCTGTCAGCGGTATCGCAATGGGNCTCATCTCTGACGGTGAGAAGTATGCCGTGCTTTCCGACATCCTCGGNGACGAAGACCACCTCGGCGACATGGACTTCAAGGTGACAGGTACCCGCAACGGTATCACCGCCACCCAGATGGACATCAAGGTCGACGGTCTCAGCTATGAAATCCTCGAAAAGGCACTCAATCAGGCCAAGGAAGGCCGTCTGCATATCCTCGACAAGATTCAGGAAGTGATTCCCGCTCCCCGCGAGGACTACAAGCCCCACGTCCCCCGCATCGTCACCATGCTCATCCCCAAAGAGCTTATCGGTGCNGTCATCGGCCCGGGCGGAAAAATCATTCAGGGTATTCAGGAAGCCAGCGGTGCCACTGTCAGCATAGACGAAATCCCCGAGGGCGGCTACATCGAAATCGCTGCCGCCAACAAGCCCTCTATCGACAAGGCTCTTGAAATGATCAACGCCATCGTCGAACTCCCCGAGGAGGGTAAAGTCTACAACGGCAAGGTGCGCTCAATCCTTGATTTCGGTGCATTNGTCGAGTTCATGCCCAACCGCGACGGTCTGCTCCACATCTCTGAAATCTCATGGGACCGNCTCGAAAACATGGAGGCTTCCGGTCTCAAAGAGGGTGATGCAGTCGAAGTGAAACTCATCGAAATCGACAAGAAGACCGGTAAATACCGTCTCTCGATGCGTGCGCTTCAGCCCAAGCCCGAAGGCTATGTAGAGCGTGAGCGCGCTCCCCGTGGCGAACGCGGCCCGCGCCGCGAGGGTGGCGACCGTCCCCGCCGTGAAGGTGGTGACCGTCCCCGTCGTGACGGCGACCGCGGTCCCCGCCGTGACAACAACAACCACGGTGGTCCCCGCAACTAATCCGAATAAGATTATTTGACTGCGATACACGCACTTAGTTAACCAAACACATCATACCTACCATTGAATCAACGCCCCGGCGAGTTCCCCACACGGGAGCTTCGCCGGGTTTTCATTTATCCCCCCCGCAAAAAAAACGCATTGAATCCCATGGCCACACTTAATTCATGCACCCCGGAGCCNACCATCAAGGCNACCGANAATGTCCATATCGTCGTCGCCGCCGGAAGCGGTTCGCGCTACGGCGGGAACCTTCCGAAACAGTTCTGCGACCTTGCCGGACGNCCCCTGCTGATGACGACCCTCGAACAGCTNCATGCCGCCACNCCGGACTGGCGGCTGATTGTCGTACTCAGTCCCGACATGACGGAAGAATGGGAAAAGATGTGTGTGAGCCATNATTTCNCACTGCCACACCTCATCACGAGCGGAGGAGCCACGCGCGCCCACAGTGTAAAGAACGCACTCGCACTTCTCCCCGACTCCCCGACCGGCTTTGTNAGNATCCATGACGCAGCACGCCCGGTGGTCAGCAAAAATCTGATTGCCAATCTGCTTGAAGGTCTTGACGGAGCCGACGGCGTAATTCCCGCCACNCCGGTCACNGACTCGATACGCCGGCTCAATGCCGACGGGTCGTCTGTCGCTGTCGACCGCTCTGAACTCCGTGCCGTCCAGACTCCACAGATTTTCCCTGCCTCACGGCTTCTGGCAGCCTACCGTCAGGAACTACGCCCGACATTCACCGACGACGCATCGGTCATGGAAGCAGCCGGCTTTACCGACCTCAGACTTGTCAGCGGCGATCCGCACAACATAAAGGTGACCAACCCGGGCGACATGGCCATCGCCGAGNTTTATCTCAACNTGNTCTGACACATCNGTCCTCCATCCCCCCTACCGCNCACCTTATATAATATANATTAGAACAACCGTCGTTATAATCTGACCCGAACCAATNCCCCCTATATATCCCATGAACGGATTGCGAAGAATGGACATAAAGTTCCTGCGGGGCATAGGCCCCAAGCGNGCCGAGCTTCTTGAAAAGAATCTCGNCATAAGGACTTACCATGACCTTCTGTTTCATTTCCCCACCCACTACATTGACCGCCGTTCCATCTTCCGCATAGCNGACTTCGCNGGCGANGATATGCCGTCGTTGCAGGTCAAGGGGAAATTCGTCAGTTTCAGTGTTCAGGGCGAGGGGGCGAAGACACGTCTTGTCGGACTCTTTTCCGANGGCTCGGCTGTGATGGAGGTGGTCTGGTTCCAGCGCATAAAGGCCATCAGGCAACTCTACCATACAGCGACGGAGTACATACTGTTCGGGAAACCGAACCAGTTCAACGGNCATTGGAGCATGGTTCACCCCGAAGTGGACACTCCCGAGGCAGCTTCGGCGCGCGGAGGATTCCGCGGTGTCTATCCGCTGACCGAACAGTTGCGCAACCGTGGCTTCTCGTCGCGTACATTCTCTCAGGCCGTCAGCGACATCCTTTCAGGTATCCGCAATATGGCCGAGACACTCNCGCAGGAGATTATCAGCCGCCACGGACTGATGGGGATACGCGATGCCATCTTCACTATCCACAATCCGCAGTCGCCCGCNCAGCTCGAACAGGCGCGCTTCCGCTTCAAGTTCGAGGAACTGTTTTATCTCCAGCTCGACATCCAGCGCTANGCNCTGAAACGCAACTCCGCCATCCGGGGCTTCCACTTCCCGCGCATAGGCCACTTTTTCAATACNTTCTATTCACAATTCCTCCCCTTCCCTCTCACCAACGCACAGAAAAGGGTCATCAAGGAGATACGGGCAGACATGGCCACCGGACGGCAGATGAACCGTCTGCTCCAAGGCGACGTAGGGTCGGGCAAGACGCTCGTNGCACTCCTCTGTATGCTCATCGCGCTCGANAACAGCACGCAGGCNTGCCTCATGGCCCCGACCGAGATTCTTGCGACACAGCACTACGAGACCATCAGCAAGATGGTNGCTCCGATGGGNATAAATGTCCGNCTGCTGACAGGTTCGACNCGCAAAAAGGAGCGCGAGGTTATCCACAGCCAACTGACCGACGGTTCGCTCCATATACTCATCGGTACCCACGCGGTCATCGAGGACAACGTGCGTTTCCACAACCTCGGCTTCATCGTCATCGACGAGCAGCACCGTTTCGGAGTGGCACAGCGCGCNCGGCTCTGGACCAAAAATGTCATTGCCCCTCATGTNCTCGTGATGACAGCCACCCCTATTCCACGGACACTCGCCATGACCGTCTACGGCGACCTTGACGTGTCGGTCATCGACGAGCTTCCTCCCGGCCGTAAACCGGTCGTCACCCTCCTCCGCTACGAGGAGGACCGCTTCAAGACCTATCAGGGCATAGGGCGCCAGTTGCGCCTCGGACGGCAGGTCTACATCGTCTATCCCCTCATCAGGGAGAACGAGAAACTCGACCTGAAATCACTTGAAGAAGGCTACGAGAATATCTGCGAGACTTTCCGTGACTATCGGGTAGCATTTGTCCACGGACAGATGAAACCGCAGGAAAAAGAGCATCAGATGAATCTTTTCGCCAGCCATGAAGCCCATATACTCGTCGCCACAACCGTAATCGAGGTCGGTGTGAATGTCCCCAATGCGACGACAATGCTCATCGAAAACGCCGAGCGTTTCGGCCTCTCCCAGCTCCATCAGTTACGCGGGCGCGTAGGGCGCGGAGAGGGACAGAGTTATTGTATCCTGATGTCGAAGCGGAAGATTGCCAAAGACACGCGCAAGCGCCTCGAACTTATGACCTCGACCACCGACGGATTTGCCATAGCCGAGGCGGATATGCAGATGCGCGGACCCGGCGACATCGAGGGGACGATGCAGAGCGGTATGCCCATCGACCTTCACATCGCCAACCTTGCCACAGACGGCCAGATTGTCCAACTCGCCCGCGACACCGCCTGTGAAATCCTTGCTGCCGACCCCGACCTCCAGTCGGCAGCCAACGGACTCCTCCGTACCCAGCTCAGCCTCCTTACCACCCGCGTCCACGACTGGTCGCGCATATCCTGAAATGGCGGACTCTTATTGTACCGCAGCGCGATATGTAGCCCAACAGGGGACGCATTTTAACACTTATGCCGAAATCAGCCCTTCAATTGACGTTTTTTAATGTCTTTTAGCGGTCAGAAGTCCTTCAAAGCGGGTTTTCAGTTGTTTTAATAGTGTAAGTAAAGATAAAGAAGCCCAAAAGCAGGAAATTCTAAATTTACATCCCTCGTCCTCTTTATCAGGTTGTGAAACTAGATACTGAGGCTCTCATAAATAAATAGTTGAAACGTGAGGGGAGGAGTTAGGACCGAGGTCTTAACTCCTCCTTTGTTATGCCCCTTTCTGAAATGATTGTTTGCGGTTATGAAAATATTGTGTAAATTTGGGGAATTCAAAACACCACCCCTGACTTAAAACGCGACACCATGAAACGAAACTTCCGCTGGCTCATCGGCCTGTTTACCATCCTTACTGCAATCCTCTCCCCTGCCCTTGCTGCGGGACAGTCGTCCACGGGCCAACCCGACCTCGATGCCCGGCGCGAGGCCTTGCGCGACAGTATCCTTGCCAATATCCACGGGGCGACCATAGCGAAACATATATATGACGTGACGAAGTTCGGGGCGAAAGGCGACGGGACGAGCGACGCGCTCCCAGCTTTCAGAAAAGCCATCGACACCATAGCCAAAACCAAAGGGGGGTGCCTGAAAGTCCCTGCCGGAACATATTTCCTCCGCGGACCGCTGACACTCGTCAGCAATCTCTGCATCGAACTTGACGAAGGTGCGACGCTGAAATTCGATCCTGACCCGGAGTTGTATCCCATCGTAAAGACATCGTGGGAGGGTACATATCTCTACAACTATTCCCCCATGATCTACGGCTACGGCCTTCACGACGTAGCCATCACCGGCAAAGGAGTTATCGACGGTAACGCCATGACTACGTTTGCAACATGGCGTAAAATACAGAAGCCTGCACAGATGCGCAGCCGTGAGATGAACCATACGTCCGTCCCCGCCGAGGAGCGGCGTTTCGGTGCGGGCGACTGGCTTCGTCCCCACCTGATTCAGCTCTACGACTGCAAGCGCGTGACACTTGAAGGTGTGAAGATGATAAATTCGCCTTTCTGGTGCGTCCATCTGCTCCAATGCGATGACGCTATATGCCGCGGCCTACGCTACGATGCCAAGCTGGTCAACAACGACGGCATCGACCCCGAATCGTCGAGCAACATACTCATCGAGGATATCCATTTTGACAACGGCGACGACAACATCGCCATCAAGAGCGGACGCGACAACGACGGATGGATCACCGCGCGTCCCTGCGAGAACATCGTCATCCGCAACTGCCATTTCAAAGGTCTCCACGCCGTAGTCATCGGCAGTGAGATGTCGGGCGGCGTGCGCAACGTCGTCATGGAGAACTGTGACTATGCTGGCTACTGCAAACGCGGTGTCTACGTCAAGACCAACCCCGACCGCGGCGGTTTCGTCAGCGGGATTTTCGTCAAGGACTGCGTGTTTGGCGACGTGGAGGACCTGTTCTACATCACCAGCCGCTATGCGGGCGAAGGACTTGAAAGCGCCCACTACTCCATCGTGACCGATATTCATGTCGATGGCCTTTCGTGTGGCACGGCTTCGGCTGCCGCACTCGTTCTGCAAGGCACCGATGCAAAACCGATTACCGATGTCAGCTTCGACAACATATCGGTCCGTGAAGCCGTCACCGGCATCAGTTTCAGCGATGTCATCGGCGTAAGCATGGGTAACTGCCACATAGGTCCGAGCGCAGGAACTCCGACTCAGGTCACCGCCAAGGATAAAATCTTCGAGAAATAATCCCCTACTCCAAAGATTAATTAAATTCCACGCAATTCACTAACTTCCTATCAATACTGAATTTATCCAACCAAAACCAACAGAGGCTACCCTAAAACCGTAAAATCACTCAATAACTTGTCAAAAAACCGCACCAAACACTTGTAAAAACAAAAAAAAAATTCTACCTTTGTACCCACAAAAGCCCAGGTGGCGGAATGGTAGACGCGCTCGTTTCAGGTGCGAGTGCTGCAAGGCGTGCAGGTTCGAGTCCTGTTCTGGGCACCCATAAATCCCGTAAGTGATTAACAATCAATTCTTACGGGATTTTTCATTCAATTTTTGTCAGCAAATTGTCAGCGAATCCTGAAAATTTTGCGTTTTCAACCCCACTGAACGCTTCTGAATCACATTGAATGAATCAAAATTAAATCTTTTAACTTTTATTAATACACCGCCTTTAATATCGTGAATACTCTTACTAATGATAACGCAAACTCTCATAATTCTGATTCTGCTATTGTGGTCGATTTAACCATTGATGATACAGGATTCAAGACATCATCGGTTATTACCAATGCGCTCCAAGATGCGTGTATGGATTTAGAGACAATTGATGAAACAATAGAGAGTGTAAAGACTCTACAATCACATTGTGATAAGATTGACTATACCCTATCTGTCGGTAGTGGTATGCTTTGTGGATTAATTGATATATTTTTGGTAGGTGCTCCAAACAATAATTCTATTATCGGAGAAACAGCAGATAAATGGATAAATAAGGGGGTTGAGAAATTCGCCAAGCTCAATGGTTGGAATCCTCAAAAATATAAATCCACTCCTCTTGCTTATTTAGAAGACCATTTCAAGGTTCCTTATGATCAAAGAGGATGTGGAGACGCAGGAATGGATGTTTTTGATTTGAGTCCGTCTAATCATCATTTTAAATCATTAGGACATCAACCTACTCTAATAGGTCTTATGTTTTCTATAATAGACCAGTTTACTAACCAATCTCATTTTGTAACAGACGGGCAGCTTGTAACTCTTGAAGATGCAAATGGGAAATTCCGTCTTAAAGGCACTTCATTCTTAGGAAAATTATTTTGTGGTTTTGTAAATTGGTTTGGACACTTAGTATCTGATGTAGCTGGCTCAAGCAGCAGTTCTGGCAGAGGCATGGGGATTCCCTCTCCAATATGGTCATGGGTGAACAGTATCATTGTGTTAAAGCGAGAACTGGGTATTTCTACCTCCGAGTTTGATAGACGCATATGCGACATAGCCGTTGAGGTTTATAAGCAAGGAGTAGACCTCAGATTTAGTATAACACAGTCAATACCAGTTGTGATTAATGAACTAATCGTCCGATTATTCTACTCTTTACGAAGATTTATTGCGCTATATAAGTCTAAGGGGAATAGACATTATTCGTGGAATGAGATTTGGAGAAAATGCAAGCCATTCAAGAATCCAACGTTGACAAGGATGCTTACTGTTGCCCATGGCACATTTTGTGCTATGGATATTAGCGATGCAACTATACGCTCATTCATTAAAGGAGGTGGCAACTTCAATCCTGTAGAGTTCTTTGTTCGTCTCAATATTGTTGGAGTAGGTAGGTTTTCGGTGGCTCTATATGGAGAGTTTAAAATGTCCATGAATATCATAAGCGCTAAACATAGGGCAAATTTTGCAAAAAAAGAGCGATGTATTATAGAGGACTATATTAATAGTCTCAAAGAACTAAGCATCTATTATAATGATGATAATTTCTCTAATTTTGTTAAAATGATCGCTGATAGTAAAAATATACGGGAAACATTTGAACAGACGGGTATTATTGCGGAAGAACGAGGCGTAAATAATCCTTTAAAAACAAAAAATGACATTGATAAATATTTTATAGTTTAAATATGGCGACAAAAGAATCCCCTTTACAACAAGCTGAAAAGCAAGTTAAAGATGTCCTTGTAAGCGTTAATACGAATATTGAATATTTAGGACTTGCATCCGGAAAGGTATATAATGCTCTACTTGATATTCAACGTAGTTTCGATTGTATCAGAGGCGTACCAGCGGAGGAGGCCTTGAAATATGAAGAAGTTAAAAAACTATCTTCTTCATGGAAACTCCAAGCTGAAAGGATTGAAAAAGAATATGATGAATTCATAGCTAAGAATGCTATGGCAGGAGCTGCTGGTGGTGCTTTAGGTGTCGGTGTCGCAGCCTTTGGCCCCACTGTAGCGATGGGAGTCGCTACAACATTTGGAGTCGCGTCCACAGGTACCGCAATCTCTGCCTTAGGAGGAGCTGCTGCCACAAACGCAGCTCTGGCATGGCTTGGAGGCGGAGCCTTGGCAGCTGGTGGTGGAGGAATGGCAGCTGGTCAGGCTTTGTTAGCCTTAGCGGGTCCCATAGGTTGGACAATTGGAATTGCATCTTTGGCAACCTGTGGTGTCATATTCTTTATCGGAAGATCCCGTCAAAAACGACTTGAAGAAATCTTTACCTTGGTAACAAAGAGGGAATTTCGAATGTATAAATTAGCTGAGACAGAGATTAAAGAGAAAGTTAATACCATCATTAACGAAACGTCTCAATTAGTTGCTGCCAATCAAGAAATTCAAGCTTTTGGAACAGATTACCGCTCTATGACAGAGGATCAACAATATCGCTTGGGGATTTACGTCAACTTAATGTTTGCAGCTACCCAGAACCTAATTAAACCTATCAAATCTTTGATTCCGAAATTCTCCATAGATGATTTGAAAGCGTATTCTTTAGTCAACCCACAACTGTCATCCATAAATTATAAGTTCTGGAATCTTATTGTTTCTTTAGCGAATTTTTTTCATGCCATAGAATTAAACGAAAGCGATATAAATATCGTATATAAATCGCTTAAGAGGAATGAGCAATTTATGAAGTCCGCCAATATTAATAAGGATGAGTTTGAGAAAATATTCATTAATATTGCAACCAACATAGACTTGTACAAATATCCTCGTCTAAAGATAAAGATAAATTAACGTAAGTAAACCGTTCGATTCGCCAAATGGTTTTGTAAAACGTGGGGCAATGTAGACCTGCGATTTACACTGTTTTTTGATGAAGATATAACCCTCACTTTATCATCCCGACTCTTGATGCTTATGCTTCTGAGTCGGGATTCTTGTTTCCAGCCTTCTGAATTGCTCTATCATTACAAACAGAAGCTATATGTGCACAATCAAATGCTATATCTTGGGGGTAAACGTTTGTAGAATCAATAACGGATGATATACCTTTGCAATCGAAATTCAAGGCGATCGGTCGGACTTTGAGCAGACTCAACCGGACCCTTTACGGACAAACGCGGAAAATAAAAAAAAAAATTTG